>CAIVKC010000010.1 GCA_903906365.1 uncultured Bacteroidota bacterium | reverse complement strand
TGTATTGCCTACTGTAATTTGTTTTTGAAAATCAGTCACTCTTTACCCCTCGTGTGGATTGGGGGGATGGCAACCCCCAATCCGATTTATGGTAATCTTCCTTTTTCGGGGTCCCAATTGACAGAACCCATGAAATGGCGGTGCATGGTGGCTTGACAGGGCATTTTCTTTTCCACAAAGTTTCGGTTTGTAACTGTGCCAACTGACACCTGCGGCGAATCAACCCTGTCCAAAGGCCAGGAGCAGTAATAAAAATCCGGGGCAGCGTATGGCAGTTCCCCAAAAAGGGCAGCGCTGTTTAATTGGCAGCAGGACCCCGGTGCCGGGTTATTGCAAAAAAGGGGTACCCTGCCCGGATGATGGGTAATTAAGGGCTATCTCTTACATTTGCAAAATATGGCAAATTCGCTCCCTTCCTTACATACCTGTCTATCCCCGGCCCTGCTGAACCTCTATGATGTAAACCACACGACCGTGGTGATCATCGACGTGCTGCGGGCCACCTCCACCATTGCCACCGCCTTGTATAACGGGGCAAAATGCGTCATCCCGGTGGACAGTGTGGCCAAATGCATCGAACTGGGTAAGCAGATCGACTCCATTACGGCCGGTGAACGGGACGGCAAGATCGCCGAAGGGCTGAGCTATGGCAATTCCCCTTTTGAATACCCCCGGGAATTTGTGGGTAACAAGACCCTGGTGCTGACCACTACCAACGGCACCAAACTCCTGCATATGGCCCTGGAAAAAGGGGCCGGCCAGATTGTCACCGGGTCCTTTCCCAATCTGAGTGCGGTCTGCGATTACCTGCTTGGGGTGAAGACCCCCGTGATCCTGGGCTGCGCCGCCTGGAAGGACCGGATCAACCTGGAAGATACCCTCTTCGCCGGGGCGGTCATCAGCCGGGTCAAGCAGGCTTTTTCCATCAACTGCGACTCTTCCCAAATGGCAGAGACCCTTTATAAGGATGCGGGCGGAGACCTCTATGAATTCCTGAAGCTGAAAAATGCCTCCCATTATCACCGGCTCACCGGTTTTGGACTGGAAAAGGACATCCGCTACTGCCTGAGCGCGGATGCCGCCAATGTCCTGCCGTTTTATGAAAACGGGAAACTGGTGGTGCACAAAGGCTAAATCATGGCTGTTTTTGGCATCAGTTTCCTTAAAGGGCATAAACCTCCCGAATTCGTAAAGCCCATTGGCCAATCTCCCTTAGTTTTGCTGGCTTACCCCCTGCAGGGGCGGCAAGGAATGATATATTGAAAAAAAAGAACTTACATATAGCTCTGGTAGGCAATCCGAACAGCGGAAAAAGTTCCCTGTTCAATGCCCTGACCGGTCTCAACCAGAAGGTAGGGAATTTCCCCGGCGTGACGGTGGACAAGAAGACCGGCTCCTGTGAGCTGGCTCCCGGCCTGAAGGTCAGCATCGTCGACCTGCCGGGAACCTACAGTCTCTACCCCAAGCGGAGCGATGAATGGGTGACCTATAAAGTGCTGCTTGAACAGGATCCCGTCGTTCACGCCGATATGGTCGTACTGCTGGTGGATGCCAGCAATCTCAAAAGGAACCTGCTGTTCTGTTCCCAGATCATCGACCTGAAGATCCCGGTGGTCATCGCCCTGACCATGATGGACCTGTCGCGAAAAAAAGGCATTGAAATAGACCTGGAGGAACTTGAAAGGAAACTGGGGGTGCCGGTGGTTTCGGTCAATCCCCGCAAGAACAAGGGGATCCCCCAGCTGAAAAAAGTGATGGCCCAAACCGTCCAGGACCTTTACCGGAGGCCGGTGCGGGATTTCATTGAAAACAAAGCCCTGGCCAGTGCGGCGGTGGCCGACGTAAAGGAAATCTTCCCGGCGGTGAGCGATTACATGGCCATTCACTACCTGATCAACCACGAACATTTCCACTTTGATGCCGCCATCCAGGACAGGATCGAAGCCATTGAAAAGGTCCGGCAGTTCAACCCGACCAAAGTGCAGGCAGAGGAGATCATGCAGCGCTACGGTCGCATCAAGCAGGTGATGACCACCACGGTCTCCGAACCCGATCCCCTGCAAAAAACCATGCTCACCGAAAAGTTGGACGGCCTGTTCCTAAACCGGCGCTGGGGATACCTGATCCTGCTGGTGGTATTATTCCTGTTATTCCAGAGTGTTTTCTGGCTGGCGCAGTTTCCCATGGATGCCATTGACTGGACCTTTTCACAGGCCAGCAGCTACCTGGGTGGCATACTGCCGGAAAGCTGGTGGAGTGACCTGCTGGTCAACGGCCTGCTGGCCGGCTTAAGCGGTATCCTGGTCTTTGTACCCCAGATCATGATCCTGTTCGGGCTGATTACCATCCTGGAGGATACCGGCTATATGGCCAGGATCAGTTTTTTGACCGATAAGCTCATGCGCAAAGTCGGCCTCAACGGCAAAAGCGTGATGCCCATGATCAGCGGCTTTGCCTGTGCGGTTCCCGCCATCATGAGTGCCCGCAATATCGAAAACAAAAAGGAGCGCCTGCTCACCATCCTCATCACCCCGCTGATGAGTTGCAGCGCGCGGCTCCCGGTTTATACCATTTTGATCGCCCTGGTTATTCCCAAAAAACTGGTGCTGGGTTTTATCAGCCTGCAGGGACTGGTCATGATGGGCCTCTATATCATGGGACTGGTCATGGCCCTGATCGTGTCTTATGTTGCCAAATGGTTCATCAAACTGCAGGAAAAAAGCTTTTTCATCCTGGAATTGCCCATGTACCGGGCTCCCCGCTGGAAAAACGTGGCGGTGACCATGCTCAGCAAGGCCCGAATATTTGTGCGCGACGCAGGTAGGGTGATCATGGTAATCAGCCTGATTTTATGGGCCCTGAGTTCCTTTGGCCCTTCAGACAGCATGAACCGGGTCAGGGAACATTTTGCCGCTGAAATCAAAACGCATCCCGACTCCCTGGGCGAGCTCAATAAACAAAAACAATCCGCCCTGCTGGAAAATTCCTACGCCGGCAGGCTGGGTAAGACCCTGGAACCGGTGATCCATCCCCTGGGCTATGACTGGAAAATCGGGATCGCCCTGATCACCTCTTTTGCTGCCCGGGAAGTCTTTGTGGGAACCATGGCCACGCTCTACAGTGTGGAAGGGGGCAAGGACGCCGACCCGCAGACCCTGCGACAGCGGATGGACAGCGCCAAAAGATCCGACGGCACCAAGGTCTATACGCTGGCCTCCGGCATATCGCTCATGATCTTTTATATGCTGGCCATGCAGTGCATGAGTACGCTAGCGGTGGTAAGAAGGGAAACAAGATCCTGGAAATGGCCCCTCATCCAGCTGTGTTATATGACCAGCCTCGCTTATATGATGAGCCTGATCGCCTATCAGTTGCTCAAATAGCGGATATCCTCATTGTAATTATCACGCGCTCCAGGGTTGCACAAGGGGCTTTTTGAGCGCCGCCAAGTATTTACACGAAAAAGAGGCATGGCATAAAGGGAGCTAAAAAAGATCACCAAATCATATTGTTTCCCTTGATGCCCATGGCAAGAGGTTTGGATTTGTTTTTCAAACAGCCCCCCCTCTTGAAACACCTTTGCGTATGGCTGACCTGTTGAGACGGGCAAACGAAGCGTACCAGGCTAGGAAAATTCATCCATTATTAATAACAGGTATTTTCATTGTTGAGCTACCCGCCATACCCCCTTTTCAGGATGGCAATGGGAGGTTATCACGCGTCATAACTACTTACCTGCCATTAAATGCGGGTATGCCTATGTGTCATATGGCTCACTTCAAGCCGCAATTGAACAAAGCAAAGAAAGCTACTGTCTATCTCTCAGGCAAACGCAGGGAACACTCAAATCGGATAACCCCAACTGGCTACCGTGGGTTTTATTTTTCCTGAAGGCATTGAAAAATCAAAAAAATCCTTTGAAGGAAAACCAGAAAAAGAGCAATTACTGATGACCCATTTGCCTTCGTTATCCTTGCAAATACCTGAACTCTTACAATCACGCGGACGTATAACAGTCCGTGAAGTAGTTACGTTGAGAGCAGCAAACCGCAACACAGTTAAAAAGCATCTTAAAGCCCTTGTTGAAAAAAAACTCTTACAGCAAAACGGTATCGGCTAGGGAACCTCGCATGTAATAAAGCTATAAAAAACACCATTCTCTTCTCTATTCCGGGTTAACCCATTCAGCCCCAACCGCGATAATGATTATTTGTAGTATTATTCCGGCTATTTGCTAAACGGTAATGCCAAAATGAACTATAAACCATTCTTTTGGATCAGGTACCTGCTATAAATAAGGTTTTGAAAAAACGACAGGAAAGATTCGCACCGGAATCCTAATTCCCGGAGAATACGCACTTGAAAAAGGAGATATTAAAATTAAAACCGATATAACGCATACAAATAGTGACGAATTCTACCAGATTGAAATGAGGAAAAAGTAAAAGCTGCCTTAAAATGGCCAATCTTCGCATTTCTCCGGGTGCCGCCAGCATGCGTCCTCATGTAAAACGGTTTTATGTAACCCCGGGGCCCTGATTTGCTTATGTAGTTATTACAAGATTCCATTTTGACACACTGCGGTTCCAAGCCAGAGTTCAAATCATGCCAGGACAGCAGCAAATCGTTCTCGCCGTGCGTCATGTTTTGCATAAACATCTACTAAATAAACCAGTTATGAAAAGCACAGTTTGGTTTTTGATTTCCTTCTTTACCTTTATATTCTCCTTTGCGCAAAAGCCAAACAGACTTACTTATAACGAGCTTAAGCAATATGAAGGCGTTTATGAATATCCAAGTCACCTCAAAGTGTCATTGCCGCCTCTCCCAAAGACACCGCCTTAGTTGCTATCATCAATCAAAGTGAATATGTCTTAAAAAATGAAGCATCCGATGTTTTTTCTACAAGATATGACACGATTCATTTTTTGAGAGACGCTCGTAATATACCGTCAGCCTACATTTCAAAAAGAGATACCTTCCAATTAATCAGCAAGGGCGTTTTTTTTCCTGAAACCATGTGGTACCCCCGGCTTAAAGGAAAGGATGCGTATGTATATAAAATTCCCGAAGACCTACATGATGGCTTAGCTGTTGGCAGTATCAATAAAACCATTTTGGATACTTCGCTATTAAGGGAGATGATGCAAACAATTATTAGCGGCATTTATCCAAACGTTCATAGTATTTTAATCATAAAGGACGGCAAAATGGTATTTGAACAATATTTTTATCAATATACCAAAGACAGCGTGCAGGAACTGCGTTCAGCCACCAAAAGCTTTTTCGCTGCCCTTACCGGAATTGCCATTGACAAGGGATTTATAAAAAGCAGGCATGAGCCAGTGCTTACATATTTCCCTGAGTATACCCTGAAAAATATGACGGATGCCAAAAAGCGAATAACCGTCGAAAATTTATTGACCCAGCAAACAGGACTAGATTGTGATATCAGCAACGGCAAATCCGCAGGAAATGAAATTAAGATGGACTATTCGGATGATTGGGTAAAATTTACCTTAGACCTTCCCATGATAGATACGCCCGGTGGAAATGGAAGATATTGCTCGGGTAACCCCGTTACACTGGGCCGCATCGTTGAAAAGACCACCAAAATGCCATTGCTTACGTTCGCTGAAAACAACTTGTTCAAACCCTTGGGTTTAACCAAATACCAGTGGTATTTCAAACCTGATAGATCCAATGCTGAAAATTATTGCCAGGTTTATTTAACTCCGCGGGAAATGTCCAAATTTGGCTTGTTGTATTTAAACAATGGCGTGTGGAAAGGGAAGCAAATAATATCTTCAGACTTTGTAAACCAATCTTTTGAAAAGCATTCGGTCATTCAGGGCGTTGATTACGGCTATTTATGGTGGCTCAAATATTTGGATGCCGATGGTGTAAGATATTATACCAAAGCAGCACAGGGAAATGGGGCCAAAGAATTTATATATTAAAAGAACAAAACATGGTAACTGTGATAACGGGTGGAAATTACAATACTCCTTCGCCATCTGATGAATTGATAAGAAAATATATTCTTCCCTCATTCAATAAGAAAAAATAGCTCACTGGGGGTTCTATGGTTTTCTTAAAATGATCGGAAAGTATAAATCATTCGTAATCATGTTTTAAACCCTGTGTAAGGAATAATGCTTAACCCCCCTCTTTGGTCAATACGGCCCCTGCTTTTTAGTTTGGCCTGAACGATAGTATCATTCAGATTTCACTAAACTAACATTCAACGCTGGAAATCAAGGTCTACACCTAAGCCCCTTATTACAAGGGGGGCGCGTCAGGTGCATAAACATGTTGAGCTAAACAAAATTGATATTTCATATCCAAAAAAAGGGGGTGTAAAACTTCGTTCGGAAGAACCTCTAACCATCCACCAGCATTTACACTTAAACTATTAATTTTCAGATTAATTGCCGCCAAAATGGCGCCTATTTTCGACCACTGACTGATATAAAATGCCCTTTAGCGACAATAATTTTACAGTAAAGTGACGTACACTATCCATAAACGACAAACCAAAAGCCCCAAAATAAATAAAATGTCGTTTTATTGTCGCATAAATGACGTAAACTGTCAGCAATGAACACTGCAGATATCAAAAAAGAAATGGAAGCAATCCAGAAAGCCCTGCAATGCTTTGAGCAAGGGGTTTCGATTGAAGAGCTTAAACAAGCGGCCGCACTGAATATTCAGTGGCGAACGCTACAAAGAAGGCTGGCAGAATTGACGGCGCAGGGAATATTTACCAAGTCGGGCAATAAACGGTCAACGAAATGGCATCTCACCAAGAAAGCAGATGTACACCAAGCAAATGAAAAAACCGAGTCAGAAAAACTCATACCACTCACGACCCGAAGCAAACAAGTTCTTTTACAAGTTTCCAGACCGATTCAGCAAAGAAAACCCGTAATCTACAAAAAATAGACTTTCTAAGGTCTTACCGACCAAACACGGATTCATATTTGAGCGAAGAAGAAAAAGCACAATTGTTACAGCTCGGTAATACAGGAAAACCAGATTATCCAGCAGGAACTTATGCCAAACAAATTTTAAATCGCTTGTTGATTGACCTTTCCTGAAATTCAAGCCGATTACAAGGAAACACCTATTACTGATTGAATACCGAAAGGTTAATATTTGAAGCAGAGAAAGCGGATAACAAATCTCCGATGGATGCACAGATGATCCTGAACCATAAAGATGCCATCGAATTTATTGTACAGTCTGCAGATACTATTGGCTTTAATAGGTACACGATTTTGAGCCTGCCTACGTTTCTATCAAACAATTTATTGCCCGACCTGGCAGCGCCAGGCAGACTCAGAACCTTTGCTGTCGGCATTGGGAATTCTGTTTACATGCCGCTGGCGATGCCGCAACAAATTGAAGAAATGTTCGACTTGATGCTCGCAAAAGCATCTGAAATTAATGACCCCTTCAAGCAAGCTTTTTTTGTCATGGTTCACCTGCCCTATCTACAAACCTTCGATGATGTCGACAAACGCGTGTCTCGTCTGGCAGCAAATATCCCATTCAACAAATTGAACCTGTCACCGATTACTTTTGCTGACGTACCAAAAGACCTATATATAAAAGGCCTGTTGGCATTATATGGATCGAATGATGTAACTCTATTAAAAGAGGTTTTTATTTGGGCATATGAACGTTCCGCCGGAAAGTATGCAGCAGTTCGCCAATCCTTGGGCGAACCTGATCCTTTCCGTCTTAAATATCGCGAAGAACTGAAAGCCGTTCTCTCGGAAATTATTTCAAACACAATGACACAGTACGAGGTAACAGATCTCCTCGAAAATAAAATAGACATAATTCCGAACGCAGACCGGTTTCGATTTGCAAATGAAGTTCGAGCAGAACTAAAAGCATTGCATGAAGGTAATTTTGCAAGATATAGAGTTACGCCAAGTGAGTTTCAAAGATAGAAGTCAAATTGGATTCAAACGTAGAAATGAGAGTATATAAAATATTAGTCTTCCTGTGTTTTAATAAATCCGTTAAACGATTTTTTTCTATTCCAATTTGCGCAATTGCACATTGGACAACATATAAATTGTCAAAAATGAATTACAAATATATCTGAGTATATCACTCCTACCTTCCCTGAGATTTTATTTCATTGAAAAGAAAACAATCAATAAAATGAAAATAAAGAGACTTTTCATAAGGAAGATAATTTGGCTAATCTTTGGGACTTTGGGTAGTAGTTGTTGTAGAAAGCAAAGACGTTCCTATGGAAATTCCCAGCCATGGACTATTTCTGTAAACTGAACTAGTCACTATTTAATCTGACAATTGGGATTAACTTTAAGTAACCACACTTATTAATTAACCCCAAAATGTCAGATCATGAAATCAGAGACTAAGTTAATCAAAACCAAGCTAGGACTGCTAAATTTAGCG
>CAIVKC010000009.1 GCA_903906365.1 uncultured Bacteroidota bacterium | reverse complement strand
GGCATTTTTATGGGGCGCCCTGTTTTGCAGGATCACCGCCGGGGCATTGAGGCAGTTGATCACCAAATCCAGGTTGCCGTCATTATCCAGGTCCGCATAGGCTGCCCCGTTATAATAACCCTTCATCGAACCCGTTCCCCAATCCTGGCTCCTGTCCTTGAAATGCAGGGCTCCGTCACCCTGGAACAGGTAGGGATGGGAGGCCCCGTCCGGCATTTTGTCGAGTGCCTTGTCATCGAGTTTATCGGAAGTGTTCAGTACTTTATGGTTATATATGTCGGAAATGAATTTGACATAATCCAGGTCCACCGGGCGCTTGACGATTCCGCTGGAAATGAATAGGTCCTTATTGCCGTCGTTGTCAAAATCGGCGAACAGCGGGCTCCAGCTCCAGTCGGTGGCAGAGACCCCCGAGAGCAGGGCCACATCGCTGAAGCTCACCCCGTCCCCGTTGTTGCGCTGCAGGCAGTTGCGGGAAACCTGGTGCTGGTAGCCGTTTTTAATGATTTTCTGGGTATAGATATCCAGGTGCTCATCGCTGCCATAGGTCTTCAGAATCTTTTCATCGGAGGGGAGCATGTCCACGGTGATCAGGTCCATCTGTCCGTCGTTGTTGAAATCGGCCGCATCGTTTCCCATGGAAAAACGGCTGTAGTGGCGGAAATGGTCCGCACCGCTCTCCCGGAAAGTACCGTCGTGGTTATTGATATAGTAATAATCGTTCTCATGGAAGTCATTGCCGACATAGATATCGTCCCAACCGTCGTTGTTGAAATCGGCGACGGTGATACCCAGGCCGTAGCCCAGGTTACTTTGGAAGATGCCCGCCTGTTGGCTGACATCGGTAAACTTACCCTGACCGCCTTTGCGGTCGTTTCTGTAGAGCCGGTCCCCGGCATAGGGATCCATTTTCCGGCGGGCGGAAGTGTCGACGATATTCTGGTTGGGGTTATGGGATTGGTTGAGGATATAGCAGTCCAGGTCCCCGTCATGGTCGAAGTCAAAAAAGACCGCCTGGGTGGAAAAACCCGAAAAGTCAAGCCCGTAGGCAGCCGCGCTCTCGGTGAAGGTCCCGTTGCCGTTGTTGATGAACAGCTCGTTGTGGCCGTGCAGTTCATGGGTATTGGCCACTGCGCAGACATAGATATCCAGCAGGCCGTCCCCGTTGACGTCTGCCATGGTGACCCCGGTGCACCAGTCGGACGTGCCGGCCACACCGGCTTTATCGGTGATGTCTTCAAAGACAAAATTGCCTTTGTTGAGGTAGAGCTTGTTGTGCCCCGCACTGTTGGCCGCAAAATACAGGTCGGGCAGGCCGTCCCCGTTGATATCCCCCACGGCCACGCCGCCGCCATTATAGTAATAGAGGTAATATAAAATACTGAAGCGCTCCCTTTTTTCCAGGTTGTTTTCAAAGCGGACATTCGTGGCTGAGGGGCTCAGGGAGCTAAAAAGCGCATGATCGTCCCGGTGGCAGGACAAACTGGGCATTGCCAGCAGTATCAGGATGAGTATCTTAAGGGTTGCGTTGGACATGCCGTTTGTATTCATGTTTAGGTTGGGTCATTCCGTCCAGGAATTTACGGGTCTCTTCGGGATAAATGCTGATAAAATGGGACCTGATCAGGGCGGCCGTCGGCCGGCTGTTTCCTGCAACCAGCTCGGTAATGGACCTGGAAGCCTTCAGCGGCATATGACAGTCAATGCAATTTCTGTTGATGGACGGGCCGATATCGGAGGCCAGTTTGCATAATTTATCATGCTGCCCGCTGTGGCAGGACTGGCATTTCCGGGAATACAGCTCCGTATTACCGCGGTCGTTTTCATGAGGGCTGTGGCAGGTATTGCAGGTCAGGGTGGTACTTTCCAGAAAGCACCGGCTCGCCCGAAGCAGCCCGTACTGATTTCCGTGTACATCAATATTTTCCGGGTTGGGAGCGGTGGTATCCAGGGCGAAATAGTCGGAGAGCTTTTCCCCGGCCGTAAAGGAGAACGATGCAGTCGTCTTGTGCAGCCTGCCTCCGTGGCAGAGCGCGCATAGATCCAGGTTCTGCTGGCGGCTCAGGCTGTCGGGATGGATGATGTATTTTCCCCGGGTCTCCCCGGGGTTCATGGCCTGGAACTGGGCATGACGGGCGCCGGGGCCATGGCATTTCTCACAATCCACGCCATAGATCATCTGCTGCATGTCAAACTCTTCGGGGTCGGCGCGGGGGGCCGAAATCCTGGCGGCAAAAGTACTGTGGCATTCCAGGCACCGGGAAGTGATCGAGCGGTTGAAGACGACCGGATAGGTTGGAAACAGCGGGCTGTTGGCCCATTTATGGGCAGCCGTGAAATAGGAAACCGGGAGCTGGTAAAGGCGGTTATTGCTTCGGGTGATATAGGTCTGGCCTTTGGCTCCTGACCCTACTACGATGTCAAAGCGCTTGGCGATTTTTTCCTCGCCGTGAAAGTATCCGACCTGGTAGTACCCGCTATCCCTTTTTTCCATCCTGACCACCATTCCGGAATCATAGGAGAAGGTGTTGTCCGGGGCCTGGAAACTACCCAGGATGTAGGCTGGCGTCGCGGGCCTGGTCGACAGGAAATGAGCCGTATGTTCGTGGGACGCTGCTATTTTCTGGTGACAGCGGGCACAGGTGGCACTGCCGGCAAAATCAGCATAGGCCGGTGGTTTTTTGACCGAACGGACCTGTTGCACATTTTCCCGGGCCCGGTCCACGCAGCGGGTCAGGGCAAAGATACCCGCCGTCATCATCCCTGCGACCAGAGCCGTCCGCGGGTATGTGGTCAGTGCCTGCATATATTAAAGGTGTTTGGTCCTTTCTCCTAAATACCGAAATAAGAAAAGGCTGCAATTAAAATATGCAGCCTCCCTTATTACCAAAAAAACAATGCCTTGATTACTGCTTATTGTTATACAGGGCGGCCACATCGGCTGCGGCCAGTGCTACTCCGTAGAGCCTGACATTGTCCATCATGCCCGGAAAACCGGACATCCAGCTGTTGGAACTGTAATTGGAAACAATGCCGGCGGCTTCCTGGAAACCACCCAGTATCAGCTGGGAAGGGCTGCCGAAAACAATGGTTTCATTGGTCTTCTGGTCAAACTGCGCTCCGTCCCTGTAAAGGGTGCCGGTCTGGGTGGATGCATCATAGGTAAAAGCCACCTGGTGCCAGTTTCCGTCATACATATGGGGCCAGCGCTTGGCACCGGTGTACCCGGCAAAATCCCAGTTGTCTGCCTGCCCGTTGGCAAAATGCACTTTCAGGTCCATGGAATCTGAATTGCCCCCGGTCGTGTGGTCGGCATAAAAACAGATATTGCTCCAGAAATTATTGGAATGGGCAAAAGCCAGCACGCCCACTGCATTGGTGTTGTTTTTCTGTGCCAGCGTGATATTGATCCAGAAAGAAATGGTAAAACTGGTAGCTGAGCCGAAATCGTTGGCCGATGGATAGGAAACATATCCGTTTTGGGTGCCATCGAATTGAAGGGCTTTTCCGGAAAGGCCGGCCACATAGCTTACATGGTTATCCACCCCAAAATTGGCACGGATGCTGTCCACGTCAGAACCGTCCATGGCCGCGTAAAACTTCAGGGGGCCTCCGGGGGGATTGGCATCTTTGGGATAAGCACCCAGGGCAGGGTGGGTCAGTTTCTGGCAGGCGCCCGCAAGGATCGCCAGGGCTATTACCAGCAAAGGCAGGCGCTTGGATTGGTTAAATATAGTCATAGCTCGTTTTTTTTATGGGTGATCTCCGGGGCTGTCCTACTTGGACAGCCCCGGAGACTGAAATAATGATGGATTAGTAATTCGGGTTTTGGGTCAGCACACCTCCGGACAGGTCAATGGCCGGCTGCGGTATCGGGTACAGGGCGTTTTTGGGCTGGTATCCCAGTCCGCCGAGTACGCTGACGGCATCACCCCAGCGTACCAGGTCATAAAACCGGTAACCTTCCATGGCAAACTCCCACCTTCTTTCGTTTTTGATCGCCTGGCGCATCTGTGCCTGGTTCTGGTAGGCGATATGGGGCAGGGCGTTGGTGGTTCCCCTGGCCCGGGCGCGGATCATTTCCAGCATGGTCTCCGCCGTAGCGCCGTCGCCGGTTTCATTGGAGGCCTCTGCCAGCATCAGGATGACATCCGCATACCGTATGATGCGGTGGTTGATCCAGTCTGCCCCGCCCGATCCGTTGATTTCACCGGTATAGGCGCGCATGGCCGGATCGGAATATACTTTCTTGTTCCAGTAAGGCTGGTCCAGCGCTGCTCCCGGATTGTAGGGAGGAAGCGTGGCCCCGTAACCGCCCTGGGAAGCTCCGCCGTCAAACTGTCCGGAATATAAAACGGTAATGGCTTTTCTGGGATCGGTAGAATCCCAGGAGGTGACCAGGTTCTTGGTGGGCACATTCCATCCCCATCCCAGGTTCCAGTCCACCGAAGCGCCTCCCTGGCGAACATTCTGGCTGGTACCCCACTGGGTTCCGTAATAGTTCACCCCGTTTTGCCCGATGGTACACTGCATTTCAAATATGGACTCCGGTCCGTTTTTGCCGGCCCCGTTCAGTCCGTCCTTCCAGATATCCGCAAAATTGGCAGCCAGTGAATACTGGCCGGAGGCCATGATCTGCTTGGTCAGGCCGACCACCTGGGCCCAGTCGGAGCGGAACAGGTGGGTCTGCGCCCAAAGGGCATTGGCAGCCCCGCTCGTCAGGCGTCCGGGGTAGCGGTTGGCACCATTAACATCCCAGTTGGGCGGCAGGTACTGGGAAGCGACATTAAGATCCGAATCGATCAGTGCATATATCTTGGCTGCCGGTGATTTGGGCCGGATGCCATCTTTGGCATTGGTATAGTAATAATTGATCAGGGGAATATCGCCATAGGCTTTCACCAGCTCAAAATAGGAATAGGCCCTGAAAAAGCAGGCTTCCCCAATATTCCGCAGGGAGGCCGGGTCGGTAGCCTTGAGGGAATCTGCAAAATAGAGCTCCTTATTGGCCAGGTTGATCATGTAATAATGATCATTCCAATAGGTATCGGTGGCCCAGTCGTCCTTGGTATATTGGAAGGTCTCAAATTCCGTGTTGATTTCAGCGCCATCGGTGGTAGAGCTACCTTTCTGGGCATCGTCATCCCGGATGCTGTTGAAGTCAATCCAGGGCAGGGTGGAAAAACCGGCGTAAGACCTGAGGGTGGAATACAGACCAAAGCTCTGCGCCTCCAGGGCTCCCTGGTGCAGGTCGTCGAGGGTGGCCGTAAGCGGTTTGCGGTCCAGGTATTTTTTGCATCCGGTGATGGTCAGGAGCATGGGGGTTGCCAGCAGCAGCGCCCAAAGCGTATATTTTATTTTCTTCATATTATTCAAGTTTAAAAAATTAAAAAGTTACGTTCAGGCCAAGGGTGGAAACAACAGGGATGGCACCGCCGCCGTAGTCATACCCGAAACTGGTAGCCGTACCGCCAAATTCTGCCGTATATCCGGAGTTGTTCTTAAACGTTTTGAGGTTTTGAACATTGGCGAAAACCCGCAGGTTTTTAATGCCTGCTACCAGGTTGCGGGGAATATTATAACCCAGCTGCAGATTCCTGATCCTGAAATAACTTCCGTTTTCTATAGAATAAGTGGAACCAACATAATTCCCCCTGTCTCCCTGGCTGACGAGCGGAACCCAGTTGGAAGTGCCTGCGCCGTGCCAGCGGCCCAGTTCGAAAGCAGCATAGTTAACGCGCTGAAAAGGAGATTCCAGGGCTCCCCAGGTGCGGTAGACCTGGTTGCCGTATACACCGCCCACGTCCACGCTTAAGTTAAAGCCATAGAAGTTGAAGGTAATGGAACTGCCGTAGGTGAATTTGGGGGTCGGATTACCGATATAGGTCCTGTCGGAGGCATTGATTACCCCGTCTCCGTTTACGTCCTGATATTTAAGGTCGCCGGGGCGGGCCGCATTGCCCAGGGAGGCCTGACTGGGGGATTCCAGGATATCCGCATAACTCTGGAAGACCCCTTTTACAATATAGCCCTTGAAATAACCGATCGGCATGCCGGGCTTGGTTTCGGAAATGGCTTCCCCGTTATTTTGGGAGGTCACATCCAGTACACCGGTGGGAAGGTCGGAGCTCAGAGAAATCACCTTGTTTTTGAGGAAAGTGATATTGCCGGATATATTCAGGGACATATCCTTGTTGAATACCTGATTCCAGGAAGCAGAGAACTCCTCGCCCCAGTTCTTGAGACTGCCCCCGTTGATCAGTTCATCGGGAACGCCCAAAGCAGCGCGGCTCACATAGGTCATCAGGTTATTGGTCTGCTTGTTGAAGTAATTGGCTTCAAAATGCAGGCGGTTGTTGAGGGCATTGAGTTCCACCCCAATCTCCTGGGCAGAAACGGTCTCCCATTTCAGCTTTGGATTGGCAATATAGGCCGGGGTGGCAGCTGAATAGGTAAGGTTACCGAATACGGCATTGACGCCGGTATTGAGGCCGGGGTAGGTTGGGTAGTTCAGGGGGCCATTGTTGTCATAGGCACTCTGGTTACCCAGTACACCAACGGATCCTTTGATTTTGAGGAAATCGAAGATATTCTGGGATTTCATGAAATCTTCCCTGGAAACATCCCAGGCCGCTCCTACAGCCCAGAACTGCTGGTGCTGGTTTTCCGGGCGGAGCCTGGAGGAGGCATCGTCACGGAAGGAGGCGGTAAAAAAGTATTTTTCCTGGTAATTATACAGGGCGCGGGCCAGATAGGATACCGTGGTGTATTCGCTCTGTGAAGAGGTCGCCAGGGTATTGGTGGGATCGTTGAACCCGTTATTAAGGTACCAGAAGCGTTTGTCATCCGGTGTCTGCGGTGCGGTGGTGCTGGTAGATTTACCCGTACCGCCCCGGTTGAAATTGCCGAAATAATAGGTTGTGAAACCGCCGGTCAGTTGTACGCTGTGGTCGCCTATTTTCTTTTTGAAATTAAGCAGGTGGTCCTGCTGGAATTTATGATAGGTCTGGTTGTTTTCGGTCACGGAGGTGGCCTGGTTGACTGCAACCGGTGTATTGTTCAGGGGATTGTATGCATCGTAGAGCGGCACATACTTGCGATAATCTATATTGCTGATATCCGCATAGAAGGAAGATTTCCAGGAAAAATATTTCAGGAAATTGATCTCCACAAAAGCACTTCCCACCGTCCGGTATTCGGTGTTGATTGTTTTATTCCATTCATTTTCCAGCTGGATCAGCGGATTTTGCACCCCTGAATTCTGCAGGGCCTGGTCCGTGGTGGAATACAGGTTCACGTGGAGGCTGTCTGAGCCATAGGGGTTCTGGATATAAAAGGGCTTGGTGGCAGCGGATACCTGCGGCATGACCTTGCGGGCTGCGTCGAGCACCCAGGTCGCATCATAGGGGTTGTTGGTGCGCGTGGCATTCAGGTTGACGCCAAGCTTGATGGCCTTGTTGACCTTGAATTCATCACTCAGGGAAAGCAGCATCCGCTGCAGTTCCTCATGGCGGATGATACCCTGATCTGAGGTATAGCCAACGCCCATATTGAATTTATTGTTCTCGGTACTTCCCGAAACACTCAGGTTGTTGGTATTGAAATGGCCCGTGCGGGTAACCGCATCGATCCAGTCCGTGTTGGAATTGATGGCGGAATAATCCGGAGTGGGTACGTTGTTGTTGGCATTTTCTTCCGCAAAGAGGGTATTGAACTGGCTGGCATTGACGAGCTTGATCTTATCAACCAGTTTTTTAAGGCCATAGGTGGTATTGAAATTCACCACGGTCTGGCCTACTCTTGCGCGTTTGGTGGTGATGGCGATTACCCCGGTGGCTCCCTTAACCCCGAAAATAGCCAGGGAGGAGGGATCTTTCAGGATTTCGATGGATTCGATGTCGTTGGGGTTGATGTAATCGATGTTGTCGTTGAAGATACCATCCACCACATACAGGGGGTGCACCTGACCGATACTGACCGTTCCGCGAATGCGGATATCCGGGGCTGCACCGGGTGTGCCGTTGTTCACCACGGAGAGTCCAGCTACCTTACCCTGCAGGGAGGCAACCGGGTTGGTATTGGGTTTATCGGCCACTTCTTTTCCGGCAATCTTCACGATGGAGCCGGTCAGGTCCCTTTTGGAGGCAGTACCGTACCCTATGACCACTACTTCATCCATGGCTCGGTTGGACGCCACCAGTTTGATGTTGATGACCGACTGGCTGCTTACGGGGATCTGCTGGGTCTGGTACCCGATATAGGAAATCACCAGGGTGCCTTTTTCAGGAACTGTCAGGGTGAAATTGCCGTTATTGTCGGTTGTGGTCCCCAGGGAGGTGCCTTTCACAGATACAGACACCCCGGAGAGGGCTTCCCCGTTTTCACCGGTGATCTTACCGGTGATGCGGATATCCTGCACGGCCAGTGTGTTGGAGAGGACAACTATCAGGTTGTTTTCCAGAATCTTATAGCTCAGATCGGTACCGGCAAACATTTTATTGAGTACTTCTTTGATACCCAGTCCGCTGACATCGATGTTTACTTTTTGACTGATACCCTGCAGCCTGCTGTTGTACAGGAAGCGGTAGGTACCCTGTTTTTCAATGGTATTCAGCACTTTGGAGATTTCTGCTTTATCCAATTTTAAGGTGACACGGTCCTGGCCGTTTACATTAGCCGAGACCTGCAGAATGCCTACCAATAAAAGCAGAGAGGTAAGTTTCATAATCAACAGAACTTTTTTGATGGCATGGAGGTTTTCTCCTCCAATCGTTAGATTTTTCTTCATACATTTATAACATTATAGGTTATCAATAGAGGAACCCTGTTGCGTTGACAAGCGCCAGCGTGTTTCGATAAAAAGATGCCTTGCGGGAAATGCGCCAACATTTCCCGCTCTTTTTTTTATTATGTGCTGTTAATCATGTGCAGTGATGGTTTTGGTTATGACAATGGTCTTATTTTGAAATAGTTATACTGTTTCCCACAATGGTATAATTGAAGTTGGCCGTCAGTTTTAAGGCTTCCAGGGCCTGGCTAATACTTTCGTTCCTGAAATTCCCCGTAAAATAGAGCTCCTTCATGTCAGGATTGCTGAAACTGATGGTCACTGCGTACCAGCGCTCCATACGGCGTGCGAGATCCTCAAAGGATTCATCCTGGAATATCAGCCTGTTTTCCACCCAGGATGTTTCGATGATGGCCCCGCTGCGGGATTCGTAGGTCAAATTCTTAACGGCTACAATAGGTTCGCTGACATGCTTTTGCAATTTTCTGGGACTTACGGGTTTGAGTGTTAGGTCATCATTGGCGACCACAATTTTTTCATTGGGCTTCAGGATGATCTTTTCACTGGGCCGGTCCTTAAAGGAAACCTCAATGCTTCCCCGGATTAGCGAGGCCTCCGTAGTCTTGTCACTGAGGTAGGACCTGACATTGAACTTAGTTCCCAAAACCTTGATATTGATCTTGTTGGTGTGGATGATGAACGGTTTTTCGGCATTGTGTACCACATCAAAGAATGCCTCACCGTTGAGGACCACTTCCCTAAGCGTATTGCCGAAATTTTTGTCATAGGAGAGCTTGCTGCCTGAATTCAGCCAGACCAGGGTCCCGTCAGGGAGCACCAGGCTGGTTTTGGAGCCGTTCTGGGTAGAAACCTCGCTGATGGCTTTTTCGGCTGCCAGGGCGGGCTGCCTGACAGGTTCAGCGCGAAAATACCTGAAGCCCACCAGGATAATACCGGCCACCATGGCCAGCGAAAGGGCGGAGAACAGGAACCGTTTCCTGGACCTTCTGCTGCGACCGGGCTCTTCGGAACCGGGATAAATTACGGATTCCTGGACATCAGGTTCCGCAAAAATGGGGATATTCAGCTGGTGCATCCGGGCAACATGCCTTTCAAAAGCGCGGTGGGCTTCTTCCTGGTCAAAATGCTGCTCAGGGCGCCAAAGGTCTATGATGGTCTGCATGGAGTAATGCAGCTCGGGATTGGCCCGCAGCACCTGTTCCAGCTCAAGAAGCTCATGATCCTCTGCCTCTCCGGAGAGCTTTTTAGCAATCAAATTCCAGATGTGTATCTGCTCCATATGGTAGTAGTCTACTGAATAAGGACAAGCGGTTAAAGGAAAACCCCCAAAGAAAGGTTAAATAAATTCTAAATTATTTAGACTGGCCGACTGACGTGGAGATGGTGCGGTGTATATTAAAGCTGATGACACTTCCAATCTTTCGAAGGGCAATGGCAAGCTGGTTTTCCACTGTTTTTACGGAAATACCCATGATTTCAGCCACTTCCTTGTACCTGAGATTGTCTTCCTTGACCAGTTTGAAAATCATTTTGCATTTGGGAGGAAGGCCGTCGATGGCTTTTTCGATGAGTTCCAGCATGTCTGCGGTGATCATCAGCTGTTCGGGATCAAAGTAGAGGCTGGTAAAATCAGCGGAACAATCCTCCAGGCTGTTGGTGGCGGCCCTTTTTTGCTTTTCCAGGTAATTGAGGGCGATATTCCTGGTGGCTACGTAGAGATAGACCTTGAGGTTTCCTATTTTTTCCAGGGCTTTTCGCTTTTCCCAAATCTTGATGAACAGGTCGGATACCACTTCTTCTGCCGATTCACGCGTTTTTACAATACTAAAGGCAAACTGGGTAAGGTGGGAATAGAGCCCTATGAATAATTCCTTATAGGCATGCTGGTCGTCATTACGCGCAATGCATGTCTGTAAATATTGTATTCTATCGGTTGCAATCGTTGACATTGGCACTAATCAGGTTCCTTTTACACAAAAAGGGTGATCATAATCTGGAACAATATTAAGAATTAATTAACTGTTCCAACATGATTGACAAATATTCCTCTGTTCAGGCTGCTTGGTGAAGGAGATAATTATTTCTTTTTTAATATTTCACATCAAAGCCTGAATATTCTATTTTTGCTGCTCCTTAAAAAGGAAGGACCCTTAGCTCAGCCGGTTAGAGCATCTGACTCATAATCAGAGGGTCGTTGGTTCAAATCCGACAGGGTCCACTCTTAATCAACCACTTACATAGTATAATCTTGTAGGTGGTTTTTTATTTTCCAAGCAATTTCCAAGCAAAAACGGAGAAATATTGCTACTGGATACCAGGTAATGACAATGTTGGCGTAAACAATTCACCCCCAGATAGAGTATTTGTCAACTGCTGTCACCCTCCTACTTCATTCCCTGTTTTCCAACTTGAAGAGCTATTCAACCTTCTAACACGTAATAGATGGCTATGACCAGTGGAATTTGAAAGTAAGGGCCAATTAAAAGGCTTAAATTGGGAGCATGGGAAGGTTAAAGGCTGATTTCTGCAAATTTCGCAGGGTTTATGGTTAATGCTACCAAATACCAGTTATTTACTATATTCTGGGCTCAAAAAACCATAAGATGGCTATGACCATAAAAACCCCTTCACAATCCTTGATTCGGAAAAAATGTGCTCATAAAAGGAAAAATACAGGTTATGTCTCATTTCGGAGGAATATGCTCCCGGACCTAAAGGCAGGGGCCTGGAAGATATTCGGATCGCATATACAGATATCCAAAAAGGGCTTTAAATGAACTAGTCAATATTTAAAGATTTAATATCACCTTTTTTTCAGTATTATACAACAAAGCCGCTCACAGTGGGGATTTGGTATTTCTGTATGTTTCGGTTGTACTTAGGCGCTAGTGTTTAGAGAATTTATAACGTTCGCCGCCTTCTTCTTCTTCCCATATAAAAAGATACCAGGGTGGCTGATTCTCTAATACTTCATTCTCCCTTGATATTAATAATGGGAACACACATCCGTTTTTGCCATTATCTACCTTATCAAAATCAACGTTCACTTCCCAATGAGTACTCCCTTTTCTTAAAACCCATTTGCCACTTCCATTGAACTTTTTATTTTTTAAACTATCGGTTGTCATAAAGCCCAATTTTGTAGGTATCCGTTTTCCCGAAAATGTGCCATCAGTGTTAAAAACAAATTCAGCTCCATCGGGATTTCTCCATGAACCGATGATATCATTCTGTGTAGGCCCTTTGCTATAGCCACCACAAGCTTGTAACAATGACATCATCACAATTAAATTTATTATTGCTTGTTTCATTTGTATTTGATTGTCTCTGTCCAGTCTGCGGTTTGCGTTGTCTTTGACATCGCACCGCTTGAGAAAAAGTTGTTCAGCGGCTTGCCAATATTATTGCTCCAAAATTGCGTGTAGCCGATAACAGGCGGGTGAGTTGCTGATTCGATTGTTGATGCATTATCCATGTGGAAATGTACTTGCGCGGTGCCACTCTCTTCATCAACCGAAACAACTTCAAATTTCAACCCATAAGAACGCAAAAATGTTACCGCAACATTTCCAGTCACCCCCCCTGTCAACAACGTTGAGTAATCTCTTATGTATTTTGGAACGCCACCAAGTCCGCCTAACCCATAATTGTTTGTGTATGTTTTATTCGGAACAATGCTACCATTGCCAAGACCGCTCGCTATTTGATTTCTTGCGTCTTGAATATGCTCATGCTTCTGCAACATTTTTGTGAATGGGTCTCCGTCTTTAAAATGGCGTTCTCTTGCCCCCTTACCCGTGAGCCATTCCCAGCCCAATCCCCATGCGCTTGTGTTGTCTTGCTTTTTTGCATGCCCTGTTACTGTTACTGTGGACATGGTACCATCGTTCATGCCTTGTCCTACAAAGCCGTTAACAGCATCAGCGTTAGAAGGATCATAAGTATAATATGACGTCTGGTCCCCGATTGTCCATGCAAGTACATCACCTTGCCTTATTTTGATATGGTGCTTGCCCTCTCCACTGACCCTGACAGTATCCAGGCCAAACGGGTCGTTAAAAAGCACAGGGTTATTTGTAGCAAATTGATATGGCGAAAGAGGAACTAATGTTACTGCTAATGGGTCTTGTTGCCAGAACCTTCCTAATTGTGGGTCAAGGCTTCTAAAATTAGTTTCATATAATTCCAGACCGCTTCCGTCACTGAACTCTTTGTTCTGTAGTTCTGAGCCGGCATTAAAGAGATATTTATTTCGAGCATAGTTACTTTTTACAGCCTGGTCGCAGAACGGATAATAATGATTCTCCTCCAGTACCGGCCCCAGCCTATGCTGTACACTTAAATTATCAAGGAACACTTCCCATCCCTGGGTTTCATTACTCACCTAAATATACAAATATATGTTCTTCTACATCGTTATTGCCTACCCGGGAGCAATCGTATTCAGCGTCCCTGCCGGGTGACTGCTGTTGTCTACGAATACCTTCCCGCTGGAAGCACTGATATAATTAAACTGATCATCCAAAAACACCCAATTTAGGCAGGCCTTGGTGTATCCTGAAGCAGGTAAAAAAAAGGCACTCCTAAGGAATTATTTGATGCCTTAATCTTTAAAGTAGATTTATAAAAAATAAATCCAATTTAAAACAAACGATTAGGCTCTCTCTCTTCATCACCATAGGGAGCTTTCAGTAGGCTGCAATAAACGGCCTCCAAGGCTACCATCTATCTTAATAATAAAATCTCTTTAATAGTGCCTATATCAGGTAAAGTTGTGTACAGGTAATAATCAGAGGCCCTAACAGATCCAGCATTAAATTGTGTAATGACAACATCGTCTTGATTAAATCCGTTTCCCATTTTTTCAGGGTATCTGATTATGTTTTCCTTATTATTCATGGGCATCTTTTGTGTAGTAGGGTTTTTGGCCCACCGCTTAGCAACAAATTTATATACATCAACATTGCTTGTATCCGGGGACTCTGCCCATATTACATAGTTTCTTATTTCTACCTGTTCTCCAGAACGATTTGCCTCAATAATATAAAATTTACCTTTAATACTGTTAACGGATAATATATCTAAAAATTGATACCGGATGGATTTTGTATTTACTTGCCTGGAATCGTCTATATCTAAGAATGCTTTAAAAGCTGCGAGGGAATTTTGGTAAGCACTCTTTTCTACGCTCTCACTGGCCGATTCAATATGACGGTCCAATGACTGAAAAGTAGCATTATTCCACGAAATGAAAGTGTTATCGATATTCGGCAAAGTATGGCTGACATGGTCGATATTAGGCGATTTGCAAGAAGATAAAAATACTGCAAACGACAGGTGCATTGAATAGAAACTGATACGCATAATTATTCTGTATTAAATTAAGATGGTTGCATCCTCTTGGTTTGCCGTATACTGGCTTCAATACCGATAAGATAAATGTGACCATGAAATGGCTTAGGCAATCTTTGCTTGAAAATGAAGAAGTTCCGGATATATTCTTGGATCATACCAAGTATGGATCGCTTAGGATGAACATGTTCACGGGCGGACCTGAAGGCCCGTGGATTAGAAAATAACCTGAGCGGATGCACCTATATCCTAAAAGAGTTCACAGATGCCATTAAATGCAACTCCTTCGCGAGGTCTGTGACTCATCTTCCAACTTTAACGAAAACAGCCTCAAATACGTCGCATCAAAGGACTGTGAGATTGTTTTGATAACCTTAGTACTATATGTCTAATATAAAAATATATTCCAATTCCTAGTCCCATAATTATAATTCGGCCGGAACCGAAGCAGAAATGTAGCTGATGCTGATCAGCGTTTTCCGCCCGCCGACCTCACTCCAACTCCATGTTGGTATCAGTTTTTAATACCTCCATCTTACTAGTAGACCCAATTCCTTCCAAATACTTCCTGTCCATTTATAAAGTGCTATGCCACCACCGCCCCCAAGCCGGCTGTGTCCATTGTCAAATTCAATAATTGCAAAATGTTTTGAGTCGTCGAATACTGGTCTTGAGTATGAATAAATATTTCTGTCAAGAGGGTCCATTGAATTGAAGAGATTGATTTGCTTTCGATAATACTTTATTTGTTCCTTATTC
The DNA here is from genome assembly GCA_903906365.1 of uncultured Bacteroidota bacterium. Classification (GTDB taxonomy): domain Bacteria; phylum Bacteroidota; class Bacteroidia; order Chitinophagales; family Chitinophagaceae; genus Puia. Next base: position 31,806 of record CAIVKC010000009.1, on the reverse strand, counting down.
GTTAAATTAAATTTTTTTATTGCATATTTCAACTGTGCGTCTTCTCCCCTTCCTTGAACCAAAAGAAAGCGGTCAAGTTCGGCATCTGTCCAATTTAATGTATCAAGGTGCTTAGAATTTTTGAATATCTGAAAAAGGGTGATGGTGTCCATTTCTTTAAGGAGCTCTCTATAGTCTTCAAAATTGTCTTTGAAGTCAGATTCTTCAATTCTAATTTTGGTCAAAGGTTTTACATTTATGAATATTTGTCCCCTAATATTTAAAGCTATGTTGAGTAATGCTTTATATTGGTCGGTTTGTCCTTGCTCTGGGAAGGAAAATATGCAAAATGTCAGTATAAGGCTTTTGAAAAATTGCATGTTAAACTTATTATTCACCAACAGAGGAGACTCGGCGAAATGAGGATCATGGCATTTCGACCTTCAAGAATCTATGCTGAAAATTGTTTATATCCCAAGTTACCCCTAATTAATTAATTCGTTCAACCAATTTAACCTAGACTTATAATATCCGACAACCTTAGCCACATTACTCCAGGAAGAAGGTATGTTAGATATCCCTTACTGCCATTGTATTTTCATAGATCTCTCCGTCTTGATTACCATAATGGCTGCAAACAAAATGAAAATACATGAATTAGCTTTTTTTTTGATACATATAATTAACTTAAATCTATGGATAATAAGCGAAGCATGCTCCTGTCCATTAAGTGAGGGTCAAGCTTAGGGTCTCCGTTTAAAAAAATATGGTTCATTGGAGATTTAAATCGGCTTGAAAATAAAATCGCAGGCATTTATACGTCTAAAAACATTCCAGGTCAGCAGGGCAATCTTCAGGATGAATAAATATAGATTCGAAATAAACCCATGGAATTATCAGTACCCATACAGTTTAACCTATCCAAGTAAATGGCGTCCTTTTTTTATATTCAAAAAAAAGCCTTTATACATATAGTTGAAATGCGTCATTTTGAGGTTTGGGATTATGAATAAAGAGGCCGTTCCGGTTGAAACGGAACGGCCCCAGTCTTAAAGATTCCACTCTAATTCTTCACTACTTTCAAAAGTTTTCTGTCACTACCCTGTAAAATTTCTACAATATAGGAACCGGTGGTCAGGGTAGCTCCAAATTGAAGTACCTGTCCGGGAGTGGCCCGTTTTTGAGCCACCACCCTGCCCATCATATCAAAGACCTTAATATCAGCTACTTCCAGGCTGCTGCTGGAAATCACTAGGTTAAATTCCTGCTGGGATGGATTGGGCCAGGCTTTGGCGTCAAGTCCGGTAAGCAAATCACCCTCATTAATTGTCTTTCCATCAACCGTTTTTTCAGGTGCATCATGCCAGAACCTGTTACAATGTCTGTCGATGATTGCCTTCACCGGGGTCCTGTACCAGGACGTGCATCCGGTTGATAGGTTACGGGCCTGGGCATAATATAGGGTGATACCATTGGTCAGAACCGGCGTAATAAATCTGTTCAGGCCTGACAAAGTACCTGCCTGTAGAAGTGTGCCGCCCCTTGGTGCTGAATACCAGTCGATGGTTACGCCAGGCTCGGTGTAGATTTCAAGTTCTATATGCCCTGATCCGCATCGTACAAAATCTCTATCACAAAGAGGGGTAAAAGGAACCTGATTGATATCAATGGTAGTGCTTCCGGTGGCTGCGGAACATCCGCTGATGTTAGAAATCACCACAGAAAGTTTTACCTCACCAAAGAAGCCTACAGAATAAGTAATACTATTGGTTCCATTGCCCGAAGTAATAATTCCATTCCAGATGGTCCATGTGTAGACAGCATCATTGCCTGCATTAGCCACAGAGGCGGTATTTCCGGATGAGAAGCTGCAAACCGCACTCGGTGCTGTGATGGTGGCAGACGTTCCTGAACCTATATTCACGGAAACATCAGCGATACTCTGCGAACAACCCGTGGTATAGCTTACCGTTACAGAAATTGCAATTACTCCGGATGAACCGGCGGAATAGGTGATACTGTTAGTGCCGTTGCCAGCAGTGATCGTTCCGTTGGTAATGCTCCAAGTATAGGTAGCCCCATTTCCGGCGTTGTCAACAGAGGCTATATTGTTTGTCGAATTAGCGCAAACGGAAGAAGCTGTAGTGATCAGAACGGTTGGTGAAGCCACTATTGGAATTACCAGATTTCCCGAACTGGCTGAACAGTTGCTGCTGTTCGTCACAACGACAGAAAGTATGACTGTTCCGGAAACGCCGGAAGTATAGGTAATCATGCTAGTACCGCTGCCTGCTGTGATTGTTCCGTTGCTGATTGTCCACAGGTAGGCTGCTCCGGTTCCCGCATCGGGTACTGTGGCTGTATTACCTGTTGTTGACCCGCAGACGCTGCTGAGGGAGGTGATGGTGCCTATGGGTAGGGTATTCACTGATACTACAGCATCCCCCAGCATAACACCAGAACATCCTGCGGAAGTGTTCGTCGCTGTCACGGTGTAAGTGCCTGCCGCTGTGACAGTACCAAAAACGAGGGCATTACCCGTACCTGCCACCGGACTTCCCGTGTTTGATCCATTGAGCAATAACTGATAGTTGACTCCTGATTGTGAACCACTCAGGCCGATGCTGACACCAGTCCCTCCGGCACAGAAGCTTCCGCCGCCGGTCACCGTAAAGCTAATCAGCGAGGATGCCACCGTGGTGGATAGGGATGCAGGAGCGGCAACCGCGCATCCTCCGGTATTTTGATATCCAACCGTTACAGTCTTCACTCCTGAAGTAAGCCATTGAACCGTTACCGTATAATCGGAAGCTGTCCCACCGGATAAGATATTGTAATCTGATGCGGCTGTTCCTGTAAATGACCATAAATAGGATCCTGCCAATTGGCCTGACTGGGTAGTGTAGGTTACGCTTGTTCCTGCGCATACACTGGAATTGGCGGATGATGTTAGAGAAGGGGTTGGAACAACAACAATATTGATGGCGACACTGGTTGATGTTGCGCTACCACAACTGCTTCCAGATACCACTGCCTGGTAATAGGTGGTTTGGGTCAGGTTGGTGGCAGTATAGGTCGCACCGTTGGCGCCGGGGATATTGGCGAAATTCACATTGTCGCTGGAAGACTGCCACTGGATGCTGCCGGAATACCCGGAGAGCGTAAGGGTGGTACTGTTGGTTCCTGCGCAAACGGAGCCAGCTCCGCTGATGGTCCCTGCTGAAGCGCCCTGGCCTACTGTAATGGCCACGCTGGAGGAGGTGGCGCTGGTGCAGCTGCCGCTGGTCACTACCACGCGGTAGTAAGTGGTCTGGGTCAGATTGGTCGCCGTGTAAGTAGCATTGACAGCCCCACTGATGCTGGAAAAGTTGGTGTTGTCCGTAGATGACTGCCACTGAATGGCTCCCGTGTAGCCAGTTAAGGTAAGGGTTGTGCTGTTGGCGCCGGAGCATACGGTTGCAGCTCCGCTGATGGAACCTGATACGGAAGCAGGGGTTACTGTCACTGCTACGCTGGCCGATGTGGCCGTACCACAGCTGCTTCCGGATACCACTGCCTGGTAGTAGGTGGTCTGGGTCAGGTTGGTGGCAGTGTAGGTTGGATTAACAGCTCCAGTAATGTTGGCGAAATTCACATTGTCGCTGGAAGACTGCCACTGGATACTTCCGGAATACCCGGAAAGCGTGAGCGTTGTGCTGTTGCTGCCGGAGCATACGGTTGCAGCTCCGCTGATAGTCCCTGCTGAAGCGCCCTGGCCTATCGTAATGGCCACGCTGGAGGAGGTGGCGGCGGAGCAGCTTCCGCTGGTCACAACCACGCGGTAGTAAGTAGTCTGGGTCAGATTGGTGGCAGTATAGGTGGTGCTGTTGGCGCCGCCGATGTTGGCGAAATTTACATTGTCGGAGGAAGACTGCCACTGAATGGCTCCCGTGTAGCCACTTAAGGTAAGGGTTGTGCTGTTGGCGCCGGTGCAAACGGTTGCAGCTCCGCTGATGGAGCCTGACACGGAAGCAGGTGTCACGCTAATAGCCACGCTGGTCGTGGTGGCACTGCCGCAGCTGCCGCTTGTTACCACTGCCTGGTAATAGGTGGTCTGTGTCAGGTTGGTGGCAGTGTAGGTTGGATTAACAGCTCCTGTAATATTGGCGAAATTCACATTGTCGCTGGAAGACTGCCACTGGATGCTGCCGGAATACCCGGAGAGCGTAAGGGTGGTACTGTTGGTTCCTGGGCAAACAGTAGCAGCTCCGCTGATGGCCCCTGCTGAAGCGCCCTGGCCTACTGTAATGGCCACGCTGGAGGAGGTGGCGCTGGTGCAGCTGCCGCTGGTCACTACCACGCGGTAGTAAGTGGTCTGGGTCAGATTGGTCGCCGTATAAGTAGCATTGACAGCCCCAGAGATGCCGGAAAAGTTGGTGTTGTCCGTAGATGACTGCCACTGAATGGATCCTGTGTAGCCACTTAAGGTAAGCGTAGTGCTGTTGGCGCCGGAGCATACGGTTGCAGCCCCGCTGATGGAACCGGCTACCGAAACAGGCGTTACGGTAACAGCCACGCTGGCGGTTTTTGCACTGCCGCAACTGCCGCTCGTTACCACCGCCTGGTAGTAGGTGGTCTGGGTAAGATTGGCGGCTGTGTATGTTGTATTTATGGCTCCTCCCACGTTGGCAAAATTCACATTGTCGGTGGAAGATTGCCATTGAATGGTACCCGTGTAGCCAGCCAAAGTCAGTGTGGTGCTGTTTGTGCCACTGCAAACCGTACCGGCTCCACTGATGGAACCTGCTATGGCTGCAGGGGACACATTAATGGTTACACTGGCGGATGTGACGCTGGAGCAGGCACCATTGGTCACCACTACCCGGTAATAACTGGTTTGGGTCAGGTTGGTAGCGGTATAGGTCGGATTGGCGGCTCCTGCAATATTGTTAAAATTGGTATTGTCCGTAGAAGATTGCCATTGAATGGAACCAGTATAACCGCTGAGCGTGAGCGTTGTACTGTTGGTCCCGGCGCATACCGCTCCTGCCCCACTAATGGAGCCTGATACGGAAGCCCCCACTATGAAGGCGCCGGACACATTGCTTGTGCCCTGATCGCCATCTGCATCGGAAACCCTGCAATAATAATAAGTGGTCCCGGCAGTAGAAGTGGGAGGGGTATAGGAGGCAAGGGTTGCCCCACTGATGAGGGTTCCCCCTGTCTTACTGGCCTGTGTGTTGCTGTACCACTGGTAAGAAAGCGCCGAGCCATCACCCTGGGTCACCGTCGCTGTCAATGCAGGAGCTGTGGTATTCAGGCAAATATTATGCTGGGTGCTGTCTATGAGCACATTGAGATGATTGGCTGATAACAGGTAGGTGCCAAAATAACCGGTACCAACGGGGACAACCTTGATATAATAGGTGCCCGCGGCAAGCCCGCTAATAACCACGGAATCCAGATTCGAGTTGTTGTTGTTTATTCTGATAACGCCCGCAAGGGATGTCACGGTGTCTGCCGCAAATACATAGAGATACAAATCCGCTGTGGAAGAGTAGGTGCCTACGTTCGTTTGAATCAGGATCCTCAATCTGCCGGTGCTGGTGGTGACGACTTTGTACCAGTCAGTCTGGTCGGAATAATTATAATAATTATTATATCCAATTTGCCCGCCTGCCGTGCCATACAAAGGCAAGGTGTCAGACTGGATGGCGTAATTATTGGGCTCCTTGTCACTGCCCTGGGAAGGGATAAAAAACGTATCCGAAACGATATAGGTGCCAAAATAACTGGATCCAACGGGAGTTATCTTAATATAATAATTTCCGGGTGCCAGCCCGTCTATATTGACAGAATCCAAATTTGAATTATTGCTGTTTATTCTGATAACACTCCCAAGCGAGGTCAGGGTGTCGGCTGCATAAACATACAGGTAAAAATCCGCGTGAGAGGCGTATGTGCCGACATTTGTCTGCAGGCGTACCTGCAATTTTCCATTGGCGATGGTGGTCACTTTGTACCAGTCAGCAGGATCATTGTAGTTTACATAATTATTATATCCAAGCTGTCCGCCGGCAGACCCGTTCAGGGGAAGGGTGAGGGGTTCAAAAGCATAGTCGTTGGGTTCTTTGTCACTGCCCTGGGAAGGGGTAAAAAACGTATTCGAAACTATATAGGTACCAAAATAACTGGATCCAACGGGGGCTATTTTTATATAATAATTTCCCGGAGCCAGCCCGTCAATATTGACAGAATCCAGGTTTGCATTATTACTGTTTATTCTGATCACATTTGACAGCAAAGTGGTCGTATCTCCTGCATATACATACAGGTAAAAATCCCCATTCGAAGAGTAGGTGCCGACATTGGTTTGCAGGCGCACCTGTAATTTTCCGTTGGCGGTAGTTGTCACTTTGTACCAGTCAGCAGGATCATTGTAGTTTACATAATTATTATATCCAAGCTGTCCGCCGGCAGACCCGTTCAGGGTAAGTGTCAGGGGCTCAAATGCATAGTCGTTGGGTTCTTTGTCTGTGACCTGGGATGGGGTAAAAAAGGTATCCGAGAGAATATACGTACCAAAATAACTGGTTCCAACGGGCGTTATTTTGACATAATAGGACCCGGGTGCCAGCCCGTCAATATTGACCGAATCCAGGTTTGCATTCCCACTGTTTATTCTGATCACATTTGACAGCAAAGTGGTCGTGTCTCCTGCATATACATACAGGTAAAAATCCGAATTGGCAGAGAATGTGCCTACGTTGGTTTGCAGCCTTACCTGCAATTTTCCGTTGGAAGTGGTGGTCACTTTATACCAGTCGGCGGCGTCGGTATAATTAAAATGGTTATTGTATCCCAACTGCCCGCCGACAGAACCATTCAGGGGAAGGGTCAGGGGCTCAAAAGCATAGTCATTGGGTTCTTTGTCTGTGCCTTGAGAAGGAGTCGCCAGGCTATTGGACACCGTATAAGAACCTGTTGAGGTGCCCACCGGGTAGACTTCAAAAATAAAGCTGCCGGGAGCAAGGCCCGAAGCTGTAATGCTGGCCGAATTGGCATTCGAACTATTGACCCTTATAACTGTGCTAAGCGCCGTGATCCCGTCATTGGCCAATAGTTCAGCATAAAAATCCGAGGTGCCCGAGTTGGCGAGCGTAACGGTCAGGTTTCCGTCCGCATTGGTGGTGACCGTCCATTTGTCTATTTGTGCGGAGGAACTGATGGTTCCGCTGGCAGAGCCGTTGAGCGGCAAAGTGCCTCCCTGGCCAAAGGCGAAATGGGCCAGGAAAACAAAGGGGCTAAAAAGAAGGAAAGGTAAAATTCTTCTCCACATAAATTTAATTTTAAATAGTGTGTTAGAAATATTCTTTTTGCAAATCCAAAGCAGGCAGACGTATAGAAGGGATGACACTAAGGTGAAGCCGCGCCAAACAAACCTGTTTTTTTCGACTCATAAACTGGCCTGTAGCGCAAATAATCAGATCAGCGGATTTGCTCCGATACCATTTTGCAAACCTGCATCATGAAAAGGGAGAATCAGGGTGTAATTTTACATTCCTTGTCCACACGGGCAAAGAATGGTCGTCAACGAAAAAACTGACGGATATCATGAATTGCCATAAAAGAAAGATTAACGCAGCCAATCCCGTTCAAATTATTTCATTTCGGTGAAACCGCCTGCCGGAGCGTGTTACAGGCCAATTCAAATCGGAGCTATATGATATGTTTTCGTATTTTATTTTTACTAAGCCCCTGATATTGAACCGCGGCGAATCTGCTTTTTTTATACGGGGATTTTGATCGATGCAAGCCATTTCCAGACCTGGATTGGGGAACCATCCCTGTGTAACAATAGGGAGGCCCAAGGCTGTATCTATAACCCAATAGGCGCCGGTTGAAGCCTCTGCGCATTTGGTAAGGGCCTGCAAGATCCCTAAGACATCGTTTTCCCTTAAAAAGAGGGACCGGTGAATCTTTGGCCAACCGGGGCGCCCCATTATCTAAGAATGGCAGGACATTTCACAAAGACCTGCATCCCTTTGGCAATAATTGAATCGGAAAATCCCTTCCCTGATTCAGGATTCTTTGTTTTCCCTGTCGGTCGAAGGCGGACGGCTTTGCCGATTCCATACCATAATGATACCCTGTAAATGGCGTGGTCACCTGAATGTACGACTTGCCTTCAGGGTAGGGCCGTCTAAAACAGGTGGTTTGGGAAAGGGTTCCCAAACCATCCGGGAAAAGTATTTATCTTTCACCAAACTTCACTGAATGAGAAATATTCAACCCTTCCTTTTTTTAATTGTTGGCCTGTTAATTACCCGGTCCGCCCTGGCGGATACTTATCCCAGGAATTATAATATAGCCATAAAAGATTACAAATTTGATCTTACCCTGTCAGACAGCACCAATGAAATAATCGGGAAAACCACTATAACCGTCGCATTCAAAAAAGACAGCCTGACCCAGTTGAGGCTGGACCTGATCAGTCAATCGGAGGACCGAAAAGGAAAGGGCATGACCGTAGACTCCATTGTGGTTAAGGACCATACCGTCAGGTTCACCCACCGCAACGATGAAATCCTGATCAATTTTGACATTTCCCCCAAGGCAGGGGATGAACTGGTAGTCATCGTATACTATCATGGCATCCCGGCCGATGGTTTAAAAATCGGGCCCACCAAATTCGGGGACCGGAGCTTTTTTTCCGAAAACTGGCCGAACAAGGCAAGACACTGGTTACCCACCATTGACCATCCCTATTACAAAGCCACCTGCGAATTCATCATCCGCGCACCCCAGCATTATAAAGTGGTTTCAAACGGATTACTGATGGAGGAATCCTCCCTGGACGCGTCGACCAAACTGACCCACTGGAAGCAGTCGGTCCCGGTTTCCTGCTGGCTGTTCGTGTTGGGCGTGGCTGATTTTGCCGTTCAGTATTCGGAGCCGTTTTCCGGCAAATCCGTTCAAACCTGGGTTTACCCCAAAAATCGCGAAGCCGGCTTTTACGATTTTGGGGAGTTGACCCCAAAAGTGGTCCGGTTTTATTCGGAATATATTGGCCCCTATGTATATGAGAAATTGGCCAATATCCAGTCTCCCAGTATCAGCGGAGGGATGGAAACCTCTTCGGCCATTTTCTACGCCGAGAACCTGGTCAACGGCAAAAGGGATATACGGCTGAGAAACGTAATCATACATGAACTGGCACACCAGTGGTTTGGAAATGCCGTCACCGAATCAACCTGGGACGACGCCTGGCTCAGTGAAGGTTTTGCCACCTATTTTACACTGGCCTATCTTGAGCATGAATATGGGCATGAGGAATACATCCAGGGCCTTGTGGCGGCCAGAAAGACGGTCTTTACTGCCGCACTTAAAGATCCTGGGTTCAGCATCGTTGATAACCGCAGTGCGGAAAAAGAACCCGTGACCAGTGTCATCACCTATCAGAAAGGGGCCTGGGTGCTGCATATGCTTAAGGATTTGATGGGGGAGGCAAATTTCAAAAAGGGGATCCGGTCCTACTACGCGCGCTTCCTAAATGCCAATACGACCACCTCCGAGTTTGTGTCCGAAATGGAGAAAGCCTCCAAAAAAGACCTGCATCCCTTTTTCAACCAGTGGCTCTATCATGCCCAAAATCCGGCGCTCAAAGGCCAGTGGAAATACGACAAACAAAAAAAACTGATCACCTTTCATCTGGAACAGATCCAGTCAGGCGGCTTTTTGTTTGACCTGCCCATAGAACTGGCCATTTATAAAAAAGGAAACCCCTACCCGCAGCTATTAAAATTCCGGCTGAGCAAACAGAGCATGGACCAGTCCATTGCCATGGGAGAGTACCCCGAAAAAGTAATCATGGATCCACGCACGGTATTGCTGGCCAGTGTTGATCTTCAGGAGGAGAAACCCTGATAAACGCAGTTCCTGTTCGCCGTATTTGTATCCTGGTTAAATATCCCTGCTGCCTAGGGGCTGCCGGTCATTTGCCTGGGGAATTTCCAACCGCCCCGGTCAGCCACTGGCCGGGCGCACAGCAGCTCGTTTACCGGTGGCGGGCATAATATACCATTCCAACTATATAAGCCAGCAACACCAGCAACGGAATTACTATGCTGTTGAGGCCGTTCAGCCACAGGGCGTAGGGTGCCGGGGAGGTACTTATCAGGAGAGCCGGATTCCTGTTATAAAGGGATATGAGGTTTTTTGCCAGTGCGACCTGGCTTTGGTCTACACAGGCCGCCCGCCTTAACAGACTGTCCTGGAAATGGTCGAGCTCATAGGGAAACCCTTCCCTTTTAAGTTGGTTTTCCAGTGGCTGGTAGAAAATGAACCCGGTAAAAATTTGCTTATAGGTAAGGAGGCGGTTGGACAGGAAGAAGGCGTCCCAGGTATCATCCCCAAAGGGGCTCCCGCTGAAATCAAAACCGGCATTGGGATTCCCGGCTTCCCTGAATGCGGTCTCCCATTTGCCGTGCTGAACCGGGGTCCACATATACGTCACCGTATTGAGCATTACATTGGCTACTTTCCCGGGCATGGCTGCCATCAAATAGCTGGTGGTGGAGGAATCCACCCAGCTGATTGCGGCAGCGCCACCAAAGTGATGTAATGCGTACCCATGGTTGGTGTTGAGGATAACAAGGGCCTTATTCCTTTTTTTCCCGGCGATTTTTCCCTTGTATTTTTCCAAAATATGTAAAGCCATGACAGAATCTCTTCTTAAGGCAGTAAAACCCTTTCGGTAATTTTGCCGGGTCATCTTCTCCCAGTCGACCGGGATATCGGCGTAAAACCAGTTCACCCTGAGGGTATCAGGCAGCGTGTTGTTCAACCGGTTAACAAATTCCAATAAATCAAAATGATTGGTAAGATCCCACAACGGCCATATGGCATTGCTTTTCCGTTGCAATACAGCCGTGCTCCTGTCCCTTTCCGAATCACTGGTAAAGACCGTATTTAGGTAGGTATCCAGTGTGTCCTGGAAACTGACTGATCCTGTTTCGGTAAATACATTTCCCACCGAATCAATAAATCGCTGATCCCCGATGATCTTTTTGATCAGGTCATACTGGGTATATTCGGGGTGATAGCGCTCCGAAAGGACAACCATGTCATACCTTTTGAATAAATCAAATAGGTAATCTACTGGATCCTTCGAGGAGTGCTTGATAAAGGCCGTGTATTGATTGGTCTCCCTTGTAACGGGATAAAGGGGATAAAAGATGTTGCTGAAATGCGGCCTGTCTTGGAATACGGGCTGCAGCATAATCATCAGCGCAAAAGCGTGCACCAGGGTATAGCTTAAGAAAACAACATTTTTTCTGGAAGTCGTGGCATGGTGCCTGAAGGTCCTGGTTTGGGAAATCATTTCCCACCATGTCTTTTTGAAAGCCAGCAGCCATAATAAAGACAGGAGGAGGACAAAGACCTGCACTATTATCGTATAAAAAGGAGACCAGATTTTAAACCCGAGCTGCAGCAGGTAGGAAGGGAACAGGATTCCCGCAAATAGTTTCAGGGCAAATTCCCTTAGCAGCATTTGTTTTGTTTTCATCGGCACCTGGCCCTTGCCAAGCACCTGCAGGCCAGTCAGCTGTTTTGACGGGCTGACTCCATGAAGGAAATAACCGCAACCCAAATAGTACAAACCAAAAGTGGCCACAAACAAATCGCCCGCCTGGATATAAGTAAATTTTCGGCAAACCGCCCCCAGCAGGATGCTTAGGCAATATATGACCGACAGATCCATGAAGGCCGATGCCGATTGTAACCAGAGGATATGTCTTCCCTTTTTCATTTGCGCAGTATGTTATTTTGGCAACGCCTACTGTATGCATATCCCTTCCCCTGCTGTTGCGGAGTCGGTATGCTGAATTCCCTTTGCTGCAAACCATAATAAACCCGACAAACCCTTCAGCCTACAGCTGTATTTACTTCCAGGGAGGCCTTTGATCCTCCCCCCGGCTTGGCAGTCAACAGGTGGATATTCAGTCAGCCGGCTCCAACAGCGGGCGGATGACAATATGGGTAAACCTGACTTTTCCGTGCTTGGCATAGAACCAGAGGCAGTTCCCCTTTTGCTCATATCCGCGGTTGACCAGCGTCCTTTTCCCTCCGATGCAGACATCCATGATATCACCTGTGACGATCAGGTCGATTTTGACGGGTTTTGTAAGTCCCTCGACGCCCAGGATGGCTGTATTGCCCAGGCTGACGCGCATGGCGGAAGCCTCCACATTCATCCGGTACCCGCCCTGGCCCTTAGGGGAAGAGCGCAGGAGCAGGCCGTACTCCTCATTGGGCCCGGCCGGCTCCATATCCATGGTTATTCTGTAATTCAAGGGCATATTTTCCACATGGGCCGCCCCCACCCCGTTGAAAGCGGCGATTTCCACGCCGGCCGTATCCAGGGACCGGGACAGGTAATCGTTAAAGACGCTGGCCTGCAGTCTCGGACCGGTCGGAGGAATCATTTCTTCGGGAAACCGGGCACTCAAAGTGCCATCGGGCTCCTGGCCAAGTTCCCTGAAAACGGCATTGCCTCCGAAGATTTCATCATGGTCATCCAGGCTGTCCTCCCGGCTGGGTATCCAGGCGGCGGCGATTCTCCGGTCCTTTGAAAAAGCCCCGGTCTTAACGACATTGGCGAATTCTTCGCTCAGGGCCTGGTACCGGGGCGCTTCCCAGGGGCCATATGGCCCTTTTGATTTTACATAATAGGTGTTGCTGCGGTCACTGTAGACCAGGTAATACCAACCCTTCCACCGGAAATAATCCGGACATTCGGGAACGGAGGCCTGACCCGTCAGGACAGGGTCCAGCACGGCCCAGTGCTCCAGGTCTGAAGAAGTGAGGTGCACCAGGGTCCCGTCTGCGGATGCCATGACCGGGTTTTCCTGCTGGCTGGATACGAACAAATGAAACAGTCCGTCCTGGCCAATAAAAACCTTGGGGTCCCTGAAATTCCTTTTGCTGTAACCCGGCGCGGAGGTATAAAACGGATTTGGCTTTTGTTTGTCAAAATGGATGCCGTCTGTGCTGATGGCATAGCTGAGCTGTTCGTTGACCTTGCCATTTTCCAGCAGCCTGGTGGCATAAAACGCGTAGTACCTGCCTTTATAAAAGACGACCGACCCCGTACAAATGGATTTTTCCCAACCCTCATCAATGCCGAGCACGATGGGATATTGCTTCCAGGAAAGCAGGTCCCTGGTGGTGCTTAACACCCACTGGTGTCCCCCCAGTCCGTTGAGGCCCCGGTGGTGGGCGGAGTCCAGCAGCCAGTAGAAATAAAAAGTGCCATCCCGGAAAAAAGGCATGCAGTCCCCGACAAAGAGGTTGCCCTTTGGTTTGAAATACTGGAGGTTCTTTTGGGTCTGCATGGAAGGATCATACCTAACCCCCAGTTGCGCCTGCGTGCAGGATAGGAAAAATAAGAAAATCAAAAAGCAGCCGGCTATTTTCATATTCAATCGTTTTGGGGATTACTGGGAGCCCTGTTCCAGGATCTGAAGAAAACGCCTTCCTGCCTGCTTTCCTTCCATCCGGATTTGAAATACAGCGGGGATCCTGATTTTACCTCCTGGTCAAATATACCATTATCCGACAGGTTCCACGCGCCAAAAACGCCCATCCACCCCGGCATCCGTGAAGTTTTTGAAACCAGGAACAAAGCCGGGAACTGCCATAATAGTTTGGGATTACTCTGTTTAGTTGGATAAATTTGAAGGAGACAAATTATACCACCATGCACAGGATCCTATCCGGTATCTGCCCCGTTGTTTTTTTGTGCCTTTCCTCTATATCCCTCCGGGCTCAGCCGGAAAGCCAGACTGTTCTTTGCCAGGGAAGTTTTTTTTCCGAGGCACAGGGGGCTGCCTTCCTGCAGGCACATGTTCCCGGCGGCCTGGCGGCCTGGCAGCTGCGCTCCGCCGAAATCGCAGGCCATGTAAGGGCCGGGATGCAGTTGCTTTCCCTGCCTGCCCGGCCCGGGACCGCTCCGGTCATTCACTCCCGCAAGGTCATGAACGGCTATAGCGTGGAAAATGTGTTTTTTGAAACCCTGCCCGGTTTCTATCTGACAGGCAACCTCTACCGGCCGCTAAAACCACAGCCGGCCTACGCGGGCATACTCTGCCCCCATGGTCATGATGATAAACAGGAGGGAAGATTCCGCGAACAGACCCAGAAACGGTGCGCTACCCTGGCCAGAATGGGTGCGGTGGTCTTCTCCTGGGATATGGTAGGCTATGGTGATTCCCGGCAATGCACCCATACCTTGGAAAAAGCGCTGAAACTCCAGACCATCAACAGCATCCGGGCGCTGGATTTCCTGCTGGCTCAGCCGGGTGTGGATTCAAACAGGATCGGCATCACCGGGGAATCGGGTGGCGGCACCCAGGCTTTCCTGCTGACGGCCCTGGACCCCCGCATCCGGGTCTCGGTCCCGGTGGTGATGATATCTGCCCATTTTTTTGGCGGATGCACCTGTGAAAGCGGCATGCCCATTCACCACCAGGGTTCCTTTCAAACCGACAACGCGGAAATTGCCGCCCTGACCGCTCCCAGACCCCTGCTGATGATTTCAGACGGTGATGACTGGACCAAAAACACCCCCTTGGTGGAATATCCCTTTATGCAGCAAATCTATGCCCTCTTCGGGCAGACCGGTCATGTGCAGAACGTACATCTGCCCAAAGATAAACATGACTATGGCCCCTCCAAACGACAGGCCATGTATCCCTTTATGGCAAAATACCTCGGTCTGGACCTCAAGGCAGTCCTGGATCAAAACGGCCTGGTGGATGAGGGCCCCTCTGTGACCCTGGGTCAGGGAGCGCTCGCTGCCTTCAACGACAAATACCCCCTGCCAGCCAATGCCGTAATGGGCAATGAGCAGGTTGCCCGCCTGCTGGAGACGCCCTGATGCCCATTCATCCATTGGCCCGGCAGAGCCGGCTGTAGGATGGCTTTTGCGGGATGCTTATTTATCGCAATAATAAAATGAAGCCGGCACCGGCTTTCTCGCATTTTTTCCCGTCTGGTACTCCAGCTTCAGGGCAAGGGCGCTTTTGTCCTGGATATAGGCCAGACGGAAGCGGTGCAATCCCTGCTGCAGGGCGCTAAGCCCGGTTTTTTCCACGTTGGCATGCAGCCCGTCGTTGTCTATGACCAGCCTGTCGTCAATCCAAAGCTGGCTGCCGTCATCAGAGGAAAGGTAGAAACGGTATAAGGCCTGCCGGGGCACGCGGATATAACCGCTGTAAAGGAGCCCTGCATTTTCAGTCTTTGTCAGGTCCCCTGTCGATATATCCCGGACGGCTGTCTGGCGGACTGGCTGGATGTTTTTGAGCTCACTGACCGACCGCAGGGAACCCTCATAACAGGACAGCTTTAATCCCTGGGCTGTAGCGGAAGGATGAGTGGCCGGCAGGTAGGAAAATACTTCCAGGGGGAGGGACACCACGATGCCGGGGAGCAGCCCTTCTTTAAAGGATCGAATGGATAATGTCGCCGTATGGGGGATAAAAAAAGGATGGGTATAGAGGGCGGTCCCTTCCCCGGGCGTTGAACCATCCAGGGTATAGCGGTACTGGCAGCCCTCCTGCTCGCTGACCGTGACCAGGGGCTGCAGGGAGCCTTCCGGATAGGTAATGGCGGGCTGGGTGGCCGGCGCATAGGCCCCGGCACCAGCGATCTTAATGACATAGGCATACTGGCCCCTGATGTGACGGGGGTCAAAGGTCGGCAGGCGGACCAGCAGGTCATTGCCCGACTGGGTCCACTGAAGCTGCTGGTGGTTTTCGAGCAATTCGATCCTTGTACTACCGGCAACGGTCAGGTCACGAATGGTAAAGGTATTGGAAGCAGGCCATTGGGGAAGAACGGCATACAAATTGTTTTGCACCGGATTATAGGTAAAAAAGCATTCCTTCACCGCGTATCCGGGATCGGGGTTCACGGTCAGTTTCAGCAGCAGGTCACCACCCCCGTTCACGGGTTTATAGTCCCTTTTCCCTTCCCCCCACTGGCCGGTGGTCCTCCACCGGACGGTATTATAGATGGCTTCCTGGTTTAAATGCATCCAATCCCCGATCTGGGAAAGTCTTTCCTCCATGATGGGCGGGATCTTGCCGTGTTCATCGGGGCCGATGTCAAGCAGGAAATTTCCGCCGCCGCTGACCTTATCAACGAGCTGAAGCACCAGGGCCTGGGGTGTATTGTAATCCCAGAAATCTTCATTGCGGTTATACCCGTAGGAATACCCCATACCACGGCTTTCCTCCCAGTAATGATCAGCAAAACTTACATCCGGCTGGTATTCGGGTGTGAATACCCCTCCGTGTTTGAAGCGTACTCCGTCTCCCCAGCGGTCGTAGGTAACGACTTTATCCTTCACCGGGCTTTCGTTGTACAACCAGGCAAGGAACTCTTTGGACTTCCAGGTCTCCGGGCTCTCTTCCCATTCCCCGTCCGTCCAAAATACATCCGGATGGTAGGTGTTGATCACGTCTTTCATCTGGGGCCATTCGTGTTCTGCGACGTATTGCCGATGGTCTTTGAGCCAAAGGGGATTGTACCATTCATACAGGGAATAATACATCCCGGCATGAACGGGGGTCTTTCGCAGGGCCTTGAACAGGTCACCGAGCAGGTCCCTGTGGGGCCCTGCTTCCATGGCATTCCAGGGAAATCCCCAGGTGCGTGAGGCTTCTTTGCTGGGCCACAGGGCAAAGCCATCATGGTGTTTGGAGGTCAGCACCACATACCTGGCGCCTGATCCGGCGATGATCCTGGCCCATTCATCCGGGTTATACAATTCGGCCCTGAACTGATCGGCCATCTGGTAATAACTCAGGTCCCCGAATTTTTTTTTCTGGTAGTTCACGGTGGCGGAGTCCCCGCTTTTCAGGGCATGCTGGTACCATTCCGCGTATTCCCCCTTGGCGGCAAAAGCCGGCACAGCATATACGCCCCAGTGGATGAATATGCCGAACTTGGCATCCCGGTACCATTGGGGTACCGGACGGCTGTCCAGGGATTCCCAGGTGGGCTCGTAGGTTTGGGCGCGGGCAGCAAAGAGGCCCAGGGCAAGGGCGAGGGTGATCAGTAACTTCTTTTTCATGTCTTTAGGGAGTGCTTTGATTTATGGGTCTTTTGGTTTTGGATTGGCCGGTTTCCATGCGTACCGGGCAGGCAGGCTGCCCCGGCGGAACAGCTCGGGGCCGAACATGGTGGGCCGATAGGGGCTGATATAATTTACCTCTGCCCTGGCAGGAATTTGTTTTTCCATACCCACCGCCCAAAAGCAGGCGTTCACCAGGAGCCGCCTCAGGTCCTCACTCTGCAAATCAACCGCTGCGCCCATGGTGGTGGCAAAGGCCAGGCCTTCCCTGCCCCCTGGAACCTGGTAGGATCTTGTCCAGGCCACCGGCATGACGGATTTTTGCAGGTTGACCGGGGAAGCAGCGGTCATGCCGCTGGTGGATTGACCGTAGAGCAGTACCCTTGCTCCCTGCAGTTGGCCGACACTGTAGACGTCCGTCGGAGTCCAGATATCCTGCACGCCCCTGAGCAGCGGGTTGCCGGCGTCCTGCTCCACGCCATTGACCAGGCAGCGCGTGCCTTCCTGGCGGTGCAGGCCGTGGTGGTTAATCCAGGTCTCTCCGAGTACCTTTTTTCCAAAACCCCCTTCCCAGCCGGGGATGCGGCTCCTGAAATCATAGCAGGCAAAGGGGCCGGAGGTATCTTTTTGGTAGTTAAAGGCATGGGTGGCTGTGCGCAGTCCGATGACCGGCCTGCCTTCTTTGAGATAGGCATCGATATAGCGCATCTGGGAATCCGGCAGTTCACGGAATCGGGTAAAAATCACGAGCAGGTCCGCCTGACGGAGTTGGGAAAGCCCGGGGATATTGGAAGGATACATCGCATCGATCCTTCCGGTCTGCGGGTCTATGGGAAACAACACGGTGCAGGTAAACCCATAGTTGCGTGCCAGTATCTGGGCCAGCATGGGCAGCGCCTCTTCGGAGCGGTACTCCTCATCACCGCTGACCAGTACAATATGTTTGCCTGTTCCCGGGCCCCCCTGTCCCTCATAGGTGACCCACAGGCTGTCCGGCTGCCCGAAAGAGCCCTTGGAGGAAAAAAGCCCGGCTGCCAGAAAAATACCAATTAGGAAGGGGCGCATCATGGTTTAACGGGGGATTTTATGGATGGTGAGGTATACGGAGTTTTTCATGGCCACGCCGTCGAGGCCCTTTACCTCAAAACGAAGCCTGACTGTTTGCGCGGGGTTTAAACCCGGCATCTTCAGCAGCAGGGAATAACCCCCCTCTTCGGTGAGGGCCTCAGAGAGGGCTACACTGTCCTCGCCGGTCTTTGCCGGTTCCCGGACCGAATAATGATCGGAGCCGTACTTACTGGTCCAATGGTAGTTCCATTCCCGGACATCATAATGGGATAATGCCCTGCTGTAAACCTCATCCAGTTTGAAATTGAAAGTCAGCCTGATGCCTCCTTGCACCACTTCGGCATCCCGGATCAGGTGGCCTTCCCCGCCTTTATAACGGATGCGGCTGAGTACGCCGTAGCTGATGGCTTCCGGGTCATCCCATCCCGTGAGTCCGGCGACATAGACCTGCTTATCCATGGGGTTTACCGCGGCCCGTTGTATGCCGGCTTCCAGCTGAAACGGCAGGGCCACCATGGCGCCCTGGGTGATTCCTTCCACCTGGTGGGTCAGGAAATAATAAACCCAGCCCGTCCCGTAGCTGGTATGAATGAACTGGTTGGAAAGCGGACCCCAGCTTTTATCACTCCACACGCCGCCGCCGGGGGAATTGTCAAATTCCTGGGGCATCCAGAACACCGGCTGTTGAAAAGTATCCGGCACGGGGGCCAAAGCGGCCGTGATGACATGGTCTTTTACCTGGTCCTTGCTGTATTTTCGGCCATCGGGGCTCCATTCATTTTCGGAGAGCAGGTTGGGGACATAGCCGTAATAGGCGCCCTTTTCAATCAGGCATATTTTATTGGCCGGCTCCCAGTTGCCCTGGTTGTCGGAGACAAATATGCGGTCGTCCGGGGAGATGGTGATGCCGTTATTGACGCGGAAGCCGGTTGCCACACTTTCCCAGTGCCTGCCGTCGGGAGATACTTTGATCAGGTTGCCGGGATCCTTATTGTCGGTGTATTCGCCTGGCTTGGCATAGTAAAAATTGCCGCGGCTGTCTGTTTCCAGGCCAAAATTGAAGGCGTGGAAAAAAGAGGAGATGTCCTGGTCCTGATGAAAGTTCTCATAAAAATCCGTTTGACCATCCCCGTTCAAATCAGAAAGGCGCACGATCCCGTTGCGGGTGGTTACATAGATGTCATCTTTGACCACTTTTAGTCCCATGCACTCAAAAAGCCCGGAGGCGATCCTTTTCCAGCTGATATTTTTCAGGGTGCTGTCAATCCCGGAAGCCATCCAGACATCGCCGGTATAAGTGCCCATCAGCAGGCTGCCATCGCTCTTAAATCCCAGGCAGGTGGGCCTGATCCAGGCATTGAAAGGGTTGTCGAAGGGAAGTGCAATCCGGTCTACCGTATAGGGATAGTCTTCGTCAAGGGGTACCGCCTTGGAAGGGATGATCCGGTCGGCGTCTTCCCGGTAGATGGGATCAAAATGGGCCTTGTTGTCGTTGAGGGTCCCCGAAGTCCTTACCACCGGGGCCCGGTCTGCGGGGCCGCCCCTGATCATCCCGTCCAGGACTGCCCCGTCCAGGTTCCGTGAACACGCACTGACATAGGAGGCGAACCACTGCTGCGCCTGTCCGCGCAGCCCCGAGGTTCTCAGCAGCCGAAAAGTGCAGCCCTGCCCGCCGGCGGGGATGAACAGTTCCACCTGCCCGGTGCTGTCGACCTGGCAGCGGATTTGGCTGTTGGCCGAAACGACGGCTGCCGCTGTAAATGTATTTGTCCTCGGTTCCGTCAGGGTCAGGATGCCATCCCTGTACCGGTAGGCGGCCTTCCCGGCCAGGCCCAGCAGGATCCGCTCCGGACGGGAGCCAGGGCCTACCCGGATGGTCTGCGATACAACGAGCAGCCCTTCCCTGGTTTTTTTGGCCTCCGGCCACTCCAGTACCTCCCGGTCGCAGACCGAATAGGAAAGCACCACCAGTTTGCCGTAAACATAATGTCCTCTAAAATGCAAAAAGGGTTCCGGCAGGGGGGTCCTGATTCCTGTTGCCCGGCGAAGGCTGTCGAATCTTCCGTCGAAGGACCACTGAAACTGGCTGAGTCCCGGGAGCGCTTTACCGGCGATGAAGGGCTGACCCTCCCCGCGGTAGCGGGTATACTTGGTTTCAGAAAGATCCAGGGTTCCCTTCCAGCAGGCGGTGGTCGCCATGGTCAGCAGGTCATAGCTCATCAGTATGCGGTGATCCAGCCGGATGGTAAGTGCGGCGGTGGTATGATCTTTTAACTGGGAGTAGACAGCCGGGCCATAATCTCCCGGATGGGTATGGAACCATTCCTGGCCATATTTCTGGGACCCCTGCAGGGCCTGTGCCCTGACCAGGGCAGCCTGCTGTGCGGCAGACCTCCGGGACCGGGGCAGGGAAGCCAGGTAATTGGCAGTGACGGTAAAATATTGTCCTGCCGGGGACCCTTTCATGAAAGCCTCCCGGATATACTGGATCACATAATATCTTTCTGCCGGTGAAAGCCAGGTCTGGGGCGCCATCAGGCCCGAACCGAAGGTTACCGTGCGCCACATATCGTAAGGCCGGTTCCCAAAACGCAGCCTGTCCCGGCTAAAGGACCTGGCCTGGGGGTAGGAGGCGTTACCTGAACTGCCATGGCAGGCCACGCAGGATTTGAGGTAGATCTGCCGGCCTTTTTCCAGGGTGGCCCCGCTCAAACTGCGCAGGACGGCCGCGTGATCCACGTCATCGGCAGGCTGCTGGGAACGGGCCTGCCCCGCAGGCAGGTTCAGCAGCAGTAGCAGGAGCATCGCGCTGCGCATTTTATACATGAGCCAACCATTTAGCGGCGTTTGACAATATCTGCATGACCTTTTGGTCCTTATAGACCGGGTAGGCTTCGTGTCCGGGGCGGAAATAAAAGACATGCCCTTTGTCCAGTTTCCACAGCATAGCGGACCTGAACCATTCACCACCCGCCCAGCATTCCTCCATCAGGACACTGTCGGGCTCGGGTACATGAAAGGGTTCATCATACATTTCCGTATTGGAAAGGGTAAATTCCGATGGCAGTGCCTGCATGATGGGATGATCCGGCAACCGCACTTTTACCGTGCTGGGCTTCCCATCGTTGCGATAGGCAGGAAAGCAGCAAATGGGCAGGTGCACCTGGTATTTGGAGCTTCCGTCCGGAAACTTCCTTTCCACGGTATATGGGGTCACCCGCTGATCGTACCCGGGGGCCTTATAGGGCTCGGAGGGTCTGATATAGGTGAGGTCCTGGGGACCAATAGAGGCCTTTTTGGTGAGGTTCCTGCGGGTGATCTCATACATGGCCTCCACAAAGGGGGTGGACCAGTGTGCGGAATGCAGGGCGATCAATGACAGGGTTCCTTCGCTGATTCTGCGCACCAGGTCCCTGCCCGTTTCGGGGCTGATCTCCGCCTGGCGGGTATGCCCCCACCAGATCAGCAGATCGGTCTTGTCCAGCACTTCACCGGAGAGCCCCTGCAAGGGGTCATCGAGTCCGGCGGAAATCACGGAAAATTCCGGCTGCAGGGCCAGCCGCCCGGAGATATAATTGCCCAGAAAATGATCATAGGCCTCTTTTTGGGTATCCGATCTTTCATCCCAAACCAGGATGCGTATTTTTTTGACCGGTGCCGGGCTTGCCAGGATTTTCCCGGGCCAAAGGATTCCGGATGTCGCTGCCAGGGTGGTTGCTTTGATAAAATGACGCCTGTTGGGGTCCATGATGAAAATATTTGAATAGCGTGTTGAATTCAAAGGAAACAGGAAGGATAAGAGAGCCTCTGCTACATGAAAGGATGAAATCCCGCAAAAGTCAACATGGGGTGCGCAGCCGGTTTCAGTTCGTTCATTCGGGTCAGTGACTGCGGCCTTGCTTTTTGAGGGGACCCTCCTTATGAGCGGACGGTCAAACTAAAATTACCATTATCTTTATAATGCATGAAAAAAATAATATATACTGCCGGCTTCCTGCTGCTTTTGGGCTGCGCTGCGGAAAGCTTCTCCCAGCGCTCCCCGATATCAAACCCCATGTCGGCCACTGAAAAACCAAAAAAACTGTCCGTGGAACGGGCCTGGGTATATGTTCCGCAACACAGCTGGTTTTACTCCCACCATCAGTCCATTGTTCATTACCGCGACCGGTTCTTTGCCATCTGGAGCAACGGAATCATGGATGAGGATGCCCCCGGCCAGCGGGTGGATATTGCTTCCTCCAGGGATTTTAGGCACTGGTCGGCACCCCGGGTACTGGCCGTGCCGGGCCACTATAAACCGGATACCCTCAATGTACTGACCGCAGCCGGATTTCATGTGTATAAGGATACGTTGGTTGCCTATTACGGGGACTATTCCCCCCACCGGGAAAATACCCACCTGCATGCCCGTTATACCACCGACGGGGAGCACTGGAGCCCGCCGGTCGACCTGCATATTCCGGTCAATCCCAATCATGGTCCCCAGCCGACTTCCACCGGGCGGCTGATCATCAGCGGAAATTTTGTATTCCCCTACACCGATGATCCTTCCGGTTTAAGGGGCTGGAAAATGACCAGCTTCTATGAAGATTCTCTCTATACGGAGGACAACCCCGACAGCTTCTACCGCCCTGCGCAGGTGAAGGGATATCCCCCGCTCTGCGAAGGGGCCTTTTATGAAACCGATGACCATGTATTGCACATGCTGCTGCGGGCCACCGATGAAGGATGGAAGGGGCGGCTATGGCTGACAGAGAGCCATGATGACGGCGCCCACTGGTCGGCAGCTGTTGAAACAGGATTTACCGACAACGACTGCAAATTTCATTTCGGGCGCCTGCCCGACGGGCGGTTTTATTATGTGGGGATACCCGATACGCTGCACCGCGGTGACCGGATACCGCTGGTATTGTCGCTGTCAGGGGACGGAAAGCTTTTTGACAGGCACTATATCATAGCCGACGAACCATACAGCATAAAAAAGAAAGGATTGTGGAAGGAAGGCGACTATGGATATCCTCATACGCTCTTATACAAAGGCTACCTCTATGTAATCATCTCCAGGTTCAAAGAATCCGAAGAGGTGATCCGATTTCCGCTGAGCCGGCTGACTCCTTAAGTATACCGGCCGTAGGGGCAGGGAGGCCTTCACAGTCCAATAAAGAGGGTAATATTTCCAACCTGTACGACCTGGGAGCCCTTATATTCCCTGGTCCGCAGTTTTTCATCGACGGATATCCCAAATCGCTTGATCCCGAAAACAATGCCATACTCAAACTGCATATAATAGCGGGTCAGGCTGTCGGTGGGGATGGTGTAGACCGAATGGTAGCCGGTGAACATCCCGCCCTGAAGCACCGAGTTATCCATAAAAGCAACCAGAACAGGTTTGAGGTAAAAATAGAACTGGTACTTCATGTAGCTGTTCGCCGCGCCGTCCCGGATGGGAATGCCGGGTTTTTCATAATGTGAAAAATAGGAATTATACCTGCCGACCCGAAAGGTCAGCCCGGCAGCAATCTTATTGGAGAGGGTGCCGGCATCGGCTTCCACCAGGCCGATGAGCTCAAATTTATCGGATGGGCTGATCAGGAGTTTTTCATACTGGATCTGGTAATTGAGGATAATATCATCTTTGACCTGGTTATCCCAACCCATTGGTTTTTGGGAATGGATCAGCCGGTGGATAAAGGTTTGTGTCTCCCTGGCAAAGGAAGCCGGTCCGATGACACCCAGGTCCATCTCGGTGGTGAGTTTTTGCTTGTTGACATTGTCGGAGGACACCAGGGTATGGTTGAGGAACAGTAACCCGGCATAGGGCCGGTCCCCCGCTATGACCTGTGGATTGGAAATATCGCTGGGGGTGAAAATCAGCTGGTTGATGCCCACGGCATAGAGGTCATCGGAGCCTTCGTGTAGCGGAATCAACAGGCTGGTCGGAAATTTTCTTGCCGGTGACTTGGTGTAAAGCAGGTCGATACGGGTCCCGTTGGTATAATACCGGTCGGTGCCCTCCCCCCTGAGGTTGATAAAATCATTGTCTTCTGAAAAGCGGACCGCCTGGGCCTTAAAAGACGGCTGGGCATACCCCGGAAAAAAACTGGCGGTCAATAACAGGATGATCAGCCCTGGGGGTATGTTTGATTTATGTTGCATCATAAGTGCCACTTTGAGGCTTACCCGCCAGGGGCTGTTGAACGGCAAATCCTATGGGGTAATAAAAGCCTGAAAATAGGTCCGGTGATATTCTCATTTTATGACCGGCATCAGCGTGGCGACCTATTCCCGGCAGCAATAGCGAAAACCAGCTTTTAAAAAGACTAAAATCGAATCAAAAGCCTGCCGGACAATCCTTGAGCTGGGTTTTTGGCATTCAGCACACCCCGTCAAAAATGGTTAAAACCCGGCTTTGAATGCTATTTTGAATTGATTTATTGCAAGGTTATTATTGCAAACTATTGCAGGGGTGTGACAATTAAACTATTTATTACATTTTAAAACAAGATCAACAAGACAATTCCCTATGTAACCCGTCTTCGGATCAAAGTTTAGGGTAGCCCGCGTTCTTATCCAACCAAAACACCTGAAAAGCTTGGGCTTTACCCATGGAGCGGCAAGGAGATGATTACCGGATGATGATTACCGGATTTGGAATTGGCATACCTGCGCGTTTGAAAACAATAATAAGATCATTTGAAAAAAAGAAAATGGCCATCCCCTGGTCAACCGGTTTTCCTTTTTAGGCATCGCAATGGAAACACAGGCTTTTTGTTCCAAGGAGGCAAGAAGCCTTTTAAAAGTCATTACAGACTACAGCCGGGCAGTTCTTTTATCCCGGTGCAAAAAAACAGCCAACCTGTTCAAGAGGATTGGAGCGGCTCCGGATCAGATCCGCCCCCCGGGTTGCCCGGCTGCTTACTTCGCAGCGCTGTTTTTAGCGGCGGTACGCTGCTGAAACCAGCAGGCGATGTTCATGTCTGCATCAAGAAACTGCTGTATCGAAACGGACATGAGTACCAGGATTTTGTCATCTCCCTAAAGACCCGGGTCCTGCAACCCCTTCCCTCAAACTAATCCCCCAAGCAGCGCGGAGACGGCCCCCGTTCCAGCCTTGGTCCGGAGTTCCCAAAGGCTTCCTTACAGTCCCGGCCGCCGGCGGTTTACCCTTAAAATATTTTATAAAAATCAAGCGGTAATTCAATAATTTTCAGGGAGGAATCGATGCGGCCCCCCCGGAGGGGGAGCGGGCCAAGAACCCTTCGCTGCCTCCACCTGCAGGTAGAGCGGCGGCAGACCCGGGGATGGCTTTTAGCGGATGGATGCCCTCATTGATTTAACAGAAAAAGCCCCTGTTATGAGACCCTTATTATCTGTTTTCGGAATCCTGGCCGCCTGCTGTCTGCAGCGGGACCCTGCCCAGGGCCAGGCAGGCCCCCATATACCCGACAGCGCCAGGGCCTGGTGGAAGGAAGCCGTCATTTACCAGATTTACCCCCGCAGTTTTAAGGACAGCGACGGGGACGGCATCGGGGACCTGCGGGGAATTATTTCCAGGCTCGATTATCTCCAGAGCCTGGGAATAGATGCCGTTTGGCTAAACCCGATCTACGCTTCACCCAATGATGACAATGGCTATGACGTCAGCGATTACCGTAGCATCATGAAGGAGTTCGGGACCATGGCGGATTTCGATGAACTGCTCAAAGGACTGCATGCAAGAGGGATCCGGCTCATCATGGATTTGGTGGTTAACCACAGCAGCGATGAGCACCAATGGTTCAAACAAAGCCGGAGTTCCAGAAACAACCCCTACCGCGACTATTACCACTGGTGGAATGCCGAAGACGGCAAACCCCCTTACCGCTACAGCCTCTTTGACATCAACCACGATGCCTGGATGTATGATTCACTCACGGACGCCTACTACCTGCATTATTTTTCCCGCAAGCAACCTGATCTCAACTGGGAAAACCCGAAGGTCCGCCGGGAAGTCTATGATATCATGAAATTCTGGGCCGACAAGGGCATCGACGGCTTCCGGCTGGATGCCTTCCAGTTTGCCGCCAAGGACACCACATTTCCGGAATTTCCCAAAGGCTTTGAAAAGGATTTCACGCGCTATTATGCCATGCAGGGCAACCTCCACGGATACCTCCGGGAAATGAACCGGGAGGTCTTCAGCCCCTATGGCATCATGGGCGTAGCCGAAGGGGCGGGCGACACCCTGGAAGACGCGCATAACCTGGTGGATGCGCACAGAAAGGAACTCAATATGGCCTACGCCTTTGACGGGACCAATATTTTCAAGCCCGTCGGCCCGCGGCTGCTGCGATTAAAGGAAGCCTTTGATAGGCTGGACAGCTCCTTTGGGAGCAGCGGCTGGCTGGCCGTATACCTGGCCAACCACGACATGTCCCGGCTGGTCAGCCGCATGGGAAACGACCGCCCAGCCTACAGGGAGCTCTCCTCCAAAATGCTTACCACCCTGGTCATGACCCGGCGTGGAACCCCCTTTTATTATAACGGGGACGAACTCGGCATGACCAATGCCGGATTTACCTCCATCGGTGAATTCAGGGATGTACCCACCCTGGACGCTTACCGGAGGGAACAAAAAAAAGGCGGTGACTTAAGGAAGTTCCTGCAGAAAATACAGTTTGAAAGCCGGGACAACGCAAGGACCCCATTTCAGTGGGATGGCACGGCCCAGGCCGGATTCACCACGGCAATCCCCTGGATCAGGGTGAATCCCAATTATACCGCCATCAATGCCGCCGCCCAGCAAAACGATCCAGGCAGCTGCCTGAATTATTTCAGGCAACTCGTTAAACTCCGAAAGCAAAATGAAGTGCTGGTATACGGAAATTATACCCTGCGCGACCGCTCCAATCCCCGGGTCTATGCCTTTACGCGGGAAATAAAAGACCATCGGATGCTGGTGCTGCTCAACTTTTCTGCGGCGGCGGCCAGGGTGCGTCCGGGCGTTCAGACCGGCCGGGCCAAACTGTTGCTGACCAATTACCCCTCGGCTCCTGTCAGCCGCCCGGGGGAAAAGGAGTTCAGCCTGAGACCTTATGAAGCCTGTATATACAGCCTGTGACCGAAAGATCCCGGGGCCGTCATTATTTTGAGGGAGAACGCATTTGGGAAATATTAAATATTTACCTTACCCACAAATACTAACTAATTTATGAAAAAAACATTTGTTCTCCTTGTGGCCCTGCTAATTTCGGGTACCCTGTTTTGCCAGGCTGTTTCCGGCCTGGATAGCGTGCTGAGGGTCCGGAAAATGCAAAAGGACAGCACCCTGCGGGTCATGGCCCATGCCGATTCTGTCAAGGTGGAAAAGGAATTTGCCGATAAGCTCAAATGGGATAAGATCAATGCCCTGCTGGTGTATCCCCTGTTAAACGGAGGGCAGTATTCAGGCATCATACCGGTGAAGGATCCCACAGAAATCCCGGATCCCGGCCTGGACTACAAACTGCTTTTTGAGCTCACGGCCAATAACCCGGACTCCGCCTCCGCAGAAATCAATGCCGGGCTGACCGAGGTAGCCCGGATCATCAACCTCCATATAGCTTCCGGTATCCCGGCAAAGAAGATCTTCCCGGTCATTGTGGTCCATGCCGCAGCGCTCAATGCCATTACCGGCAATGAATACTACAAAAAACACTATAAGTTGGAAAACCCCAACCTGAAACTCATTGGTGATCTCACCGCCGCCGGCGCGCGGTTTATCGCCTGCGGGCAGGCCATGAATTTTTTCAATATTAAAAAAGAGGAGCTGCTGCCCCTGGTTAAAGTCTCCCTTACTGCCCAGACGGCGCTGTCCTCCTACCAGCTCAGAGGCTATGTGAAATACGTTTTGCAGTAGTGCCGCCTCCCGGCGTTGATCTTTTCCCGTTAACCCAAATGCAGCTTTTTGCATGTTCCAAAGAATCCTTTTTTTGCTGGTCCTCCATCTCCTTTCCGCCGGCTCCTATTCCCAGGATGCCGGCTCCTGGATCCGGGTCAACCAGCTTGGCTATGCGCCCGCTGGGGTTAAGGTGGCCGTACTGGGATGCATCCGGTCTGCGGGTGCCGACAGTTTTGTACTGGTCAATGCACAGACCGGGCGCATCGCCTTTAGGGGCACCGCCGGGCGTTCCTTTGGAAAATATGGGCCTTTCACCGATTCCTACCGGCTGGATTTTTCGGCTTTTACCACCACCGGCCGCTATGTGATCAGGGCCGTCGGTGCCAGTTCCCCGGAATTCCCCATCGGAAATGATGTCTACGAAGGCAGCGCGGATTTTTGCCTGCGCTACCTCCGCCAGCAGCGCAGTGGATTCAACCCCTTCCTCCATGATTCCTGCCACCTCCATGACGGCTATACCCTCTATGCCCCTGTGGCGGACAGCACCCATATCGATGTGGTAGGTGGATGGCATGATGCCACCGATTACCTGCAGTATGCCTCCACTTCGGCCAATGCGACCTGGCACCTGCTGGCTGCCTACCGGGATTTCCCCGCTGTATTTTCCGATGAAAAACTGGCCAACGGACTGGATGGCAAAAACAAGATCCCCGATGTAGTCGATGAAGCCAAATGGGGTCTGGACTGGCTGGTAAAGATGCACCCAAGGGACGACTGGCTGTTTAACCAGATCGGTGACGACCGGGATCACCGCGGGATGCGCATACCCAAGGAGGATACCAATTTTTACGGAAGGGGGCTGGAGCGGCCTGTATATTTCTGCAGCGGCAGCCCCCAGGTCAGGGGCAAATACATGAACAACACGACCGGCGTGGCCTCCATCGCCGGCAAGTTTGCCAGTGCCTTTGCCCTGGGTGCCCGGGTACTGGCCCCCATCTACCCGGAATTTGCCGGTTCCCTGGTAGCAAAGGCCAGCAGTTCCTATGTGCTGGGTGTTCAAAAACCGGGTGCCTGCCAGACCGCCTCGGTGGTAACACCCTATATATATGCCGAAGACAACTGGACCGACGATATGGAGCTGGCCGGTGCGATGCTGGCTTGGGGTGCGTCAGGAAAAAAGGGGTATACCGACAGCGCCTTTCAGTACGCCCTTCAGGAACCCTGTACCCCCTGGTTTGGAAAAGATACCGCGGCCCATTACCAGTGGTATCCTTTCGTAAACGCAGGACATTACGAACTGGCTAAGTTACTCAGCGGCCGCCGCAGGGACACCCTGGTCAGCTATTACCGTCAGGGCATTGACAGGGTCTGGCAGCTGGCCAGGGGCAACGCCTTTTACCGCGGCATTCCCTTTATCTGGTGCTCCAATAACCTGACGGTGAGTTTTGCCATCCAGTGCTACTGGTACCGCCGACTCACCGGGGACCGCCGCTACCAGGCCCTGGAACAGGCCTGCTTTGACTGGCTGTTCGGCTGCAATCCCTGGGGCACCAGCATGGTTTACGGGCTGCCCGCCCAGGGCGTCTCTCCCAGGGATCCCCATTCTTCGCTGTCCCACCTCAAAAATTACCGCATTGACGGCGGACTGGTCGACGGGCCGGTCTATACCAGTATATACAGCCACCTCATCGGGATTACCCTCACCCACCCGGACGCTTTCGCGCCATTCCAGAGCCAGCTGGCTGTTTACCACGATGACTATGGGGATTATTCCACCGATGAACCCACCATGGACGGAACCGCCTCGCTGGTCTACCTGCTGGCAGCCATGGAGGCCGGGGCCGGTCAGGGGAGACGTCCTGAGCTTTTCCACGGGGGGATCATTCGCGCAGACACTTCCCGCAAAAGCCTGGCCCTGGTCTTTACCGGGGATACTTTTGGAGATGGGCTTCCCTTCATCAGCCGGGTTTTGGGGCAGACCCATCAGAAGGCTTCCTTCTTTTTTACGGGCAGGTTTTATAGGCAGGCCGCCTTTTTACCTTACTTGCGACAGCTTGCCAAAAACGGGTCCCTGCTGGGTCCCCATTCCGACCAGCATCTCCTGTACTGTGACTGGGAAAAACGCGACAGCCTGCTGGTAAGCAGGCGGGACTTTGAAACTGATCTCCGCCAAAACCTGTCCTCCATCCGGGATGCCGGCCTGGACCTTTCCCGGCTTCATTATTTCATCCCCCCCTTTGAATGGTGGAACGACAGCATTGCCCTGTGGAGCCGTCAAATGGGCCTACGGCTCGCCAATTTTACCCCGGGCATAAGAACCAATGCCGATTACGTGTACCCGGGGATGGGGCCCGCCTACTACAGCAGCCTGGCGCTGCTGGATTCGCTGAAATCCTTTGAAAAAAAGGACCCGGCGGGTTTAAACGGCACGATCATCCTGCTGCATGCAGGCACCGATCCAAGACGGACCGATAAGCTCTACGGAAGGCTCCGCGAGCTGATTGCTTACCTGAAATCCAGGCATTACCAACTCCTTACCCTGGATGAACTCCTGGACCCAGGGCCCGCCGCGGCTGTATCCAACTGAGCAGCTGCATAAACCGGAGAAAAAATTCAGGAAGCCCCCATTTTTTTATGCTGGGGTGTAATTATTATCCCCCCCGGGAGCCGAATGGCTGCATGCCAGGTGGTTCCGGTTATCCTTTGGCGGTAGAACGGCGCTTATCCGGGCCGTGCAGGCCCTTTTAACGGGCCTGCACGCTAAAGTTTCTGCGGCTGAATTAACAATATGTCCGGATTGAAAGGCATGTGCATAAAAATAATTTTTTTTAGCCTGTAAAGAATATTTGTTAATTTCCAGACATGATACAGTCACGTCAGCTAGCTGCAATTATGTTTACGGACATAGAGGGTTATACCGCGCTGATGGGCAATAATGAACAAAAGGCTTTTGAGCTGCTGCGTAAAAACCGGGAGATACAAAAACCAATCATCGCTTTTTTCGGAGGCCAGTGGATCAAGGAACTCGGAGATGGGGTACTGGCCAGTTTCCCTACGGTATCCAATGCCGTCTACGCAGCCATAAAAATTCAGGAGGCCTGCAATGCATCCAGTGATTTCAGGCTGCGCATCGGGATACACCAGGGGGAGGTTGTATTTGAAAACGGGGATGTGTTCGGTGACGCGGTCAACATCGCCTCCCGCATCCAGTCCCTGGCGCCCTCGGGGGGTATCATCGTTTCTGAATCCGTTCACCGCAATATTTCCAATAAAAATGACATCAGCTCGGTTTTTGTGCGGGTGGAGACCCTCAAGAATGTAAAGGACCCGGTGCCTGTTTACAATGTGACGGCAGCCGGCACGGAGGCCAGGACCCAAAGCCCGCGGCCGAAACCTGAAAAATCCTCGATTTTACCCGAATATGACTGCGATATCCATGTCAGCTTCCGGCTCAATGACAATAAATATGACGGATGGGTGACTGAATTTGTGGACAAGCTCAGTCAGGAGCTTGGTGCCACCCTCAAAGACCGGCTTTCCATTTATTTTGACACTAACCCGGAAACTGAAGGCACACCAGGTCAAAAAAGGATCAGCTCCCTGATTTTTATTCCCATCATTTCCCAGACCTATTGCGATACCGGTTCCACTATCTGGAAAGAAGAGTTCAGGGGATTTCTTTCCGATGCCAGGAACGACCGTCTCGGGGCCTCCATCAGGTTGGCCAGCGGCAATCTGGCCTCCCGGGTGATTCCGGTCAAGATCCATGACATCGATTCCG
>CAIVKC010000008.1 GCA_903906365.1 uncultured Bacteroidota bacterium | reverse complement strand
GGTGCTTATTCATACAGTACCGTCAAGAGGGAAAGAATTCCCTTTTTTCGTCCCATATAAAAGAAGTTTACAATCCAGAGGACCTTCATCCTTCACGCGGCATGGCTGGATCAGACTTGCGTCCATTGTCCAATATTCCTTACTGCTGCCTCCCGTAGGAGTCGGGCCCGTGTCTCAGTGCCCGTGTGGCTGATCATGCTCTCACATCAGCTATTGATCGTAGGCTTGGTGGGCCGTTACCCCGCCAACTACCTAATCAGGCGCACGCCCATCTTTAAGCGCCGAAGCTATAATTATAAAATGATGCCACTTCATAATATTACGGGGTATTAATCCAAATTTCTCTGGGCTATTCCCCACTTAAAGGAAGGTTGCGTACGTGTTCCGCACCCGTTTGCCGGTCGCCACCCAGTATTGCTACCTGTGCTGCCCCACGACTTGCATGTATTAAGCCTGCCGCTAGCGTTCATCCTGAGCCAGGATCAAACTCTCCATTGTAAATGAGTTTTGATGCTCTGACTTTAATCTCTTTTCGGAAATTAACGTCTTAAATCGAATTATTTCGCTAACATAACCTTACCGTAAATGCTTGATTTACGTGCTGTTGTTTCCAATCTTTCAAAGAACTTTCGGCCTTTTTTTGACCACCGTTTTTTTGAACGGAGTGCAAAGGTAAGGGCCTTTATTTACTTACCAAAATTTTTCTTTAGAATTTTCGAAGAATTTTTCTCCGAGAACAAGAAGCTTTTTTGAAGAACTTCCGCTTTTTTAAAAGCGGACGGCAAAGATACGATGACTAATGTTCTCCGCAAATTTTTTCTCCTCTTTTCTTCTTAATCTTTTTTGCTTTGCCGTTTTCTGCTGTAAAGAACTAATCCGTTTTTTCAATTTCGGAGCGCAAAGATAGGGAGCAATACTTTGCTGCCAAATCTTTTTTGAAACTTTCCAAAAGCAAGTCTTTGGAATCCTTTGTCAGTAAGGGTTTCAAGAGGAAATATTTTTTAGGGTGTGTCGGCCATTCGCAGGACCGCGACTTTGCCCCGCCGAGCCGGCCAGGGTGAAAAAAGGTTAATCATCCCCGTCAAATTGACCTCACAGCAGCCCGGGGGGATAATTCACCCTTACCAGAAACAACCCGTGGCCGGGAACAGAGAAATCAGCCCGGCTGCAGTCCAGGCTCAGGATGACTTCTTCCAGGGCCGAGAGCTCCATTTTCCCCCTGCCTACCTGAAGCATGGTTCCGACCAGTCCGCGCACCATCCCCCGGAGGAAACGGTTGGCCTGCACCCTGTAAACGAAGCAATCCCCTTCTGATTCCCATCGACTGGACAGGATTTGGCAGTTGAAATTCTTTACCTGGGTATTTCTCTTCGAAAAGCTGCTGAAGTCCGTATGGTTGAACATCAGGGCCGCAGCAGAGCTAAGTTTCTCCAGATCAAGGGCATAGGGAAAATAGTAGGCCCTGTCCTGCAGAAAGGGGTTCTTGTAGCGGTATATATAGTAAGAGTATTCCCTGCTAAGCGCATCAAAACGGCAGTGGGCCTGGGAATGAACAGGATACAACCTTACCGTGACAATATCCGGGGGGAGGATGGCATTGATGTTGTAGAGGAAGCCGGGGGGGATATTACCTTCAAAATCAAAATGAAAAAAGTTCTGCAGGGCGTTGACTCCCGTATCGGTCCTGGAGGATCCGGTCATCCCCACAGGCCGGCGGAAATAGATCTGAAAAGCCTTTTCAATCTCCTCCTGTACGGAATTTGCATTTTCCTGGACCTGAAAACCGCTGTAATTGGCTCCTTTATAAGAGACTTCCAGAAAATATCTTGGCATGGCTTGTAAATTCGTGTATACCGGTCCAACCCCCGGCAGGTTATTGCTTCAGCATGACGCGGAACCGGTTGATATAGTAGGGAGCGGTGAGCAGGCTGCCCAACTGCGAATAATTCTCATAGTCGGAGACAAAGGGATAGGCTGCATCCAGGAGCCTGTACCTTCCCTCATCACTGGGAAATACCTCGCTGAGTGCTTTTATCTGCCTGGTGGTAAAGCATTTAATACGAAACATACGCTTGGCGGTTATAATACGGTCGTCCTCATTTTCCAGGGCCATCATCTTTACCCTGAGTTTATCCACGTCGTAGTCAGAGGCCACCACCCGGCAATTGGTGTTGACACCGGGACTCCGGGACAATCTGCCGCTGTCACCGGCACTGGCTGCCATGGCAATACCACCAGGCGGCGTACCGGAAGCCTTAGGGTCCTGGGCCGCCTCAGTCCGGACAGCTTCAGGCGGGGTCATGCTGTCCCCGGCCATTTTGCGCGGGGTTTCCAATTGATGGCTTGCTTCTGTTTCCTGTGTAATGATCACCCTGACCGTATCATTGGTCCCGTCCGGATTGGAGGCTACAAATACCATTTTTTCAACCCCTTCTACCAGCTGGTCCGACAACTTCAGTACCCCGGTCGCCGGCCTGGCGGCATTGACTCCTGCAGAATCGCCTTTCCTGGGCTTGGTGGTCCAAGCCCCCGTATCCCGGATGGCCTGGATGGGCGGAGGGGCAGCCGATTGCTTCTGGGCCACCGGGGGCGGATCCTGTTTGGTAACCGTTAACACCGGAGCGTTCTCTGATTTTGGCTCCTGTTTTAAAGGGACCCCTTTTTTTTCCATATCCTTTTTGGGAGCTTCATCCACATAGTGGCTGTATTGGACGGCCGTATCGTTGACCACCCCAGCCATCAGACGGGAAAAAGGATCCTCCCTCCCGGCATTAATGCCTGGGGGCGGGGCCGCCGGCTGGCTGGAATCTGCCTTTTGGGCTGCTATCAGCTCCAGGGACTGCCAGTTATAGAGAGCCCATCCCCTATCCCCCAGGTTCTTCAGTTGAAAACCGGATTCCTTTTTGTTCAGCGTAATGCTGAAGCGCTGTTCAGGGAAAATGTTCTTGGGAAACCCTATATGGAGGATATAAGCAGTGTCCTTTAACTGCGGGATGATGAGATGTCCGATTTCAGAAGAGCTGTAGGTTTTGTTGTTCAGCCTGGCATAGAATGGCTGCCCGTTTTCCGACTGTATCAAAACAAAATAATCCTGCTGCGCATAACCCGAAAACACCTGTGCAAGGAATAAAAGCGCAATAAAGAGTCTTGACATGTAGGTAAAATTATTGGGTCAACAAATCTAATTAATTGTGTTGTGTGTTTGGTGTTTTATGGAAATTTTATATCAGTGAGAAAGGCTAACTGCTATCTTTGCGGCTCATAAACCGCTCAGATGAAATACTTGCATTTGTTGTCCTTTGCCCTAATTACCTGGCTGGGATCCCGGGGCCAGCCTGCCCAGGACGGCCGGGAGGAAATCCAAAAAAATCAATACCGGGCGTCTGCCACAAAAATCAATGACCTCATACACACCAGGCTGGAGGTCAGGTTTGATTTTGACAAATCCTATCTGTACGGGAAGGAATGGGTTACAATCAAACCGCATTTTTATCCTACCGACAGCCTGACGCTGGACGCCAAGGGAATGGACATCCATAAAGTGTCTGTGGTGAAAGGAGAAAATATGAACCCGCTTAAATTTGATTATGACGGGATGATCCTGCGCATTCAACTGGACAAAACCTATAAGAATTCAGAGACCTATACGGTCTATCTGGACTATACTTCCAAGCCCTCGGAACTTAAATTGAAAGGCAGTTCGGCCATCACCGATGCCAGGGGTCTGTATTTCATCAACCCAAAGGGAGAGGATAAAAACAAACCTACCCAGATTTGGACGCAGGGAGAAACGGAATCCAACTCCGCCTGGTTTCCAACCATTGACAAGCCCAACCAGAAATCCACGGAAGAAATATATATGACCGTGCCGGATAAATACGTCACCCTTTCCAATGGCAAACTGACCAGCCAGAAGAAAAATGCAGACGGTACCAGGACTGATTATTGGAAAATGGACCTGCCCCATGCGCCCTACCTGTTTTTTATGGGGGTGGGCGACTATGCCATCATCAAAGACTCCTATAAGGGCAAGGAAGTTAATTATTATGTGGAAAAGCAATATGCTCCTGTCGCCAAAAGGATTTTTGGCCACACGCCTGAAATGATGGCCTTCTACTCCCGGATAACAGGCATTGAATTTCCCTGGGTAAAATATGACCAAATCGTTGGACGTGATTATGTCAGCGGAGCCATGGAAAACACGACCTGCACACTGCATCAGGAAAGCGCACAGCAGGATGCACGTGAACTCTATGACGGCAATGCCTGGGAGGATGTGATCGCCCACGAATTATTCCACCATTGGTTCGGTGACCTTGTCACGGCAGAAAGCTGGAGCAACCTGACCCTGAATGAATCATTTGCGGATTTCAGTGAGACCCTGTGGAATGAATACAAGTATGGCAAGGACGCAGGAGACGCGGTGAACTACACCGGCATAATGGGGTATCTGTACCCACCCGAAAATGCCAGCAAGGACCTGGTCCGGTTTCATTACGCCAACCGGGAGGATGTCTTTGACGGGGTAAGTTATTCCAAGGGAGGAAGGATCCTCAATATGCTTCGCAATTACGTGGGCGACAGTGCCTTTTTCAAATCCCTGAACCTTTACCTGACCACCAATAAATTTAAAGCTGCTGAGGCACACCAGCTCCGTCTGGCCTTTGAGGAAATTACGGGCCAGGACCTGAACTGGTTTTGGAACCAGTGGTATTATGGCAGCGGGCATCCGAAATTTTCGATAGACTATCTCTATGACGATGACCAGAAGAATGTAAAAGTAGTCATCAACCAGACCCAGGAGGGCGACAAGATCTTCAGAATTCCGCTGGCCATCGATGTTTATAACGGGGCACAGAAATACCGTCACCGGGTATGGGTGGAAAACAGGAGCGATACCTTTAGTTTTTCATACAGCATCAAGCCGGACCTGATTAATGTTGACGGTGACAAGATTATTCTTTGCGAAAAGAAGGATAATAAGAGCCTGGATAATTTCATTCACCAGTATAAATATGCCGGATTATACCTGGACCGGAGGGAAGCCATCGATTACTGCGCCCGTTACCAGGATGACAGTAAGGCACTGGATCTGCTTAAGACCGCCCTGAAGGACCGTTTCTACGGGCTCAGGACCTATGTCATAGATAAACTGGACCTGAAAAACGAAACCGTGAAATTGGCGGTAGAGCCCCTCCTGGCGGAACTGGCCAAAAACGACCCCAAACCGGGGGTGCGCGCAAAAGCCCTTGAATTGCTGGGAAGCTTTAAGAATGCCGCCTACAAGCCCCTGTTTACCGAATCGATCAGGGATTCTTCCTATTCGGTGGCAGGCAATGCCCTGGAGGCGCTCTCCCAGCTGGACATGGAAGCGGCGGCCGCCGAAGTGCAGAAAATACTCAATCAGCCGGCCAAAGGAAAACTGGCTGCTGCCATCGATGCGGTACTGATTGAAACAAGGGATACCGGCAGCTTTGAAATCATTGCCAACAATTTTGAAAAAATCAACGATTTACAGGACAGACTGGACCTGTTGCCCGGCCTGGCCGGAGCCGTTTTGCAGACCCAGGATAAGGACCAGTTCATACGAGGGGTCAATATTATCGTTAAATTTCGCGATAATTTCCCGGGCCATCAGCACGATGAGGTTGCTGCCGAAATCAATAAAAATATCCTTAAAGCCATGGTTGACATAAAGGAAAATGCCGGCTTCAAGGAGCTGGCAGACTATATCCGGACCAAATTGCCGGAACCCAAAAAATAAGGCGGGCCCCATTTCTGCCCCATTAAAAAAGTCATCCTGATGGGGATGACTTTTTTAATGCAGGGGTGTGGGCATTTGGAATAGGATTACCAGCTGCCGCCGGCTCCCCCGCCGCCGCCGCTGCCGCCTCCGAATCCGCCGAATCCGCCACCTCCGCCGCCGCCACCTGACCAGCCGCCGCCACCCCGTCCGCCTCCGTCGTTGAGCATCGAGGCCAGGATCCAGGGGAGCATGCCGGAGCCGCTGAAAAGTCCGCCACCGCCGCCGCCGCCTCTTGACACGAGCAGCAGGATGATAAATATTATAATGATGATGCCCAGGATACTTCCTCCGCCGCCCCCGCCTTTGTTTTTCCTGTAACCGGCAGGAGCCTTGTATTCTCCGGCCGCAGCCTTGATAATGGCATCTGCGGCATGGTCAAATCCGCTGTAATAATCCCCTTTTTTAAAACTTGGAAGGATTTCATTATCGACAATCTGTTTGGCTATGATATCCGGTACAGAACCTTCCATGCCGTACCCCGTTGCAATGAAAACTTTATGCTCTCCGGCATTGGTCACAGCCAGGATCACCATCCCGTTATTGGTTTTTTTATTGCCTACCCCCCAATCACGCAGGATCTTCAGTGCATAGTCTTGGGGCGCTATATCCCCGATGCTGGGAACAGTCACAATGGCGATCTGGACGGATGTGCTGTCATCATAGGCTACCAACTTGCTTTCCAGTGCGCTGACCTGGTCGGGCGTCATAACATGGGAAATGTCATTGACAAGCCGGGGCGGGTTGGGTTTGGGCGGAATTTCCTGGCCACGGGCCATAACCACCGTAAAAAAAAGTAGGTATACAAAAAACGCGGCTTTCTTCATGAAAATTATCACGGGTTTATCTTCCAAACACAATGTCGTCAGGTAATTCATTAATATCTGTGGCCCCGTCATAGGGGAAATGCAGCCGCAGGGCTTCGCCTACCTGGAGTATGATGCTCACCAGTCCTTGGGCATAATTTTTACGGTTAAAGTGGGAGAGCATCTCCCGGACCTTTTCGTTCCAGAAGCTGTTACCAACCTTTTCATGGATGCCTTTATCGCCATAAACAGCCAGCTGCCTGTCTTTAAGGGCGATATAGACCAGCACGGCGTTGCGTGCCTTTGTATCCTCCATTTTCAGGCTCATAAAAACTTCCGCTGCCCTGTCCAGGGGATTAACATAGCGGCACCGGCTTTCCACGTAGACCCGGATTTCTCCGCTGGTCTGTTTTTCGGCATGACCGATGGCAGCCACAATTTTCTGCTGCTCAGAGGCAGAAAAAAAAGAGTTTGATCGAAGAATGGAAAATAAACGCACGTAAAAGTTTGTATGTTCGGTTAACTGCCAAAATCGACCTTGGTATCTTTTGCCCCTTCATCTGATTTGAAGAAAGGTTTTTCATGGTATCCGAATAGGGAAGCCAGGATCCTGCCGGGAAAACGGACAACCAGGACATTATAATTCTGAACCGCATCAGACCAGTCCCTGATGGCCACCGTTACGCGGTTTTCGGTCCCTTCGATCTGGGCCTGGAAATCGCGAAAAGCCTGGGTGGTCTGCAGCGTTGGATAAGCCTCCACATTGATGTTGAGAATGGTTTGCTTCATCTGCGCAAGCTGTTTGTTGGCGTCGTTGATGGTCTGTGGATTGTTGGGATCAAGATTGGGTATTTTGGAACGCATCTGAACAATCTTGATCAGGGTGGTATCTTCATTTTTGGCAGAACCCTTGATGGTGGAGACCACGTTTTCATAGAGATTCTTTTTGCGCTGGAACTGTGCTTCCACGGTGGACCATTTTCCCTTGATATCCTGGTCAGCGGTTACAATCCGGTTATACCCGCTGCAACCCCAGAACCCGAGCATAACTACCAGGCCTAATAATACAATCAGCGCTAAATTCTTTGTTTGCATGTTTATTTCTTTATGGTTAACTCACTAAAATTAAGACTTTTGGATTGTCCTCAAACAAAATTTATAGGAACGTAACGGCTACTTTGTTTTTGCGAATTCCGCAGCCATATTTCCAATGGATGAACGGTCAAGGGGCCTTTTGCCGGATGCAACGGCAATGCGGTAGCGAAAACAAGCACGTTCGTTTTTTTTCAGCCTGAAATTAAGCTCCTGTTTCCCGCCTGAGAAGATTTTAACTCCCAATGGATTGGCCGCAAACAGACCATAGCCCCTGGCATGCCAGTAGGTGGGATACCCCGGGTTGGAGGGATGGTCCATCAGGACGATACTGACACTGTCGCTATTAATCTTTCCATACAGCATACACCAGGCTGCCCTTGTTCCCCAGGCACTGTCACCCTGCCTGCCTTCACTGGTGAGGTAATTGCCAGACGCCCTGTTATCCTGACTGGCCTGTACGTCAGTAATATTGCCATTGCCATCAATATATTGTCTTTTTTCCCGGGAAGGAAGTTCCAGTTCATGGGCTACCCGAAGTCCTAACAGGCCATCCTTGGCATCCTGAAATAGGATATCCTGGGCTGCTGTGAGGAAACTGACCCGGTCAATGGTCCGGATACCGCCCCTGGAACGGAAGAAAAATGTGGTGGTTTCACGAAGCAGGGTGTCATTATGGGAATCGACCCAGGCTGCCATATAGGTCAGCCTCCCCTGCAGGCCGCTGCTGACCTCGAGAATGCGGATGGTCCTGATCCATCCATACAAGTGCTTTCTGTCGGCAGGGATGGCAAAAGAGTTATTCCAGAAATCAAGCCCGTTTACATTTTCATAGTTCATCCACAGGCCAACATGATGAGGATGGTCTATTGGTTCTCCGGGGCGCGGGGACAGTGGGTATCCCCTGGTAACCAGCGCCCCG
This sequence comes from uncultured Bacteroidota bacterium, assembly GCA_903906365.1. Lineage (GTDB taxonomy): Bacteria > Bacteroidota > Bacteroidia > Chitinophagales > Chitinophagaceae > Puia. The sequence continues at coordinate 51,627 of CAIVKC010000008.1, read as the reverse complement.
TCCGGGGCGTAGATCGGATAAAGGACGGGCTTTTCCAGGGTGTCGGAATAGGTAAATTCGGTAAAGGGCTGATGGGAAGCCTTGACGAGGACCTTTTGGGAACCGGGGACCTCCCTCACTTCAATATAATCAGCAGACTGACTGAAGAGCCGCAAGGGTAATAACAATATCAGAAGGCGGAAATAGGGCTGCATATAATATGGTTTGGTTTAATGCCCAGTCCGGTGGCAGGAAGGGACCAGGGGGCCGGCTGACAGGGGACTGGTTTGGTCTTTAATAAATGTATAACTTTAATAACAGCTTTTTAAAAAATGAATTACTATTATAACCGGATGGTAACTGCTTCCATGGAATAAGCCATCCCATCATTTTCACCCGAAAAAAAATCAATATGAATAATTCACGCAGGGATTTTATCAGGAAAAGCGCCATGACCGGTGCAGCCACTTACCTGGGAACCTTGGGGCTCTCGGCAAAAAGTTACCGGAACATCCTTGGTTCAAACGACCGGGTTAGAGTAGGAGTAGTGGGCTTTTCCGACAGGCACCGTGGTGCGCATATACCTTCCTTTTTAAAATCCTCCAAGGAACTGAATTTTGATATCATTGCCGTTTCCGATATCTGGAAGAAAAGAAGGGAAGAAGGCGCGGCCCATCTCAAAGCAAAGATGAATCATGACATTACAGCCTGCAGGAACAATGATGAACTCTATAATATAAAGGAGATAGATGCGGTTATGATCAGTACGGCGGATTTTCAGCATGCCTATCATACCATAGATGCGGTCAGAGCCGGAAAAGACACTTATACGGAAAAGCCGCTGGCAGAGACCATGGAAGATAACCGAGCCGTCCTGAAAGCAGTGAAGGAAACGGGCAGGATTGTACAGATTGGTTCACAACGCCGGAGTGGCGCCAATTACCAGGCTGCGGCCGATTTTGTGCAATCAGGGCGCTTCGGACCCATCGTCATGGTTGAACTGACCTGGAATGTAAACCAGCCCGGCCGCTGGCGCCGGCCTTCCCTAGTCGCACAACTCAAAGAGGAAGATACCGACTGGAAAAGATACCTGATCAACCGGCCGTATGAACCATTTGATGCCAGAAAATACCTGGAATTCCGTCTTTTCTGGCCCTATTCCTCAGGCATTCCCGGTCAGTGGATGAGCCATCAAATTGATACTGTGCACTGGTTTTCCGGACTTCCCCATCCTCGGAGCGTGGCAGTAAACGGCGGTAATTATGTATGGAAGGATGGCAGAAAGAATGCCGACACCATGACCGCCGTATTTGATTACGGTCCCCTGCAGGATCCCACCACAGGCTTTCAGGTAACATTTACTTCCCGACAAACCAATGCGGCAGGCGACGTAAAGGAAATTTATTATTCCAACGGAGGTTCCCTGAACCTGGATACCAATAAAATTTCGCCGGAAGGAGGGCTCACCGCCGGATATGCCAAGGATATGGGCATGCAGGCAAACCTGCTCCCGGAAATGTCCCTGGACAGCCTGTCATCAAAGGTATCCACAGAAGCCAATACGGGAGGAGATCCGCTGACGGAAGCACATATGCGCAACTGGATGGAATGTGTCAGGAGCCGTAAACAGCCAAACGCACCCATTGAGGCAGGTTATCATCATGCCATTGCTGTCATCATGACCAACGCCGCTTACAGGACGGGGGAAAAGGTAACCTTTGATGAAGGTACACAGCAGGTGATGGCCGGAGGGAAACCTTTCACTTACTGAGTCTGAAGAAAACGGCAAGTGGATTTGAGAAAACAGGTCTACTGGTCTTTAATGGCAGCGATGCCTGGCAGTACTTTGCCTTCAAAATATTCCAGCAACGCACCACCGCCGGTGGAGACATAGCTGACCTTATCTGCAAAGCCAAACTGGTTAACAGCGGCCACGGAATCCCCGCCGCCCACCAGGGAAAAGGCACCCCGCTCGGTGGCATGGGCAATCGCCGTGGCAATGGCCCTGGTTCCATGTTGAAATTTCTGCATTTCAAAAACCCCCATGGGTCCATTCCAGAGAATGGTCTTTGACCGGCTTATGACATTGGAAAACTGCTCGCAGGCGTTTTCTCCAATATCCAGGCCCATCCAGCCATCAGGAATATTATTGCTGGGTGCAGTGGAGGTATTGGCGGATGCATCAAATTGATCGGCGATGACAGAATCAGCCGGAAGGTGGATACAGACTCCTTTGGCCTCGGCTTTTTTAAGCAGATCCAGGGCTGTTTGCAGACGGTCCTCCTCACAAAGGGAATTGCCGATCCTGCCGCCTTCGGCCTTCATGAAAGTATAGGCCATTCCCCCGCCAATGATGATATCGGTAGCTCTTTCCAGCAAATTTTCAATGATAAGTATCTTATCGGAAACCTTGGCCCCGCCAATGATGGCAACAAAGGGTTTTGCGGACTGGTGCATGACCTTTTCAGCACTGCTGACCTCGCCTTCCATCAGCAATCCGAACATCCTGTTTTCCGGGGTGAAAAATTGTGCAATCACAGCCGTGGAAGCATGTGCACGGTGTGCAGTACCAAAAGCGTCATTGACATAAATATCCCCGAGCCGGGCGAGTTTTTGGGCAAATCCAGTATCCCCTTTTTCCTCCTGTTTGTAAAAGCGCAGGTTTTCAAGCAACAGCACTTCACCAGGTTTTAAACCGGCAGCTGCCTGAACCGCCTGATCACCCACACAGTCATCGGCAAAAAGCACCGGGGCGTTGCCCAGCAGGGCACTGAGATGCTTCACCAGGTGTCTGAGGGAATATTTGTCGGTTGGACCATCCTTGGGTCGCCCCAGATGGGACATCAGGATCACAGAGCCCCCGTCATGGAGCACCTTTTCAATGGTAGGGATGGTGGCACGCATCCGGTTGTCATCGGTGATTTCGAACTGGTCGTTGAGAGGAACATTGAAGTCTACCCTGATCAGGGCCTTCTGGTTGGCAAAATTGTGCTGGCTGAACTGGCTCATATACAGAATTTTGGAACTACCCGGTTTATCCTAAAATACTAGGTGTTCTGACAAATCCGGACAGCTTTTAAATGGAAAACAAAAAGCGGAACCAGGAGGTTCCGCTTTAGTAATTATTTGGAAATCAGACTTGCGAAGTAATGTACGGTGCGAACCAGCTGGCTCACATAGCTCATTTCATTATCGTACCAGCTGACGGTCCTTACAATCTGGGTATCCCCAACCGTTAACACCTTGGTCTGCGTGGCATCAAAAAGGGAACCATAATGGGTGCCGACCACATCGGAACTCACAATCTCGTCTTCTGTATATCCAAAGCTTTCATTGGAGGAAGCCTTCATTTTTGCATTGATCTCCTCTGCAGTAACCTTCTTTCCCAGAATACTGGTCAGCTCCGTCAAGGAACCGGTAATCACCGGCACGCGCTGGGCGCTGCCGTCCAGTTTACCCTTTAATTCCGGCAGTACCAGACCAATGGCCTTGGCTGCACCGGTGGAATTGGGAACAATATTGGCAGCCGCAGCCCTTGCCCTGCGAAGGTCGCCTTTGGGATGGGGCGCATCCAGGGTATTCTGGTCATTGGTATAGGCATGAATGGTGGTCATCAGCCCGGAAACAATACCATAATTGTCCTGGAGCACTTTTGCCATGGGGGCCAGGCAGTTGGTTGTGCAGGAAGCGCAGGAAATAATAGTCTCGCTGCCATCCAGTATTCCATGGTTCACGTTGAATACCACGGTCTTGAGATCACCGGTGGCGGGTGCGGAAATAACGACCCGTTTTGCCCCGGCTTTCAGATGTGCGGCTGCTTTGTCCTTGTCCGTAAAAAATCCGGTACTCTCAATGACCACATCCACACCATACTCTCCCCATGGAATCTGGGAAGGGTCCTTTTGTGCATATATCTTAACAACCTCACCGTTTACGATGATGGTATCTTCCGTAGATTTCACTTCAGCATCAAAACGTCCCTGAGCACTGTCATATTTAAGCAGGTGTGCCAGGACTTTAGGGCTGGTCAGATCATTGATCGCCACTACGTCAATGCCCTCCATTTTGTATATCTGGCGATATACCAGACGCCCGATACGGCCAAAACCATTAATTGCAACTTTAACTGTGCTCATAGCTAAACAATTTGATTTTTAAATTTAAGGATGCGAAGTTACAATATTGAAGGGGTTTCTTATGTAATTTTTTGGTTACCTCCCACAGCAGCCTACCGGTTAGGGGAGACTCCGGTAATTCATTTTGGCAATAAATACCGTTGAAATTCCGCTGCAGGATGGCAAAAACACCAAAACAGTCGTAAAAAATTTGGCAGATTTTGGCTATGCCTATATCTTTGCACTCCTTTCGCAAGAAAAGGCGTAAGGCTACAGCGTAGAACGCCGCGTTGGTCAATCGGTTAAGACGCGTCCCTTTCACGGACGAATGAGGGGTTCGATTCCCCTACGCGGTACAATGGAGAAAGACATCAGGTTTTTACTGATGTCTTTTTTTTTACCTTCCTTTAAAACGCCACCCACCGAGCAACCCATCTTATCTATTGCCAACCGAAAATCCAATTCAACATAGACTTTGCTGGATACTTTTCATTCTTTACTTGCCCTTGGGTAGTATATATCTTAATTTGAGTAGAGGATGGCAATAATATTATTGTGCATAATTACAACCGCAATTATCTTAAGCATGCGATAATCAGCAGCGTCAAATACCAACAAGCAAACAGGCCTGGCCGTTCATCCGCTCAGCTCCCGCCTAACTTTTCTTGCAGAAAACCCAGGATTTCGGCGGGAAGTTTTCTGTGAAATTCCTCCCTGTCAAATCCATGGGGGTCAGTGGAAGGCAGGAAATGGGGGTTTTTCATGGATGCAGGAAAAGGACTCAGGAAGGAAAAATGTCCGGCATCCTTAATCATCCTGGAAGTTAGCAGTGTTTTATCAGGAATACTTTCCATTACCACTCCGGCATTCCATGCCGGAGTTACGGCATCAAATTCCGCAGTCAACATCAATATCGGTATGTTGACATTATCCATGGAATTCCAAAACCACCCAGTGCCCGGAGCCAGTAATACAAGTGCCTTCACCCTGGGATCGGCTGAGACTTCTATCAGCTTTCCCTCCCGGGTGCGGGGTATGGCGCCGGCCAGGGCCAGGGCGGTGTATCCCCCCATGGAATGCCCGATTACGGCTACTTTTCCCGAAGCCATGCTGTTCTGCCATGGTTTGGATTCAAGCAACGAATCGATGGTCAAACTCACATGCCTTGGCCTGTATTTCAGGTTTTCAATGGTTTCAGCCAGGTGATTTTCATGGCGGTTGTTACCATAATGCTCAGGCATGGCTACAATGTACCCCCGCCTGGCCAGATAGGTACTGATTGTCCTGTAAAGCAGATGGGAGCCGCCATTGCCATGTGAAATAACCACCAGGGGGAATTGCCCCTCCATGACAGGGGCATCTGTAGAAACGTCCATCACATAAGGACCAAATGCCGTTTCTGAAGAAGGCTGGATGGTCGGGTAATGTAACAGCACAGGAAATGATACCCCGATTATTGTATCCTTAACCTCGATTTGAGAACTTCCTGTAAAAATATCCATCCGACTATTATGGGTTTATCGACCTGTTTTATCAATTATTATTGCTTCAGTCCATCTCTAATTCATATCACAATTAAGGTGGTCTTCTTTTACCAATATCTTCCCCGTCGCTTCATCCCCTCATTACCCACCCATAGGCAGGGTATCCTGCCAAAGCCTGCCTCAAAGCCAACCAAACATGAGAGGATCTATGTGCTCCTGGTTCCGGAAAATTAAAGAAAAAAATTATCTGACTGTCTTGTTTAAAATGAAATGATCACGGTAGGGGTTTTCGAAAATCATGCTGATTACCCCCCATAATTACGATCTGGCAAATCCGTATTATGTGGGGATATCGTCCAGGAATTAGGTGGGGAGTCTGCAGTTACTCATTGTTATCACTGACAGGATTGTTCAGTCTATCCACCGGGCAATGAGAACAACATTTACCTGGAATTCCAGTCTGACTTCATCGATGTTTCTACTTTTGCCGATTTGAAATTAACCAAGCCAGTGGCATGCTAATTGATGCCGCGAGATCAGTATCTATTGATGGAAAGGGCAATGCCCCATGCCCCAGTGCAATACCACTCCCCTGTTGAAAAGACAAAATAGTCGTCATTACCCGCTATCGGATATTCAATGGGACCGTAAAAACAATATTACCTGTCAGAACAAAATGAACCGTCCAGGCACCGGTAACCCGGTCCCATATCCAAACATAAATCCGGGAAAAGGTAAATTCCTTTTTATTTTGGAAGCCAGACGCCCGTGCGGGCAAATTACCTTTCTGCTGACATGCTTTTTACCGGATTTTCCAGGGCTGACTTGAAAGCCTGAAAACTGATGGACAGCAACCCAATGAGAACCGCACCGATGCCTGATAACAATAGGGTCCAGATATTGATGTTTATCCTGAAGGCGAAATCCCGCAGCCATTGATTCATGGCCCAATAGGACAGTGGTATGGCAGTCAACCAGGCAATAATAATCAGAAGGAAAAATTCCCTGGCCAGGAGCCGGATTATAACAGCAACAGAGGCGCCCAGCATTTTTCTAATCCCAATCTCCCGGCGGCGGCTTTCTGCCACATGCGCAATAAGGCCCAGCAGTCCCAGACAGGAGATAACGATGGCGAGTACCGCAAAAATGGCAAATAAACCGGCTGTCTTGTTCTCCGATTTGTAGGTGTTGTCAAAATCATTATCGAGGAAACTGTATTCAAAGGGCTTTCCAGGAAAAAATACACCCCATAGTTTTTTTATCCCGGCTATTCCGTCGGCCATACCTGTGGCTTTCAAACGGATGGCCATCTGGCCTTCAGGTCCTTCATTGAGTGATATAATCATGGGTTCAACAGGTGATTTTAGGCTGGCATGATTATAATCTCCAATCACACCGACTACCTGCCCCCTGACGGGGACTTCCTCATAGCCCCCCTCCTGTTTATTTCGAAAAGTATAATACCCGGTCATTTTTCCGGAAATCGTCTTCCATCCGAAGTATTTTTTGGCCGCTTCATTGATCAGGAAAACATGCTTATCGGCCATGGAGGAATCGCTAAGCATCCTGCCTTCGGTGAGTCGGATGTCAAAAGTATGCAGGTAGTCCCCGTCAATGGTTAGCCTTCGGATACCGGCGTCTTTCACCCCCCTGGGCACATAATCGATTATCAGTTTTGTTCCCATCATGGAACCGCTGCCCGGAAGGCCAAAGGCCCGGGTCGCATCTTCCACGGCGGAAAGCTTCTTAACTTCCTGCTTAAAAGCCACTTTGACCCTTTCCGGGGCGTCCCGCAGGTCCATGGTCAGGATCTGGGAACGATTATACCCAATATTCTTATGCCGGATAAAGTGCAGTTGCTGATAAACAATCAGGGTAGCGGTGATCATAATCATGGAGACCGAAAACTGAAGTACAACCAGTGTTTTGCGGAGCCAGGTTTTACTTTTACCATAGGCCAGTTCTCCTTTTAGTACAGTGGCCGGGCGATAGGAGGCAAGAATAAAGGCCGGGTAAAGGCCTGCTATCAGGCTAAGGAGGGTCATGCCCAGTATAATGGCCAGGATCCCCATGGGATGAAGCAGGGGGCCCACGGAAAGATGTCTATCTGAAAGCAGGTTGAACCAGGGAAGGATCAGCCGCAGGATCACCATGCCACTGACAACGGCCAGCAGCACCAGTAAGGCTGTTTCCAGCAGGAACTGCCCGCGCAATTGAACCATGGAGGAGCCCATGACCTTTCTTACGCCTACTTCCTTTGCCCTGGAAGATGACCTGGCTGTGGACAGGTTGATATAGTTGAAGCAGGCCAGGGCAAGAATAAAAAGCCCGATGAGCGAAAATAAATAGACATAAACAATGGGGGTGGCCCCTATCAGGGAGGTCTTCAGGTAAATATCCCGCAGGGGTATCAAACGGAGTCTCCAGACATAGGCTGCATTGGGGTCATTCAACTGCCGGATATATTCGGGAAACTGGGCCTGCAGCCTGGCCGGATCTGCCCCGGGGGCAAGCAAAATATAAGACCATGTATCACCGCCCCAGTAATTATTGTCGATATCCCAACCCAATATCTGGCTAGCGCCGGCATAACTGGCCAGGAAATCAATTTTATGCTGGGAATTGGCAGGCAGGTTCCTCATAACACCTGTAACCTGTAAACTGTATTTACCCTCGTAGTTGATTTCTTTTCCGATGGGGTTGACTCCCGGAAAATATTTAAGGGCCATTTTTTCGGAAATTACCACTCCGTTGTGCGTCGAAAGGGCGTTGCCTGCATTACCTTTTAAAAGTGGAAAGGTAAATACTTCAAAAATGCTGGAATCCGCAAAATAAAAATTGGGCTCGTAATAGGCCGTTTCCCCCACCTTTATCAAAGGGTTGGTATTTTTTAGACGCGCCGTCTTCTGAACCTGCGGAAAACGGGCCCGCAAATCTGTGACCAAACGGCCACCGCTGCCCCAATAGTTCTCAAACTGCTGGACCAGGTAAATACGCCCAGCACGCGTGTTGAACCTGTCATAACTGAGTTCCTCCCGGACATACAGGCTGATCAGCAGCACACAAACAAATCCAATCATGAGTCCAAAAAGGTTAATGAGGCTGTAGAGTCTATTTTTAAACAGATTCCTTGCAGCGCTTTTTAAATAATGAAGCCACATATATTAATAAATTAATTTCTTATCTATTTAACCAGAGAATATAGGAACAGATTCTAGTGTGAAGCAAATTCAGCCAGAAAAATGCCAAAATCATAACAGCCTTTCTTTCAGGGTATTAAAAATTCAATCCCTATCCCAACTGTCCGGAACCGTTACAACTGCTGTCTCATTATGACTGAAACTATGCTGGCTATTGCATTACAGGAGATCGAGACGAAGGTTCCCGGTATTTGAATTAATGACTTTCCAGCGGAGATGACTTCGGGTATCCATGTATAAATGAATGCCCTCCAAACTGTTTATTCGTTTCCATAGCCGCTTATGATCCATCCATTCAGCCCCGGGCATTTTTTGACCGCTGGGCTGCATGGGATTAAGTACCCCAAAAAATGGCGGGCCTTCCGGGCTATTATTGAAATGAAAATCCTACATTGTAAAACCAAAACACCGTCGGAATACCGCTAAGCTTAAACTATTTGTAGACAAAGCCCTGGCCGTAACCTTCAATCAAACCATTAAACAACTGCACCATGAAGAAATTTTTTTCCATTAAATTAATTAAAAGCAGCCCTGCAGCATTTCTTGTTATATTCCTGCAGGTGTTTTCGCTATGCCTGTTGAACAATACGGCTGTGGCGGCCGATTCAGTCCGGAATTTCGGCCCTGCAAAGGCGGCAGATATCATCAAAGGGAAGGTCACCGGATCAGATGGTGTGCCGCTGGCAGCAGTAAGCGTCACCGTGAAAGGAAGTTCCGCCGGTACTTCGACCAACCCTTCCGGTGAATTCACGATCCAGGCAGCCAAAGGAGATATCCTGGTGATTTCTTCGGTAGGTTTTGTGACCCAGGAAATAAAGATTGGATCCAAATCCTCCCTGCTGATCATTTTAGTGGACGACCGCAAATCATTGACTGAAGTGGTCGTCACCGCCCTGGGGGTCAAAAAACAGTCCAGGGCCCTGGGATATTCCACTACTACGGTGGAAGGCTCCAAATTTACTGAGGCCCGTGAAACCAATATTGGCAATGCCCTCACCGGCCAGGTAGCAGGAGTGAGTGTGGCCGGGGTATCAACCGGACCTTACGGAAGCAGCCGCGTGCTGATAAGGGGAAACTCCTCGCTGACCGGAAACAACCAGCCGTTGTATGTGATTGACAATGTACCCTATGACAATACCAACCAGGGAAGTGCCGGTATGTGGGGAGGGGCTGATTACGGTGACGGGCTCTCCAATATCAATCCTGATGACATCGAAAACATTACCGTATTAAAAGGGGTGGCAGCCACGGCACTCTATGGATACCGCGGTGGAAACGGCGCCATACTTATTACCACTAAGTCCGGCACCAAATCAAAGGGTGTGGGCGTGGAGATCAACAATAACCTGACTGCCAGTAATTTTATTGATGAACGCGACTACCAATATACATATGGACAAGGTATTATGGGGGTAAAACCCATTGATATCGTTGCAGCCAATGCGACAACCGAATCCAGCTGGGGGGCACGGATCGATGGCTCCGATGCCGTCAATTCTTTTGGCGACCATTATAAATACGTCGCCCAAAAGGACAACTATAAACATTTCTTTCGCACGGGGCTTACCAACCAGGCTTCCGTGGCGCTTACCGGTTCCAATGACAAGGGTCATTTCAGGCTGGGCATATCAGACCTGCACCTTTCCACCAATGTTCCCAATTCCAATATGCAGCAGCAGGGGTTGAATTTCAACAGTGTTTACAACATCACCCCTAAACTGCAACTCTCCCTGACCGCCAACTACCTGTTTGAATTTGTCAAGAACAGGGCGTCCTTTTCTGATGCTCCGGGTAATTTGATCGCATCAAACCAGTTCATTGCCAACACCTATGACATCCGGTGGCTGAAAGCCAGGGTGGATACCAACCGCAATGAACTGCTACCCGGCAACCAGGATATCTATTTTGAAAACCCCTATTTCATTGCCTACGACGACCTTAACCAGACCAGCCGCAACCGGCTGACCGGCGGGCTTACCATAAAATATAATATCCTTGACTGGCTCTATTTGCAGGGTCAGGTAACCAGGGATGGATATACCTTTGACTCCAAGCAGGTCACACCCGACGGGGTGGCCTATTCCAACAGCAATGGCGGAAGTATCAGCATATCGGATATCAACCAGCATGAACTCGACGGAAACTTCCTGATCGGGATGAATAAGAAAATCGGCAGCAACCTGACGCTCAATGCAACGGCCGGCACCTACAGTCAGGACAATGTCTATACTTCCTACAGTGGCGGAGGAGGACCGTTTGTTATTCCCTATTTTTACAGCATCTCCAATGTATCGGCCAAACCCTTTAACTATGGATATTCCCATTCAAGGGTAACATCCCTGTATGGCACCGCCGACCTGGGATATAAAAATTACCTGTTCCTTTCCGTAACTGCCAGAAACGACTGGTTTTCAGTTTTGAATCCAACAACAAACAACTATTTCTATCCGTCGGTATCGGGCAGTTTTGTTTTCTCTGACGCCTTTAAGATGCCTGCCTGGATCAGCTTTGGAAAGGTGAGGGCTTCCTATGGCGGCTCCTCCAACACAGGCGCGGCAGCCCCTTACCAGACCATTCTCACCTATGGTTTGCAGGGCTATACAGCCGGCAATGGCCAGGCGGTTGGCTATGTCAATAACTCGACCATTCCCAATCAGTACCTGCGTCCGGTCAGCATCAACGAGCAGGAATTTGGCTTTAATATCCAGTTCCTCAATAACAGGCTGGGTGCGGATGTGGCCGTATACAACAAGAATACCACCCACGACATCGTAGATGTTTCGGTATCAGGAACTTCCGGGTATACAACCAACGTAGTCAATATCGGAAGGCTTCGTAACAGAGGCTTGGAAATCCTGCTTACCGGATCGCCGGTCAGGACCAAAAATTTCAGCTGGAACGTGTCATTCAATTTTGCCTATAACAAAAACAAAGTGATCGATCTGGGTCCCGGCAGCAGTTACCTGACCCTGGATGTTCCCCGAAACGGAAATGCCAGTATCCAGGATGTTGTTGGACTTCCCTACGGGCAAATTGTGGGCTATAAATACAAAAGGGACCCTTCCGGAAATATAGTCTATGATACGGCCGGGCTTCCGGAAGCCACCGCCAATGCCGTTCCCTTTGGCTCAGGCCAATATGACAAGACCGGAGGAATCACCAATGACTTTCACTATAAAAACTTCTCTTTTTCCTTCCTGATCGATTATAAGTTTGGCGCGAAAATGTACTCCGGAACCAATCTTATCCTCTACAGCGACGGATTACAGAAAGGCACCCTGGTGGGCAGGGAAACCGGATTTGTCGGCAAGGGCGTCACCGATGATGGCCACGTCAACACCAAGGTGGTTCCCACCCAGAATTATTTTGGGGCTGTGGCAGCCGGATCCAATAACATCGATGAGCTCTTTGTGTATGATGCCAGCTTCATCAAACTTCGATCGCTGAGCATCGGTTACAACCTGCCTGCTTCCATTTTGAAGGGAGGTTTTATCCGGGGTCTGAATATATCGCTGGTCGCACGCAATGTGGCCATCCTGCTGAAGCATGTTCCCAACGTGGATCCTGAATCAAATTACAACAACTCCAATGCCCAGGGCCTGGAACTTTCCGGCTATCCTGCCGTTCGAAGCATCGGATTCAACCTTAATGTAAAATTCTAATAACCCATATCCTTTCCAATCCTCAATCTTTCATTATGAAACAAAACATATTCATTATAAGCCTTCTTGCAGCAGTCATGGTATTGACGGGCTGCCATAAAAATTTCGTGGCCATCAACACGGACCCGGAGCACCTGACGGTCGCCAATATGAACTATAAATATCTGTTTACCGCAGCCCAGCTCATTACATCGGGCAATAGTGACGCCAACGCCTATGAAGATGAGCGCAATGCTTTAGGGTATGCAGCCCTTATGATACAGCACACCTCTTCCACTTTCGGATATTACCCCGGGGACAAATACACCTATATTTCAAGCTATAATTCTGCCTACTGGGAACAGAATTACGATGGCCCGGTGCGCAATATCCAGGAAGTAATCTATCATACCAAGACCGATGCGGCACAGGTCAATTTTTACAATATCGCCCGCATCTTCCGGGTGTTCATGTTCCAGCGTATTACCGATATGTACGGAGACTGCCCCTATTTCCAGGCCGGACTGGGTTATATTTCCGGGATCACCTCCCCCAAATATGACAAGCAAAAAGACATCTACGATGATATGCTCAATGAACTAAAACAAGCAGCGGCCAACCTGGATCCCAATGCGCCCAACACCCTGGGTGGGTCGGACGTTCTGTACGGAGGAGACCCGGTAGAATGGAAGAAATTTGCCTACTCCGAAATGCTGAGACTGGCCATGCGTATGGTAAAGGTTGATCCGGCCAGCGCCCAGACCTGGGCCCAGGCGGCATTTGCGGGCGGACTTATGACCAGCGTGAATGACAACGCCGCCTTTACGCATAACAACTATTCTCAAGGAAATTCAACGGTAAACGGGCTGGGACTGGTCATGAATGGCTACGATGCCAATGCCAGCCGTTTGAGTAAAACCCTGGTGGACCTGATGGACAGCACGGCAGATCCCAGGCTCTCCTATTTCGGGACTGTGAGTACCAATCCGCTCGATATTGATCCAACCGATCCGGTGAGCCTTGGGGATAATACGGCCTCTGTGCAACTGGGACAGCCCAATGGGTACGATAACGGAGGCGGCATATATGATATTACCAAAGCACCCGGATACCCTGGTGACCAAAATAAATATTCCATCGTCAACCGAAACAGCTTTTCCCGCTATGATGCCCCCACCTATTTTCTCACTTTTGCGCAAACAGCCTTCCTGGAAGCGGAAGCTGCCCTCAAAGGATGGATCAGCGCCGATCCCGGCACCCTGTATGCCGCAGGTGTAACGGCTGCCATGCAACAGATGGGACAAATGTCCTCCCTGGAAGGCAGCTTTCCCGCTGCTACCCTACCGCCCATTGCCGATGCGGATATTGCCGCCTACCTGGCGGCCAATCCCTATAATGCTGCCGATGCCCTGAACCAAATTAACACCCAGTACTGGCTTGCCAGTTTTATGGATGAATATGAGGCCTGGGCAAATTGGAGGCGCAGCGGATTTCCTGCACTGGTCCCCGTAGCGGGCTATCCGGGCAATGCCACGGGTGGTACGATTCCCAGGAGGTTTACCTACAGTGTTTCGGAAGTCTCCGTCAACCAGGTCAATTACCAGAGTGCTGTCAGCGCACTGCAGGGAGGAGACAAGATGACCTCAAGGGTCTGGTGGGATACCAAGTAACCTTTTTGCCAGCCAACCTTACATATAAATGCCCCTTGCCTGTCCGGCAGGGGCATTTGTCTTTGTAGCCTGCCCATAGGCCCTGCCAGGCGGCCATGATTCGATTTAGCCGGAAAGAAAGTATCTTAGAGCAAAGCGACGAATCTTATGCCCAGGACTGCTTTCAGAAAACAGATACCCCCAATCTGGCTTTACATTGCCCTGATGACGGCGGGTTTGCTGTTATCCAGCAGAAAAAGGGCCTTCAGTCAGACAAATCCCCCAACCGGCCATGCGCTGGGCCTGTCGGATTTCCTGAAGACTTTTTATGATTTTTCGACCTTGCCCGCATATGCCAGTGGGACCTTCAGCGCAGAAGAGTCGACCTATGACCGCACCGGGGGTAACAATGACGGGTTCCAGGGTACTTATTCTTATCTGCGGCGGAACCCGGACAGTTCCCTGGTCCTGTTAGACCTAAAAGGCCCCGGCCTGATCAACAGGATCTGGACGCCAACGCCCACCTCAGACAGCCTTGATTTTTATATCGACGATTCCCTGCATACGGCTTTCACCATTTGTTACAGGGACCTGTTTTCCGGAAAAGTATACCCTTTTATCGCACCCCTTTGCGCTAACCAGCTGGGGGGCTATTATTGCTACCTGCCCATTCCTTTCAGCAAATCCTGCAGGATCGTCCTGCGGGGTAAACTCGCCAGGTTTCACCAGATCGGCTACCGGTTGTACCCGCCGCAGACAAGGATCCGAAAATTTTCCCTGCCCCTTGACGACGAGCAGGCGCAGGCCATTTCCATGGTCAGTTCCAGATGGGGGAAAATACCTCCCCCGGCAGGTTACGACCTGGCAGGTAAAAAAAATAATTTCCTCTCCGACAGGCAGGTGACCCTTTCCCCTGGTCAATGCAGGACAGTTTTTAATACCAGTGAGCCCGGGAGGATAAATGGCATTGAACTCACCAGCAGCCAGCCACTCGATGAAGTATCCCGCGACATCGACCTGAAGATCAGCTGGGACGACGAAAAGTTTCCTGCCGTCTACTGTCCGCTGGCAGATTTTTTTGGCTATGCATTTGGCAGCCCCTCCATGAAGAGCCTGCTGACCGGCTCCAGCGCCGGCCTGCATTACTGCTATTTTCCCATGCCCTTTGATCAATCGGCCCGCATCGAACTATGTTATCGCCAGCGCCAGGGGCAAACCAGGGGTAAATCCCTGGCATTCCATTGCAGGGTATATTATACAGGCCAAAAACGAAACGCCCAAAAGGAAGGGAAATTCTATGCGGCCTGGCGCAGGCAAAATCCCGTTCCACCGGGCCGGCCCTATACCATGCTGGATGTCAGGGGGAGAGGCCACTATGTAGGCACGGTCCTGCAGGCCCAGGGACTCAAAACAGGTATGACCACCTTTTTTGAAGGGGATGATTCTGCGGTGGCAGACGGAAGTCTGCGCATGCACGGAACCGGGTCGGAAGATTATTTCAACGGGGGCTGGTATGCGCTGCTGGACTGCTGGGATGCCGCTATGAGCCTTCCCCTCTCCGGGTCGCTCACTTATTCGATTCCCTTAAGCCGGACGGGAGGGTACCGCCTTTTTTTGGATGACAAGATTTCTTTTGAAAAGTCATATTTCCAATCCATAGAACACGGAGGGGAAAATAATCAGGTTCCTGCTGACTATAGTTCCGTCAGTTATTATTACTGCAGCCAGCCGCCTTCCGGGAGGTTCATACCCGACAACAGCAATACGCGGATAGTACAGCTGGACACCCTGATGCTTTACCCCCAGCTGATGAATTTTTCGGTCGACGGACCCCTTCAGGTTGAAAGCGGCTGGGATTATCCAACAGGCGGGCTGACCTATTATTATACCGTTTCAGAAAGCACCATCTTAAGGATCTCCCTGCAGGGCATACCCGCCGGTCAATACGAAGTCTTTCTGGATTATGTAAAAGGCCCTCAATCAGCCTCGTTTTCCTTATTTCAAAGGCAGACCCAGCTGGGAGACTGGATAGACGCCCACTATGTGCAACCCCTTCGGATGGAGCGGCATTTGATAACCAAACTGGATGTCACCGATTTAAATAATACGGTCTCCTTCCATTTTAGAACTGGGGGCATGCCCCTGAAATTTATTTTGAACCGCATCATCCTGGTAAAAAAGCCATAGGACCAACCCGCGTTTTTTACTGCTGTGGCAGCCTGGCCTTGCGCAGTTCCGTGGACCCTTTGAATCGAAGCTGGCTGAAATTACTATCTTTAAAACATGAATATCACCGAACAGTTCAGGGATTACTTTGAACCCGGGCTGATAGAGGCCCTCGAACAAAAATCGGTTTTCCACAGCGCTGCTGCAGGGGATACCCTCATGGAAATCGGACAGACCATCCGTTTAATTCCCATCCTGCTGTCCGGGTCCCTAAAAGTATCCCGCACCGACGAGGAGGGCCGGGAGTTATTGCTATATTACATCAATCCCGGGGAAAGCTGCGCCATGACTTTCACCTGCTGTATGCAGCAATACCCCAGTGAGGTTAAAGCCGTGGCCGAAGAAGATTCAGAGCTGCTTTTAGTTCCCATCACCTTGATGGATGAGTGGATGGCTACATTCAACACCTGGAAAAGTTATGTAATGAAGACGATCCGGGGACGGTTCATAGAGCTGTTGAAAACCATCGACCAGATTGCCTTCCAGAAATTGGATGAAAGGCTCGTGCACTATCTGAAGGAAAAATCCAGGGCGACCGCTTCCACCCTGCTTCATATTTCCCACGAACATATTGCCCAGGAACTGGCTACCTCCCGGGTGGTTATTTCAAGGCTCCTCAAAAAGCTGGAAAATGAGAAAAAACTCCTGTTATACCGAAACCAGATCAAATTGCTCCGGGAATTGTAACTTTTGTAACCAATGACCTGCAGATGCTTCCTTTACTTTTGTGTCTTAAATCAAATGACATGAAAAAAAATATGGGTTCCGCAGACAGGTTGGTACGCATCCTGATCGCTGCAGTTATTGCCATTCTTTATTTTACCCATGTGATTGGCGGAACAGTGGCCATCGTGCTGCTGGCAGTGGCCGGTATTTTTATCCTGACCAGCTTTATGAGCTTTTGCCCTTTGTATTTCCCTTTTGGTATTTCTACAGCCAAAAAAGAAAATCCCAATGGCCGATAACTGATCCTTCCGGCATTCAGGCCCCCAGGGGAGGGCGCTGGCCGAATTCCGTCCTTCCCCGGGGGGCACCGGGAAAGGACCTGTCCTGTGCGATTCAACAAAAAAAAGACCCCATGAAAGATCGATTGTTACATGGCTGGAACTGGCAAAGGGTAGTGTTTCTTTCCCTGGGCCTGTATATGGGCATTCAGTCTGCTGCAGACAGGCAGTGGACAGGGATCCTGCTGGGAATGTACATAGCCTCCATGGGGTTGTTTGCCCTTGGATGTGCGGGCGGCCAGTGCTTCCATGCCCTGCCCGGGCAGAAAAAACCCGGAGGGGAAGCAGGACTCCCACCCAAGGCCCCGTAGAATTCCCCCCACCCGGAGCCGGATTAATGGACCATTTTGAAGCGTTTTCAGCCGTCCCTGACCAGGTGCCCGGCCTGGCCGGCACTGGCCCCGTTTACAACTGGTAAATTCCATGTCTGAAAACATGTCTGGAAAAAAGGGGAATGAAGGCTGTAAAATCAGCTCTTCTTTGATTAAAACTGACAGAGCTTGCTTAATTTCGGGGGGGCAGATGGACGGTCCCCGCTTTATTAAAACAGGGTACTTAAAAATATAACCCATGAAAAATTTTAAACTCTTTCATTTTTTCTTCCTGTTTTTTCTGTCAGCCGCTTGCCTGCAGGCCCAGAACGGCAGCGATAAACTGTCAGCTCCGGCTTTTGCCGATAAAATAAAACAAACCGGAGATGCGGTCATCGTGGATGTCCGCACACCGGAGGAATTTGCCAAGGGTCATTTAATAAATGCCCAAAATATTAACTGGAATGGCAATGATTTTGAAACCGGTATAGCCAGGCTTGATAAAACCAAGCCCGTATTCGTATACTGTCTCAGCGGAGCCAGAAGCGCTGCGGCTGCCGCCAAAATGAGAGCGGAAGGATTCAGGCAGGTCTATGAATTGATGGGGGGGATCATGAAGTGGCGGGCAGCCAATCTGCCAGAAACGACCAATTCCCGGCCTACGGCCCAGGGGATCAACCGGGAAAAATATGAACAACTGATCTCCTCGGAAAAATTGATCCTGGTTGATTTCTACGCTGACTGGTGTGAGCCTTGCCAGAAAATGAAACCCTACCTGGAGGAGATCGGCCGGACCATGAAAGAAAAAGTGGAAGTGATCCGTATCAATGCCGATGACAACCAGTCTCTTTGCCGGGAACTGGAAATCGATGCCCTCCCCGTGCTGGCCCTCTACCGCCGCAGCACACTGCTCTGGAAAAATACCGGATACGTAACACGCGAAGAAGTGTACCGGAAACTTCAGTAAACCCCGGTGGTTAATATCCCCCCGGACCATCAGGCTGCCTCAAGCAAAAAGCCCCCCCTGTAGATATTTCAACCCTGAATCACAGGCCACCGTTACAATGGTGTAACCGGGACCTTTTTCCAACCCCAATTCTATGGCGGCGGCTACATTGAGTCCGGTGGAAGTACCGCCCAGTATGCCTTCTTCGGCGGCCAGCCTGCGAGCCATATTTCTTGCCTCCGCCTCATGGACCGTCTTCAGGGAAAACCCCAGGTTCCTTTCCAGGAGGGGAGGTATAAAACCTACAGAAATGCCATCAATGGAATGAGTCCCCGTCTGGCCCTTTGACAACAGCGGGGCACTAGCAGGCTCCAGCACGACCAGCTCAAGGGAGGGATACCGACTGCGCAGGGATTGGGAAACGCCGGTGAACATCCCGGCGGTTCCGACGGCCGCACAAAACAGGTCAACGGGCTTTTGCAGCTGTTCCATGATTTCATCACCCATTCTCCGGTATCCCGGCAGGGCGTCCCGGTTTTCAAACTGCCTGGTCCAGTAGCCGCCTGTTTCAGCCTGCAATTGGCCCACCCGCTGGATCATGCGGGGAATCAGGTCAGGGGTGATCCGGCCGCCCTCGCTTGGGAGAATCTCCAGACTTGCGCCAAAAATGCGCATGGCCCGGAGTTTGTCGGGAGCGAATGCATCGGAGGAAACCACCGTAAAAGGATATCCCTTTACGGAACAGACCATCGCCAGTGCAGTTCCCGTTCCGCCGGCAGTGCATTCCATTACGGTCATGCCTCCGGTAAGTTCGCCCCTTGTTTCTGCCTGTTCAATAATGGAAATGGCCATGCGGTCCTTAAAGGATCCGGTCGGATTGAAATATTCCAGCTTCACGTAAATATCGGCGCACCCGGCCGGGACGACTTTACGCAGTTTGACCAGCGGGGTATGTCCGATGGCGCCGGTTATCAGGTTTGACATCATAGCGATTGTTTGGCCAAAGATCGGATGAAAAGCTTTTAATTGATTGAATTGGCTGAGAGGCTATCCTAAATGGCCGGAAGGAGAAAAGGGGGCGATAAAACAGGCGTAAGCATTTACAGCGGGGAATCACCGGTATGTACCTTGGGGGTATGCAGGAATTCTTTCCGGTTGGCTTTGATCTTGAAAAGGGCCCGGGTCATGCTCAACATGAGCACCGGCAGATGAAATACCGCTTTGATGGTGTGAATGGTAAAGTAGGTCCGGGGAACGGATATCAGCAGTGAAAGCAGGTAGGCGCCAAACAGCAGCATCCACCATCCATAGGCGGGATAAAGCATCGGGATGTGCAGCATCAGCTCCGTGAGGGTCAGCAGGACGATGAGGGTAAAAAGCAGCAGGTACAGGGAACGGGGAAGCAGCAGGGTCTGGAAAAGCCGGTACCAGTACATTTTTCTGTTTTTTGAACCCTTCAAATCATCATCCAAAAATCGTTTCAGGGTATTGACCTGCGCCTCGAGCCAGCGGGTGCGCTGCTTTTCGAAAACCACTTTGGAGGAAACCTTCTCATCATACACCCAGGCATCCTCTATGAATTCAACGGTAATATTATCCTTGAGCAGCTGCATGCCTATTTCCCCGTCCTCTCCCGGGTTGTCCAGGATCCCGGGAACCCGGAAAATTTCCCTGAACTTATTGAAATAAAAGGCCATTCCCGATCCGATCAGCGCAGAGGAAAGACCCAGTGCCCGCTGCCCGTGACGAAAGATGTTGTTGTTTATTTCTTCACTGATGGCATCCAGGATGGCAACCGCATTGTTTTTATTTTTTGCAGTGCGGTGGCACTGGACGGCCTGGAAACCCGACTGGAAGGCATGGTTCACTTTATGCAGACATCCCGGGCCCATGACATTATCGGCATCCAGTACCATCACCACATCGAAGCGGTCTGCCGCAATGGTTTCCATGGCGGTATGGATGGATTTAGCCTTGGTGCTGATCTCAAACTGAACCTCAATGACCTCGACCGGGAGGGCCCGCAGCCTGTCAATGGTCTCCGGCTGGAGATGGTCCGCAAGGACAAACACCGAAAAACAATCCTTGGGGTAATCGTGGCGCATGGCTTTTTCTGCTGTATCCACAATGACATTGTCTTCCTTGTAGGAAGGAATGAGCACGGCGATCTTTTTTGTTTCGGGGTGTTTGCTATAGGCCGGAGCCCTGCGGAGCCTGCCTGCGATGGATATGAACAGCAGGTACACTACGCTTATAACCAGGTACATAAAGACAACCAGGCAAAGACTATGTAAAACAGCTGCGATCATATTGAGTTAACGTGCGAATATTCATTGTAGTATAAAACAATAATATATTAATACCTCCACTTTTCCCGGTTAAACCTTCGAATGGCTGGATGAATGGAGATTCCAGAAGGCTCCCTTCAAAAAATACCTGAGTTGTTCAAACTGCCTTCTTAACGAGTAGTTAACAATTGATTTGGGCACCGTAAAAAAAGTAAAGAACAGGGTAAAGACAAATAATTGCAGGGGGTTGGTATTTCTGCGCATGTACAGGATCCGGTTCCGTGTATGGTAAAAAACCTTAATAGGACTGTTCTTGCCAACACTCATGGATTCCTTGTGGTAAATCAATGCATCGGCGGTGTACCATATCTTATATCCGGCTTTCAAAATTCTTGCCGACCAGTCCCACTCCTCATAATAGAGAAAGAACTTTTCGGGAAACATGCCCACCCGGTCAATCACCTCACTGGCCACCATCATGGCACATCCATGGGCCCCGCTGGTTTCCCCGGACCGGTCATACTGACCATGATCGGTCTGTTTATCCCCGACAGTAGTGGTTCTGCCCGTAAAAAGATTGATCGGATTGAATCCTGCATACTGAATCATGTCAGGATGGAAAAAGTACCGGATTTTTGGGCTGGTTACCCCTATGGAAGGATCATCCCGGAATGGCTGAAGCAGTTTGTCGAGCAGATCAGGGGTTACTTCCGTATCGTTATTGACTATGAATACATAATCCCCCTTTGCCTGCCGCATACCCCAATTATTACCGCCGGCAAAACCCAGGTTTTCCCCGCTGAGCAGCATGCGGGTATTGGGGTAATTGCCTGCACTGATCATCGGCTCCGGATTGACGGTGGATGCCATATCACAGACCAGTATCTCAAAATTACGGTAATGCAATTTACGGGTGGACTCCAGGAACTCACAAGTTACCTGTGCCTGGTTGTAATTGAGCGTAATAATGGAAATCAAAGGTTCCTGCTCCCTGTCCATAGCTATGTCTCTGTGTTTATGAGGGCAAATTAATGGAAACAGAGAGATTTCTATGCATTAACTTTTTGCATCAGGGCTGAAGGGGTATTGGCCATGATCCAGAGATCGTATACAAAATTACAATTATTTGCATAGTCAATATCCAGGTTCAGTCTTTCTTCCACGGACATTTCGGAGCGGCCCCTCTTTTTAATCTGCCACAATCCGGTTATGCCAGCCGGAGCCATGAACCTTTTGGCCCATTCATCCGTAGTGAGCGTTTCTGCTTCATACAGAGGCAGGGGACGATTGCCCACCAGGGACATATCACCCAAAAGCACATTGAACAGCTGCGGCAATTCATCCAGGCTGTTATTTCTCAGGAACGCCCCGATCCGGGTAATCCGCGGATCATTGTTGATTTTGAAAAAAACAGGGCCTGTGCCGGCACTGGCATTGTATTGATTGAGGTGGGAAAAATCAGCTATCTGCTTATCTGCGCCTACCTGCATGGTCCGGAACTTGTAGAAATTGAATATCCTGTATCCACGGCCTGCTCTCTTGGATATATAAAAGACTGGACCCCTGGACTCCACCTTCAAGGCGATGGCTATGATCAAAAACAGGGGGCTGAGTATAATCAGGGCCAGGGAGGAAACCAGGATATCAAATGACCGTTTGAGGATGTACTCGGCCAATTTCGCGGTATTGGGCCGGTCCTGACCATATTTTACGTCCAGGGAATGCACCTGGGCCTTGACTTTTTTGAGGAAATGGCCCTTGGCCTGCAGGTTCTTTTCGTCGTAATCGTCTATAAAGATGATTTCATCGGGAATCCGGTGTTTCTTATAACTGTTCAGTTCCTTTTCAGACAGGCCGTTTGCGTCAATCACAAATGGAATGGAACTGAGCGCGGGATGATCCTTCAGGAACTGGGAGAAACTGCGGACAGACGCCAGTTCAAAATGACCCTCGCAGAAAATAATTTCAGGCAGGATGTTTTTTTCCTGTTCCAGGGAGCGTAACAGTTCAAATTTTGCGTTTTCGAGAATTTCGGAAGCGTATCCTTTTTTGAAAACTTTTACCAATTTTTCGATATTGGCAGCATTTTTGCCTATGTAATAAAAGCCGCTATGGCTGTATGACACCCTCGTCCTGGGGGGTCTAGACGCATACGCACTCACCGTATAGCGAACGAAAGTGCTATTTTTAAAGTTTGTTTTGGGTAAAAAAGTAAAGTCCATAAAAAAGGTTTAGGGTTTCATGTGTACGGTAGGTAGAAATTAATTTGCTTTGAAGTATTGTTTGTCCAAAGGCTCTTTTCTCATAATATTATTAATAGACTCCAAAAGGTCTACAGGGTTAAATGGCTTCAGAAAATATTCTTCCACGCCAAATTCCATGCATTTTATCCTTGTTTCGTCTGTATCTAGACCGGATAGTACCATAATCGGGACTTCCCCGTAAATTCCGCTGGAAGAAAGATGCTGCACCAGTTCCCAATTTTCCATATCGGGAAGCTGCGGATCCACAATAATGAGGTCTGGTAAATTCTTCTTGGATAGCCAGTACATGGCTGAACATCCGTCAGGCATGGTGATGACCTGGTATTCTTTGCTAAGTACGGTCTGTAACAAAAAGCGGATTGCTTTACTGTCGTCAATTGCTAAAATTTCCTTTTTCATGGGTGAGAAACATATTAAGTTTAATAAAAACTCAATTTTTCAAAGAGGGGCAATTGGAAACAGTCAGACAGAGGTATTGGATTAATTAAAAATAAACTTCTCTGCTTGCAAAAAGCAGGTTATAAATAAGTGAAAAATGGCAAGAAATGTAACTACAAACAGGTATTGGTGGAGAATTTCAAGGGATTTTGCGATAAAGGGAAGCTACTGCTAAGAGTTTAATAACCAGGAAGTGATCAAAGGAATTGAATTCGGAGTTTTTAACGACTAGGTAAAAGTAATAACAATTTTCAATAATCCAAATTATGCATTCCGATTTTTTTATTAACAATGTGAAGATACTATATCGCTAAAGGAAAAAAATACCCTTTTCGTGTGATTTTTTAAACGAGTTTCTGTCGGGCGGTCTTTTCCCACAGGACGCTCTGTTGCTTTTTGAGAAACCGGTTGAACCCCAGGAATACCGAAATATTCATAAACAGAAAGTAGTAAGGGATAAACAACACTTTCAACTTTATATTCCTGTTGGCATAGGACATACCAAATAAAGCGCATATATAAAACACGGATTGACCTGCAAGAAATAATCGGTAAAACCAATCGGTTCCCGCAAAGGCCAGTATGATATTGGTTAAAAGCAATACAACCAGGCCCAGGGGGCAAAGGGTCCATCGAAGAATCCGGTGGGATATAAACTGAAACGATAAAACCGGAAAGCGGAATATATTGAACAGGTCCTTTAATATGACCATGGCCTGGAAAGCCCCGGCACTGATGCGAATCTTTCTTTTTTCTTCTTCCTTGATGGAGGCCGAGGAGGTCTCCATGGCATAGGCATTCGGTTCATAGCGGATGATATAACCCCGGATGCATATTTTCAGGGATTGTACAAAATCCTCGATGACGATATTTTCTGCCGTTTCCTCAAAGAGATCCCGGCGAACGGAAAACAGTTCTCCCGCGGCCCCCACCACCGAGTAGAAATCTGAATCCAGTTTCTTGAGAAAGGATTCGTATTTCCAGTACAGGCCCTCACCAGCCCCCGCCGCCTTATCATCTGCCGAACTGATGACCTTTTTTTCCCCGGCCACCCCCCCCACCCTGGGGTCGCTGTAATGGCGTACGATTTGTCTTACGCAGGCCGTGTTCAGCAGCGTATTGGCATCCGAAAAAATAATATAGGGGGTTTGTACAAAGGTTACAGCCCGGTTCATGGCGGCTACTTTTCCCCTGCGCTGGGGCTGGTGCAGCAGTTGAATCCTGCTGTAACGCCCGATGATTTCGGCAGTCCTGTCCTCGGACCCGTCGGTGATGAAAATTATTTTCAACTTGGAAG
Organism: uncultured Bacteroidota bacterium; assembly: GCA_903906365.1. Classification (GTDB taxonomy): domain Bacteria; phylum Bacteroidota; class Bacteroidia; order Chitinophagales; family Chitinophagaceae; genus Puia. The sequence continues at coordinate 26,785 of CAIVKC010000008.1, read as the reverse complement.
GATCATAGTCGAGCGCAAAGGTGTTTTCAATCTTTTTTTCAATGAAATCCTCTTCATTAAAGGCAGAGACCACCAGCGTAACCTCTGGTTCAAAGGCCTCACTGCCCGGCAGGTCCGGGGGTCTGGAAAAAAATAACCCTTTGATCTTCACCAGCACAAATAGAACCATTCCGTAGCCTATATAGCTATAGAAAATGATGAACAGACTAATCCAGAACAGTATTTTTACCAGTGTCATTTTAAATGTAGAATAACTGCTATAAACGGTTCTTTTTCAGGAAAAGTATGGAGGCCGGGTAAAAAGAATATAAATCTGCCTCCCAGGCTTCCCGGGCTTTCCGGCGTGGGTTTTATTAATTTCAATTTCAGGGAATAATCGGTACTTTTGAGCCTATTGAAAGGGCGGATTTAATCGTTATGCAAACCTGGCCTTACCGTACGAAGCTTTTCTGCCAACTCATAATTCTTTCCCTGAAAAGGCCTGTTTATACAATAATCAGGTGCCTTTTTTCATTTAAGAGAGAATTCCGGACATTTCCTGTAATGAACCTGTATTGCCTTTCCCGTGCCATTATTCATTTTGAAACCCAAAAATAACCCTCGATGGATTTAAACTATTTGCTGAAAGCCTTGATTAGAAGAAAGTGGATCATTCTTTTTGCAATGGTTATCGGCTTTGCTGCAGGACTTGTATTCACCATTTTCCAGAAGAAGACCTTTGTTTCCAATGCCCAGTATTCAACCGGAATCACCCAGACCCAGAAAGTTTCCCTGCAGCTCAATGAGATTTTTGATGTTAACCAGATTGATATTCGTTTCAATAACGTTATAGAAACCTTCCAGTCCGAAACCGTCCTGGGAATGCTCTCTTATGAATTGCTCCTGCATGACCTGGAATCCACCCATCCTTTCCGGGTACTGACGGCAAAACAGAAAAACGACACCACCTACCGGAACGTCAATTTCCAAAAGGCCAAAGACATCCTTCATTCCAAACTCACAGACCTTACCCTGCTCAATACCTATGACCCGCAGGAAAAGAAAGTTTGGGACCTGGTCAATCTCTATGAATATGACCCGTTTAACCTCTCCAAAAAGCTCACGGTCGAGCGTCTGAAGAGCTCAGACTTCCTGAACATCGTATTTGTTTCAGAAAATCCTGAATTAAGCGCTTATGTCGTAAATACCATTGGCATCAAGTTCAAGGAGTTTTATAATTCCCTTACCAGCACCCGGACCAAGGAATCCCTCACCAAGATCGAGAGTCTTCAGCGCAGCAAAAGCAAGGAAGTGGATTCCATCCAGAAAAAACTCGAAGAGTTCAGAAAAGATGCCGGGGCCACCAAGTCGGGGGACGTGGCCAGTGCAGCCATCAGCAGCCTGCAGGAAGCCTCCTCGCAGCTTACCGCCGAACAATCCAAGCTCAATACCCTCAATTACAAACTGAGTTCCGTCAATGACCAGCTGGCAGCCCTCAATGTGAACGTTCCCTCCCAGCCCGCAACTGCTGCCAACAATGACGAGTATATCGCCCTTCGCAATGCCAACCAGTCGCTCAACAGCCAGCTGGCCCTCAAGGGTGGAAATGACCCCGACATTCAGGCAAAAATCGACGCCAATACCAAAAAGATGGCATCCATCCTGGCCAGCCGTCCCAGTACCCCATCTACCAACCCCAACCTGCAAAAGGCGGTCGACAGAAAGGATGAGCTCATCAAATCCAAAATCGACCTTGAAGCCGAAATAGCAGCGGCTACCGAAAATATAAAACTCTACAAAACACAGGTCGCCGAATTCCGGGGACTTGCTTTTTCAGGCGGCGGAAAAGAAGTGGTGCTAAACGGCATACAGACCGATTATGAAAATGCCCAAAAGGAACTCGAAAAGTACAATGCCACCCTGTTTGCCTCCCAGGACCTGGACGTAAACCCGGATTTCAATTTCAAGCAGATCGTAGTGGGCCTGCCTGCCATCAAGCCCCAGTCCTCCCACCGAACCCTGGTGGTGAGCAGTGCCGCGGTTGCCATGTTTTTTATTGCCTGCATGATCATACTGATCCTTGAATTCATGGATAACTCCCTGAGGACACCGTCCATTTTCCAGAAAGAGACCAAACTGAAGCTGCTGAGTTCCATCAACCGGATCAACCCCGACAAAAAGCCCCTAAAGGATTATTTTGACCTCAATCCGGAAAACAGCAGGAACCGGTCATCAGAGGTTTTTGTGGAGAGCCTGCGCAAACTGCGATTTGAACTGGAAAACAGCGGAAAAAAGATTTTTTTGGTTACCAGCCTGAAATCCCAGGAAGGCAAGAGCACGGTATTGGAAGCCCTGGCCTATATATTTTCCATGACCAAGAAAAAAGTGCTGCTGATTGATACCAATTTTTCCCACAATAGCCTCACCCAGAAATTTGGCGCAAAAGCCACCCTGGAAAACTTCAATCTGGGTGCCCAGGACAATGCCATCGACAAAATATGGGGCATCACTACCCTCACCGACATCAACAATACGGATGTTATCGGCTGTTCGGAAGGGAACTATACCCCATCGGAGATCCTTCCCAAGAACAATTTGCTGGTAAACCTGACCAAGATTGCCCAGCATTATGATTTCATATTCATGGAGGGGGCCGCCTTGGCCGATCATTCAGACAGCAAAGAACTTTCCAAGTATGCGGAGGGTATTATTACAGTGCTTTCTGCCAAAAACGGGCTGGGTGAACGGGACCGGGAATCCATTCATTTTCTAAAAACCAGTACGGGAAATAAATATATTGGAACCGTGCTCAATAAAGTGGATGAAGAATTGCTTGAACTCTGATTAACCACCCCTTGCAGGGTAATAAACCAAAAGACCGCTTCAAATGCACTCTTCCCAACCTGAAAATACACGGTTTGCTCACAGGCTCACCTTGCTGCTGATGATCGCATTCCTGATCTTTATATTTTTTAAATTCGTGCTTTATTAGCAGTCAATGAGCAATTACAGCCGCACAGCCTTTTTTAATCCCGTCCGGGAATGGTTCAGTTACCATTTCAAGGAAAAAAAACTAAATACCTGGCTCGGGTATTTTATCCTGGGCTTGATGGGCATCGGGCTGGCTTACCTGAACAGCGAGGTGGATTTTAAGGTAAGTTTTGGCTTCACAGGCTTTTTTGCGGCCATCCTGATCGTGATCCTGTTTTTGCGCTATCCTTATTTTGGCATGTATTTCCTGATTGCCTATTCTGCCTTTCCCATAACCCTGCTTCGCTTTACCAGCAATGAAAGTATTCCTTTTAACACCCTGACTGACCTGCTGATCTACCTTACCATGATCAGTGTGCTGTCCAAGCCGGAATACCGCGCCCGGGTTGACAAGGCTTTCTGGAACAACCCGGTCATGCATACTTTTATAATTCTGCTGATCTTCTACCTGGTGCAGGGCGCCAATCCCAATATGCTCAGCAAACTGGGTTGGCTGAGTTTCTTACGGAGATATATTTCCATCCTGATGTTTTTCTATTTCAGCTACGCGCTGCTGCATTCATGGTCCCGGATGAAATACTTCATCCATTTTTCCCTGGTATTCACCTCCCTGCTGGCAGCCTATGCCTGCAAGCAGCAATGGTTCGGACTGGCCGGCTTTGAAATGAATTATATCACCCGGGCCAAAGGCCAGCTGGAACTGCTCATCCAAGGGGGGCTGCTCAGGAAATTCTCCACCCTCTCGGACCCGGCCACCTCGGGCATTTTATTTTCTTCGGTGGCGGTGCAGTGCATCCTGTTGTTTTTGCGGGAAAAAAGCCGAAAGGCAAGGATTTGGCTGATGATGGGTATCGTCCTCAATTTGCTGGCCTACGGATATTCGGGGACAAGAACCGCCACCCTGATGATTGTGGCAGGTTTTGCGTTTTACAGCGTAGCTACTCTGTATGAAAAAAGAACCCTGGTTTTCATTTCGGTGATATTGGTCGCCTTCACCATTCTGATGACCATGCCTTTCTCCCCCCCTTCTATCGGTCGAATCCGATCCACCTTCATGGGGACCAAGGATGCCTCGGCCAATGTTCGTGACGTCAACCGCCACAGGATACAACCCTACCTGTACGCCCATCCTATGGGTGGCGGTATATTCACCTGTATCAACGAAGGTCTAAAATATAACCCCGGTCATTACCTGGCAACCTTTCCCCCCGATAGCGGATATATGAAAATCTTTGCCGAACAAGGCTGGATTGGCCTGCTGGTAAACCTGATAACCTATGGCATGATCATGTGGTTTGGCCTGAAGAATTTTTATTCCATCCGGAATCCGGAAATTCAAAACCATTGTATAGCTTTATTGACTGTAATATTTATGTTATGGGTGGGCCAGATTTCCCAGATGGCGATGGGCCTGGAACCACAAGTATATTATTACCTGGCAGCACTGGTACTGTTCATCAAAATTCCTAACTACGACAAAAATGCAACGCCTCATGATTTCAGCTAGAACGCTCAGCACAATCCCTGCCCTGCTCCTGCTGGTCTCTGTGTCCTATGCACAGGTCCAGCCCAACCGCAGTTCCACCTATCACCTGATAACCGATACCGGCAAGATCCTGGATATCCGGGAAAAACTGGTATCCCTGGCCCTTCAGAACCCTACTTTTGAAATTGCAGACCATAACCTGGCAATCGCTGAATATAATATACGAATTGCAAAAGGCTCCTGGCTCAATACCATCAGTGCCCAGGGTAACCTCAATGAATACGCCATCAATCCGCCCAAAGCGAGTTCAAACGGCAGTACTACCGTGAATTTTGCCACTACCTATCCCAGGTACAATTTCGGCATCACCATACCCTTCGACATATTTACCAAGATCCCCAACAACATCAAAATAGCCCGGGAGAATTACCTGATCGCCATGGCCCAGAAAAATGACAAATTCCGGGAAATCAAAGCCCTCGTGCTGACTAAATACGAGGATTACCTGCTGACCAAACAAAAACTGGAGCTGCAGACACAGATTACCCAGGATGAGTTTGCCCTTTATAAAAAGGCGGAGAAGGATTTCGATGATAACGTAATCAAACTGGAAGATTTCAACAAATCAGCAGCAGCCTGGGTTGCCTCGCAGATTGTCAAACTGGATTATCAGCGAAACCTCAATGTTGCCAAAATTGAACTGGAAAAAATGATCGGCATCAAGCTGGAGGAAGTCATGCAGCAGCGCTAAGGCCGCCTCCCTCCCATTCCAGGGATCCTGATTTTCCTTTGTACGATTTCCTATTGGGGCCTCCAGGTTGCCCTGCATCCTGGTCAGGGGGACTTCGTATTTATAATTCTGCTTTTAAATTTTCATTTGGGTTATTTTTGTTTGAAATAACCAGTTTATCGCATCTACGGCTGACATGTTAAATAATCCCATAGAATATCTCAAAGGGGTGGGTCCCCAGCGGGCAGACATGCTCAAAAAAGAACTGGGCATCTTTACCTTCAGGGATCTGCTGAATCATTTTCCCTACCGTCATATCGACAAGACCAAAATAAGCCTGATATCCGATATAGGGCCGCAAACAGAGTTTATCCAGGTTTCCGGAAAACTGATACGATTTGAGGTCATGGGGGAAAAAAGAGGCAGACGCCTGGTCGCAGAAATAAGGGATGCTTCCGGCAGCCTGGAACTGGTCTGGTTCCAGGGAATAACCTGGATGCAGAAAAACCTGACAGCCGGGCGCGAATACCTGGTTTTTGGGCGCGTTGGGTTCTTCCAGGGCAATGTACAGATATCCCATCCTGAAATTGAGCCCCTGAACCCCGAAAAAGCGGATGGCAAAAGTTTTCTTGAGCCGGTATATCCAAGCACGGAGAAATTAAAGGCCAGGGGACAGGGCGGACGCCAGCTGGCCAAGCTCACCCAACAGCTTTTTCAAATGCTCCGGCCTGCTGACATTCCTGAAATACTGCCCGAATTCCTGGTCCGCCAGCTCAGGTTTCCCGGCCGCTACCAGGCCTACTGTTCCATCCATTTCCCCTCCGATACCGAAGCATACGGCCAAGCGCTGAACCGGCTGAAGTTTGATGAATTCTTTATCGCCCAAATCAGGATGGGCCTTACCAAATCGGAGCGGCACCGTTTTTCCCGGGGGGTCCCCTTTGCCCAGGTAGGTAGCCTGTTCAATTCATTTTATACCAATTACCTGCCTTTTGAACTCACGGGTGCCCAAAAAAGGGTACTCAAGGAAATCCGCAAAGATACCGGCAGCGGCCGGCAGATGAACCGGCTTCTGCAGGGAGATGTGGGCAGCGGCAAGACCATCGTGGCCCTGCTTTCCATGCTGCTGGCGGCAGACAACCAGTACCAGAGTTGCCTGATGGCGCCCACTGAAATCCTTGCGGCCCAGCATTTTGAATCCATTACCGGGCTGCTCAAAGACATGCCGGTAACCGTTCGGCTGCTTACCGGTTCCACCCGGGCCCGGCAACGAAAAGAAATCTCCGGGATGGCAGAAGACGGCTCCCTGCAGATACTCATAGGAACCCATGCCCTGATTGAAGATGCCGTCCGCTTTCAACGCCTGGGACTGGCCATAGTAGACGAACAGCACCGTTTTGGTGTCGCCCAGAGGGCAAGGCTTTGGAACAAGGCCGCTGTCCCGCCCCATGTGCTGGTCATGACGGCCACCCCCATACCAAGGACCCTGGCCATGACGGCTTACGGGGACCTGGATTACAGTATAATGGACGAATTGCCGCCAGGAAGGCAACCCATACAGACTGTGCATCGTTATGATGACAGGAGGTCGCAGGTCATGGATTTTATCCGCCATGAACTCCAAAAAGGCAGGCAGGCTTATATCATTTTCCCCCTGATTGAGGAATCCGAGAAAATGGACTATGAAAACCTGATGAAAGGCTATGAGCATGTAAAAGCCTATTTTCCGGAACCCGCTTACTGGATCAGTATGGTTCACGGGAGACAGACCTCTGAGATCAAACAGACCAACATGCAGCGTTTTGTCAGTCACGACACCCAGATTATGGTCGCCACCACGGTTATAGAAGTAGGGGTCAACGTACCCAATGCGTCGGTGATGGTCATAGAGAGCGCCGAGAAATTCGGCCTGTCCCAGTTGCACCAGCTGCGCGGCAGGGTTGGCCGGGGCAGTGAAAAAAGCTATTGTATCCTGATGACGGGCCGAAAGCTCAACCAGGAAGCGCGTGAAAGAATCAAGACAATGACACTCACCTCAGATGGATTCAAAATCGCCGAAAAGGATCTCGAAATCAGGGGCCCCGGTGATATTGAAGGTTTGCGGCAGAGCGGCGAATTGAACTTTAAACTGGCCAGCATAGTGCAGGACAGACAGCTGCTGGAAACAGCCAGGGAACTGGCAGAAAGGCTGCTCGACCAGGATCCGGATTTGATTTCGGCCGAAAATTTGAGGTTAAAGAACCACCTGTTTTCCCAGTACGGGAAGACCCGTTGGAGCAAAATTTCCTGAATCGGCATGATCTTACTGCAACCGGGCTTGAACCGGTTGCCAAAATCAATGATACTTTGAAAAGAAAATGTTTGCTGTTGTTACTGACTGCGCTCTCGGCCGCCTTCCAGCTCAGGGCCCAGGGTACTTATTCAAACCTCGAATTCATTGAAAACAAAGGCCAGTGGAACCCGGCCGTTAAATACAAAGCCGCCCTGCCCTCCGGCGCCTTTTTTCTGCACAGTGACGGTTTCACCGTGTTGCTGCATAACCCGCAGGAACTCAGCCGGGCCAGGGCACGGCAAATGGCTTTTCACAAAGCTGTGCCGGGGGGGATACCCACCGCCAAACAGGCCGGGGCCCCGAAGTTACCTGCCCCGGACAGCGGGGTTGTTCACTCCCATGCTTACCGGGTGCATTTCCTGGGTTCCAGCAACCAGTCGGAAATAACGGCCGATAAACCCCTCCCCACCTACAATAATTATTTTATCGGCAAGGACCCCGCCAGGTGGGCATCCAACTGCAGGATATTCCAGGGGGTAACCTATAAAGACATCTACCCCCACATCGATATCCGTTATTTTACGGAAAACGGCACGCTCAAATACAACCTGATCGTTCACCCCGGGGGTGATCCCTCCAATATCGAAATGGAATATGAGGGGGCAGACAAATTAACGGCCAAAAACGGCCAGCTACAGATCAAAACCTCCGTGGGCCTGGTCCGGGAAAATGTGCCGGAATCCTACCAGCTCAGTCAGACAGCCAGGACGCCGGTGGTCTGCAACTATTATCAAAGCGCCGCCCACAGGATCAAATTCGCCATCAGTAATTATGCTCCGGACGCTACCCTTGTCATAGATCCCGCCCTGATCTTTTTTTCCTATTCCGGAAGTACCTCTGACAACTGGGGCTATACGGCCACCTATGATAACCAGGGAAACCTCTATATGGGTGGAATCGTATTGACGGACCTTACCCAAAATGACCAGGGAGACGGGTTTCCGGCCAGCCCCGGCGCTTATAAAACCACCTTCCAGGGCGGTAGCTTCGACATAGGCATTATCAAACTGAGCCCCACCGGCCAGCAAAGGGTATACGCCACCTATATCGGCGGCTCAGGCGAGGAGCAGCCGCACAGCCTGGTGGTAAACAGCAAGGGAAACCTGATTATCTCAGGACGTACCACTTCGGCGGACTATCCGGGAATCAGTATGCATAACGGGCCGGCCAACGGGGACTGGGACATTGTACTGACTGAGTTAAATGGAAACGGTTCCGCACTGGTGGGTTCCCTGCGGCTTGGCGGAAGTGGGGATGACGGGGTAAATATCCAGAACAAGGAAGCCAGTTCGGGGGCCATTGAAACCAGGCGGCATTATGGAGACGACGCCCGCAGTGAGGTCATCGTGGACGCATCTGACAATATTTACCTGGCCTCCTGCACCCAGTCCAAGGACTTTCCCACCATCCAACCTTTTGCTGCAGTCAACGGGGGTGGCACCTATAGCCAGGATGGTGTCCTAATCAAGGCCAGTCCAGACCTGTCCAGCCTGCAGTTCTGCTCCTACCTGGGCGGCAACGGGGATGACGCAGCCTTCGTACTGGCCCTCAGTCCGGCAGACAATAACATTTACGTAGCCGGAGGCACGGCCAGCAATAACCTGCCCAATGCCCAGAACAGCTTCAACGGTGGCCCCTGCGACGGTTTCGTAACCATCGTATCCAATTCAGCCATCCCAAGGGTAATCTCCTCCCGCTACTTCGGTACACCCTCCGCCGACCTCATCTATGGAATTCAGTTCAATAAAACGGGCAATCCCTTTATCATGGGTCATACAGAGGGCAATATCCCTCCCTTCAATTCACCCTTCAACCAAACCCAGCAGGCAAACGGAAACCAGTTCATCACCAAACTAAGCCCGGACCTGACCAGTGTGGTCTATTCGGCCAATTTCGGCACCGGCGGCGGTGTAAATATTTCACCGGTTGCCTTCCTGGTGGACAAATGCGAAAATGTCTATGTTTCCGGCTGGGGCGGTGGCGGCGATTCCTGGCAATATGAGGCTTATATACAGCAGGGGGCTCCCAACCTGGGGCCTGCCTATCCGGATAGGGGTACGACCGGCTTGTCGGTAACCCCCAATGCCATCCAATCGAGCACCGATGGCAATGATTTTTATTTTTTTGTACTGCAGAAATTCGCCCAGTCCCAGCTTTATGGGAGCTTTTTTGGGCAAAGGGGAGGATTCCCCGATCATGTTGACGGAGGCACCAGCCGGTTTGACAAAGCCGGTATCATTTACCAGGCCATGTGTGCCAACTGCGACGGCGGGGCCAGTTTTCCGGGGGTACCGGCCAGTGTGTGGGGGCCCAACAACGCTTCCCTGATCTTTCAGGGCGGACAGGGCGGCTGCAACCTGGCAGGGGTAAAGATAGCCTTCAATTTTGCCGGCGTAACCGCGGGTCTCAAATCCCTGATCAACGGGGTATATGACAGCAGTGGCTGCGTTCCGCTGACGGTTACCTTTGAGGATACCGCCAAAAATGCCAGGAGCTATATCTGGAATTTTGGGGACGGATCCCCTGATACTTCCACCACGAGCCTCCAGGTGTTGCATACCTTTAATGCGGTTGGCGGATACCTGGTCAGGCTGATTGCCATTGACTCAACGACCTGTAATATCCGGGATACCACCTATATTCACATCAATGCCCGCAATGATAAAGCAATTGACGCCTTTACCGCACTGAAACTCCCGCCCTGCCAGTCCCTGGCCTACCAGTTCAATAACCTCTCGGTGCCCCCCGCAGGCAAACCCTTCGGGAACAGCTCCTTTCTTTGGGATTTCGGGGATGGCAGCACGCAGGCCGCCGGCACCGCCCCCGTTAACCATGCCTATGGTGCGTCAGGCACCTATAAAGTAAAGCTGCTGCTGGTGGATACAAATTATTGCAATTTTCCGGACTCCTCAGTTCAAACCATCCATATTGCCCAGCTGGTGCAGGCCCATTTCCTAACCCCGGCCACCGGTTGCGCGCCCTATACGGCCGTATTTAACAATACATCCATCGCGGGCCAGCAATTCCTCTGGAATTTCGGGGATGGCACTACCTCCACCGATCCCAGTCCAAGCCACCTGTATGCCAATACAGGGAGCTACCTGGTTCAATTAAAAGTCACTGATTCCAATACCTGCAATATCACCGATTCGGTGAGCACCACCCTGACGGTACATGTCAAACCGCAGGCAGCCTTTACCACATCTCCCATACCCCCTCAGATCAATACCCCGACGACCTTCTATAATGGCTCCACCGGGGGCATTTCCTACAAATGGCTCTTTGGAGACGGGGATACGGCATTCAGGAATACGATGGATACCGTTATGCACCAGTATAACAAATCCACAACCTACCAGGCCTGCCTGGTAACCTTCAACCAGTTCGGCTGCTCGGATACGGCCTGCAATCCGGTCCAGGCCATCATTCAGCCTCTGATGGATGTTCCCAATGCTTTTACCCCGGGTCGCTTTGGGGAGAACGGAACCGTCAAGGTCCGGGGATATGGCATTACCAGGCTGGTATTCCGTGTGTATAACCGCTGGGGTCAAAAGGTTTTTGAAAGCAACGATGTCAACCTGGGATGGGATGGTACCCTCAACGGAAAACCCCAGCCCATGGATGTTTATGCCTATACCGTGGTCGCACAGTTCTTTGACGGAACCAGTGCCACCAAAAAAGGGGATATCACCCTCATCCGTTGACAGGCGGGTCCTGCCGGGGGGATGGCGGGGCGGGCAAGGTCTTCAGGCAGCCCGGACTGGGAAAACGGGGTTTTGTAATTTATTAACAGGATTCCCGTCAAACAAATATCCGGGGGAGCGGTTAATATAAGGGTATTTTCCCCTTACCCCCAACATAGCGGACCGGGGAGTAAGCGGCCTGAGCGGGGGATCCTACCTGGCAGCCGGCAATGAACCGGTTGGTTAAGCGGTTGGCCCTGTAAGCAAGATTAGGTACCCGCTGAAAACCCGCTGACGGGCAAAGGCTTCATCCGGCTGTCAGCAATCAGGACCTGCCGGTCGGTTCATAATTGTTTATTTTGAAAAAAAAATCCGTTGAATTATAAAAACTGTATAGTTCTTATCCCGCTGGTTTTTTTCCTGCAGCGGCTCTGTGCCCAGGATGGCAGCGGAAACCTGGAATTCATTGAAAACAAGGGCCAATGGGACCGTAGCGTCCGCTATAAGGCAGATATTTCAACAGGAAGCTTCCTGCTGCACGGCGATGGCTTCTCGGTCATGCTGCAGCATCCCGATGACTTAAAAAGAATACACGACCTCGGCCACGGACTTATAAAGGCCACCCATACCGCCGCCAAAGGCCGGCCCGCCAGCTTGAAAGTTTCACCGGAAGGCCAATCTGCCGCAGACTGGACCATACGGTCCCATGTATACCGGGTGCGCTTTGAGCATGCCAGTGAGCAGGCAGAAATTGTCGCAGACAAACCCCTTCCCACTTACAACAATTATTTCATCGGGAGGGACTCCAGCAAATGGGCTTCCAACTGCCGTATTTTCCAGGGGGTCACCTACAGGAATATATATCCGCATATAGATCTCCGCTATTACACCAACAACGGGGTGCTCAAATACGATCTGATCATTCATCCCGGAGGGGACCCTTCCCTCATCATCATGAAATATGAGGGTGCTGAAAAGTTGAGCCTGCACAACCATCAGCTGCTGGTCAGGACATCGGTGGGTACTTCCCGGGAACTGGCCCCTTTTTCATACCAGTATTCAGACAGCGGGAGAAAGGAAATATCTTGTCGCTACCGGCTCTTTGCAGACCATGCCGTAGGGTTTAATGTCGAAAATTATGCTGCAGACCAGGTATTGGTCATCGACCCTTCTTTGATTTTTTCCAGTTTTACGGGCAGCCGGGCAGATAACTGGGGGTTTACCGCCACTTACGGGCCCGATGGAAGTTTTTTCGCGGGGGGCATCGTACAGGGAAACGGGTTCCAGGTATCACCCGGTGCTTATCAGAATGATTTCAGGGGCGGTACCTGGGATGTGGGCATCATGAAATTCAGCGCCAATGGCTCCAAAAGGCTCTATGGCACTTACCTGGGCGGCTCCGGCAATGACTATCCGCACAGCCTGGTGGTGGACCAGCAGGGAAATCTGGTGGTCTTTGGCAGAACCAGTTCCGAGGGTGATTTCCCAACCCTTAACCTGGTGGGTCTCGGCGGGGGCCGGGATATTTTCGTCACCAAATTCAACGCCTCAGGCACAAAGCTCATCGGTTCCATGCGGATCGGAGGAATACAGGATGATGGACTTAATATTGAGGACCAGAATGAATCCCTGTCAGAAAATACCAATTCCCTGGTCCGCAATTATGGCGACTGGTCCAGGGGGGAAGTCATATTGGATCCTTCCGGTAATATTTATGTAGCCAGCTGCACGCAGTCCTCCAAAAGGGACAACACCGGATTTCCCATCATAGGACCTGCCTTCCAGCCCCTGTTTGGCGGCGGGGCCCTGCCCGACTCCCAGAGTTTGGGCCAGGACGGGGTCATACTCAAAATCAACCCGGCCTGCAACCGGGTACTGTTCAGCTCCTTTCTGGGGGGCTCCAATGATGATGCCGCGCTGGTACTGGACCTCAATCCTGCCAACGGCGATATCTATGTGGGGGGCGCTACCTACAGCAGCAATATGCCGGGGGTGAACCCTTCGGTGGTGCAGCCCCGGCCTTCCGGGGGGACCGACGGGTTCCTGTCGGTTATCAGTCCCGACGGGTCGGTACTCAAGAGTACGACCTACCTGGGAACCTCAGGCAATGATATGATCTACGGGGTTAAATTCGATAAGCTCGGCTTTCCCTACATCATGGGAACCACCGACGGAAACTGGCCGGTCCTGGGTGTGCCCGGTCCTATCGGCCCGGGTGCCAAGCAGTTCATCGCCAAATTAAAGCCGGACCTTTCTGCCTTTGTGTATTCCACCACCTTCGGAAGGCCCAATTCAAGAACACCCAATATTTCCCCGGTGGCATTTCTGGTGGACAGGTGTGAAAATGTGTATGTTTCAGGCTGGGGCTCATTTTATGCCCAAAAGGAAATCGATCCCTATGGCCTGGAAGGCACCACCGGTATGCAGATTACCCCGGATGCCTTCCAGAGTGCTACCGATAACAGGGATTTCTATTTCATCGTGATAAAACGCGATGCGACGGGGCTGCTGTACGGAACCTATTTTGGGGAAAAGGATAACCCGGGCACCATCAGTGAACATGTGGACGGTGGCACCAGCCGCTATGACAAAAGCGGCGTTATTTACCAGGCCATTTGCGCCAATTGCGGGGCGGTTGTCAAATTTCCCACCACCCCCGGGGTCTGGGCAGCCACCAACGGATCCAGGGGCTGCAATCTGGCCGCTGTAAAGATCGCCTTCAATTTTGCCGGGGTGGAGGCGGACCCTCAGTCCGTCATCAACGGCATTGCGGGAGACAGCAGTGGGTGCATTCCATTGGATGTGACCTTCCAGGACACCAAAAAAAATGCAAAAAGTTATATCTGGAATTTCGGGGACGGTTCCCCCGACACCGTAACCACCTCTTACAGTCTAACTCATACCTATAGCCAGGTGGGTATTTATACCGTACGCCAGATAGCGATCGATTCAACCACCTGCAATATCAGGGACACAGCCTATTTGCATATCCTGGCCCGGAATGACCGGGCCGGTCTCCAATTCGTTCCCTTAAAAGTCCCTCCCTGCCGTTCCCTTGCCTACCAGTTCAATAATTTTTCAGTGCCGCCGGCTGGCAAACCCTTTACCGACAGCTCCTTTCTCTGGGATTTCGGGGACGGGACCACCCTGAAGGCAGGCCCGGCAGCAGTGGTTCATTCCTATGCCACCCCCGGATCCTATATTGTCAGGCTGCTGCTGATGGATACCAATTACTGCAATTATCCGGATTCCTCGGTACTTACTTTAAGCGTAGCCGCTCTTGTAAAGGCCCAGTTCGTTACACCGGCAGCCGGTTGTGCCCCCTATAATGCACAGTTTCAGAATACCTCGGTGGGTGGCCAGCAGTTCCAATGGGATTTCGGGGACGGCGGGTTCTCGTCCGAGGCAAGTCCCTCCCATCTGTATCCTTCACCGGGCACCTTTACCGTGAAACTCCACGTAGTGGATTCCAATACCTGCAATATTGTGTCGGATACCAGTTTTTCGATCATCGTAAGCCCCAAACCCCATGCGGCATTTACCAGTACGGCGGTCCCCCTGGTAAATACCCCCACGGTCTTTTTCAACTCTTCCACGGGCGCCCTTACCTACAAATGGTTTTTCGGTGACGGCGATACGGCCTTTAGGACCAGCCTGGATACCGTGGAGCACCAGTATATCCGGACAGCCACTTTCCAGGCCTGCCTGGTGGCCTACAATGAGTACCAGTGCACCGATACGGCCTGTAATCCCGTGCAGGCCATCATTCAGCCCCTCCTGGACGTTCCCAATGCATTCACCCCCGGCCGTTTCGGGGACAACGGCATAGTCCGGGTGAGGGGATTTGGTATTACCAAACTGATTTTCCGCATCTATAACCGCTGGGGCCAGCAGGTCTTCGAAAGTACCCAGCAGGACAGGGGCTGGGATGGCACTTTCAACGGCAAGCCCCAGCCTATGGATGTATATGCGTACCTTGTAGAAGCTGAATATTTTGACGGAACCAAAGCCAGTAAAAAGGGAGATATTACTTTAATCAGGTAAAACCGCGGGTTTTATCAAAAGCGTATCAACATGTTTATAAATAAAAAATGGGCGCTGTCTGTCTGCTGGATCCTGATTTCTGCAGCTGCCACCCGGGCACAGGACCTGCATTTTTCACAGTGGTTCAATTCCCCGCTGACCACCAATCCTGCCAACACGGGATTCATACCGGATGCTGATTACCGCCTGGGAGCCAATTACAGGAACCAGTGGTCGACCATCATGTCGGTTCCCTATACTACCATGAGTGTCTGGGGAGATGCCCAGGTATTGCGCAACCGGATTGAAAACGGATGGCTGGGACTGGGGGGCGTGATCCTGCGCGACCAGGCAGGATCGGGCACCCTGACTTCCACGGAAGTCTATGGGTCCGTGGCCTACCATCAGATGCTGGGTTATACCAGCCTGCTGACGGCGGGTTTCAACATGGGCTGGATCAACAAAAGGATCAACAGCACCAACCTGAAATTTCCGGACCAGTTCGATGGAAAATTCTTTGACAATACCCTTCCCACCAATGTGCAGCTGGATCAGCCCAATGTTAATTTCTTCGATGTACAGGTGGGCATGAATTATGCCTATTTCCCCACTGACAGGATTTATTTTAATGCCGGGCTTTCCGTTCAGCACCTCAACAATGCCAGAGAATCCTTCTTCAGTACCGACCCGGCCGGATTTGACAGCCGCATCCCCCGGCGATATATTGGCTTTCTGAATGGCAGTTTCAAGACCAGTGACCAGGTAATCGTAAATCCCATGGGATACTATACCCGGCAGGCCGGGGCCTCCGAAACAGTGCTTGGACTCAACGCCCAGT
Organism: uncultured Bacteroidota bacterium; assembly: GCA_903906365.1. Lineage (GTDB taxonomy): Bacteria > Bacteroidota > Bacteroidia > Chitinophagales > Chitinophagaceae > Puia. Next base: position 10,723 of record CAIVKC010000008.1, on the reverse strand, counting down.
ACAACCTGTCCAATGGCGGCGCGCAGCAGGTCATCGGCGGACTCTATTACAGGGTAGGCGATGCCGTGATTCCCATGATCGGTTTTGTTTATGGGAACATTCGGCTGATGTTCACGTTCGACGTCACGGCCTCCTCCTTAAGCAAATACGACGGGAACCGGGGTGCCTGGGAGTTTGCCCTGATAAATAACGGAAACTATAATCAGTACAATGGCAACCGCAGGCAATCCCTTTGTCCGGATTTCAAGCAATGACGTTGTTCATGAAAAGGTAAATCCGGAAGGCTGGATGTCCAGGCAGGCCGGCAACCTGTTAACCCATAACAAAAAAGATATCTCCCTTCCGACAAAGCAGTTCAAAAAAGCGGAATTTTACCCAAAGACACTTAATACATGCGACCGGAAACAGCAATGCAATCCCAGGTAATGGCCCTCCTTGACGAGTTCAGGCTGATAGCCGGCGACCCATTCGTGGTAACAGACCCCGCAGTCATGCATGCCTATGGCCATGATGAGACGGAAACCCTGCACTACCAGCCCGATATAGTTATCCGGCCCCGTACCGCCGAGCAGGTTAGCGCCATCATGAAGCTATGCAACCAGCACCGGATCCCGGTAACGCCAAGGGGTGCCGGAACCGGCCTGAGCGGCGGGGCACTGCCCCATCTGGGCGGAGTGGTTATCTCCACCGACAGGATGAACAGTATCCTGGACATCGACGAAATGAACGGAACCGTTACCACCGAGCCCGGAGTGATTACCGAAGTGCTCCAGGATGCCGTCAAGAAAAAAAATCTTTTTTATCCGCCCGACCCCAGCAGCCGCGGCTCCTGTTTCATTGGTGGAAATATCGCAGAGAACAGCGGGGGTCCCAAAGCCGTAAAATACGGGGTTGTCAGGGACTATGTGCTCAACCTGGAAATCGTACTGCCCACCGGAGAGATTATATGGACGGGTGCCAATGTGCGCAAGAATTCAACGGGCTATAACCTGACACAGCTCATAGTGGGCAGTGAGGGAACCCTGGCCCTGGTCACCAAGATCGTCCTGAAGCTGATCCCGCTTCCCAAATTCGACCTGCTCATGCTGGTACCCTTCCATTCCCTGGAAAAAGCAGGCCAGGCTGTAAGTGCCATATTTCGGGAAGGATTCACGCCCAGCGCCCTGGAACTGGTGGAAATTGATGCCCTGAAAATCACTGCCCGCTTTATCGGAAACTCCCCGGTGCCAGTTACCGATGAGATGGAAGCGCACCTGATCATAGAAGTGGACGGCAATGACCAGGAACAGATGCTCCGGGAGATGGAGGCCATCGCCGCCATACTGGAGAACTATGAGGCCGGTGAAATCTTTTTTGCAGACAATGAGCAACAAAAATCCGAACTCTGGAAATTGCGCCGGCGGGTGGCCGAAGCAGTCAAGCTGGAGGGGTATACCATGGAGGAAGACACCGTTGTGCCCCGCGGCCAGTTGCCCGCCCTGATCAGGGGCGTTAAGCAACTGGGTGAGCTCCACCAGTTTCATGCGGTCTGCTATGGCCATGCCGGAGACGGCAACCTGCACATCCGGATCAAGAAGGAAGGAATCTCCGACAGCTTGGACAATCCGGAAATGACCGCCCTGTTGAGGGCCCTTTTCACCCTGGTAAAGGGCCTGGGAGGCACCATCAGCGGGGAGCACGGAATCGGCCTGGTGCAAAAGGGGTTCATGGATATTGTAATGAGCAGGACACATATGCGACTGATGAGGGAGATAAAGCAGGCCTTTGATCCTAACAATATTTTAAATACCGGAAAAATTTTTGACGCCCTCTAAACAGTAAGTTTGCACCAAATAAGATAAGATGAAAAACATAGTAATAGCAGCTGTTTTTTTCCTGACCGGACTACAGGCCCTGGCACAACATATGCCCAACCGGGTAAATACCTATTCTGATGAAGAAGTGAATACAAACGGTTTTAGGAAACAGAATCTTTTTATCGGGGGAAGCCTGAACCTGGGGTACAGCGGATATGATTTCAATGTGGGAGGAGCACCGGAGCTGGGTTATTCCCTCACCAAATGGCTGGATGCCGGCGTGCTGCTGAACTTAAACTATACCTCTGAGCGGGCCGATCCTTCCGGTTACTATAACCAGAACCTGCGCCAGAGAAGCTTTACCTATGGCACCGGGGCATTTGCCAGGCTTTACCCGATACGTTTCCTCTTTTTCCAGGTGGAACCGGAATATAACTGGACCAACTACAGTTATAAATTCATGCCTTCAGGACCTTCCGGCTCCCAGCTGCAGCAGGCATCCTCTCTGTTATTAGGGGTGGGATACGGGCAGCGCATCATAGGCCAGACCAATTTCTACCTGGCACTTATGTTTGACGCATTATCCAATACGGGGTCCCCATACCGGGATTTCAACAAGGCAGCCATTCCGGTCATCAAAGCCGGTTTTGATATTTACCTGCACCCGGGCAGAAGGTATTAGGACAGGGCGCAGCCTTTCATGGCCGGGGTGCTACCCGATCCGGTTGAATATTTCAATGGGCGTGCCGCAAAAAATGATCCTTTCCTCCGGATTGCCGTCATGGAGGAATCCTTCCTGCTGAAGTTGCTGGATATGGCGGATAAGATGATTGTAAAATCCCGCTGAGTTCAGGATATAGATCTTTTTGTCGTGAATCTTTAACTGGTTCCAGGTAAGCATTTCAAAGAGTTCATCCAGGGTGCCGAAACCTCCCGGCAGCACTACGGCTGCATCCCCGCGTTCATACATGATTTTTTTACGGGTATGCATATCGGGTACAATCATCAGTTCGGAGAGCCCTTTATGCTGTTGTTCCCTTTCAATGAGCATCTCCGGGATCACCCCCATTACCTTTCCTTCATAAGCCAGCACCGCATCAGCAAGCACACCCATTAAACCCTTATGTCCGCCGCCATAGACCAGCTTGAGCCTGAGCATGGCAATCAGTTTTCCCATCTCCATGGTATGCTTCTCGAAAATGGGGTTGCTCCCCTTTTTTGATCCGCAGAATACCGCTACCGACTGAATGTTCATAAGATTAGTTATATTGAAAAAATAAAATTGAAATTTTATACTTGTATTTCCTAATTTTCAATCATTAAATACCAGTTAATCGTTTATACATGTCCAGCGCGTTGCTTTTTTCTTTTGTGCTCTGCTATTTTATCCTGTTGCTGGTGGTTGCCTGGCGCACTTCCCGGAATTCCAATAATGATTCCTTTTTCATCGGCAACCGGAACTCCAACTGGATGCTGGTTGCCTTTGGCATGATCGGGACTTCCCTGTCCGGAGTGACCTTTGTGAGCGTGCCCGGCAAAGTGGGCAGTGATAATTTCGGCTATTTCCAGGTGGTCATCGGTTATTTCCTGGGATATTTCATAGTAGCCTATATCCTGCTGCCCCTCTACTACAGATTAAACCTTACTTCCATTTACCATTACCTGCAGCAGCGCTTTGGACTGGTGTCCTATAAGACAGGCTCCTTATTTTTCATCATTTCGCGCACACTAGGAGCAACGGCAAGACTTTATCTGGTGATCAATGTGTTACAATTATTCATTCTGAATAATATGCACGTGCCCTTCTGGCTCACCACCCTGGTCATCCTAACGATGATCTTGCTCTACACCTTCGAGGGTGGTGTGAAAACCATTGTATTTACCGACACACTGCAGACGACCTTCATGCTCCTGGCCCTGGTGGTTTGTGTAATCTATATCATGAACAGCCTGCACCTGACCTTTTCAGGGACCATGCACGCCCTGCAGGAAAACGGTTATACCACCCTGTTCAACACGCGGCCCGGCTCGGGTGGTTTCTGGCTCAAACAAATCATCGGCGGTGCTTTCATCACCGTGGGGATGACCGGGCTGGACCAGGAAATGATGCAAAAGAACATCAGCGTCCGAAACCTGCGTGATTCCCAAAAGAACATGATGAGTTTCAGCGCTGTTATGGTGCTGGTTAATTTTCTTTTCCTGTTCCTGGGCGGTTTGCTGTACCTGTACGCCCATACTGCGCATATTCATATCCGGGAAGATGATTTGTTCCCCACCGTTGCCCTTCAGTATATGCCGCCCATGGTATCCGTCCTGTTTATCATAGGGCTGATATCGGCGCTTTTCCCCAGTGCGGACGGAGCGCTGACCGCCCTGACTTCTTCTTTCTGTATTGACATACTCGGTTTGAAGCGGAACCTTCACCTGGATGAAAAAAGCCGGAAACGGATACGAATGACCGTCCATATTTCCCTGGCCTGTATCTTTTTTTTGATGGTCATGGTATTCAAGTATATCAACAATAAATCCATCATCGACATCATACTAAAAGTGGCGGGATATACCTATGGCCCCCTACTGGGTCTGTTTGGGTTTGGAATCCTGACAAAAAGGTTGATTCCAAAGGGACTGGGGGTGCTGCTGGTCTGCCTGGCCGCTCCGGCGGCGTGCTTTATACTGAGCGCAAATGCCCCAGACTGGTTCGGGGGCTACCAGATAGGCCTGGAGTTGCTGCTGATCAACGGTATACTTACTTTTTTGGGCCTGTTAATCATTTCAAAAAGCCCCCCTGCGGCAAACTAAATTCCGGCCACCGGCGTTATTGATACATACAATGCCACCCCTTAGAGCGGGCTGGCATTTATTATCTGAACCCTAAACCAACAGTGGTATGAATGACACCATCATGTTATCCAAACAGCGCAGGTGGGCTGAATCCAAAGCCCATTCCAGCTGGCAGATTTTCAAAATAATGGCCGAGTTTGTAGATGGTTTTGAAGCCCTGGCAAAGCTTGGCCCCTGTATCTCCATATTCGGCTCGGCCAGGACCCAGCCTGGCGAACCCTATTATGACCTGACCGTCGAGATTGCCAAGCGGCTGGCAGAAGAGGGTTTTGGAACTATTTCAGGCGGGGGACCCGGTGTCATGGAGGCTGCCAATAAAGGGGCCCAGCTGGGCGGGGGGAAATCCGTAGGTCTAAATATCGAATTACCCTTTGAACAACATGCCAATCTTTTTATAGACCGGGAGGCGAGCCTGCACTTTGAATACTTCTTTGTCCGCAAGGTCATGTTTACCAAATATTCCCAGGGATTTGTCATGATGCCGGGCGGTTTTGGCACCATGGATGAGTTCTTTGAGGTAGCCACCCTCATCCAGACCCGTAAGATGTCCCCGGTACCCCTGATTCTGGTAGGCTCCGAATACTGGAAGGGATTGCTTGGCTGGATCACGGATGTCATGCTGAAAAAGTCGGGTAATATTTCACCCAATGACCTGGATTTGCTCAAAGTCGCGGATACTGCCTCCGAGGTGGCCGAACATGTACTTGATTTTTATTCAAAACATAGCCTGCAGCCCAATTTCTAGTCCCGGACAGCGGCATTCGGCAGGCAAATTTTAACACCCGAACCTGCAGCCGGGTCTGATGGCCTCGTCAAAGCTGCGTATATTTGCAAAAATTGAATTATTTGGACATCGTTTCTTCCCGGGCAGAACAATATGCCCTGGCCCATACCTCGGCCGAAAGCACCCTGATGCATGATATTGCCTCCCATACGGGCAGCCATCATCCGCATGCCGATATGCTGAGCAGCCATGTGCAGGGAAAATTTCTGGAAATGATCAGCTGCCTGATGCAGCCGGCCCGGATCCTTGAAATTGGTACTTTTGTGGGCTACAGCGGACTGTATCTTTCCAGGGGCCTGCGGGAAGGCGGGAAATTGCATACCATCGAACTAAGAGAGCAGGATGCGGCCACCGCCAGGGAGAATTTCCGCAAAGCAGGCGTCCAGGACAGCATTGTGCTCCATGTGGGTAATGCCCTCCAGATCATTCCGACGCTGCAGGAAGAATGGGACCTGGTCTTTATCGATGCAGACAAAGTGGGCTACGCGGATTATTACCGGCTTGTCCTGCCCAGACTGCGCCGGGGCGGGCTCATCATTGCCGATAACGTGCTCTTTCACGCAGAGGTGCTGCAGGAAAAAATCACGGGCAAAAATGCCCTGGCCATTCACGCTTTTAACCAAATGGTAAAAGACGATGCGGGCGTGGAAAAGGTTATGCTTACCGTTCGCGATGGCCTGTTTTTGATACGGAAAAAATAAATGTTTTTGTAATGAAGGTAAAAATTGTCACAGCCATACTGGTCCTGTTGATTTCGGGTGACCTTTTTTCACAGAATCCGGCCGATATTGCAGGTTATATCAGCAACTACAGGGAGATCGCCATCGCTGAAATGCAGCGAAGCGGCATTCCGGCCTCCATCATACTGGCCCAGGGAATCCATGAATCCGAGGCGGGTACCAGTGAGCTGGTGCACAAATCCAACAATCATTTCGGCATAAAATGCAAGGATTCCTGGACAGGCCCGGTAGTATATCATGATGACGACCGGCGGGGAGAATGTTTCCGCAGTTACGACAACCCCGTTGATTCATACCGGGACCATTCCGATTTTTTGAAGTCCAGTCCCCGCTACGCCTTCCTGTTTAATATTGATCCCCAGGATTATCAGTCATGGGCCTATGGCCTGAAAAAGGCAGGATACGCGACCAATCAGCGTTACCCGCAGATTCTCATCAAACTCATAGAGGACTACGGCCTTCAGCAGTATACGCTCATGGCACTGGGAAAAGCAGTCCCCGACTCCATGCAAAAGGCCCTGACAGCCCCTGTGGAGATGGTGGCGACCCCTCCTGTGGCCAGCAGCATGGTCATCCAGCCTGCCGAACGGAAATTCAAACCCAGCGAGGTGATTAACCCCGCATATCCCCAGGGGACATTCACCATCAACCATAGCCGGGTGATTTTTGCCAGGAGCGGAACCTCCCTGCTGGCTGTAGCCAACCAGTATAATATGTCGCTGGGCAGACTCCTGGAATTCAACGAGCTTTCCGGCAATGACGTACTTGAAAGGGATCAGCTCCTTTTTTTGCAACCAAAGAAAAGATTCGGCGAAGCCCCATATCATATCGTTCAGGCCGGCGAAACAGCCTATGACATCTGCCAGCAGGAAGGGATACGTTTTGAAAACCTGCTTGAGCTGAACCTGATGGATAAAAATATGGAACCGGCACCCGGTGAAAAATTATTCCTTCGCCACCCTGCCGGTTCCAGGCCCTTGCTACTGACCGAAAAAGACAAAAAGCAGCCGGATGCCCCGGGACATGCACCCCAGGGGCCGGCGGCAGGCACATCCGGCGTAAGGGAAATCAGGAAATTCTGACCGGGACCCTGCCTGCCACATTTTTGAGAAAAAATCCGGCACCCGCTAAAGCGGCCTAGTCCGGAAATAATTACCTTCAGGTTGCTTTACCCCGTTCAGGGCTTGCTTTATAAACTGAACCACATGCCAAACATCTGCATTCACGACAAGATTTTCACCCCTTTTCTGAACGCGCATATCATCGGGGAGAAAGTGGACGCCCTTGCCCGGCAGATCAGCCAGGACTATGCAGGTAAAAAACCGCTCTTTATACCCATCCTAAACGGCTCATTTATTTTTGCGGCAGATCTTTTCAAAAAAATTACCATAGAAGCGGAGATTTGTTTCATCAAACTGGCATCCTACAAGGGCACCCGTTCCTCCGGACAGGTCATTACAGCCATAGGGCTGGATATTGACCTGTTTAACCGGCATGTCATCATCGTGGAGGATATTGTGGATACCGGCAAAACACTCTCTGCATTTTTGCCCCAGCTCATACACCAGCAGCCAGCCTCCCTGAAGATTGCGGCCCTGTTGCTTAAACCTGCGGCTACCCAATTTCCGGTTACGGTGGACTATACGGGCTTTTCCATTCCCAATAAGTTCGTATTAGGCTATGGCCTGGATTATAACGGACTGGGCAGGAACTTTGCCGAGATTTATGAACTCTTGGAACAATAGCATTGCCGGCAGCCCCGGGGAGGAATTTTCCCGGGGATTGCCATAACCCTTTAGACAACCAATATATCATTGAGAACCCTACTGCTGATTGCTTGCTTATTTTTCGTGGGATCCGCGGAAGCGCAATATTATTTGCGCGGTGAGATCAGGGATGAAAACAAAAATCCCCTGGCCAATGTGAAAATCCTGCTGCATTCCAACAGCTACCTGTACTATTCAGGCAGCCTGGGCGGCTTTGGCATTCAGATCCCGCAGCGAATGGATTCGGTCACCATCAGCGCGGAAGGATTCCAGGTACTTTCCATGGCAGTAGATGCGGCCGCCTTCCAAAGTATTGTCCTCAAACCGCTGTTTCCCCCCGAACCACCGCAGAAAATGACCCTGCTTTCCGCCACCAAAAACCTGCGGCGGGAGGACATAAAGGGATGGACCATTGGCGGAGAAACCTACAGCTCCCTGGTAGAAAACGATTTTGTGACCACTTCCCGGTTCCCCGAAACCGGGTTTGCCATTAATATAGATAAAGCCTCCTACAGCAATATCCGGCGTTTCCTGAATATGGGCAGCTCCGTTCCTCCCGATGCGGTCCGTATCGAAGAGATGCTCAACTATTTCAACCTGGATTATACGCCGCCGGCTGCAGACAGCGTATTTTCCACCCGGTCATTTTTATCTGACTGTCCCTGGAAACAGGGCAGCCAGCTGCTGATGGTGCAGGTGTCGGCCCGCAAAATCGACCTGGATAAAGTCCCGCCCGCCAACCTGGTATTCCTCATAGACATCTCCGGGTCCATGGACATGCCCAACCGCCTTCCCCTGCTAAAATCGGCCTTCCGGCTCCTGGTGAATAACCTTCGCCCCAAAGACACTGTTTCCATTGTTGTGTATGGCTCTACCGTGGGGGTCTGGTTAAAACCTACCCCCGGAAATGAAAAAAATATCATTACCAAAGCCATTGAAGATCTGTACCCCGGGGGCCCTACACCCGGGGAAGCCGGCATCCAGGCTGCCTACCGGCTGGCCAGCAACCAGTACATCCATGGGGGCAACAACCGGGTAATACTGGCAACGGACGGGGATTTCAACGTCGGTGAGACCACCGAGGAAGCCCTTGAAAAACTCATTGTACTTAACAAACAGCGGGGAATATATCTAACCTGCCTGGGAGTGGGCATGGGTAATTACAAGGACTCAAAACTGCAGGTGCTCGCCGAAAAAGGGAATGGAAACTTTGCTTACCTGGATAATATCAAAGAAGCCGAAAAAGTGCTCCTCCAAGAGTTTACACAAACCATTTATTCGGTGGCAGATGACGCCTACCTCCAGATCAGGTTCAATCCCGACCTGGTAAAGGAATACCGGCTGATCGGATTCGACAATAAAATGAAAGCGCTGTCCGATTCGGTCAGCGAAATAGAAGGAGGTGAAGTGGGTTCCGGCCATTCCCTGATGGCCGTTTTTGAATTAACCCCGGAGGATGCGCCTACCGGCGGGCAAACCGGCCTGCTGGCGGAAGGAACCATCCATTACCGGCTGCCCCATGATACCCTGCAGCGAAAAAGCGGCTTTGAATGCAGGATCAACCCGGTCTCCTTCGCTACCCTGCCTGCCCCCTACCGCTTCGCTGCTTCGGTAGCCATGTTCGGGGGCCTGCTGAGAAAATCGAGATTTATACCTTCCTCCGGCTGGAAGGAAGCCATTGAAATTGCCAATGGATCCTTCAATCCGCAAGATGAGCTGCAAAAGGAATACATTATCCTGCTGGACAAAGCCCGCAAAATCTACAAGCGTGAAAAAAAAGCGACCAGACAGCAGGACTGACCGAAAAGCAGCAATCATCAGCTGAACATTTCGCGGACCCTGTCAAAGAAGCCCCTTTCATTCTTGTCGGGTTTGGGCTGAAAGTTGGGGGACTGGTTTAGTTTCTCCAGCATGGCCTTTTCTTCGGCCGTCAAATGCTGCGGCGTCCAAACATTCACATGAATGAGCTGGTCGCCTTTTTCGTAGGAATTTACCGAAGGAAATCCTTTGCCCTTCAGGCGGAATATTTTTCCGCTTTGGGTGCCCGCCGGTATTTTTATTTTTGCCTTTCCGTCAATGGTGGGTACTTCCACCTGGGTACCGAAAGCGGCATCGGTAAAGGAAATATGCAGTTCAAAGGCCACATTCAGCCCATCGCGGTGCAGATCGGCATGCTGCTCCTCTTCGATCAGCAGGATGAGGTCTCCGGGAGGGCCTCCCCTTTCGCCGGCATTTCCCCGTCCGCCCACACTCAGCTGCATGCCATCCTGTACGCCGGCGGGTATGTCTATGTTGACCGTTTCTTCCCCGTACACCCTGCCTTCCCCTTTGCAGGAAGTGCATTTGGCCGTAACCGTGGTTCCTTCCCCGTTGCAGGTAGGGCAGGTGGTGACCGTCTGCATCTGGCCCAAAAAGGTATTGGTGACCTTTCTGACCTGACCGCTGCCGCCGCAGGTTCCGCAGGTTTGCACACTGCCCTTGTCTTTTGCCCCGCTGCCTCCGCAAGTAGAGCAGCCCACGTATTTCTTTACCTTGATGTTCTTTGTTACGCCTTTGGCAATTTCCTCGTAGGTAAGCTTAATCTTCACCCGCAGGTTACTGCCCTTGGTTCCCCGGGACCTGCCGGCGCCACCACCCCTTCTTCCGCCGCCGCCAAAGAAGCTTCCGAAGATATCCTCCCCAAACACATCCCCGAACTGGCTGAATATGTCATCCATATTCATATTGCCGCCAGCCCCAAAACCACCCCTTCCGTTGTTACCCAGACCGGCATGACCATAACGGTCATACTGG
>CAIVKC010000007.1 GCA_903906365.1 uncultured Bacteroidota bacterium | reverse complement strand
GAAAGCTATGGTTGCCAGATGAATTTTGCAGACAGTGAAATAGTGGCTTCCATTTTAGAGTCATCGGGTTTTGGCGCTACCCGTAACCTACAGGAAGCTGACCTGGTATTGCTGAATACCTGTTCCATTCGGGAAAAGGCGGAACAGACCGTGCGCAAGCGCCTCACTGAATTCAAAAGCATCAAATCAGGTCGCCCGGGCATGCTCATTGGCGTGCTGGGTTGCATGGCGGAGCGGTTAAAATCCAAATTCCTGGACGAGGAAAAACTGGTGGATCTGGTGGTGGGTCCGGATGCCTACCGAACCCTGCCCGGTCTGATCGAAGAAGCGGAGACCGGCCAAAAGGCAGTCAATGTGCTTCTTAGCCGGGAAGAGACTTATGCGGAGATATCGCCGGTCCGGCTCAACAGCAACGGCATAACCGCCTTTGTAAGCATCATGCGCGGCTGCAATAACATGTGCAGTTTTTGTGTGGTGCCTTTTACCAGGGGAAGGGAAAGAAGCCGGGATGCCCATTCCATCCTCCGGGAATGCAGGGAACTCTTTGAGATGGGTTACCGCGAAGTCACCCTGCTTGGCCAGAATGTGGACAGCTATTACTGGCTGGATGAGCAGCTGGATGAGCAGCTGGATGAGCAGCTGGATGAGCAGGTCACTTTTGCCAGATTACTCGAAAAGGTAGCCGGTATATCCCCTCTGTTACGAATACGCTTCAGTACGTCCCATCCCAAGGATATTACCGATGAGGTCCTTTATACCATGGCCAGGCACGATAATATCTGTAATTACATTCATCTGCCTGTTCAAAGCGGAAGTAGCCGTATTCTTCAATTAATGAACAGAACCTATACCAGGGAATGGTACATGGCCAAAGTAAACAGAATCCGTGAAATACTGCCTGACTGCGGACTGTCTACCGATATGATTGCGGGTTTTTGCACCGAAACCGAAGAGGATCACCGGGAATCCCTGAGCCTGATGGACTATTGCAAATATGACCTGGCTTATATGTTCTATTATAGTGAAAGACCCGGCACCCTGGCAGCCAAGCGCTACTCTGATGACGTGCCCGAACCCGTCAAGCTCAGAAGACTGCAGGAAATCATAGAACTTCACCGCCGGCATTCCCTGGAAAGCATGCAGCGTGATGTGGGTAAAGTGTTCCGGATACTCATTGAAGGAAATTCAAAAAAGAGCCAGCTGGATTGGGCGGGGCGCAATGACCAAAATAAAGTGGTCGTTTTTCCCAAGGGGAGCTTTGAGTTGAATGCCGGGGATTATGTCAATGTCCTGGTGGAACGCTGCACAGCCGGAACCCTGATAGGAAGAATCGTGGATTAAGGCAGGGCCGAAGGAAAGGAAATGGTAATAAAATAAATTCTATATTACTGGCCTAACAGACATTGGCCGGAAAAGATCAGGTGTCCGGGGTACCCGTGGGGCCCGGCACCTTTAATTTATTCAGATTTAAGTTATAAGCAATGGCTGAAATTCAATCAATAAAAAATCGGTTTGGAATTATAGGCAATTCTCCTGCACTGAATTATGCCCTGCAGGTAGCTGTTCAGGTGGCCAATACCGACCTGAACGTCCTCATTTTCGGGGAGAGCGGGGTTGGTAAAGAAGTATTTTCCCAAATCATTCATGCCCTGTCCGGCAGAAAGCATAATCCTTTCATCGCCGTGAACTGTGGCGCCATTCCGGAAGGAACCATTGACTCTGAGTTGTTTGGTCACGAAAAAGGCTCTTTTACCGGGGCGGTGGATTCCAGGAAGGGCTATTTTGAAACCGTGAACGGGGGTACTATTTTCCTGGATGAGATTGGAGAACTCCCCCTGGGAACCCAGGCCAGGCTGCTGCGTGTGCTGGAAGCCGGGGAATTCATTCGGGTGGGATCCTCCAAGGTACAGAAAACGGATGTCCGGGTGATTGCCGCCAGCAACAAGGATCTCCTGGAACTGACCGATAAGGGGAAGTTCAGGGAGGACCTGTATTACAGGCTGAGTACGGTTCCCATCCGGGTCCCTTCACTGCGGGACAGGAAGGAGGATATTCCCCTGCTTTTCCGAAAATTCGTAGTTGATTTTGCAGAAAGATATAAAACCTCTCCGGTTCAACTCGACGAGGAGGCGAAAAATCTGTTAATTCATTACAGCTGGCCCGGAAACGTCCGTGAATTAAAGAATATTGCAGAACAGATCTCCGTGCTGTCGGTTGATAAGCAGGTCTCTGAGCCGGTATTGAGGAAATTCCTCCCGGTATCTTCGGCAAGCCGGCTGCCCATGCTGGTTAGCGGAGGCAATACCCAGCCCTCGGTGAACGGGCACGAATTTTCCAATGAAAGGGAAATTCTGTACAAACTGTTTTTTGACATGAAAAAGGATGTGACCGAACTCAAGAAGATGTTTGTGGAAATCCTGCAGAATCCGTCTGCGGCCTCGGTGCAGCATTCGGCCTTTATTAACGATCTCAAGGAACTCAAGCCACAGGAATTATACCAGCCGGCTCCGGGTGTTTCCCAGCCGGTCATGATTCACAATAACAATGCGGGTGATATCCATGAACATGAGGAAGTCGAAGAGTCACTCAACATCATGGATAAGGAAAAGGAATTGATTGTTAAAGCGTTAAAAAAACACAAAGGAAAGCGCAAAGATGCGGCTTCCGACCTGGGCATTAGCGAAAGAACCCTTTACAGAAAATTGAAAGAATACGATATTAATGAATAAACGCGCGTTTTCCATGACCACCCTGCCAAGATCTGAGCCGGATGCCAGAATAGGCAAACGACCGCAGGGACGCCGGTCTGCCGGACAGGCAGGCTATATAGGTTTTATCCTGGTGGGTTTTATGTACTTATTCAGCTCCTGCGGGGTCTATACTTTCAAGGATATTTCCATTGATTATACTAAGGTAAAAACCATTAAAATCAGTTATTTCGAAAATAAAGCCAGGTATGTGGATCCCCAGTTCAGTCCACAGCTGACCGATAAACTGCGCCAGAAAATAACCCAACAGACCAGGCTTACGCAGGTCCAGACAGACGATGCCAGTTATGATGTGAGCGGTTATGTCTCTGATTTCAGCGTCAGTACCTCCGGGGTGTCCAACCAGCAGGCTTCCACCAACCGGCTGACGGTAAGTATCCACATTATTTTCAAAAACCGGGTGGATGATTCCAAAAGCAAGGAAACCGATATTTCAAGGAATTTTGACTATTCGGCCAATCTTTCCCTTACCGATGCAGAACCCCAGTTGCTTCCGACCATTATCAGCAATATGACCGATGAAATATTTAATACTATTTTTTCCAACTGGTAGAAAAAATCCATGAAAGGAAATACACAAAATATCATTCATCAGATTTTTAAGGTGGGTTCACTGGAGGCGGTCTCCGTCCAGCAACTCGAGCAGCTAGTCGAACAATACCCCAGTTTCGGGGCCGGACATTACCTGCTTTGCAAAAAACTCAAACTGGAAGGTGATTTCGCTTATACCAGGCAGGCACAAAAGGCAGCCCTGTATTTCACCAACCCTTTCTGGCTGCAATGGCTGCTCAGTTATGGCCAGGACAAAAAGACCGGCGAATTGCAGGCCGAAACGGCCGGAGTCGCCCAGCCACTTCCTGAACCCGCTGGGGCGCTGACCGCCCCCTCTTCCCAGGATCACCACCAGGAACAGGACATGATGGACCAAATTGGCAAAAAGGCTCAGCAGCAGGCGGTGAACGCAACCCTGGAGATCAAGGAGGAAGCCTTGGCCTTTGAGCCCTATCATACCATTGACTATTTTGCCTCCCAGGGCATCAAATTTGTTCAGGAGACCAATCCGGATGATAAACTGGGCAAGCAGTTGAAAAGCTTTACGGAATGGTTAAAAATGATGAAACGCCTTCCCCGGATATCTTCGGAACAGGACCTGCAAAAGGACTCGGACGAAACCATACAGCAGGATGCAGCCCATTCCATTGAACGAAGGGAAATAGTCACGGAGGCCATGGCGGAAGTACTGATTAAACAGGGGAAATTGGAAAATGCCGAGGAAGTCTACCGCAAATTAAGTTTGCTTAATCCCGATAAAAGCCTTTATTTTGCACTCAGAATTGAACAATTAAAAGAATAGTGATATGACGATGTTTTTTGTTATCCTGATCATTTTGGCCTGTGTGATACTGGGTTTGATTATCCTGGTACAAAATCCCAAAGGCGGCGGACTGGCAGGTAATGTGGCTGGATTCAGCAATCAGTTGATGGGCGTCAAACAAACAACCGATGTACTGGAGAAAGGAACCTGGGTGTTGGCTGTCGTGGTTGCTTTGTTGTGTGTGTTTTCAGCAGCATTCTCTCCCAAAACCTCCGGTGTGCAGTTAAGGGAAGCGCCAAAAGTAACCGCCCCTGTTTCGCCCGCTACCGGCGGACAGCAGGCAACCCCTCCCGGGGCCGCTCTGCCTAAGAAATAGGCTTTATCGTATTAAAATATTTGTAACCTTGCCATTAGAAATGGCAAGGTTTTTTATTTACTTTAGGTTTCCAATATATTTACCTATGAGAAGAAAGATCCTTCTGTCTGTAATTTCCCTTGCCTTACTGGTCATGCTTTTTTTAGGATGGGCCCTGCTGGGCCCGGCCACAGCCCTGCGGACGGACAAATACAATCTGTATATCCGCACGGGTATGGATTTTGAGCAGGAAATGGAATTGCTGAAAAAGGATCAGGTACTGCAGAGTCCTTGGTTTTTCCAATGGCTGGCCAGGCGGATGGATTATCCGGCAAATATCAAAGCAGGGAAATATGAAATCCGAAAAGGGATGAACCTGTTTAGAATACTTCGGATGCTTCGGAACGGCAGGCAGACTCCCGTGAACCTCACCATCACCAAGTTTCGAACCAAAGAAGATATTTCCTCCTTTGTGGGCAAGCGTTTCGAATGTGATTCCGCCTCCTTTATGCAACTACTCCAAAGCAATGATTCACTCCAGCAATACGGGCTGGATTCCAATACGGTGATGACTGCCATCCTGCCCAATACCTATACCTTGTACTGGAATACCACGGCTTCCCGCATATTCAGGAAGCTGTATGCGGAATATCGTTCCTACTGGAATCCGGAACGTCGAAAAAGGGCCCAGCTCATCGGGCTAGATCCCACCACGGTGTATATCCTGGCCTCCATCATTGAAGAGGAGACCAACCGGCAGGAAGATAAGGGAAAGATTGCCAGTGTTTACCTGAACAGGATGGCAAAGGGCATGAAACTGGGTGCCGATCCAACAGTAAAGTATGCCATGCGCAACTTTGAACTTAAGCGTATCTACGATAAATACCTGGAAGTGGAATCCCCCTACAATACCTATAAATATCCGGGATTGCCTCCCGGACCCATTTGTACCCCCTCCCAACAGACCCTGGAAGCGGTTCTGGATGCTCCTAAAACAAATTATTTATACTTTGTGGCCAAATCGGATTTTTCCGGATATTCAAATTTTTCGGAGAATTTTGAGCAGCACATGAAATATGCGCACGAATACCAGCATGCCCTTGATCTGGAAATGGCCCGAAAAGCGGCTGGCGGAAAAAACGGACAGTGAAGACCACCAAATAGTTACATGAATAAATTAGAGCATTTCATTTACCGTTCACCTGTTTTTGTTTTTCTGGAAACCAGAAGTAAACGGATCATCCTGCCGGGGTTTGACGGTGTGCCGCTCTATGATGTTATCTATTTTTTTATAAGCCAGGTCAAAAAAGTGGGACTCAACGACAGGGCCCGGTCCATTTCGTTTAGTTTTCTTACAGCCATTCCGGCGGCGGCCATTTTTTTGTGCACACTGATCCCCTATCTGCCGGTTTCAAAGCAGGTCACCCACCAGCTTATGCTGATCACCAAGGACATTACACCCAACCAGAATACCTCCTTGCTGGTTCAGAATTTTCTGAATGATTTTCTGAAAAAACCCCGCAACGGGCTGTTGTCCTTCGGATTCCTGCTGGCCGTTTTCTATTCCTCCAACGCCATGATCGGTATAATGAGGTCATTTAATAAATCGCTGATTTACAATCACAAGCGAAATTTTCTGCAAACACGCTGGATGGCCGTCAAATTAACGGTCCTGATAATCGGGCTGGTGATAGGTTCTGTTGCCATTTTAGTGACCCAGGACGAATTGCTTAAGAAAATCCTGGCCATGATGCACATCAAAAACCATTCGGCAGCCTGGCTGTTCAAGACCCTGCGCTGGGTCGTTATCATTCCCCTGTTTTATTTTTCAATAGCCTTTATCTACAAGTACGCTCCGGCGGTCAAAAAAAGATGGAATTTGTCTTCACCCGGTACTACGCTGGCAACCTTCCTGATCATCATCACCACCCTGGTTTTTTCCTATTGGGTCAATAAGTTCGGCACCTACAATAAGGTATACGGTTCCATTGGTACCATCCTGATACTGATGTTACTTATTTACTTCAACTCACTGGTGCTGCTGATCGGCTACGAACTCAACGTGAGTATTCATCACCTCAAAGTGATGGTGGATGAGCGCTCCGCTGCTGCCAGGCGATAGCGCTTCGGCGTTATTTACCCAGAAGTTCCCTGATGTACATTCCCACCTGGGGTTGGGTGATCTGCCTGTCAAAGAAACGGCGATATCCCGTTGGGTTGTTAATGAAAAGGGACGCTGGAATACCCCCGCTCCAGCCTTTGTCGATTCCGGCGTAGAGTTTGGCCTTATCGGGCTCATCCAGCCAAAGGATGGGCACTTTTAGCTTCAGGCCGGCTGCAAACAAAATGAGTCTGTGGGGATAGCTAGCAGCAGGGTCCAGGCTGACCAGGAGCAGTTCTACTTTACCCGAAGCGTATATACCAACCGAATCCTGCAAATAGGGCATTTCCCGCAAACAGGGACTGCAGGTTGTGGAAAAGAAATTGATGATGACCGGATGTCCCGCAGAGTGGATATATTGCTCCAGCGCAGCCATTTTCACCGGGGTGACTTCCTGGGAGCAGGCCCGAACAAAGGCCCCAGCCAGGATCAGCAATTGGATCGCCTTTTTCATGCAGGAATGATGGGATCAGGGGTTTCGGGCATTTCACCGGGCATAAAACCCCAGGCTTCCCTGAGCGATTCCATCGCCTGTGCAGTGAGGCCCGGTTTGTCATAGTGACCCGCCAGCTGTTTTTGCCTGAACGCCTCATACAGGCTCACGGCACAAGCCACTGAGATATTAAGCGATTTAATGATGCCCACTTGCGGTATGATGAAATTTCCATCCGCCAGTGACCTGATTTCTTCACTCACGCCCTCGTGTTCGTTACCGAACACCAGCGCCACCCTTTGGGTAAAATCAATCTGATAAAGGGAGACCGAATCGCCTGCCAGGTGGGTAGTGAGAATGCGGTAGTGCTTGGAGCGCAGTGCTGCAAAACACTGAGCAGCATCGCTGTATTGGTGGATGGTCAGCCATTTTGCGGCACTGCTGCTGCTTTTGGAACCCCATTTCTTATGCCGGGGAATCCTGGTATTAAGTACATAGACTTCCTGCACTCCTACCGCGTCGCAGGTGCGCATCACCGCGGAAATATTATGGGGGTCAAAAATATTTTCCAGCACCACGGTGATATTATCCTGTCTGCAATTCAAAACACCGGACAAACGATCCATTCTTTGTGGGGTCATATCAATGAAGTATGCGGCGAAATTAGAAAAACATTCACGGATCCATAAAAATTACCTGATCAGCACGCTTGTTCCCTTCAGGAAATACCGGTGCCCCGAGTCCCGGTCCGTATATTGAAGGGTCCATACATAAGTTCCGGTGTCCTGTGGTTTTCCGTTGATGGTGCCATCCCATTTCCGGGTCCAGTCCTTTGTTTCAAACACCATCTGCCCGAAACGGTTATACACCCTGAATTCCAGGTTGACTGCTTTAAAGGCATTAAGCGGATAGAGAAAGTCATTGTGACCATCTCCGTTTGGGGTAAAGGCAGTTGGAACATCAATGGCACAGGTCCTCAATTTATTGACATGGATGGAGGCCGTATCAAAACAGCCGTTGCCGTAGTTAGCCACCAGCCTGACCTGGTAACTCGCCCCACTGGAAGTGGGTGGATACTGATGGGGTAATGGGTTTTTATCTGAGCTGCTGCTGCCATCCCCAAAATCCCAGTACCAGGACTGTATATTTCCTATGCTGTTGTTTTGAAAGATGACCTGGTCCTTTGGGCAGATGGTGTCCGGGCCGCTGAGGGCCGCCTTGAAGACGTTGTCGAGGGTAAAAGTAGCGGAGGAACTGTCAGAGCAGACCCCATTGGAGACCCGAAGACGTATACTGGTAAATCCAGGCTGGGTCTCTATGAACAGGGGTTTGGGGTCTGCGCTTTTCGCCGATGAATCAAAGGTCCATTGCCAGGTGGTAATCCCATTGGGGTTGGTGCCGGAGAGTAGGATGCTGTCTTTGTTGCAGCCTTCCTGAATCTGGTAGTTGAAACCGGCATACACCGTATCCCTGGCGGAGAAGGCAAGAGAGGAACCCGCAGGGGTCTGCTGACTGCAAAGGTCAGTCAGGGTATTCCCATCGCTCCCGGTTTTGAGGGTAATCTGATAGGTTCCGCCAGTGGTGATGGGAGAAACCAGGTTAATATTGATCCGGCTGGTGAATCCATTGACACAGTCCGTCCCTGTTGCCGAGGTAATGGGGACCGAAGAGGGGCCGGTGATGGTAAAATCACTGCCATCTGCCGCGATGGTGCTGCAATTAATGGGTTTGCTGAATACCAATTCAAGACTTGCCGGGGCGCAGCCCAGCGCGGTGATGCTATCCAGGGGAGTAGGCTGGACGGGCTTGACCTCAAAGGGCAACTGGTCGCCGGCAGGGATATTGTTGTTGCAGTCATCGAGCAAACTGTTTCCATCCGAACCATTCATCATCACCAGATTGTAATGGCCGGGGGGAAGTGGGTTTTTCAAAATAACAACCAGGGAGTCCAAGTCAAAACCATTGGTGCAATTGATCCCTGTTACCGAAAGCACCCCAGAAAGGGCCGGCGTCACCATGAAATCACTGCCGTCCGGGGCAAGGCTATTGCATTTCACATGTTTGGACAATTTTACCGAAATCGTTGAACCGTCGCATTGGGCTACCGCTGACTGCAGGCTGGGCAGACCCGGATCGGTGATGCTGGCAGTACCGCCGGAAAAATTCAGGCCATACCCGCTTTGCGTCTGTGTATAATGGCTGACCAGCAGCAGGTAGGTATGGCCCTGGATGATTTGGGGCATTTTATTGATGGTGGAGGCATCCGAATAGGGAGGGCTGCCTCCTAGTTCCTTTGGGTTGGTGCTGCAGGCAAAATCCTGGGTGCCGCTGGGTGCGGTTCCGGTAATGCCGGTATAGCCACGGGCTTTTTCGACAGAAGTATTGCCAGACCAATTGTAGGATACCAGGAAACTGCTGCTGTCGTACACTGCCATAGGATCCCGGTTGGTAACATCAAATAGAGACCAGTCGTAATCATCATCTAGATTGACCGGTGTTATGAGGAAACCCAGCGTACCGGATGTAAAACAGGTGAATTTGTACCAAAACGGGTTGGTGTCAGGATAACTGCCGCAACTGCCGGCCGGCACTGAATTATTCAGACAAATCGGGACGGTATCCTGGTGAAAAATACTGGATCCGCAAACGGGAAAAGAGGTAACCGGTGTTTGACCCAGTGTAGAGCATCCCTGTCCTTTCACTATTTGAACCAGGGAAGCCATCATGAGGGTTGCCAACAATAAAAAGCATTTCATACATTGGGAAGATAAGGACAAAATTAGTTTTTTCCCGCCTTTCAGGCCGGCCGGTCTATGGGGATTTCCCCCGACAGGATGCGTGTTCGGACTGGTGAGGTAGAAACGAATGGCTGGTTCCGGGGATTGTATGGCGGTGAATTATATTTAATTGACCAGTGGCCACCGGGCCTTCAATCCGGTGGCATTGGGCCACCGGTTGACTGAGGGGAGGGCTGTTAGGGGCCGCAGGGATGAATTTTCTGCCGGGAAGCCCCCCCTTTTTTGGATAAAACCGTATTTTTTGGCGCGGCCTGTAAATTAAGGCAGGGACTGATTTCCCTCAGTAATAAACCTTGGCATTTATAGCAATTTTAAGTCTTTTACCCTATTTTTGCCCTCCCTGAAAATTAAACTTTAAGAATATACAGCTTATGAACAATTTGTTTTACATCGTTCCGGCCATGGGTATTATCGGACTGCTATTCACAGCCATACGAAGTGCCTGGGTATCAAAGCAGGATGCAGGTAATGAAAGAATGACAGAGATTGCCAAGTACATCTCCGAAGGTGCAATGGCTTTCCTGAAAGCCGAGTACAAGATCCTGACCTATTTTGTAATCATCGCAGCTTTGCTGCTTGGTTTTATGGGTGCCAGCAATGCGAACTCCCATTGGACTATTGCGGTCTCCTTCATCATTGGCGCCTTCTTCAGCGCGCTGGCCGGCTTTATTGGTATGCGGATAGCTACCAAAGCAAACGTACGAACCGCACAGGCCGCCAGGACAAGTCTCAGCAAGGCACTGGCCGTTTCATTTTCCGGGGGAAGTGTGATGGGACTGGGCGTGGCAGGACTGGCGGTGCTGGGTCTGGGCAGTATGTTCATCATTTTGTATTTAAAATTTGTATCTGGCGTTGCAGCCGGAACGGAAGAATACCGGATTGCCCTTGAAAAAGCCATCGAAGTGCTGACCGGGTTTTCTTTGGGTGCCGAATCCATTGCCTTGTTTGCAAGGGTTGGCGGAGGTATATATACAAAGGCTGCCGATGTGGGCGCCGACCTGGTGGGAAAGGTGGAAGCCGGTATCCCCGAGGATGACCCACGCAACCCGGCCACCATTGCAGACAATGTGGGTGATAATGTCGGGGATGTGGCCGGTATGGGCGCCGATCTGTTCGGCTCCTATGTGGCGACGGTTCTTGCCACCATGGTGTTAGGCCGCGAAACGGATGCCCACGGTGATAACTTTGGCGGTTTATCCCCCATTTTGCTTCCTATGCTCATTGCCGCCCTGGGGATCATTTTTTCCATCATCGGAACTTTTTTTGTCCGCATTTCAGAATCTGCCGGAAACAGTACGTCCGCCGTTCAGAAGGCCCTCAATATGGGAAACTGGGGATCCATTATACTGACAGCTATTGGCACTTATTTCCTGGTCAATTACCTGCTGCCAGATACCCTGACCCTGCGCGGTCATGATTTTACCAAGGGAGGTGTTTACGGAGCCATCATTGTCGGCCTTGCCGTAGGAACCCTGATGAGCATGATCACTGAATATTATACCGCCATGGGAAAAAGGCCTGTTAAAAGCATCATACGGCAGTCTTCCACCGGCCACGCCACCAATATCATCGGCGGTCTGGCCATGGGCATGGAAAGTACTTTTCTCCCCATTCTGGTGCTGGCTTCAGGAATATACCTGTCATTTTGGTGTGCGGGACTCTATGGGGTTGCTATCGCTGCCGCGGGTATGATGGCAACTACTGCCATGCAGTTGGCCATTGATGCCTTTGGCCCCATTGCCGATAATGCAGGAGGAATTGCTGAGATGAGTGAATTGCCCAAGGAAGTGCGGGAAAAGACAGATATCTTGGATGCCGTGGGCAATACTACGGCTGCCACCGGAAAAGGTTTTGCCATTGCCTCGGCAGCACTCACCGCACTGGCCCTTTTTGCCGCTTTTGTGGGTATTTCCGGCATATCCGGGATTGATATCTATAAAGCGCCCGTACTGGCAGGGCTGTTTGTCGGAGGTATGATTCCTTTCATTTTTTCTTCCCTAGCTATACGTGCGGTGGGTGAAGCTGCCATGGCGATGGTCGAAGAGGTTCGCAGGCAGTTCAGGACCATCCCTGGTATTATGGAAGGCACCGGCAAACCGGAATACGACAAATGTGTGGCCATCTCAACGGAAGCCTCCATTAAGAAAATGGTGCTCCCGGGAGCCATTGCCATTTTGTCCCCGCTGATCATCGGATTTGCTTTTGGCCCCGAAGTACTGGGCGGATTTCTGGCTGGTGCGACTGTCAGCGGCGTTTTAATGGGAATGTTCCAGAACAATGCCGGCGGAGCCTGGGACAATGCAAAAAAATCATTTGAAAAGGGCGTGGATATCAACGGTCAGATTTATTATAAGGGTTCTGACCCCCATAAGGCTTCCGTCACCGGGGACACAGTGGGAGACCCATTCAAAGATACCTCAGGACCTTCCATGAATATTCTGATCAAGCTCATGTCCATTGTGTCACTGGTTATAGCCCCCACCCTGGCTGTGTTGCATCATACCAGGGACCATTCCCTCACCCTAACCAGCAATAAGAATATGCAGATCCAGATAATGGAGACCAGGCAGGGTAAAGGTGAAGAAATGAAGGTTACCGTCGACCCATCCAAGGGACCGGATCAAATGCAGGACCTGGTTGACGCCCTGACCAGGGATAAAATGGATGATAAGGGGAACCTGCAGGTTGATTATAAAAACGGCGAATTATCCATCAACGGAAAAAAGCAACCTGAAGACGTTCTGAAGAAATACTCCAAATACTTTTCTGATAAAAAAGATTTCATTTTTTCCATCAAGGTAAATGAAAATTAATTACCTTTACATTAGTATCTAATCAAATACATAATACCGAAGTCCCGCTGTTTCTACAGGGGGGCTTTTTGTTTTAGGCCCCCTCCCGCCTGCGGTTTGGCCTGACTGGCCCGGCATTCATGAAAGGGCTCGGTCCAGGTGGACATACCCCCCGTCTACGTGGATCAATTGTCCGGTGGTGTGGCTGGACCTGTCTGAGAGCAGGAAAACAGCCATGTGGGCGATTTCAGCTGCAGTGGTCATTCGGTGCTCCAGGGGTATTTTTGCGTTAATCTGACGAAGTTTTTCTGTGGGGTTGTCAAATGTTTTTATCCAGCTTTCGTAAAGGGGGGTGTAACATTCCGCGACGATGATGGCATTCACCCGGATGCCGAAAGGCAGGAGTTCCACAGCCCATTCCCTGGTCAGGGCATTTCTCCCTCCATTGGCGGCCGCATAGGCCGATGTATTTCCCTGTCCGGTTTCTGCCGTTTTGGAACTGATGTTCACCACAGCCCCCCTGGAAGCTTTGAGTGCAGGCAGCGCATGATGAACCATCAGATAATAATGCACCAGGTTCTTGTGCAGGGAAGCCATAAATTTTTCATAATTGCCGCTTTCCAGCCCCACCCCATCGTTTACCCCGGCATTATTGACTACCCCGTCAATTCGCCCAAATTGTTCCATAATCTGGTCAATAACCCGTTTGCATTGGTCAGGTTGGGTTAATTCTGCCACAAATTGGTAGGCCTTGCCTCCGGCTGACTCGATGGCATTAACGGTTTTTTCATTGTCGGAACGTTCCCTCCCTACTATCAGGGGAATCGCGCCTTCTGCAGCCAGGGCCTTGCTGATTCCTTCGCCAATTCCCTTGGCACCCCCGGTAACTATGATGTATAAGTCTTTTAAATGAAGGTCCATGGCTATGATTTATGGTTTTTTACATGTTGAACAGAACTACCCAGGTGGTCGATGCCGAGTTCCACGACATCTCCTGCCTTCAGATATACAGGCTCGGGCTTGATTCCCAGCCCCACTCCTGCTGGAGTGCCTGTGGAAATGATATCTCCGGGCAACAGCGTCATGAACTGGCTCAGGTAATGTATCAGGAAAGGGACTTTGAAAATCAGGTTGGATGTATTTCCATCCTGCATCATCTTCCCATTGACCTTTAACCAAAGTCGCAGGTTATCAATATTGCCCAGTTCATCCGGAGTGGCCAGGAAGGGGCCCAGGGGGGCAAAACTGTCACAACTCTTGCCTTTGACCCATTGGCCGCCCCGTTCCAGCTGAAAGGCCCGTTCACTGTAATCATTATGCAGACAATACCCTGCCACATAATCGAGCGCCTCCTGTTCTCCTACATAGGTCGCTTTTTTGCCTATGACAACAGCCAGTTCCACTTCCCAGTCTGTTTTTTGAGAATTCCTGGGTATTATCAGGTCATCATTGGGGCCGACAATCGCGGTGGTGGATTTGAAAAAGATAATGGGTTCCGTTGGAAGGGCCATATTGCTTTCTTTGGCATGGTCGCTGTAATTAAGGCCAATGCAAATCAGTTTGGAGGGTCTGGTGACCGGGCAACCAAGCCGGGTGCCGGCAGGTAATACCGGAAGGCTTTGCAGATGGGCGTCCACAAATGCTTTGAGCCTGGAGAGACCTCCGGTCTCAAAGAAGGATTCACTATAATCCTCTCCAAAGGAGCTGAGGTCATAATAGACGCCTCCGGTCAGGAGGCCCGGCTTTTCCTGGTTGCATTCACCGAATCGGATGAGTTTCATATTCTATTTTGAGTTTTATCTTCCCCGGGGGGCGTTCACTATTTAATTATTCAGCCTGATAAATCCACCGTCTATGGGGTAATCACAACCCGTGATGAAGGAAGCCTCATCGGAGCAGAGGTACAGGGCCAGAAAAGCAATTTCACCGGGTTCCCCCATTCTGCCGATGGGCTGGGTCTTAGATAATTTATCAAATATTTCAGCTTCCCTGCCCGGGTAATTACTGGCGATGAATCCGTCCACGAACGGGGTATGCACCCTTCCCGGTGAAATACAGTTGCACCTGATGCGGTGGGCAAGGTAGTCTTTGGCCACCGATAAAGTCATTCCCACAACGGCTCCTTTGGACATGGAATAGGCAAAACGATCCGGTATTCCCACCGTAGCCGCCACCGAAGACAGGTTTAAAATGACCCCGCCCCGGTCCTTCATCACCGGTATAACAGCATGCAGCAGGTGATAGACCCCTTTGACGTTCACCGCACATATTTTGTCAAAATCAGCGGGGGAAGTGGTTTCAACATTGCCAACCTGGGCTATTCCGGCATTGTTGACCAGTATATCAACAGGCCCGATGGAATTTACCACCTCCTGAACCTGTGTCAGGTCGGAGACATTGCAGGTTTTGAAGGCTGCCTTTCCTCCGGTTGCCTGGATTTCGCGAACCGTTTCAGCTGCACCCTTTTCATCCAGGTCCAATACAAATACCATGGCGCCTTGCCTTGCAAAAAGGGTACTGATGGCTTTGCCAATTCCGCTTCCACCCCCGGTAATGATGGCGGTTTTAGATGCTAGTTGAAACATGTTTTATTATTTAGAGTCTGACTGACTATTGGGTTTGCGTTGATTTAAAGACTTACTCCTCTTTTCCAGGGGATAAAATCGTCCTGGTTCAACTGGACTGCTTTGGGAATGACTTGTCCGCTGGCAGCGGCGATACAATATTCCAGGATGGCTTCCCCCATCTCCGCAATGGTTTTTTCCCCGTCAATAATAGGACCGCAATCAATATCGATGATATCCCCCATTCTTTTGGCTAGCAGGCTGTTGGTTGCCAGTTTGATGGTAGGACATACCGGGTTGCCTGTCGGAGTACCCAGGCCTGTGGTAAATAATATCAGGGTGGCCCCTGCTGCGGCTTTCCCGGTGGTGGCTTCGACATCATTGCCCGGCGTGCACACGAGGTTTAATCCTTTCCGGGTTGCCGGCTCAGTATAATCCAATACATCCGTTACCGGGGAATTGCCTCCTTTTTTTGCTGCTCCTGCCGATTTAATCGCATCGGTTATCAGTCCGTCCTTGATATTTCCGGGTGAGGGGTTCATATGGAACCCGGATCCGACCTGGTGGGCCATTTTATCATAAGAACGCATCAGGTCTATGAATTTTCGGGCAATATCCTCAGAAGTGCACCTGTCAATGAGCTGTTGCTCGACACCGCATAATTCGGGGAATTCAGCCAGCAATACCGTTCCGCCCAGTGCAACGACCATATCTGCGGTATAACCCACCGCAGGGTTGGCGGATATGCCGCTGAAACCGTCACTGCCTCCGCATTTCACCCCGATGCATAATTCACTCAAAGGCTCCGGCTGGCGCTCTGATTTGTTTAATTCAACCAGGCCCGCAAAGGTCTGCTGGATGGCCTGCCTGATCAGGTCTTCTTCACTGATGGATTGCTGTTGCTCAAATACCAGGAGGGGTTTGCCAAGGTCAGGATTGCGTTTATGGAGTTCTCCCATAAAATCCTGCACCTGCAGGTTTTGGCATCCCAGACTTAATACGGTTATTCCGCCAACATTGGGATGATCCGCATAAGCGGCCAGCAATTTGCCAAGGGTTTCAGCATCCTGCCGCGTACCACCGCAACCACCCTGGTGATTGAGGAACTTAATGCCGTCAATATGTTTAAAGACCCTGGAATGGGAATGGCCTTCCGGAGTGAGCGAAAGATCCTGGGCCAGTATATCCTTTCCTTGGGCATAGGCCTGGCATAACTGGTGCGTAAACTGTTTGTATTTATCCGTTACGGCGTATCCCAGTTCGTTGTGAAGCGCCTCCTTAATGACATCCATGTTCCGATTCTCACAAAATACAGTGGGAATGAAGAGCCAGTAGTTGGCCGTACCTACTTTGCCGTTCTTTCTTTTGTAGCCCATGAAGGTCCTATCCCGGAATTTGGATACATCCGGGGCCTGCCAGTGATACTGGCTGCTGCGATAGGAATAGGGTTCGGCGGCGTGTTTGACATTGTCAGTGGTCATCAATGCCCCTTTTGCCACCGGATGCTGGGCTTTTCCCACCAGCACGCCATACATGATCACTTCATCACCGGTTTTCATGTCCTGCATAAAAAATTTGTGTTTGGCCCTGACCTCATCCAGCATGGTATAGCTTATATGGTCAAACAAAACCTGTTCACCCTTTGCCAGATCCCTGAGTGCCACCAGTACATTGTCGCGGTGGTGGATCTGAAGCACCTTATTTTTTTCGAAAGTCTCCATCTATGGCGGAATTTAATGGTATTAAATGCGTGAAAAGCGATATTACGAAATCTTCAAAACCGGCTTTAGATTTTTTACTTTATATCCTTTAAGGGCAAATAAAAGAATAAATCCAAAGCAAATCATGGGTACTACATAGCCGTTCTGAATATTTCCGGTCCTGTCCGCGATGAGTGCCAGTACAGGCGGGAGAGCAGCCCCGCCTACAATGGACATGATGATCAGACCTGACCCTGATTTGGTGTCATCCCCCAGTCCGTGAATTCCCAGCGCAAAAATGGTGGGGAACATAATGCTCATGAAAAAGGCCATTCCGATAATGGCATACAGGGTGATGATACCTGATGCAAATATGGTAATGAGGGTCAGCAGGATACACATGACCGAGTAAATCGCCAGCAGGCGCGGCGGAGTGATATAACGCATAAAAAAAGTGCCAATAAACCTTCCGAGCATAAAAGCCAGACCCGCGGCTCCGGAATAATTGGCTGCATTTTTTTCCGAAATACCTGCAGCCCTGGTCGCAAACAGCACGATGAAACTCAGCACGCAAACCTGGGCACCCACATAAAAGAACTGGGCCGCAACTGCCCAGCTCAGGTGGCTGTGCCGCAGGGCATGAAAGACGCCGGTTTCCCTGGAATCATCCGACTCCTTCTGGTCAGGCAATTTGGCAAAAAAGAAAACGGAAAACACCACCAGGATGGCAAGTCCCAAAATAATATAAGGCAGTTTCACCGTTGAGGTCTCTGCCAGGAGGTAGGCCTCCCTGCCCTGTTGTGTCATGGCATTTATCTGTCCTGAAGAAAGCGGGTTTTTGGAAAGGATGAACCGGGCCCCCAGGATCGGGGCGATAAAAGCAGCCAGACCATTGAAGGACTGGGCAAAATTGAGCCGCTGGGTGGAGGTTTCGGGAGATCCCAGGATGGTGGCATAGGGATTGGCTGCCGTTTCCAGTATGGCAATTCCGCAGGCCACTACGAATAGTGCGCTCAGGAAAAAAGCATATTGCATGGTGTTGGCTGCCGGCACAAACAGAAAGCATCCCGTGGCAAAAAGAGCCAGCCCGGTAAGAATGCCTGTTTTATAGCCATATTTTCGCATGATCATTCCAGCCGGAAGGGCCATCAGAAAATAACCAATATAGACCGCTGAATCCACCAGGGAGGCTTCTACTGTATTAAGGCTGAATGCCCTCCGAAGATGTGGTATCAAAATAGGGTCAAGATTGTGAATAAAGCCCCAGAAGAAAAACAGACTGTAAATCAGAATAAAAGGCAGAATTGACTTTTGTTTCATATAGCATAATGATTGGTCCCGGGGATTACCCAAGGGTTAGGATGTTCAAATGTAGGAACTAAGGTTGAATAATTTTTTTTATGCATTAACCTGTTATGAATGAATTTTAACCTGTTATAAACTTGTCCCCCAGCCAGGTGGCAAACAATACCGGCCAGGCAGGCAGGTGGGGTTGGAAGAAGATCCTTTCCCCCTGGCAAACAGCCTGATTAATTGACCCGGATCATCAGCGTTTTCCAATGAATGTTAGTACATTCATTGCAGAAACGGAATCTATGCCACCTAACCTGCTCTACTATGCCATTCCAGTATTTGTACTGCTGTTGCTGGTGGAGGCTGTTTTTTCTGCCATACAAAAAAGAGACCTCTATGAGCCGAAAGATACTTTCAGCAGCCTGGGTCTGGGCATAGGAAATGTCCTGACCGGACTGGTGACAAAAGGGGTTATTTTCGGTCTCTACAGCCTGGCCTATCATTTCCGTTTTTTTACGCTGGATTCCACCCGCTGGTGGGTTTGGGTGCTTGCCTTACTGGCGGACGATTTCTCCTATTATTGGTTTCACCGGGTCAGCCATTCGGTTGGCTGGTTTTGGGCCTCCCACGTGGTACACCATTCTTCCAGGAAATATAACCTCTCAGCGGCTCTGCGACAGACATGGACCGGAAATCTGACCGGGGCCTTTATTTTCTGGGTGTGGATGCCCCTGCTGGGTTTTCATCCTGTACTGGTGCTGACCATGCAGGCCATCAGCCTCATCTACCAATTCTGGATCCATACTGAGGCCATAGATAAATTGCCCGCTCCCCTGGAGTATATCCTTAATACCCCTTCCCACCACCGGGTCCATCACGGAAGCGACCTTAAATACCTTGACCGAAACCATGCAGGCATACTCATCATTTGGGACCGGTTATTCGGTACATTCACCAAAGAACAGGAAAGGCCTACCTATGGTCTTACCAGGAACATAGCATCTTTTAATCCGGCAGTGGTTGCTTTTGCCACCTGGATGGATTTATTCAGAAAAGCCTCCAGGTCCGGTTCGCTGAGTAAGGGGCTCAAATATTTCATCAAACCTCCGGGATGGAGTCATGAAGGGGCCACCCAAACCACCCGTGAAATGATCGCCGAATATAACCGGCATCACCCCCAGGAGCCTATCGAGTAAGCAAAGGGTCGATCCATCCGGCAGTGTTTACTTTTCTTTAACATTGTATTACGAAATAAATCGTAAATTAGTTTCAAATTGACATTTTATGTCTTCAACCAAGTATATTAAGCCTACAGAAAGTGAACTGGAGATTCTTAGGGTCATTTGGGAAAAGGAGTCTGTCAGCGTCCGGGAAGTGCATGAAGAGCTTGCAAAGACCAAGGATGTGGGATATACAACCACCCTGAAACTGATGCAGATTATGAATGAAAAGGGACTCGTCAAGCGGGATGACAGCCTAAAGACCCATTATTATCAGGCTGCCGTCAGTAAAGAAAAGACCCAAAAACATCTACTGGGCAAAATGATCAACACCCTGTTCGGCGGTTCCTCCACTGAACTGGTTTTGCAAGCCCTGGGCAACCACAAGGCCTCAGCCGAAGAACTCGAGGAGATTCAAAAAGTATTGAACAACCTGAAAAAGCAGTAGACATGCATTTGGTTAGCCATTCAGTTTTTCTGAAAATACTTGGCTGGTCATTGTTTAACAACCTTTGGCAAATGGCCCTGTGTTGGCTGCTGTACCGGTTGTTCGCCGGCAATGGCCGAAGGTTCAGCTCTGCCACCCGGTATTTGATGGCTGTATCGCTGCTGGCGGCAGGGACCGCCTGGTTCCTGGTCACCTTTGCTGCCGGCCTGATGGATTATTCCGGTTCCGGAATATTTTCTGTCCTGGATATGGAATCCATGGGAGCTTCCCTTTTAGGGGCTAATATGTCTTTGCCGGCCAGTGTACTGGTTTTGGCCACCCTGCCTTTTCTGGGCGCGGCCTACCTGGTGGTATTGTCCATCCAGATTGTTCGCTACGCCGGTTATTTCAGGGAATGTAATACATACCGGCGGACCGGCTTGCTCAAAGCGCCAGCCAGGATTCGCCTTTTTGTGGATGAGGTTTCCAGGCGGATGGGAATTAGCAGGAAGGTGGAAGTCTGGGTCTCTACACTTGCCGAAAGTCCCATGACCATTGGATTTATCAAATCGGTTATCCTCCTACCCCTGGCCACCCTTGATCAACTGAGCCCGCTACAGATGGAGGCCATCCTCTTACACGAACTATCCCATATCCGCAGAAGCGATTATCTGATGAACCTGCTACTGAACCTGGCGGGGACCCTGTTTTTTTACAACCCCTTTGCCAGAATGCTGTTGGTCGATATTCTCAAAGAGATGGAAAACAGCTGTGATGATGAGGTCCTCACATTCCGGTACGATGCCTATACATATGTCTCTGCGCTATTGTCACTGGAAAAAAGCAGGCAGGCAATTCCCTTCGCGCTTTCTGCTGGCGGCAAAAGCAGCCGGTTCCTGCTGGAAAGGGTAAGACGCATATCCGGCCAGCAGACTAAGGGGGGCAAGAGGCCTGGAAAATGGATGATGCCCCTGCTGCTGGCAGCCGGTTCCCTGCTGATGATCCTGGGGCTGGCCAGCCGGCTCCCTATCAGGACCGAAGCAGCCAAATCCACCCCCGGCCCTGTTGCTATTTCAAGGGAAAACCAGGCTCCCGCTTTTAGTATCCCCCTTCTAAAGACACAGGCTGCCCGCCAAAATCCATTGGTTGCGGGCAATCCTCCTATCACCTCTTTCCGGGTCAGGCCGGCTGCTCCCCAATTAGGTCTGTTGACCAAAGTGCGTCTCGTTGATTCATCAGGGGATGATCCGGAGATTTACCAGCCGGCTTCCCCCATTGCGGAGTTAGTCCTGGCAGAACCGGCTCATGCTTATTCGCTGGAAATGCCCCAAACCCTCCCGGTGGCTGCTACCCCCGGGGCAACGGCAAGACTCCCTTACATTCCCGCCTCGAGTTTCTCTTACCAGCTGACCCTGGACTCTCCTGGTGTGAGTCAGCCAATACAGCTGCAGATTGGAAGGGACGGGGAAAAATGGATTGATCAGACAGTCAGCGACCTGCAGTCTGCCAATTTGGAAAAAATAGACAAGATGATTGCTGAAAATTTCCGGGCCATTAATGCAGAAAAAATACAGGTGAATCTCCTGCAATCCATAACAGCCAGCGGATTAGATTTGCTTGGCTCATCCAGTCAGAATGAACATTTCCCTTCCGGGGAGGAGGACCGCATATTCAGGGATTTGAAACTCCAACTGCAGGTACTGTCCGAAGTTAAACTCAGCAATCAATCCCAGGCAAGAAAACTGAGCCTGGATATATTAAAAGGCCAATTGAAGTTCCACCAGGAAAACCTGAAAAGGGAAATGGACCTGTTAGAGACGCTTCAGGCGATCAAAAAGAAAATCAGAACCGTCTATATTTAAATGGGCCGGAAGCTGTTTTAGTTTCCCAATAGTTTTGACTTAGCCTGCTCGTATTCTGCGCTGGTTAATATTCCCCGTTCTTTGAGTTCGTAGAGTTTCTCCAACTCGGCCGATAGGTTCATCACGGGCACCCTGGAAGGGTTTACCAGGGCCGCGGCCAGTTGGGTTGCCTGTTGTGTTGTTTTGATATGGGTGTAATCAGCCTGTGCCTGCGTAATGGTATCCTTTAGTTTTTTGGGATCGTGCACATTAAAATAGTCCGTGGCTCCGATCTGCGCCGCGGTCTGAATCTCCACATGACCATAATTAAAGATCCGGCCCCAGAGGTTCTGGTCATAGGAAACATTATTTATTTTATCCAGGGGGCTTTCCTTTGCATAATGACGGAACAAACCGGCCTCATCAATAACCCGGTAGTTGGTGACTACCCAGATATAAGCTTTCCAGGAAAAATACCTGACCAGCAGGTACAAAAGCCCGGCTGAGGCAACTATCCAGCCATAATGCCTGATGAATCCCATGAAATAGGATACCACGCATCCCGTCAGGGCCAGTAGCAAGGGTCCTGAGAGGGAAACCCAGCTTGAATAAGTGGTTAATAGAATGGTTTCTCCTTTTTGGAGCGGTGTGCGCATAATAAAAAGATTTCCCGACCGTGTTTATTCATCCAGTTTCAGTACGGCAAGAAAAGCTTCCTGCGGTACTTCCACGTTACCGATCTGCCGCATGCGCTTTTTGCCCTCTTTTTGCTTCTCCAGCAATTTACGTTTTCTGGAGATATCCCCCCCATAGCATTTAGCCGTAACGTCCTTTCGCATGGCACTGATGGTTTCTCGGGCAACCACCTTGGCCCCGATGGCAGCCTGTATGGCAATCTGGAATTGCTGGCGGGGAACCAGTTCCTTGAGTTTTTCGCAAAGTTTGCGGCCAAAATCCCCGGACCTGGCCCGGTAAATGAGTGCACTCAGGGCGTCCACTTTATCTCCGTTCAGCAGAATATCCATCTTGACAATATCACTGTCCCTGTTTCCAATGGGATGATAATCAAAGGAAGCATAGCCACGGGTCTGGCTCTTCAACTTGTCATAAAAATCGAATACAATTTCTGTAAGCGGCATTTCAAAGGTCAGCTCAACCCTGGTCGGAGTCAGGTAGCTCTGGTTGACCAGGTTACCCCTTTTTCCCAGGCACAGGGTCATAATATTTCCAATATAATCGGGTTTGGTAATTATCTGGGCCTGGATAAAGGGTTCCTCAATACGCTCTATCCGCACCGGATCCGGCATCTCGGTAGGGTTGTTCACCACAATTCTTTCGCCCTTGGTGGTAAATGCAATAAAACTAACGTTGGGAACGGTGGTAATGACCGTCTGGTTGAATTCCCTTTCCAGCCTTTCCTGAATAATCTCCATATGGAGCATGCCCAGGAACCCGCAACGAAAACCAAATCCAAGGGCTTTGGAGGTCTCCAGTTCAAAAGTCAGGGAGGCGTCATTGAGCTGTAATTTATCCATGCAATCCCGCAATTCCTCAAAATCGTCGGTATTAACCGGAAAAATGCCAGCGAACACCATGGGTTTGACTTCCTGGAACCCCCGGATTCCCTCGGTGCAGGGATTGGCTACTTTGGTTATGGTATCCCCCACTTTCACCTCCTTGGCATTTTTGATCCCGGTAATAATATAACCCACATCCCCGCAGGTCACCTGGGGTTTCTCCGTCATCTTTAACTTGAGGATGCCTACCTCATCGGCCTCATATTCCTGGCTGGTACTGACGAATTTGATCTTATCACCCTTGGCAATGGATCCCTGCAGAATACGGTAATAAACGATGATTCCCCTGAAGGAGTTAAAGACACTGTCAAAGACCAGGGCCTGCAACGGCGCTTCCGGGTCCCCGCTGGGTGCAGGAATCCGCTGGACGATGGCCCTGAGTATTTCTTCCACGCCCACCCCAGTTCTTCCGCTGGCATGCAGGATTTCTTCCCGCTTGCAACCGATGAGCTCAACAATTTGATCCTCAACTTCCTCGATCATGGCACCATCCATATCGATCTTATTGATAACCGGAATAATTTCCAGGTTATTATCGATGGCCAGGTATAAATTGGAAATGGTCTGTGCCTGGATTCCCTGCGTGGCATCCACCAGGAGCAAAGCACCCTCACAGGCCGCCAGCGCGCGGCTTACTTCGTAGCTGAAGTCCACATGGCCCGGTGTGTCAATGAGGTTCAGCACATATTCCTGCCCGTCCTGTCGGTAATTGATCTGGATGGCATGGCTTTTTATGGTTATCCCCTTTTCCCGCTCCAGGTCCATGTCGTCAAGTACCTGGTCCATCATATCCCGATCACTGATGGTTCCCGTTACTTGTAAAAGACGGTCCGCCAGGGTACTTTTTCCGTGATCTATATGAGCTATGATGCAAAAATTCCTGATATTCTTCATTCGGGTGTTTTCTTTTTAATGGCGGTGCAAAAGTAATTGAAATGAGGCACCCCGCAAGGGACCACACTGAAGTATTTCAGCGCCCGGCTGCCCCCCCAGTGCAAATGCCTGCGTGTTGGATTCAAACCAGCCAGGATGCCGGCCTGCTGCACAGCCAAGCAGCCCAGTCCCATGCCGGGGGCAGGGAACGCCCTGTGCTCAAAGGAGGAATGGGACCCGATTCCCTCAGGCCCTTGCGGGGATTAACAACCCTGATCAGATGGAAACCAGGGCAAAGGTATCAGAATACCCGGCTGCTCTCGTCGGTATCGAGCAGTTGGTGGGCCAGGGAATGATCGAAGACTTCCTCCCGGTTGAAAATAACCTGCCTGAGCAGGTCATGAATGGTTATTACACCGGCAAAATCCTGCTTATCAAAAGCAAGCAGGTAGCGGGTTTTATGGGTATTCATCAGGTTCATGCAGTATTCCACGGTGTCGGTAACTTCCACAAAGGGAAAATCAGTAGACATAACTTCCCTGACCAGTGTGGTACTGCTGGACCTTCCCTTCAAAATAAGGTTTCGGCTGTAATCTCTTTCGGAAAAAATCCCTTTGTACTGATCACCTTCCATTACAATCAAATAGCTGAGATTCACTGAATTCAGCATATTGAGCGCGTCGATTACCAGCACATCCGGCCCAATGACGTTGAATGCTTTGGGCTTAGTGGCAAGCATGTCTTTGACTATTTTCATATACAGGCGTTTTAAAAATCCAAGATCGTTGGTAGTGGAATGTCCAAGGCCGGACCCACTGCTGGCGGGTACCGGATTTCCTACCCTAAAATAGCAATTAACAGTATATAAATAAGTATTTCCCCCCTTTTGGCCTGATATTTATTTCGAGTGCAGCATTCTTACATATAATTCAGTCTTATTTGGGCGGAATTGTTCTGAATTTAACCTGGGCCTCCATTTAGATCGAGGTTTGTAAACTAAAAATCCTAATTTCATATTCAAAACAACCTTCATGGTATTAACTGACCTGGTAAAACAATTTGAAGAAGCAGCTGAAGAAAGCAAGAACCTGAGTTCCAGGCCCAGTAATGATACCCTGCTCCAGTTATATTCACTTTACAAGCAGGCTACCCAGGGAGATGCCGGGGCTGAAGGACCTTCCAACCCTTTTGATTTCGTGGCCAAAGCCAAATACGATACCTGGGTCCGGATGAAAGGTAAGTCCCGCGAATCTGCCATGCAGGAATACATCAGCTTAATTGACAAATTAAAGTCCTGATCCTGCCGCTTAATTTCATTCCTACATGCAAGAAGCCCTTCTTCCCTTTTTGCGATGTCCTGTAACAGGCAGCTCCCTTCGACTTCAGGTTATTTCAAAGACTGTCAAACAATTTCACACAGGGCCCCAGGAAATCCTGTCCGAAGGCATCTTATGGGCCGGTCTGGACTGGTTTTATCCCATTATAGGGGGTATTCCCAGGCTGCTGGTGGAATCCTTTGAGGACCATGCGGATTTTCTGGCAAAATATATTCCGGATTTTTATGCACGGAGGCAAGTGCTGTATGACAAATACGGACCCCTCATCCGGCAGGTTATCCGTAAAAACAAACGCACCAAAAAGAGTTTTCATCAGGAATGGAGCCTGTATAATTATGCCGGCGACAAGACCTGGAATGCGGATAAGGAGGGCATGATGCAACGTTTTCTGCAGGAAACCGATGAAACCTTGTTATCGATTCGCGGGAAACTCATTTTTGATGCAGGCTGCGGCAACGGCCTGCTCAATTCGCTGCTTGCCGGAGCCGGAACCACGGTAATCGGAATGGATTTTAGCAGGAGCATTGAACAGGCCTTTGCCCATAATTTGGAACCCCGGGCCCACTTCATTCAGGGGGATGTCCGGTACCCGCCGGTCAAAGAGCGGATTTTTGATATTGTTCAGTGCAGTGGGGTTCTGATTCATACGCCCAACACCCGGGAGGCATTTTACTGTATTGAACCCTGCGTAAAATCAGGCGGCAAACTGAGTGTATGGCTC
This sequence comes from uncultured Bacteroidota bacterium, assembly GCA_903906365.1. Classification (GTDB taxonomy): domain Bacteria; phylum Bacteroidota; class Bacteroidia; order Chitinophagales; family Chitinophagaceae; genus Puia. The sequence goes on along the minus strand of CAIVKC010000007.1, from coordinate 104,388 downwards.
TATCACCCACGGAAGGATTTGATTCACAACACCATTAACCAAATCCGCCGGCTGACTTCCAGGTTGCCCATGCGGTTGCAGTACTATCTGTACCGGCTTACCCTGCTGCCCGTCAGCTTTGTTATAAAAAGACTAAAGGGTAATAAACAAAACCTCAGGGAGATGATGATTGATATACTGGACTGGTTTTCCCCTGAGTACAGATGGGAACATGAACATCAGGAAGTGGAAGGCTGGTTTGAGCGTGGAAATTATATTTCGGTGAAGACCACCACCAACGAATTATTTGGATTCAATATGACCGGTGTCAAAAAATAAGATCAGAAGTATTCCCTATAAAGGGCATCGATCATCAGTCCCACTTTCTCAAAACTGTATTTGTCTGCGGTCAGCCTGGCTATGTTGGCTGGATCAAATCTGACATAGGTTTCCATCAGCTCCACCATACACTGACTCAGTGCCCCGGGGTCATTTCCCCTGGCCTTCAGCCCGGTAACACCCGGTTCGACATTTTCCAGGAAAGTAGCGTAATCACTGACAATTACAGGCAGACCACAGGCATTGGCTTCGATAATCACATTGCCAAAGGTTTCGTAGCGGGAATAAAGAATGAGGGCATGGGAGCGTCGAAGGGCTTGGGCCAAAATGGCCTGGGGCGCTTCGGAATGAAAGAATACAACCTCTCCCAGCCCAAGGCTGGCAGCTAAGTCCATTAGAAGTTCCCGCCGCGGGCCATAAATATCCAACACTGCCTGATGACCGGACTGGAGGGTTTTTTTCATGGCGACAAGCAGATCTTCGGGATTTTTGGGATAGTCCAGGGAGGAAATATGGATAAACCGGAAAGGCCGCTGCTGAAGGCTGGGACCCGGATAAAATAGATCCAGATCGACCACATTGGGTATTACCCGGAAAGGGAACGGTATAATTTGTTGGGAGATCGCAAGACCCAGGTGCCTGGAAACGGTAATCAGTCCGCTGGAGTGACGTAGGATTTTTTTTAGCAAAAAAAGGAACCATCTGCCTTTTTGTGAAAAATGCGGAATGGCTTCGGGCAGGTACCCTCCCCATCTTTCCATCAGCAGATATCGCAGTCCATGGCGCCATTTCCACCACATCCCAACCAATCCGCATTTCATCATGATGTTAATATGGATACCATCGGGCTTTCCCCATTTTTGCATATAGGTTTTCAAGGCCCGGTTATGGTACATGAAAAAACACCAGCCTGACCATAATTTATCCAGCAGCTTACCGGCCCTGTTTAACCCCGGGTATTCAATGATGTCAGCTGACAGGTGTGTGGAATACACCCTGTGTTCAAAGCGGGGTTTTCTCAGCAGGGGATCCCTGGTTTTTCTGATGTGTATGAGGTGAATACGGTTGTGCAGGGAAGCTGCCCTGGCATGCCTTTCGATGGCGTCCCCGCTGTAAGGTTCCTCCGGACCAGGAAACCAGCCTGTAAGCCAGATGATTTTTTTCATGGTTCTGGGAATGTATTTCCGGTTAACTCTTTTTTCAGCATCTGCACGATATTCCCTTTCCGGATATCCTGCCAGGCCCAAAAATCAATTAATCTGAAGGAGAAATGGCGACGATAAGAAAAAAGAAGGAATGCCAGGTAGCTGATATACCCCAGGCTGCTGGTAGCTGCAGCCGCATTGATGCCATACCTGGGGATAAAAATGAAGTCAACAATCACAATCAGTACTAAAGAGATGGCGGCTCCCGTGAGATTGTAACGGACCTTATTGATGCCCGCAAAGTAGGCTGCCAGGATGCGGACCATGGTCAGGGCTAGAATTCCCGGCACCAGTAGGATAAAGCAGGTCGGCATCAGGGAAAAACTGCTTCCATACAGGAAGGGGAATAGCCACCAGCCCGTCAGGGACAATACCAGGCAAGCCACCAGGCCCGTCAAAAACAACATTTGAATAATGCGCCTGATGGCGAGATGGATTTCCTCACCCTTACCCGAAGCCGCTCTTGGAAAAATATTGGCTGCAAATATTGCCGGTAGCAACAGCAGAATCTGACCCAGTTTGGAAACCTGTATATAATTGCCCAGTTGGGCCGGGGAGCAAAATTTGCTGACCAGCCAGTAATCGATGCGGTAGACGAGGAAGAAAACCAGGTTGGCGCCTAAAGCCACCAGGGAATAGCGCCCTATTTTCCGGCATTCCCGGAGGCCTGGTAATCCCAATCGTATCGTGGAGGCCATAGACAGCAGGTAGGCGCCGGTCACCAGGATGCCCTGCAGAAGGAAGGAGGCTAAATAAAAAAATACCAGGTGAGGATGCCCCGGCATGGAATGGGCCAGCACGATAATCAGGAGCATGAACAGGTTAACCAAAAATAAAATCAGATTGGGAACCAAATATTCCTGCCTGGCCATGAACAGGGCGTTGAAATAAGTCGTCAGCAACACCCCGGCTATATAGCAGCCGCAGGCCAGGGTATACTCCTGCCTGGAGGCAAACAGGCCTTCAGCCGGTTGTCCCATCCATTGTTGGCATACAAGACTCAACAGGGTGGCCAGCAGCGTCCACAGCACACAAAGAAGGGCCATTTGCCCGGGTTTGATTTCATTTTTGGCCACATAATAGGTGGCGGCCGATTCCAGGCTAAGACCCAGCAACAGTAAAAGCAGGGAAAGGTTGTTAACGATATAATATAGGGACCCGCTTGCTTCGGCCCTGAAAAACCGGGAAACAAATACATTGAGTAAAAAAAGGGAAAGAAAATACAATCCCCTCCATACCAGATTCTGAATAATTAATTGGCGTAACCTCATGTATGGTGATGGTAAGAAGTGCTGCTGCTTGAAATCCGCTATTTCAGGGAGGCGATGATCCTTATAAATTCCGGGGCATTCAGGGAGGCCCCGCCAACCAGCCCTCCATCCACATCCGGGCTTTGAAATAACTCTGCTGCATTGGATGCCTTTACACTGCCACCGTACAGGATAGAGATGCGACCTGCCACCAGGTCCCCATAATGACCCGCCAGTACAGCGCGCAGGTGGGCATGCATTTCCTGTGCCTGCTGGGTGCTGGCAGTCCTGCCGGTGCCAATGGCCCAAATAGGTTCATAGGCAATTACTATTTTTTCCAACTGGTCCTGGCTAAGATGAAACAGGGATTCACGCAATTGGGTTTCCACATAGCTATTCTGTATGCCGGCTTCCCTGATCTGGAGTGGTTCGCCACAGCAAAAGATGGGCGTGATTTGATTTTCCAGGCATAGGTCCAGCTTTTCTGCCAGCACCTGATTAGACTCAGCAAAATATTCCCTTCTTTCACTGTGCCCGATTACGCAATAACCGATTTCCATGGAATGAAGCATTTCGGCGGATACCTCACCGGTGAAAGCCCCCGATTTTTTATTAGAACAATTTTGTGCAGCGACGGCAAATCGACCGGAATGGGCCAGTTTGGACTGGGCCATGGACAGGTAAGGGAAAGGAACGGCAAAAATGGCCTGCTGGTGATCAGACAGGCTAAGACCTGCCTTTAAGATATCATCCAGCAGGGCCGCACCCTGAGATACGGTGAGGTTCATTTTCCAGTTTGCTGCAGCAATTTGTTTTCTCATGTACAAAGAATTTATGTTTGATCAAAAATATGTTTCAAAGTTTGAATTTCGTCCTCCCGGAGCGGTTGATTTTTTAATTTCTTCCAATTTCTGATATCCTCCATAGCTTTTGTGAAATCATACCGTTCCTTAGCAAAACCCCAGGAAAAACTGGGCATATACTTTGGCGGCATGCCGTTTCCAAAAATATTGCAGCATACGCCGGTAAGAGTACCGGTGTTAAAGGAGGTATTGATGGCAGAGCGGCAAAAGTCGCCCATCAGCAGACCACATTTTTGGGCAGCCGGCCGGAATTGCCTGACGGATTCATCCCATACTTTTACCACCGAAGCATTGTTTTTGATATTGGAATTGGAGGTTCCAGCTCCCAGGTTGCACCATTCGCCGATTACGGCATCCCCCAGGTATCCGTCATGGGCCTTGTTGGAATTTCCAAAGATGACGGAATTCTTGATTTCCCCGCCCATAACACAACCGGGTCCGATGGTGGTTGCACCATATATTTTTGATCCCATTTTTAATACAGACCCCGCTCCCACGGCAACAGGCCCCCGAATGAGGCAACCCTCCATGATATGGGCGCCCCTGCCAATGTAAATAGGCCCATCGCTGGCATTGAGTACGCAGCATTCCACCTGGGCCCCCGCTTCCAGAAACACCTGCCCGGCATCCACCACGTGGTTGCTGGGGGATATGGGTCCGGAGGCCCGTCCGAAGGTAATGAGTTCAAAATCCAGGAGCAGTTGCCCCCGGTTTTGTTGAACTATTTGCCAGGGATACTGCAGGTAAGAAAGTCCTGAAAAATCGGGCAGTGTATGATGCTCGCGAACCAGACCGACCAGCTTTACATCAGGTAATAATAACGGTGAAATGACAGGAAGGGCAATACTGGCGGGAAGCAAACGGCGGATATGCTCCCATTTTTCCCGGATGGTCAGGATCCCCAAACGCAGTTCCTGCGCCCGGCGGGTCAAGGTAAAGGGAAATAAGGCATTGCCTGAAAGGCTTTCCTCAAAAGCGATGGGCGTCATGCAATAAAACTACAATATTCTCCTGATTGGAGCAGGTACAAAAAACAAATCCCTCCGGAACCGGCCGGAGGGAAATATATTGACCAAAAGGGGACGGCTGTACTGGACAGCGGCCTGGTTCATTATTTTGTTTTCTTCTCGTAACGCTTCTTAAACTTGTCAATACGTCCTGCCGTATCCACCAGCATGTTCTTGCCTGTGAAGAAGGGATGGGAAGTACTGGAAATTTCCAATTTGATGAGGGGGTATTCCTTACCATCCTCCCATTTCAGGGTTTCCCTGGAGGGAGCTGAGGAGCGGCTGAGGAATGTGTAACCATTACTCATATCTTTGAACACAACAAACCGGTAATTTTCCGGATGGATACCTTTTTTCATAATCTGCTGATTTTGAAGGTTGTACGGATTTGGCCGTACAGTTTATTAATAAAGAGTGCAAAATTACTCATTGCAAGGCCGGTTTCCAAATAATATTTGAACTCATTTGGGGCAGCGACAAGCGGGTGCTTAACTTCTCATGTTGATGTACTGCATGGGCACACCGATTTTCGAATTCCTGCACAGCTGAATGACCTCCTGGAGATCATCAATTTTCTTTCCGGTGACCCTTACCAAATCATCCATGATCTGCGCCTGTACTTTCAATCCGGAATCCTTGATGAGTTTGACTACTTTTTTGGCATCCTCCTGTTTGAGCCCGTTTCTTACGGGGACTTCCTGTTTAACTGTCTTGCCGCTGGGATATTGATCCTTACTGAAATCAAATGCGAGGGGATCGAGCCCCTGCTTTAGGGAGCGGCTGATCAGCACATCCACAATTTGTTTGATCTTCATGTCGCTTTCCGCTTCCAGATCAATTTTCATGTCTTTTTTGTTCAGTTCAATTTTTACCGGGGAATCCTTAAAATCGAACCGGTTGGTAATATCTTTTTTGGTGATGTTGACGGCATTGTCCAGTGTCTGGGGATCGACCTTACTGACGATATCAAAAGTGGCCATAGCAATAGATTTGTAATGACAAATGTAAAAAACAAACGGGGGGCGTCCAATTAAGTTTGCAGGCCAGGTGCCATGGTCCGTTGCCCGGGCAGGCAACGTGCAAAGGAAAGGCCCTTTAGAAAAAGGGCCTTTGTTAACCAAAACCAACTGTTCGAGAGAAAATATTTGCTTACCCGGTTTAATTATTTCCACCGGTTTTGACCCGGTTTTGCTCATTGTCTGCACCACCAGTGCTTCTGCGTGGCTGGTTTCCCTGTATGGGCTTTCCAAACCGGTAGGTAAAAGTAAGGCTGACCTGCCTGCTGTCCCTTGAATTATGAAAGGTGGCTTCTGTTTGCTGAAAATTTATATTGCCCTTTACCTGCTGGGTATACAACAGATCCCTGATGCCTAATTTCAGGCTGGCCTTTTCCTTCATCAGTTGTTTGGATACCGCTGCTGAAAGCTGCCCCATGGGTTTGATCAGAATTTGTCCTTCCACTCCAGAACTGCGGTAAAAACCGGAAACCTCTGCGCTCCATCCCTGCTTGAATTTGAACTGGTTGTTTACATTAAACAACATGGTGATGGCAGATACGTCCAGGTATTCCCCGTAAAGCATCCCGTTGAATTGATTGTAATTGACATTGCCATAGACGATGGCAGTAAACCACTTGGTCACCGGTATCTGCGCGCTGACGGCCAACCCGGCGTTTTGGTATTTTCCGATATTGCCCCTTCTGACGATGGTAGCGTAGCCCTTTTGTTCAAAGGTTTCGGAAAAATAGTTGGATGTATTGCTGTAATTAAGGGTAGAGGTCAGAAAATTATTGAAAGTGTGCGAAAGCTCCAGGTTATGGGTGTATTGGGATTGCAGGTAGGGATTACCGGCCTGGTAAGTATAATTATCCAGGAAGAATAAAAACGGATTGAGGTCCTGGTAAGCGGGCCGGTCTATGCGCCGCCCGTAATTGATGGAAAAACTGTTCTTCGCGTTGGCCTGGTAACTGACATACAGGGTCGGGAAAAGATTGGTGTAACTCCTGCTGAACGATGAATCATTGTTGTTTACCGTGTAAGGATTGCCCAGCTGGTGACCGGAATAATTGGTGTTTTCCAGTCTCAATCCGGCCTGAAGGCTCCATTTTTTGTATTGTTTGTTCAGGTTTATGTAAGCGGCATTGATGTTTTCATGGTAAAGGAAATGATTGGTCTTGGTGGTATCCACCATGGAAACGTTTTGAATAAGGTTAAAATAATTGGCCGTATTATCAGTGGCCACATAACTGGTCTTGATCCCGGTTTCCAGTTTCAGGTTATTTTTGAAGGGGTGCGAATAATCCGATTTAAAGGAATAAATGGAGATATCGCTGGGCAGGTTGCCGGTTAGAATGGTCTCATTCTTTAAGGTCATATCAGGATAATAAGTAATATTATCAAAATATTGATTGTTTACGGAATGGTAAGTGATGAAATCCGCATCCGCAGTGAGTTCTGTTCCAGTGGAGTCAAACTGGTGCCTGAAATTCAGGTTGACAGTCCCGTTTTTCCAAATGCCTTTGTTGGTGCTGGGTGAATACACGAAGGAATCCACCACATGGTTGGGGTCCATCAGCGAAATATGGCTGGCAGACTGATCGTTTTCCTCATTTCTGAATCCGCTGACCACAAAACCCAGGGTAGTCTTTTTGCTCAGATAATAATCTACTCCCAGCTTAAGGTTGGCCTCGGGGTTGACAAATTTCATGGCCGTAAGCTGGCTGAATATGGCATTGAGCGTTTTACCGTTTGGATTGGCATTGAAATACTGTCTGTTGATCGTTAAATCCTGGAAGCCCTCCCAATGGGTATAGCCTGCATTGAGGAACACGTTGAATTTTCCGTTGCGGTAGTTGAGATTTACACTGCCGCTTGGTTTGGGGTAGACGCCCTGTGTGTGGGTAAGCGTCAGGCTGCCATTGAACCCTTTGGCCTTATTTTTCTTGGTCTTGATATTGATGATCCCTGAGTTGCCTGCGGCATCGTACCTGGCCGAAGGGTTAGTCATGATTTCCAGCTGGTCGATGGAAGAAGAAGGCAGGCTCCTAAGGTAATTGGCCAGGTCCGTTGCTGAAAGATAAGTAGGCTTATTATCAATCATGATGGTAACCCCCTGCTTTCCCTTTAGGCTGATATTGCCATCCTTGTCTACCGATACACCGGGGGATTTTTCCAGGATATCCATCACGCTGGTACCCGCATTGCTGGGCGCAGCATCTACATTGACCACCATTTTATCGGCTTTTTGCTCAAAAAATGACTTATGGGCGACAATGGCCACTTCCTGCAAATTGCCGGTTTTCGATTGTAATTTTATGGTTTTCAATTGGATATTCTTATTTTTTTCGGAAATTTCCAGGGTACTGGAATAATAAGGCTGATGGCCGACCGCGCTTATGGAAATAAGGAATTTGCCGGCTGGCAGGATATCCAGGACAAATCTGCCCTCCTTGTCGGAAATGACCTGCCGGCTTTTCAGGGAATCACCTGCCTTCAGCAGGCTGATGGTAGCGGCTTCCAGGGGCTTATTGGCCTCATCGGTTACCTGCCCGCTGATTTTTCCGGGGCCGGACTGGGCCAGGGATACATTGGACCAAAAAAGGATCCCAATAACAGTTAGCAGGCTCAAAAACTTTTTCATAATAGTTCTTTTATTAGTTTGGTACTTATGTTTGTTTATTACAGTTCAAAAATATGTACTATGCTATACATAGTTCATTGTTTTGTGTTGGAAGGCTTATTTTATTGATAACTGGCCTTAAATGGCATATCGAATAAGACGCAAAAGGAGCCATTGGGTTACAATGGGGGCCCGATTCTGGATAAAAGGCGAAATCCGCTGAATGGTGGCAAGGGCAGTACTTTTCCTGGCAGGACCTGGCTCCATGGGGGATCTCACCGCCTGCCAGGCAGTTATTTAGGGGCGCCAGTAAGGGGTAATCAGGCCTTCAGGCCGGCTGCGCGGTGTTTTGTTTTAAGAAAAAAATACAGGAGAACCCCGCCAATTACCAGCAGGCTGGAGATGATTTCTGCCTGGGTGGGGTGAAACCCAAAAATCGCGTACTGTACATTTACCCTGATTTTTTCAATAAAGAAACGCTCCAATCCATTGAGCGTGAGGTATATGGCAAAAAGGGTGCCCGGGAGGGTAAATCGTTTACGGATGGACCAGATGAGGAAAAAAAGAATCAGGCAAACCACGGTTTCATAAAAAGGGGTAGGATACACCGGCTCGGGCAACTGGCTGCAAAACTGTCCAATACAACCCGGGATACCAATACCCTTATTAATTACATTATGGGGGTAGTTGAAGGCCCACATCCAGTCGGGAAGCCAATGGAAGGGCTTTGGACTGGTATTGGGAATACCCCAGTCCCCGTCACCGGCTACCTGGCACCCAATCCGGCCCATGGCATAAGCCAGCATCAGCGCAGGCGCAGCCGCATCATTGAGCTGCCAGAATCCAATGTTGTTCTTTTTGGCATAGTACCAGATGGCCAGCGCAGCACAAATCAATCCGCCATAAAATGTCAGGCCGCTGAAAATCAGCGAAGCGGCATCCTGGGCTCCGTGCTGCACATCCCGGATGGACTGCATGAAGTCCTGCGGACTCTCCAGAATATCAAAGAGTTTGGCTCCCAGGAAGCCAAATACTGCGGCATACATGGTAATATCCCCTACCCTGTCGTGGGGCCATATCCTGATTTTTCTTTCTTCGGGCTTGGCTAGTTTCTGCTTATTTTTTTCCCAATACTTCAGGCCGGCAAAGAAAAGGCCCAATATCAGTCCCAGGGGAAGGTTACCCTGGGTGGAAAAAAGGAATGCCTGGGGGTTGACGGCCTCGTCACTGCCTGTAAAAAACAATCCAAGTATCTTATAACCAAGCAGAAAGCCAAGTATGAAATTAACAATTAGCTCGGCCAGGGTTGCGGGTTTCCCTACCACCACCAGTTCTTCCTTATACAGGAGCAGTCCTTCCCGTTCCTTGCGTTTAAGTTCCAGGGACAATACAATGGCAGCTCCGATAAAGGCCAGCGCTACGAAAAATCCGAAAGAATTGACAAACCTGAGAAATGTCCAATCATCCCGGCCAAAGAGATCCTTGAAAGCATAATATAGATTGGGATACATACCTGGTATTTGAAAAATGCAAGTTTAAGCGAAAAAACCTTAGCACCATGGAAGTGCAGGGAATATTAAACTAAAAAAAAATCCTTCCGGTTAAAAGAAGGATTTGCACGGTAAAAAGGTGCGCCTGCAGAAGCCTCAGCAATACTGATTAAATGCTGCAATAAGGTTGTGAGCGATCATTTGCGCAGAACGGCCTTCAATCTGATGTCTTTCAATGATGTGCACCAGTTCGCCATCCTTAAATAGGGCCACGGCGGGGGATGATGGGGGGTATGGGAGCAGGTGTTCGCGGATCTTATTTACTGCTTCCACATCAAAACCGGCAAAACTTGTCAGCAGATGGTCCGGTTTTTTGGGGCTGTTGGCTACAGCCATCAAAACGCCTGGCCTGGCCGTACCGGCGGAGCAACCGCATACCGAATTGATCATGACCAGGGCCGTGCCCTCCTGCTTGAGTTGTGCGTCTACCTCCGAGGGAGTTAGCAGTTCACTGAAACCATTGTCAGTCAACTCTTCTTTCATGGGAATTACTATTTGTTCTGGATACATTGTATACTGTCTTTTGATTTGATTGATGTAAACGCAAAATTAGGCAAAAAGTTGATTCGGGCAGAATGAAATGGTTTCATGTTAAAACGGCAGTCCGACAAGGAAAATTCGGCTATTATGTCCGGTTTTAATTCATGACAGGACGAAAATTCCTGTTTTTTGCCCATTTTTCGGACTGGTACATGCTTTGTTCCCCATAGTCCGTAACAAAAAATCTATAACCTAAAATATCTACGATTATGACACTCGTAAAAGTAAACAACACACCCAAGGCCTTTGGAAGCCTTTTCAGTGATTTATTCAATGATTTTCCTGGTTTCACTCCCGGAGAATGGAATAAGGGTAACTGGGCTGCCGTTCCGGTAAATATCCATGAAACAGCAGATGCCTTTCACCTGGAATTAAGTGCCCCGGGCAGAAATAAGGAAGACTTCAAACTGAACCTGGAAGACGGGTTGTTAACCATCAGTTTTGAAAAGAAGGAAGAAACCAAAACCGAGGATTATAAGACCGTCCGGAAGGAATTCACCTTCCAGAGTTTCAAGCGGAGTTTTAACCTCGATGATACCATTGATACCAACGGTATCCAGGCCAAATATGAAAATGGTTTGTTAAAATTATTGTTGCCCAAAAAGGCACAGGTAAAGGAAAACGCTAAACAAATAAACATTGATTAAAAGCGGTTTAGTACCCAAAAATGTTCATTAGCAGTTGGTTTTGATTTATAATCCCTCCTAATCTTAGGAGGGATTTTTATTTTCCATTTGCCGTTTTTCGTTGCTATTGTTTTAATTTCGGGTATAACTAATTGAAGATCCACAAGAATAATGATGAAAAGCTACAGCGTCACTCTATATTTTCTTTTTATAATCTTAGGAATTCTATCGACCACCACCGCTTTTTCGCAGGATACTACCCATCGTCAGTTCAACTCTTCTCTGGACAGTCTGAAAATGAGCCAGGATACCGTATTCAGGATCAGGAACCTGAACCCCTATTTTACCCTGCATGTGGATTCAACCCTGAATTACAAACTGGAAATCAATAAGGATCCCTCGAAGTATTTTTGGTTCCTGAAGAATTCCCCGGTGGGACTTAAAATAAATAAGGACAATGGCCTGCTTACCTTCAAGGCCGAAAAATCCTACTTTCTGTCAGGTAAGCTCAAATTTGACTATGAATACAAGGTCAATATCGGAGTCCAGAATCTCATAGACCCCAAAGAAAGGATTGACACTTCTTTTACCATCCTTTTTTTCACCACGGAGATTACACCCTCCCGGTTAAAGCCTTCGGTCTCCAACACGCTCTATATTGAAGAAGGGGATACCATCAGCTTTAAAGTGGAATGTGAAACCGGCAGTTTTCCCATAGAAGAGATTACTTTTTTTTCAAATATCCCAATTAAGAATTTTTCCCTGGTAAGAAAATGCGATGATGAATTTACCTGGTCGCCCGGGTATGATTTTGTCAAAGAAACGGATTCGGCCAAACAAAAAATGCTGCTCCTGAATTTTGTGGGCATCACCAAGTTCTTTGCCAGGGATACCAGCGTGGTAAAAATTTACGTAAAGGATGCCCTGAATTACCCGGTGGCCCTGCGTGATTATGAGAAAATCGCCAAAAGCTACTCCACTTACATACTTCAATTGAAATATTCTTTTGTCCAACTGGACAAAAAAGTAAAAAAAACAAAGAAGACCAGGACATCCTTTGACCTGACCACGGCTACCACGGCCTTGGGAGGTACCGTTTTGTCATCGGCTACCGGAAGCAGCGCACAGACCGCCGGTAAGATCCTTCCCAGCGCAGGGGTGGCCCTTGTACCGGTAAAGGAGACCGTGGCCCCCCCCATGAATGCAGAACAGAATTCTGCTTCCCTGGTCAGGTCTTCGATCAAGCGCCTCGAATATATTATGCGTGAAAATGGGCTGGTGGGTGAAAAAGATATGGATATTGCTAAAAAGATGGCCAAAATGTGGGACGAACTGAAGCAAACCCAGATCCAGCTCATTGATGTACCCATTGATGAACCCGGGAGTATGACCGAAGAGCAGCTTAATGAATATTTCAACAGCCCCAAGGTAAATAAGAAATACCGCCTGAAGTCCAGGTAACAGGGTTACTTCCCTTATAGGAATAAGTCTTCACAGACAGCCATCCTTCCTCCTGGTGTCTATGAGGTATTGTATTTTCCAGCCTCCCTGCAGCCGGACCAGCTGATAGGAATCCACCCCACAATGACTGAACTTCCCTTTAAAATAGAATTGGTAAGGGGTCCATGCCGTAGCCAGTGCGCCGTCTGTTTTTACCATGTCAAATCGGATTCTTTCATCTGCTGCGTCACGGGGCAGTTTAGCAATGCTTTCGATAAATGAATGTATGGATTCATCCCGGATGGATATCGTGCCGTCCGCTGCGGTTTCCACTGTTTGGAGGATGGCGTGGTCTGCAAAACTGGCCTTCAGCAGGGAACTGTCTGCCAGTTTCATACCCTGGAACAGCTGGTTAATGACCGCCTTTACAGAATCCTCGGCCGTTTGGGCCTGGATGGAGGCGGACCATGTCATGAGGGTAAAGCAAATCAGAACATATTTCATCTGTACCGTTTTTTGGCATTAATACCCCAGGATCTTGAGCATGCTCTGGGCTGTCTGTTCCTTGGCATGCACCCAATCCACCAGTTTACCGTTCTTATCATATCCAATGATGACATGTTTGGGAGAGGGAATCATACAGTGCTTGATACCGCCGTAGCCGCTGATCTGGTCCTGATAGGCTCCCGTATGGAAAAAGCCGATATAGAGTGGTTCCCCATTATTGAGTTTGGGAAGAAATACTTCGTTGATATGTTCTTCGGAATCGTAATAATCATGACTGTCACAGGTAATTCCCCCCAATACCACCCGCTGGTATTCCACATCCCATTTGTTGACAGGAAGCATCAAAAAGCGCTCTCCAATACCCCAGGTGTCCGGCAGGGTGGTGATGAAGGATGAATCAATCATATACCAGATTTCCCGGTCATTTTGCATTTTCTGGCCGATCACGCTGTAGATATGGGCCATACTCTCCCCCACCGTATAACTGCCAAATTCGGTAAAGATATGGGGCATGGGGACATTGTTTCGTTTGCAGGCTTTTTTGATATTGCTGACAATCTCATTGATCATGAACTGATAATCATACTCAAAGCCCAGAGAATGCTTGATGGGAAAGCCTCCGCCGATGTTTATGGAGTCGAGTTCGGGACAGATTTTCTTAAGTTGGCAATACAGATTGATGACCTTGTTCAGCTCGCTCCAGTAATAGATATCATCCTTGATGCCCTTATTGAGGAAAATATGGAGCATCTTGAGCTGGAACCGGTCTTCATTTCCCTCAATTTTATCCACGTAGAACTCCAGTACATCCCTGGCCCTGAAACCAAGCCGGCTGGTGTAAAAGGGGAAATTCGGTTCCTCCTCGGCAGCCACCCGGATACCCAGCTTGAAGGGCACTTTCACCGACTTTTTATATTGCTGCAATTCTTCTTTGTTGTCTAATATGGGAATGACATTCTTGAATCCCGTATTAAGCAGGGAGGCAATCCGGCTGGTGTAGGTTTTTTGTTTAAAGCCGTTGCAGATGATAAAAGTTTCTTTGTTGATTTTTTTTCGGGCGTATAGTTTTTTTATAATCTCTATATCATAAGCGTAGGAAGTCTCCAGATGTATATCATGGTTAAGGGCCTCTTCCACCACAAAGGAAAAATGGGAGCTTTTGGTGCAATAACAATAATGGTACTTTCCTTCATAGCGGTGCCTTTTAATGGCATTGGCAAACATCTTCTTCGCCTTGTTTATCTGCATCCCGATTTTTGGCAGGTAGGTCAGTTTCATGGGAGTGCCATACTTGTCAATCAGGGCTTTAATATCTACACCATTGAATTTCAGGTAATTATCCTTAGTTTCAAAATCATCCTGGGGAAAATTGAAGGTTTGCTTCACCAGGTCGGTGTAGGTATTGTTCATGGACTGGTCCAGGTTGATATTCATTATTATTCAGGAATAAGTAAAGTGGTTCAAAATCTTGTTGTCAAAATTGGTACAAATGTAATTTTTTGGACAATGCCAGAAAATAAAAAAACCGGATGCTTTACAACACCCGGTTATCATATTATTAATTTTCAACTTGATCTCTATTTCACAGAAGCGACAAGCTGCTTGAAGGTTTCGGGCTCATTCATGGCCAGATCCGCCAGCACTTTCCGGTCCAGGGTAATTCCCTTTTCACTGAGCTTATGGATAAACACCGAATAAGTGAGACCTTCTGCCCTGACCGCGGCGTTGATACGGGCGATCCACAGCGTGCGGTATTCCCTTTTTTTCAATTTGCGTCCGACAAAACGATAGGTTAACCCTTTTTCCAACACATTTTTGGCTACGGTATATACGTTTTTGCGTTTACCATAAAACCCTTTGGCATCTTTCAAGATGCGTTTTCTGCGTGCCCTGGAAGCAACTGCATTTACTGAACGTGGCATATAAAATAAGTTTAAATAATTAGAATGGATGTACCGGTTACTTCAGCCTCAATAGACGTTTTACAAAATCCGTGTTGGGGCCGCTGACAACCCCTTTCTTATTGAGGTTCCGTTTGCGTTTTTTGGATTTCTTGGTGAGGATGTGCCTTTTGAAGGACTTCTGGTAGGTGATTTCGCCCGTGCCGGTTACTTTAAACCTTTTCTTGGCACTGGAATTTGTTTTAACCTTTGGCATTTTCTATTCCTGTTTTTAATTATACCCTGCAGGCGTCCCGCACTGGCAGGAACTTATGGAGCCGTATGGGCAATGATTGGTTCCGGTTACCGGTAGGTTCTCCCGAAAACAATTTTCCAAATGGAGCGCAAAGGTAGATTTTTTATCTGAAATAAAACAAAATATAAGGGATTTTCCAGCGCTTTACTCCTTAAAGATGCCTGGTTTACAGGGCCGGAGGCTTTTTAAACAGGGATTTTGCCTTATGGAGCTGGCTCCTGATGCGGGAAGGCAGATCGTAATCATTATAAGCCTGCTTGAGCCGGTTAAACTGCTCCACCATTTTGTAGCGGGTGAACTGAATGGGGGCCGTATGGGCATTTACCTTGAGCAGTCTGCCATATTCCTGGTAATTGATTCGTTTGGTACCGTATTTTTTTACCACTTCCTGCCAGTCCTTGTAGGGATCCCCGATTTTTTTATACAATTCACCCTTCCCCACCGGATGAATATGTTTCATAGTAACTATATCAAAGACAACCAGTTTGTTGCGGGAATAGCCCAGTAAATGGGTCCAGGCACAATCGATACCCCAGCTTGAGTTATTGGTGATGAAGGTCCCCGCTTCCATGCATATTTTAAGGGCATAATTGCTGAAAAGGGGAGCCATTACCTCGATTTGACCCATATAACGGCAAAAACAACGGTCATTGGTCTTGAGAATGGGCCAGCTGCAAAAAGAATCCTTGGATAGGGACGGCTGGCAGATCCATATGTCATGGGCCCTGGCCAGGGAGAACATGCGGTTAATCTGGAGGGTGTCTATCTGAACATCGTCATCTATGAAAAAGAAGTAATCGTATTTGTCCATCCATTCGGGATGCAGGTTGGTCAGGACCTCATGAATCATCCTGTATTTAAATCCTTTGAGATGGAAAAAATAGTCCACCATTTCGTATTTTTTCGGCTCCAGCACTTCCTGGTGGTAGAACAGCAGGCAAACATCAAATTCCTTTTGATCCCTGTATTTGAGCCAGCTGTCAGACAAGGTTGTTGCCGCATTGCCATATGGTGCTATTACTATACTTCTGCAGCCGGACATTGTTGAGATAGTTTAGATTTTTTTGATTAAATCACTCCCTTGAGGACCTGGACGTACTTGACTGTTAAGTAACTATGAATGTTATCTAAACGACATTCAGGCAATAAAATTATGCCAACATGGTGGAATAATCAATAAACATGCCTTCATGCTGATTTTTTTAAAGAATAAAGATTATTACTTATGTAATTGCTGATAATGCCCAGTTTGTCACCGTATATTTCCAAAAATGGGAAAAAACATGCCACCACCCAAACCGGTAACAGGATAAATAATATATGCTATAATATTCAGTTGTTTATGCCGTTATTAACCCCTGTAAAACCAAGAATGGCAGGATGGACAGGCCTTCGCGGCCACCCATCCATGTATTAAATCTTATATACTAACCCATTTACCCATAACATTAAACCTCCTACATGAATTTTGACATTGCCCTGCTCGGAAGTGGTATTTCCTGTACTCAAACCCTGTTGCAGTTGATCGATAAGCTGGCTCATTCGGGCCAACCAAAAGAGCGCCTGCAGATACTGGTTGTCGAAAAATTCGGGGAGCCCTGGCGGGGAATTCCCTATGGACAGAGATCTTCTGTCAATTCCCTGACCATCACCACCCTGGGGGAATTTGTGCATCCCAATGAGAAAGAAGGCTTCTATGGCTGGTTGAAACAAAACAGGGAGAACTGGATGGCGGAACTCATGCTAAAAGGCGGTGAAACGGCCAAATCCTGGTATGCCAACAACCAGGCCCATTTTGAATCCGGCAAATGGGATGAAATCTATATTCCCAGGTTCCTGTATGGAAAATATCTCCAGGAAAAGCTGGCGGCTGCCATCGGGGAAGCTGATCGGAAAGGCATTGCCACCATCGACCTGATACAGGGGGAAGCCGTTGATATAGAATTAACAGATAATGACTTATATAAAATTACTGTAAGGCAGGAACAACCGGGTTTGATTGCCCTGAGCGCAAAGCGCCTTGTACTTTGTATCGGCAGTGGCACCATCAAACCCGTGCTTCCGGAGGGGCCCTCTTCTTCAAAGGACCTACTCTATGTAAATGACACTTATTATCCTTCCTTGCAGGAGAATCTGAACCGCATTGAAGAACTGCTGGACGGAATCGGAGATGAACAAAACCGAAATATGCTGATACTGGGTTCCAATGCCAGTTCACTGGAACTGGTCTACCTCATCAACCAGCATCCCTCCCTGAAAAACCGGCTGCATCAGGTCGTGGTGCTTTCCTATAGCGGTATGTTTCCCCACCGGATAACCCAGGACAGCGTACCCAATTATAGCTTTGATCACCTGCTAGCACTCAAAGAGGCCGGTTTTGATGCCCACCGGTTATACCAAACCATTGAATTAGACCTGGACATCGCATATGGAAAAGGGGTGCATATTGGAGATATGTATTACCAGCTGAGCGACCTGGTGGTGGAATTACTCAAAAAACTCGATCATGAACAGGAAAAGGAATTCTATAGCATATATGGAAACCGGTTCACCAAACTTATCAGACGGGCCGGTGCCGAATACCGCGATGCTGCCCAGCAACTAATGGATGCGGGCACATAGAAACTCATCAAGGGGTCCTTTGGGAAAATACAAACCCCCACCGGACAGGAAAAAGGGTATTTCCTGCAATACCATAGCAGGGCAGACCAGCCCGTTCAGACCTACCCTGCAGCCTTCCCCATCGTGGTAAACTGCGGAGGTTTTGAGGATCTCGACGAATCCTCCTCCCCCTTGATCTCCAACCTGGTCAATAGGGGACTGTGTACCGTTAACCGGACCAGGAGGGGGTTTGAAGTCACTGAAAAATTTGAAGCCGGAAAGAACCTGTATGTCATGGGACCTTTGCTGGGAGGCATTTTTAATAATAAGATCAAATACTGGCATGTCGAAAACGCCAAAAGGATACATGCCCTTTCCTGTCTGCTGGCAGATGTCATTGCGGAATCGTTAAATTGATCCTAACTTGCGTTGGAATGATTAAAAAATCCGGTCAACAAATTGAAGCAAGGGAAATCGAGAAAACACCGCGTCCTCCCGGGATGTTTCCTGATTTGGTGGAGGCACTGACTTCCCTTTGTTTTTCCGAGGATAAAAAACAAAAAGCGGATGTCCTGTTTGTTTTTGGATCCAATATCATTCAGCAGCAACTGGCCAGTAAGATCTGCGGATTGCTGGAAGAGGGCATAACCAAAAAAGTGATCATTACCGGCGGTATACCCAGTTACGAAAGCATTATTTTGCAACCCATCCCCGAAAGTGAACAGATTTTGTCCCATATTCCCCGGGAGCTGTTTTCGGATGTGGTATTCATTCAGGAGAACAATTCCAAGAACAGTCTGGAAAACGTTCTGGAAACCAGCCTGATATATAATTTTTCCGGGGACAGGTCTGTCATGTTCCTATCCCATTCCTATGCTTCCATGCGAAGCAAGCTCACGCTCAAAAAAATATGCCCCGATAAACTCCTTGTCAGCCAACCCTATGACATCCCTTCGGAATCAAAAAAGTATCCCATTTCCAGGAAGCACTGGTTTAAAACAAGTTTTGGCCAGGCGGTTGTATGGGGGGAATTTCTCCGGTTCATCCGGTATGGGGAGCGGGAAGATTTTCCCATCGGCGATGTGCGCGAAAATATCCAACGCGTCAAGGAATTGCTGCGGGAAAGAAGCATTTCCTACTAAACAAAAAAACCGCATATTTCATGCGGTTTGCCCTCCAGGAGGTATTCAGTTACAGCGAAGATAATCTATTCCTTGACCTTCTTTTTTTGCGGCTTGGGAGCCCAAATGGCGAGCATGCGCTTACCTTCCATTTTGGGCATACCTTCCAAAACGCCCACCTCATTGAGGCGCTCGGCGAATTTCAGCAATAACAATTCTCCGCGCTCTTTGAATTGAATGGCTCGGCCCTTAAACTGGACATAGGCCTTTACCTTATCACCGTCTTTGAGAAATTTCTCGGCATGCTTGGCTTTGAAGTCGAAATCATGGTCATCCGTATTGGGAGTAAACCGGATCTCCTTCACTTCAGAGGCCTTGCTTTTGGCCTTCATTTCCTTGTCCTTCTTTTTCTTTTCGTATAGAAACTTATTATAGTCTATTATTTTACAAACAGGGGGTACTGCATTGGGAGAAATTTCTACCAGATCCAGGCCTTGTTCCTGGGACATTCTTAAAGCGTCCTGAATGGAATAAACGCCTACCTCGATGTTTTCTCCGACCAACCTTACTTCTGGTACCCGGATCATCTGATTGGTACGGTGTTCCTGTTGCTGCTCTTTTCTGAATCTTGGATTAAAATTACCTCTGGGAGGTCTGGGTGGAAATGCCATTTACAATTATTAGATGAATAAATTTAATTACAGCGGCCGGCTGGTGAAACCTGCAAAGCCGCTTCATTTTACAGGTGAATGATTCGGTTTAGGTTATTCCCCGGGAAGGAAAATAGTAAAACACTTTGTAAACCATTCCCTTATACCCTTGAAACCTATTCCCCCCTCCTATCTGAAATTTCCTGCCTTGCGTCGCGGATGAACTCCTCGATGGTCCTTTTTCCCAAATCACCCTTACCCTGTTTTCTAAGGGAAACCAGGTTTTCGGCGACTTCCTTTTCTCCTATGACCAGCATATAGGGAATCTTCGCCAGTTCGGTGTCCCGGATTTTTTTGCCTATTTTTTCGGAACGGTCATCAATTTCTGCACGAATATCCGCATTTTTCAGGGATTGCAAAAGAGTTTGTGCATATTCCAGAAACTTATCGCTGATGGGCAGGATCTTGACCTGCACCGGGGCCAGCCAAAGCGGGAATTTTCCGGCGTAGTGCTCCAGCAAAAAACCGATAAAACGTTCATGGGTCCCCAGGGGCGCCCGGTGAATGATCAGGGGAGTCTCAGCCTGGTTATCCCGGTTGGTAAATTCCAACTTAAACCTCCTTCCCTGGGCAAAATCCACCTGGTTGGTGGCCAGTGTAAATTCCCTGCCAATCGTACTCCAAATCTGTACATCTATTTTAGGTCCATAAAAAGCCGCCTCATCGGGTACCTCCACAAAAGGCGTATTGGTCCTGATCAGCACATCCCTGACCAGGGCTTCGGTTTCTTTCCACAATGCCGGTTCATCCACATATTTTTTGCCCAGTTTGGAGGGTTCATGCAGGCTTAGCCGCATGACATATTTGCCGATTCCAAATATCTTGAAATATTTGAGATACATGTCATTGACCGCCTTGAACTCTTCATAGAACTGTTCCTTGGTGCAATAAATATGGGCGTCATTCATATGCAGGCACCTGACCCGCATGAGTCCGAAGAGCTCTCCGCTTTGTTCATATCGGTAACAGGTTCCGTATTCCGCCAGCCGGAAAGGAAGATCCTTATAACTCTTTTGTTCTGCCGCAAAGATTTTATGATGGTGCGGGCAGTTCATGGCCTTCAGGTAATATTTTACCCCGTCCAGCTCCATGGGAGGGTACATGCTATCCTGATAATAGGGCAAATGACCACTGGTCAGGTATAGATTCTCCTTGGCAATATGCGGTGTAACCACCCGCTTATAACCGCCTTTTTCCTCTGTCTGTTTGGCCAGTTTTTCCAGTTCCTCAATAATGATCGTTCCATTGGGGAGCCACAATGGAAGGCCGGGTCCTATATCGTCGTCCATGGTAAAAATCCCTAATTCCTTTCCTAGTTTCCGGTGATCCCTTTTTTTGGCTTCTTCCAGCAGGGCCAGGTATTCGTCCAGCTCCTTTTGGGAAGGGAAAGTGACACCATATACGCGGGTGAGCATCTTATTTCTTTCATCGCCCTTCCAGTAGGCTCCCGCAATATTGGTGAGCCGGATGGCTTTGATAAGACCTGTATGGGGAATATGGGGTCCGCGGCACAGGTCCGTAAATTGCCCCTGGGTATAAAAAGTGATTTCCCCGTCCTGTAAGTTTTGAAGCAGGTCCAGTTTATACTCATCCCCTTTTTCGGTAAAATATTGTATGGCATCGGCCTTGGAGATTTCCTTTCTTTGGAAAGCTTCCTGTTGCCTGGCCAGTTCCGTCATTTTCACCTCCAGCTTTCGCAAATCTTCCTCAGTCATCTGCTTTCCCCCCAAATCCATGTCATAATAAAACCCGTTTTCTACCGGAGGTCCTACCCAGAATTTAACCCCCTCAAAGAGGGATTCTACCGCTTCTGCCATCAGGTGGGCGGAGGAATGCCAGAATGTTGATTTGCCCTCGGTATCACCCCAGGTGAGCAGTTTCAGTGAAGCATCCTGATAAATGGGCCTGCCAGCATCCCATACCTGGCCGTTGACGCTCGCGGCGAGGACTTTTTTGGCCAGTCCCTCAGAGATGGATCTGGCAATCTGCAGGGCACTGATGCCTGTTTCGTATTCTCGCACTGCACCGTCCGGAAAAGTTATTTTGATCATTTTACTGTTTTGTCGCTGTTTTCTGATGCCTTTAAAGAACGGCAAATTTAACAAACTCTTGCCGATATTCATTTACGAAACTATTCAGGGAAATAAATATTTCTCTAATTTGCCAATCCAACAGCAATGCGATGCGAATTACCTTTACTTTACTTTTCATACTGATTGCGGCTGCAGGCTGGACCCAGGACCTAACCGGAATCTGGCGGGGGCATTTCCGGCCAAACGATGGAGCAGATAAATTTATGGGCAGTGATGACCGTTATAAATTTGAAGTGCAAATAGCCCAGCATAATAATGTATTCGATGCGGTCACCTACTCTTATAAATCCACCGTGTTTTATGGAAAGGCCGAAGCCAAGGGGACCCTCAATCCCAAAACCCTCAAGGTGCTCCTTCGCGAACAAAAGATCGTGGAGGTGAAAATGGCCAGTTTTTCAGATGCCTGTTCAATGACCTGTTTCCTCCAATATACCAAACTGGGTGATGAGGAATTCCTGGAAGGGACCTACAGCAGCATGAATAT
Organism: uncultured Bacteroidota bacterium; assembly: GCA_903906365.1. Classification (GTDB taxonomy): domain Bacteria; phylum Bacteroidota; class Bacteroidia; order Chitinophagales; family Chitinophagaceae; genus Puia. The sequence goes on along the minus strand of CAIVKC010000007.1, from coordinate 82,259 downwards.
CCGGGACTCCTCCAATTGCGGAAAAGGAAGTATTTTCCTGCATAAAGTGGCCAGCTCCGATTTTTATACCGAACCTTTCCTGCTTAAAAGGGAAAAGGAAACCAAAAACGACCGCAAACCCGGTCCGACATCCCCTGCATCGGTGCCCCATGCGCCCACGGCCGGGAAGGCCGCTCAGTCCGGCGGGATTGCCAAAGCAAAAGAGTACCCCAAAAAGCCGGCGCCCGCCTCCGGCGTAGTGCACTCCGGCCAGCCGAAGGCCAGCGTGTCCCAAAGAAAGGCCCCTGAACCAAGATCGGTGACCCCCAATGAGCTAGCGGCAACAAATCCGGATAAGGCTGCCTCCCTGCCCAAACCAAAGGACTCGGCAGAAAGCTTTGAAAGCAAAAAGCCCCTGCTACCCACCCCGCAGGTGCTTTCCAACCGCAAAAATGAGCTGGTAAAGACCATTACGGTCAATACCAACGAGGTCGAACTGAATATTTATGATGACGGGGCCATCGACCATGATACCGTTTCAGTTTACCTGGATAAGAAGCTGGTTGTATCACACGCCATGCTCACTGACCGGGCAATCGTAGTGAAAATACATCTGGATGATACCAATGATTACCACGAGTTGGTAATGGTGGCTGATAATGAAGGTGATATCCCGCCCAATACCTCACTGATGGTTGTAAAAGCGGGTGACAAACAATACGAAGTGCGCATTGTATCTACCGAACAAAAGAATGCCACTGTTATTTTTAAGTATGAAAAGTCCAAATAGCCATTTAAAATAAAATAGCCTGTTTTGACAACTAAGCCCTAATTTCCATTGCCAAAAAAGCAAGTACATGCGTCTGTCGGCTTTACTCCTATTCCTGCTGATTCCTTTTGTAGGGATGGCCGATGACCTGAGCGGGATTTGGAAGGGCACCCTTACGCAGGGGGCGGGCGGATGTTATCCCAAGTATTTTCTGGAATTGCAGATCAATTTTGCCAACAACAACATCACCGGAAGGGCCTTTGATTATTACGATACCTCCCGATTTGTCAAACTAAGTTTCAAGGGCCGCTACAATCCCCAAACAAAACGGATGGTGCTGATTGAATCCAGGGTCCTTGATTCCAATATTCCCAATGATTGCGCTCCTTGCGTAAAGACCTATGATTTGACTTATTCCAGGCAGGGAAATGATGAAATGCTCACCGGGGACTGGAAGGGTCATATCGAAAACAGGAAAACGATCTGTCCGCCCGGAAAAATCGTTTTGAAAAAGGCAACCTATTCTGACTTTCCTCTGGATATTGACCAAAGCGACACCCTCTCGCAGATCCAGCAGTCCATGCCGTTTCTGCCCAGGGTAAAGGAACTGGTCAAAACCCTTCTGCTGGATACCTCACGCATCAGCATTGAGTTTTATGATGACGCAGTGGTGGACGGCGATACCATTTCCGTATTCATTAATAACAAATTGATCCTTTATCACCAGGGCCTCAGCGAAAAGCCATTGCATTTATTATTTACGGCTAATCCGGGCGCTGAATATGAACTGGTTATGTATGCGGATAACCTTGGCACCCTGCCACCCAATACGGCCCTGATGGTCGTGACCGCAGGGGCCCGGAAATATGAGGTATTTCTATCCTCCAGCGAGCAAAAAAGTGCGGCCGTGAAATTCATTTACCAGCCCACCTTCCATTAGCGGGCATGGAGCGCCGGTTTTACTGGCCGGGGTAATACTGTTTTTCTGCATGTTTAAGAACATCCTCCCGGTAAAAAAGTACATCCTTAAATATCCCCCGGGTATACATGGCTGCCTGGTCGCTGAAATGAGGGGAAAGCGGATCACCGCTCTGCCCGCCGGCCAGCAAAGATTTTGCCGAGACTTTTTTTCCGAATTCCACCGCGCAGATAAAACTGTTTCCGTTGTAGCCATATCTCAGGTTGCTGCCCGAAAAGGGACGGCTCACAAATGAAGGCAGGCATCCCCAGGTGGAAGCCGCGAATCCAACCGGAAGGCTGGATTGGGTATCATCGTAGGTTTCCTGCAGGTGCCCGGTAATTCTTTGATAACGATTTATTGTTCCCCAGGGAACCAGCCAGTCTCCAAACCGGCGCTGAAGGTCTGCCATGGTCTGGCGGAGGGAATCAAGCAAGGGCCCCGTTTTGGCATGCTTTGAAAAATGGGCGGTCTTTGCCACAATATCTGCATCCTGCTCCCCAGTGGATTCCTTCAGTATGGAAGGAAGCAGCCGCTCAGCCCATAATATGGCCAGCGTGGTGGCTGTGGACGTATCGGAGGCAGCGTGGTCCCATAGCCGGAGCAGTTCCAGGGGAGCTTTCAATGCCTCATAGCTGCTGTCGTGATTATGGTTATTATCCCTGTCCAGGAGGGCTGGCAAAAGCACATCAAAAGCACTCAGGTGGGTATTGTATCCGGTGGCAATCAATTTATCCAGGGTATACCCGGTTCCTTCGGCCAGCAGCCTGGCAGCATTCAGTCCCCGGAAATTCTGACCGTCCGGCGCCATATAGGCCGGGTAATCCTCCCGGCGCGGGCTGTTGATGCCGGCAGCGGTGAAGGGGGTGGAATTGCAATTCTGAATCCATCCGCCGGGCGGATTGTATAGGTGTATGGTTTCATCCAGTCTGTGGAGTCCCATCCACTCGGTGGCGCTGGTGGTGCCGTCCACGGGCTTGCTCCAGTCAAATTGCCGGCTTCGCTTGGGAATGAAATTGCCATGCCAGTAGGCAATATTGCCACTGTCATCGGCATACACGGTATTGTTGGAAGTATTGGCGCGCAGGTTCATGATGGATTTATACTCCTGAAAAGTCCGGCTCTTGGTCCGCAGCCAGGATTGCATCAGTCCAGTCATGGACCGATTGTTGGATTTCACACTGACCCAGTCATTTTCCCGTTTGGCCATGACAGGGCCGTGGTGGGTCCTGTAAATAACCCAGGTTTTTGAGCGCATGGAATGATCTGCTGACAGGTACCTCAGTACCAGTTTTTCCTGTTTGACCGGTGTGAGTTTGCCATCATAAACATAAAAAAAAGAGGACCCCTTATGAATGATTTTTTCCCTGTACAAATCGGCCACATCAGTATACCCTGAAGTATGCATCCAGCCGCAATGCTCATTGAATCCCTGGTATATAAAAAACTGTCCCCAGGTCACAGCGCCATAGGCATTCAATCCCTGCCGGCTGATGACATGCACTTCCGGCCTGAAATAAAAGGTCACATGGGGATTGATATACAACATGGCATGTCCGGAAGCTGTCTTGGCTGGGCCCAGCGCAAACCCATTGGATCCGGACGGCAGATCTTCCTTCAGGGGGATTTGGGCCAGTTCCGGGCCTCCCTCCCCATAAAAAGCCTTCAGGTCCGCTGTGGTAATGGATGAAACATTAATGGCCCCGATACTGCCGTCTGTCCATAAAAGCGGATACCAGGGTTTAAAGCGGTTCAGCAGGGCCGGTTTAACCATCGGGTGGGTAATCAGATAATAGTTAATCCCCCCGGCATAAGCATCCAGGAGTTTTTTTAACCAGGCCGGGGCCCGCTGGTAATCCTTTATGGCCGAAGCAGAATCTATCACCATTCGGATCAGCATGTCATTGTAGAGTTCTGAAGGTCCCTTTATCTCCGAGATCCGGCCCAGTTTTTCAATATAGTTCATTTCCACCCTTTTGAAATCATCTTCACACTGCGCATAAAGAAGGCCGAAAACAGCATCCGCATCCGAGTGGCCGTAAATATGGGGAATACCCCATTTGTCCCGGATGATTTTTACACGCAGGGCCTGCTGCCGGTAGCCCATTATTTCCTTATTACCAAAAGGCTGGCAAAACACCATCTGGGGTAATAATACCAAAAAGAGAAGATATTTCATGGCAATAATTGATTGGCTGGAAGGGTAATTTAATCAATAAAACAGTGAAAAAATAACAGAAAGATATTTTACGGAATCCGAGCCTCCTTTTGAAGGCATGGACAAGCAAACCCAGGATCCGGGGAATCAATTTAGCCGCTTTTATGGTAATTTTATTTTTTATTGCTATGTTTAATTTTAATTATACATACCGCTGATCAGGTTCGTTTTCTGTGGAAACTCCGATTTAAATTATGAACAAACATGTTGCGCTCTTTATCCTTTCCCTGTTACTTTTTTTGGCAGGCCGGACCCAGGATAACTATGAAATCCAGGTATATGGTGCTGAAACCGTAGAAAAGCACAGCACTATGCTGGAGTTGCACAGCAATTTCACCTTCGACGGCCAACGGCTTACTACCCATGGCGTATTGCCAACACAACATATCCTGCATGAAACGGTTGAAATCACCCATGGGTTTACTGATTTTTTTGAAATAGGTTTTTATTTATTCAATGCACTGGGGGACCAAAACCGGACTACCTATGTCGGCAGTCATATCAGACCCAGGGTCATGGCTCCCAAGGCCTGGAAATGGCCCGTAGGCGTGAGCCTGTCTGTAGAGGCGGGCTACCAGAAGCCCCAATACTGTGAAGATGACTGGACCCTTGAAATCCGGCCCATCATTGATAAACAGGTAGGGAAACTTTACCTGGCATTCAATCCGGTTTTCGATAAGTCCCTGAATGGCCTGAACAAGAGCCTGGGCTATGTTTTTTCCCCCAACGTGAAGGCAGGATTTAACCTAACCAAGGCGGTATCCGGTGGTTTTGAATATTACGGATCCCTGGGCCCCCTCAACAACTTTCAGCCATACCAAAGTCAGCAGCACCAGCTCTTTGTGGTCATGGATCTTGACTGGAATCCGGATTGGGAATTCAATTGCGGGTATGGATGGGGTTTCACCCAGAGTACCGATAATGCCATATTTAAAGTAATACTTGGATACCGGCTTCATGGAAAAAAGAAATAATTGTCAAATCAGTAAACCCCAAAATTGCCAGCAATGATTACCAGTTCCCCCTCTCCCATTGGTTTTATTCAAAAACATTCCCTGTCCATACGCCTGTGGCACTGGATTACGTATCTGACCCTGAGCGCCTCCCTGGTCACCGTTTTACTGGGGTCCACCCTGTTTAAGACAAAGGATAACGTTGCCATGATACAGGAACAAATGCAGCAAAAGGGAGTGATGGTGACCAAGGACCAGGCCAGGGCAGTCGCCCATGAGTATAGTGATAAGATGTGGGATGCCCATAAAATCATCGGATTTGTGCTCAGCGGTTTATTCCTGCTCAGGCTGTTCATTGAAATGGGGCAGCCCACTGAGGAAAAAATTTCGGTGAAAATCAAAAAAGCCCTCGCATTTCAATCCAGCCAGTTGGCGGAAAACAATGAAAAAAAGCACTACCTACTGGTAAAAAGGGTGTATATACTTTTTTATGCGGCACTGTTTGTCATGGCATTGACAGGGCTTGGCCTCGCTTTTGAAGATGCCCCTTTCCTAAAGGATATCCAGCGGCCGATTAAGAGCATTCATGGGTTCGTGCAATATGTCATATACGGATTCATCCTGTTTCACATCGTCGGGGTAATCCTGGCTGAAACCGGCAAACACCGCGGTATTGTTTCCGGGATGATCAGCGGAGCCAAAACCGATGAATGAAAAAGTAAGCCACGGGTTCCTGCCGCTTACCATTTGAAGTTCCATGTAATGGAAGGAATCACGGGAAACAGGGAAACCTGTCTGGCTTCTACTTTCAGGGTTCCGTTATAGGGGCTGCCCGACTGGTTATAATAGATAAAATAGGGATTGAGGTGACTGTATGCGTTATAGAGGCTGAACACCCAACTGCCATGAATTTTTTTATTGGGCTTGTAGGTGGGGGTATAAATGGCTGAAAGATCAAGCCGGTGGTAGGCGGGCAGGCGGTATTGGTTTATTTTGCTGTACTCCTGGGTCAGTATGCCGCCGATGATATAAAATTGGGTTGGCAGGGTCGTGGCATTTCCGCTCGCATACACAAATACAGCCGAGAGCTTCCAGTGTTTGTTCAATTCATAGGTAGCCACAATGGAGAGATCATGCCTGCGGTCAAATTTGGCAGGATAGGTCTCTCCCCCATTGAGTTGGGGGAATTTACGAAAAGTCCAGGAAAGGGTATACCCAATCCAGCCTGTTAGTCTTCCCCTTGCCTTATTGAGGTAAAATTCACTACCGTAACTCCATCCCTTTCCAAAGACAAATTCTTCTTCCGGATCTTTCAGGGACGGTGTGTACCCGGCCCTGTATTCAATCTGGTTTTGCATTTGTTTATAATACAGCTCAACGGAGGCTTCATAGGTATTGTTCCTGAAATTTTTGAAAATGCCCGCTGAGTATTGCCAGCTCATCTGTGGTTTTACCCGGTAGGTGCTTGGAACCCATAAATCGGTAGGTAGCGTGGTGCCGGAATTGCTGACCAGGTGTATATATTGTAAATTTCTGGCCACGGAGGCCTTGAGTGAGGTTTCGTCATTGAGGGAATAGCGAAGGGTAAGCCTGGGCTCAAGACCCCCGTAGGCTTTGACGGTCTGGCCGGAGCTATAACGGGAGCTGTCGGTCTTGTTGCCGTTTGAATCGGTCTGATAGGCTGTATAGGGCCCGATTTGGGAAAACCGGCTCCAACGAAGGCCGCCATTGACCTGCCATTTATCCGAAAGTGACCAGTCATCCTGCAGATAAAGGGCCGTTTCGTTGGCATATTTCTTATTGGAATTATTGGGCTTAAATATCGTGGTGTCCTGCTGTCCGCTCAGGATATTGGGGGCAAATGTATGGTTGGTCAATAGACCGCCGAACTTAATTTTGTGCTTCAGGTTGACAAAATAATCAAAATCGGTTTTGGCAGTGAGGTCATGGATTCCCGAGGACAGGCTAAGGGCAAAATTTTGCTGATCCGCATTAAAGGCAAATTTGTAGTCATTATAGACCAGCGTGGTGTTGGCAAATAATTTAGGGTTGAAAACGTGGTTCCATCGGAGGGTCGCTGTGGCATTACCCCAGGGAATATTGGCACTAAAGGATCGCTGGGAGTTGCGAAAATCAAACACATCCCGTCCAAAATATCCGCTCAGGTAGAGCCGGTCTTTCTCAGAAAAAGTATAATTGATCTTTACGTTGAGGTCATAAAAATAATAACCTGAGCCGTAAAAACTGCTGGATTTTGGAATAAAGGGCTTGGTCAGCACATCTATATAAGTCCTTCTGGCGGATATAATAAAGGATGCTTTGTCCTTCTTTAAGGGACCCTGCAGGGAAAAGCGGGAGGCAATCAGCCCGATCCCCCCCTCCGACTGAAATTTATTAAGATTACCCTCCTTCATGGCTATATCCAGCACCGAGGAGAGTCTTCCCCCGTATTGGGCAGGCATCCCTCCTTTAATCAGGGAGGTGTTTTTTATGGCGTCCCCGTTGAAAATGGAAAAGAATCCGAACAGATGCCCGGTATTATAAACAATGGCATCATCGAGCAAAATAAGGTTTTGGTCGGGTCCCCCTCCCCTGACATAAAGCCCCGTATTGCCCTCGCCGGCGTTTTGAACCCCGGGCAGCAACTGCAGGGTCTTCATGATATCCACTTCTCCGAAAAGAACCGGAATGGACTTGACCTGGTTCATGGAAAGGTCCAGCTTTCCCATTTGGGCATTTTTTACATTTCCGTCCCTTCGTTTAGAGGAAACTATAACAGCTTCGTTATTAGTAATTTTAGCGGGCAGTGTGAAATTAAAATTTATATCAGCATCCAGGGCAATGGCCGTTTCCTGGGATTCATAACCCACAAAGGAGCAGGAGATTCTATAATGGCCCTCGGGCAGGGTGATGGAGTAAAATCCATACAGGTTGGAATTGGCACCCAGGGCTTTACCATTGACCGAGAGGGTTGCCCCGATCAGGGTCTCGCTGGTCAGGGAGTCTTTGACATATCCGGAAATGGTGAATTTCTTCTGAGCTGGGCATAATTGGATAACACTCCAGCACAGGCTGGTAAGAAAAAATCTAAGCATAGGAATCTAGGAGGAACTATCATTTAACCTGCTCCCAACCGCCTTTGTTCCTATATGGGCGGGGCAACATCAAAACCGGCTATTTTTTCCCAAAATTCAGGGAGTCAACCACTTCCCCGCATCCTACCATTTTGTCATTGTACTTCGGGTGTTTTCTTCCCAGGTAGGGATTAATGATCTTATTGCTGTTATTTAACCAAAAACCTTCCAGGGAATCATCAAAGGCCATGGGACACCTGATATGATATATGATTTCTCCGCTATATTGAACTGTTCGGATCAGGTTATACAGCTCATCGGTGAGCATATTAAAGGACCTTCTTTTTTGTTCAATACTGGCTTCCCCCAGAAAACCCTTGCATTCGCCAGACATGCTGGAGGCAAAATTCGCGGCCGTTTCCACTATACTTGAATCGGCCTTTAATTCCTTGAAAGATAGGCTGTCGGAAAAATGACCCAGCTTTAAGGCAGCCTGGTTGGCCCGCAACGTATCCCAGTCCACCAGGGCGGATTTCACCTCATTATAATACCCGATCAAAGTAAAAATGGCCCCATTAAAGGAACCGGAATTACTGCTGACCGATAGGGAACTATCCTTTTTATCCTCCCCAACGGGTTTATTCGGGCTAAAAATTTTGTATGCCGTAAAAGCCAAAACCAGAAAAACAACCAGTAAAATCGCTTTTTTCATTTAACAAAATATTTGCCCAAAGTTAGTTGAAAAAACTATCCGGATTCTTTGCATTACTTTTGCAACTTCATTTAACAAAAATTTTCACCCCTTATGCTCGCTGGGCTTCAGAATGTAACATTTGAATTTGGTGCTAGAACTATTTTGCAGGATGCCACCTGGCATATTCAGCCCAATGAAAGAATCGGTTTGATCGGGTATAACGGCACAGGCAAATCGACGCTGCTCAAGCTTTTTGTAGGGGCCTATACACCCTCTGCCGGTACGGTAGAACGAAGCAAAACAACCACCATTGGTTACCTTCATCAGGACCTGCTTAGTTTTGAAACCACCGGATCCATCCTGACGGTGGCCCTTGGAGCCTTTGAAAAGGTACTCCAGCTCGAAAAAGAAATAGAACAACTGGGCCTGGAATTGGAAAAGAATCCCAACGACAATGCGCTTCTTCATTTGTATTCTGACAAACTCCATGAAATGGATGTCCTTGACGGATACAATATTCACCACCAGACCGAAGAGGTATTGCAGGGACTTGGATTTTCCAATGCGGACCTGCAAAGGCCCTTTTCTGAATTCAGCGGAGGATGGAGAATGAGGGTGCTGCTGGCAAAAATGATATTGCAGCAACCGGACCTGCTGTTGCTCGATGAGCCCACCAACCATATGGACCTTCCTTCCATTGAATGGCTGGAAAAATACCTGACCCATTATAAGGGGTCTGTTGTCATTGTCAGCCATGATAAATATTTCCTGAACCGGATGGTGACAAAGATCGTTGAGCTCTACCAGCGGGAACTGCACATTTATAACGGTAATTACAGTTTTTATGAGACTGAGAAGGAACAGCGTGTTGAATTGCAGCAGCGGGCCTATGAAAACCAGAAAGATTATATTCGGCAGCAGGAGCGTTTTATAGAAAGATTTAAGGCCAAGGCCAGTAAGGCGGCAGCCGCTCAAAGTGCCATGAAGCGCCTGGACAAATTGGAAAGAATCGAGGATGTTGAAATTGAAAGGCCAAATATCAAAATCAATTTCAGGGTTGATAAAACGCCCGGGAAAGTCCTGGTAACCCTCAAAGATGTCAGAAAGAACTTTGGCAAAATCAACATTGTCGATCATGCCTCAGCGGAAATCGACCGGGGAGATAAGATTGCCCTGATAGGGGCCAATGGAAAGGGTAAATCCACCCTGCTCCGAATCATTGCCGGTGCAGAAACCTTTGAAGGTGAAAGGGTTTGGGGACATAATGTTGAAGAAAGTTTTTATGCCCAGCATCAGTTGGAAGCCTTGGATGTCAATAATACGGTGCTGGAAGAAATGAAACTTTGCGGCAGTCAGAAAAATGACCTGGAACTCAGGATACTGCTAGGTTGTTTTCTTTTCAGCGGCGATGATGTTGACAAGAAAATAAAAGTGCTGAGCGGTGGTGAAAAAGCCCGGGTTGCCCTGGCCAAAACCATTGTAAGCAAGGCCAATTTCCTGATGCTCGATGAACCGACCAACCACCTGGATATGCATTCCTGTGAACTGCTCATTGATGCCCTTAATAAGTATGAAGGGAGTTTTATCCTCGTGAGCCATGACCGTTACTTTATTTCAAAGACAGCCAATAAGATATGGGAGATCGACGACCACCAGATTCGGGAATTCAAAGGCCCATATGAAGAATGGGTAGCCTGGAAGGAGCGCAAGGCAGCCAGCGAAGCGGCATTGACATCCGCAGAGAACGCTGGCCGTAACAAAAACAATAACGCGGGAACGGAACGGTCCAAAGGGCAGCCTCCTTCCCCAAAGGTACCCTCAGGGGCCATCAATAAGGATCAGAAAAAGGAATTACAAAAACAACAAAGGATATTCCAGCAGCTGGAAGAAAAAATAGCATTGCTAACCAGGCAGAAAATAGAATTGGAAGCTTCCCTTACCCGCCCTGAAATCTATTCAGACAAAAATAAATTCGCACAGGCCGAATCTGCCTATAAAAACGCTTTTGGGGAGTTGCAGAAACTCAACAGGGAATATGAAGTGATTTTCGAGAAAATAATGGACCTGGAGGCATCCTAGTCCGCGCAAAAGGCAGATCGGATTGATGCCAGACGCTTTCAGAATTTTACATGCAGCGGGAAAATATCCCGGTAAATAGCTTACTGAAAAAAGGGCCGGGCAATTAAGCCCGGCCCTTTTCATAAAAGCGGTAGGTAGCCCAGCCAATGGTCAATTGACAATATGCAGGCGCTGGCATATTTTTTCATAACTGATATTACCAGGAATGGCTACCCCCGGCGGAACAATAATGTATCTGATCTGGGCATTGGGATAAATGTCGGCAGCGCCGAGTGTACCGATGCTCGGTTGCAGACCATAGACTGTTATATTGCCGGTCATTATAACGGGTTGTATGATCAGCAGGGTGGTCAGATTACTGATTACATTATAAGGTAACTCAAAAGGGGAATTGGTGGCACTGTCCGGCCTCATATAAACGAGGACCAGGCCTGAATCCATGATCTGGTCCGTAATGTAGGGCGTATTAACCGTATTGGAGAAACAGGCACCGGGAACGGTGTTTGATTTTGTCCACTGAATGTCTACCCACTGACTGTATTGAACATTGGTTACACCGGTATCCCCCTTGGCACCCTGTGGACCCTGTGCACCTCCCGGACCGGTAGGCCCGGTTGGTCCGGTAGCACCGGTGGCGCCCGCCGGGCCCGTCTTGGTGCAGGCCGCCAGGGTTAATGCAAATGCCATGGTCAGAAGGATTGCTGAAATACTGTTTTTTTTCATAGTATACGTTTTTAGGATTAATAGATAATGTGCATTCATATACCTGCACAAAGGGCGCCAGATTGATCTATGGGTGGGCGAGAAGCCGGCCCGTCCAACCCGATTGTTCTGGCATGGCAGGCAAAATAAAATTTATAACCTATAAATGCAAGTTCACAGGCACCGGACCCGGCCTTTGATGGAATATAGCGTTCATTCACGCTTTATTAATAGTTATTTTACGCGTAGGTCTCCCACCCAGGGTCAGGTACATTTCCAAGTGGCTCTCCGGATGATCCCATAGGCTGATAAACTGACCCGGATTGGGTATTATTTATATCAGGCCGGTTTGTGGGAGCTGACCTGAATTCCCGGCCCTTTGTCAAGAACCGCAGGCGGTGGGATGCCCTTTTATAAACAAGGCAATTTTCCTGCAACCGGCAGGCCAATGTTGTACCATAAGGCGTAACTTTACTAACCTGTATAATTAGTTATTATCCTTTTTACCCAGCATTTGTTCATGAAATATTACCTATCCTTTCTCTTTATTCTCCTTATTAGTATAAGCATCCAGGCACAGTCTCCGGTATTGTCAAAACGTCCCAAGATAGGGCTAACACTCAGTGGCGGCGGAGCCAAAGGGCTTGCCCATATTGGTATTCTGAAAGCCATTGATTCTGCCGGACTGAAAATTGATTATATAACAGGAACGAGTATGGGCAGCATCATCGGTGCCCTGTATGCCATAGGATATTCTGCAGACACCATTGAAAAGCTCACCCGAAATATTGACTGGGATCTCATTTTATCCAACCAGTTGTCCCTCAGAAGCATCATTATGGAAGAAAAAAAGGAGTATTATAAATATGATATTGAATTACCCTGGGTAAACAGCTGGTTCAGGCTGCCAACCGGCGTATTGGAGGGACAGGAACTTTGGTTAAAATTTGCGGAACTGTTCTACCCTGCCTATAAAATCAAAAATTTCAATAAACTGGCTATCCCATTTCAGTGCATTGCCACCGATATTTCTACAGGCGAAGCCGTTGTCATAGACAGCGGGGAAGTCATATCAGCTGTTAGGTCCTCCATGGCCATCCCTTCCATATTTACCGCAATGGAGTATAATGGAAGAAAACTGGTGGATGGGGGAATCGTTAGAAATTTTCCCGTTAAAGATGCCCGTGAAATGGGTGCCGATATTACCATTGGTAGCAATGTTTCCAGCGGGCTGCTGAGTTCCGAAAAGGTAACTAATGCCATCCAGGTTCTTTTGCAGGTAGCCTTTTTCCGGGAAGCTGAAGATACCCGCATGGAAGTGCCACTTTGTGACATATATATACCCATAGCCCTGGAAAAATATTCCATGGGAAGCTTTGCGCAGGCCAATGAAATATTGGATTCCGGGATCATGGAAGGACGGAAGCTGTATCCCAGGTTCAAACAGCTGGCCGATTCCCTGAACCGAATTTATGGTATCCAGGACCTGCCGGCAGACAAGCTGCCCCGGACAGATTCCGCCATTAGGATCTCCACCTGTGAGGTCAGGGGGCTCAAAAAGACTTCTCAGGCATTTTTTGTCCACTCCATGGATTTTTTGACCAATCACCTCTATACTCCCGAAACCCTGTCGCGGATGGTAAGGAGAGTATCGGGAACCAGGTATTATAACCGGGTCATTTATTCCCTGCAGAGCCAGGCGGACGGAAGTTGTAAAATCATATTTGATGTTACCGAAAATCCCCTGACTTTTGCCAAAATTGGTCTGAACTACAACCAGTTCAGCGGTATCAGCGCCATTTTTAACCTGACCACCCGGGATTTCTTTACACCCAATTCCAGAAGCCTGGTTTCTGTCAATATAGGTCAGAATTTCAGGATAAGGGGGGAACATCTCCAATACTTGGGGCGTATCAGCAATTTTGCCTTTTCACTGGCAGGCCAGTTCGATCAGTTTAACATTACCACCTATCAGGATTTCAAAGAAACCGGGCTCTATGGTCAGGGTTACCTAAAGGTGGATGGTAAATTGGGTTATTCAACCAACAGGAACCTCACAGTTGGGATAGGTTCCCGCTTTGAAAGGACCAGCTACAAACCTTCCATTAGCTCCTCCCTCGAATTTCAGGGCAGGAATAATTTTCTGACCAGTTACCTGTTCCTCAAACAAAATACACTGGACAGGGCGCAGTTTCCCAGGCGTGGAATCAAAATAGAGGCAGAAGGAGACTATGTCTATGAGCAAAACCCTGATGTGGAAAGCCATATAGGCGGAGGGAATACTGATTCGACTTTTTCAAGTTCACCTTATACCCGCTTACTCTTTAATTTCGAAACCTATGCACCCATTGGCAGGAGAAGTACCCTGTTGACTGCAGTTCAGGCTGGGATCAACTTTAATTACAGCAACAATATCATGAACGAATTCAGCATAGGGGGACTGAACAGCCAGTTCCACAACCAGATTACTTTTTCGGGATTACGGGAGGGGACGTTTTATTCACCTACGGTGGCAGAAGCCCAACTGGGCTATCGTTACCAATTGTTTGCCAACAGTTATCTTACCGGAAAGGTCAACATCCTGGTTAATAATTTCATTTCAACCAGCCCCTATTTTGTAAATCCGGATTTTCTATCCGGATATTCGTTGACCTATTCCTATAATTTCATACTGGGCCCTGTTGAGATCAGTGCCATGTATTGCGATCAGTCCAGAAGAGTTCTTGGATATGTAAATATTGGAATACCCTTTTAAGCCTGCCATATACCGCCGGAAAATTTCCCCAAATCGGTTTCCTGCCAAGCGGGAACCTGCAATATTATTCCATGGCCTTGATAAAGTCGCTGACCAGGTAACTGATTAATTTACCGGTCGTATCGCTTTTTTTCCCATCCCGCAATTGGGATGCCCCTTCGCAGATATGGAGGTAGGCGATCTTACTGTCGGTTGCCGCAAAAGTGACATATTGCCTGGCGTGAAGGGGTGTAATACCGGTGGGAGTCATGGCACTGGATAAAGTATTTTCAATGCAATCCAGGTCAAGTTCCAGGCCGATAAAGTTGTCTTCCGTAAATCCGGTAGCATGGGCAACAGCCTGGATGAAGTTTTTCTTTTCAAGCAGGAAAATGTCTTCATAGGTGATAAAATCAATAAAGGGGTTGTTGACAATGTCCAGCCATACATTCTGCTGGAGGTAGTTTTCGTGCACTCCGATAATGCAGTATTTCTGCAAATACCCGTCTTCCTCTGCATAACGAAATCCATTACCGCTGTGACGCCCTTCTGCCGGCCGGAAATCTGTATGGGCATCCAAATTTACGCAATTGATCTGGGCAAGGCTTATCAGCCCGGCTTTATATAATCCTTTTGCGGCGCCTTTGATAAGCGGATAGGCGTTATTATGCCCTCCGCCAATGGCAATCGGGATTTTCTGGCAGGCAGTCATGAGTTTGATCAGGGCTTCCACCTCCTCATCAATGGTAATTACTGCATGCCTGTAGGCTTCTATCCTCTCCTCCAATCCATGGGCATTGGTTTCTATCAGGTATTGAATGTCGCCGAAGTCAAAGTGTCCAATGAGTAGAATCTCTTCCCCCGACAGAAAATCGTTGCTTTGGATATTAAGGAACTGCTGGATAAACGGAATCCAGGCAGTGTCCGCACCGCCCATCGAATCATTTGCCTTGATTCCAATGTCCTCCGGAATTCCTATCAGAATGTATTTGGCCGATGTTTCCCGAAGGGATTTTTCCAGGTTTGAAGGATCGTTGACAACCTGAATTCTTTCACCCAGTTTTGTTTCAAACCGGCGCAATTTGGTCAGAAAAAGCAAATCCTGCTTATTATAGATTTTCAGGTGGTGCATGGCAATTCGTTTAGATGGCAAATCAACTTCCTGCACAATATCCTGCTTTATTTCGGATTTTTTTCCTTGTTTTTGCAGCCCGGTATCCCTTATTGGGGCCCCGATTATGTAAGAGGATATCAGTGACCGATTTTGGCATTTACCATATCCAGTATTTCCTTTTCCCGCCGGATCGTATTGTTTTGTATTAGTGTACCCCGGCCGATGATATCGTCGATGAATTCCTTGTCGAAAAAGCCGGATGCGTTGATCCTGACATTCATAAATGCCCCCATCACCGAAGCCCTTGCGCAGAGTGCCGCAACGCCCGCATCGGAGACTGAATTGGGATTACCTGTTTGTACCATGGCCTCTATGACATCCAAGCTGCCATAGGAAGCTTCCATTACTGCAAAGGGAACTTCCATGGCTATGCGGGTGGCCTCCTGTATTGCCTTTTCCCGCAAGGCCCTTTCCTCCTCATTTGATTTGGGGAGCCCCATGGCAGAAATGATCCTATTGAATGCGCGGGTATCTTCATCCACCAGATAAAGTAAGCGGGATTTGTACGACTCGCCTGTTTCTGCCCAACTGCTGAATTCCTCCCAACGATCATCCCATCCCTTTTTATGGGCTGAGAGGTTGGCCACCATGGTAGCCAGGGCCGCGCCCAGCGCACCCACGTAGGCCGAAACAGACCCTCCTCCTGGAGCCGGACTCTCGCTGGCGGTCTGATCAGCGAACTCGGTGAGTTTCATATCCGCCAATGGATGGTCTTGCTTGTTTTGCAACAGGTATTCAATGATTCTTTCTTCCGGTTTAAAGGGGCCCAATTCTTCAAGGCCCATGGATTTGACTGCTATTCGGATGAGTTCTTTTTCTGGCAAACCGGTAGAGCGTTTTTGCTTCCTGAGAAAGTATTTGCCCGCTTCCAGCATGGATTGCAGGGGAATTAGACCTGCCAATTCACTACCAGTAACCCGGATGCCCCTTTGCTGTGCCTTTATACACACTTCATCAAAGGCAACATGTACCGGGGTGACCCGGATATTTGTCAGGTTCATGGATATTTGGGCAATTCCGTATTCTTCTATGAACCAGCCAATGGCTTTGACGCTTTTTAAGCTACCGGGTACTACCTGTGGTTTCCCATGGGAGTCCGTAAGGATTTTCCCGGCCGGGTTATCTCCTTCCCTTTTGACCCTGCCTGCTTCCCTGACGTCAAATGCAATGGCATTGGCACGCCTTACTGAAGTGGTATTCAAATTGATATTATAGGCCACCAGGAAATCCCGGGCTCCTATGACCGTGCCTCCCCTTCGGACATCAAACTCATCCGGGCCGAAATCAGGCTTCCACCCGGGTTGTTTGATTTTTTTAAAAAAACCTTCGTATTCCCCGGCACGGATAACCGATAAATTATTTCTGCTCGGGTCGGACTGTGCCGCTTCGTATAGGTATACTGGAATCCCCAGTTGCCTACCTACCCTGTTTCCCAGTTTCCTGGCCCATTCAGCGGTTTCTTCCATGGAAATCCCTGCGACAGGAATCAGGGGGCATACATCGGTAGCACCCATCCGGGGGTGCTCCCCCTTGTGCTTGCTCATATCTATAAGTTCCCCCGCTTTTTGAATGGCCAAAAAGGCGGCCTCCGTTACGGCGGCCGGGTGGCCGATGAAGGTTACGACGGTTCTGTTAGTGGCCTTTCCCGGATCAACATTCAAGAGCCTGATCCCATCGACCGATTCAATGACATCGGTAATCTGTTTGATCAGGCCCAGGTCATTTCCTTCGCTGAAATTGGGGACGCATTCAATGATTTGTTGCATAGCGGGGCTGTTATATGTATTTGAATAGTTAGGATAGTTCCTTTCC
Source organism: uncultured Bacteroidota bacterium (assembly GCA_903906365.1). GTDB lineage: Bacteria > Bacteroidota > Bacteroidia > Chitinophagales > Chitinophagaceae > Puia. The sequence goes on along the minus strand of CAIVKC010000007.1, from coordinate 65,113 downwards.
GGCGGGAATGCCAGAACGACCCCTTTTCTCCCGGTTGGAGTTCAAGGCAGAAACCATCAAAACAAGAACCTTGCAGGCAAGGTTACCGAAACAGGCGGTAAATTAAGGAAAGAAAACTATTCCGCCTCCTGCAACCGTTTTCTGGCCCGAACAAAATCCAATGGATTTTTTCTGAAATACCGCCACAGTATGCCAAGGAATTCAGGATAAGCATTCAGCCTGACACCCCTGGACTTTACCGCTACAATAAAGGCAAGGGTGAAACTTACCAGAAAATTCAAAAACCCGATGCCCAACACGCCCAAGATAATGGTGATCAGGTACCAGGCTGGAATATGGGTGATACCAAGGCCATAGACGGCCATAGCCGTATTTCCCGAGGAAATCGTGATGTGCCGGATGTCAAAAGCTATACCGAAGATCTTACCCACTGTTCCTGCCATACCCAGAAAGAAACCCAGGGCAATGTTTCCTATGATTGGCCCGGCATGCTTTTCAATGTATCCTGCCATTCGATCGAGTCTTTTTTCCGGAAAAGACAATCTTAACAGCGGATGTATCCGCAGCCGGTCGCTGATATGGGCGTATTGGATCTTGTTTTGGACATACCCGGCTATGATACCGCTTAAAAAGAGAAAGAACCCAGCATTGCAGGCGTATAACAACGACAAACTGTGCCAGGGATGCTGGTCTTCCAGCATGGCCATGGCTTTTGTTCCTTCCACAATCTTTGAACCAGAAATCAGCTCGTATAACCAGGCCAGCAGGTAACTGCCTGGAAAAGCGATGAGCAAATTTCCCGCAAAGGAAACAATCTGACTGCGCGAAACTTTTGCAACGGTAACTGCCAGGTTATATAAATTAGGCTGATTGTTATTTTTCCTGGCATCCAGTGAGCTGGCCACTGCGCTGGCTGTAAATGCGGGCTGCTTGGTAGCCAGGGTCGTATGGGTTTGTTCAATGGCTACAAATCCTGCACTGTAATTTACACTATAGAAGAATCCATGCCAGAAAATGGGCATTTCCATCCTTGTCAGGATATTTTTCACCAGGACAATCAGGCAAACAAACCCTCCTCCGCCCAGGGAACTTCGAAACATGGCATTGTATTCCGAGGGCGATGAAGTGATATACTTGTTTCCCTTGGAACCCTTATGTTCGGCTATCTGGTAAGCCAGGTAGCCAAAGCATTGAGAGGAGAATTCACGAATGCTGTTTTTCCTGTTTTCGTTTCGGACAAGCATTCTGAAAAAATCAACAAACTTTTCTAAATCAAAATGCTGGTCCAGATCAAGCAGGTCAACCAAAATGGACATACGATCCAGCTTATTGGCTAGCATTACCATGATGTAGGTCTGATGCAGGCTGGCCCCTGTTCGGTCATGGTTTTGCCTGATGTGAGCCAGTGATGCGTGACAGGCTTCCAGGCTCCTGCCGATGTCTGCAGCCAGTCTGCCTATGGTGGAGATATCGTCAGGGGAATGGTATAAATTTTCCAATTCATGAACCAGGTAGTTTTGCCTGATAAATGGGTTTATGTCCTGATCCTGCAGATCCAGGAAATCCAGGATGTCCTTTTCCAGTCCGAGCTGGGCTACCTGAAAAGCAAGCACTTTAAGGGACTGCAGCAGTTGATGAACGATCCTTTTATCATCAATCTGGATGGTGAGCCCGATCCCTGCAAAAAAACGGACCCAGGTTTCACGGGGTATTGCCTCTACCCACAAAAAATCAGAACTTTTGAAAAAAACACGGTTAATAACGTATAAAAAATCGTTTTCCTTCTGTAGGGGGGGCAGAATTTTGTGCTTTAACCTGCCGAAAAATTCAGCCCAGAATCCCCTGGCCAATGGTATTCCGCTGTTGGAAAGTGCCTGGGACAAATCCGTATGAATCAATTGTGAAAACAGGGCATGCTGCAGATTGGTCAACAATATGGGATGCCTGGCCATTTCGGAGAGCACCAATTCCATATTCTGTGCCGCTGTTCCCTTACCCTTGCGGGAGGAAGGCCGGATGGCCGAAAAGAAAGAAACCAGGAAATCAAGTCCTTGCCGGCTGTCGGAAAAGGGAATAACCCGAATCCGTTGGGAAACCGCATCAATGAAATCGAGTTTATATTTCTTCCGGTTATTAAACATAGCATGCTGTTATTCCAAGTATTATGCCGATTATTTCCACCGGCATGGGCCACCGTTGCCTAGCTGTCAGGTAATCTCGGATCAACGGGTTGTTTTTGCCTGGCAGTCCGGCAGGGTCTGCAAAACCGCCATAATTTGGATTGGTATATAGGCACTCCGGAGGGGCCAGGTTCCTGGCTCAGATGAATTCCCCTCCGATCATGACCCTATCCACCAGGTTGGTGCCGAAGCTATAGGGTATATAGGCCAGTGAAGGTATTGGTTTGGTAAACAACAGATTGGCGCGCTTGCCCCGGGTGATACTTCCCAGTTCGCTGCCCATTTCAAGGGCATAAGCCCCGTTGAGGGTGGCACAGTTGATGGCTTCTTCGGGCAGCATCTTCATCTGGATGCAGGCCAGCGCAACGACAAACTGCATATTTCCACTCGGTGAAGAACCGGGATTGAAATCACTGGCCAGGGCAATGGCTGCGCCGCTGCTGATAAGTTGTCTGGCCGGCTGAAAGGGCATTCGCAGGAAAAAGGCGGCAGAGGGCAAGAGGGTCCCAATGGTATTGGAACCGGACAAATCACGAATATCCTCTGCTGTCATCGTTTCCAGGTGGTCAAGTGAAATAGCCTCCTGCGCAATGCCCACCTGGATTCCACCGATACTGTTGAGCTGGTTCACGTGAAGCCTGGGTTTGAGTCCGTATTTTTTGCCGGCCTGGCAGATCAAGGCCGTTTCCTCCGGGGAAAAGAAACCGCTTTCACAGAACACATCAATATAATCAGCCAGTTTTTCTGCTGCTATGGCCGGTAACATTTGATCTGTGATGAGCGCAATATAGCCTTGGTGATTTTCACGGTAGGCTTCCGGGTAGCTGTGGGCTCCCAGGAAAGTGGAACGGATGGAAATATTTGATTTCTCCCTTAGCCTCCGGATAACGCGCAATATCTTCAGTTCACCCTCCAGGGTCAGTCCATACCCACTCTTGATTTCCACGGCTCCGGTGCCTAAATGACTGATTTCCTCCAGCCTTTTCCAGGCCAGAACAAATAACTCATCTTCGGAGATTTCATTCATTTTTCTGGCAGAATGGAGAATCCCCCCTCCCTGTGCGTTGATTTGCGCGTAAGTCAACCCCCTGATTTTGTCCACAAATTCATTTTCCCTGCTTCCCGCAAATACCAGGTGCGTATGGCTGTCGCACCAGGCAGGCATAACAACTGCACCGCGCGCATCGATGACTGAACCGGGGATCTTCTGATTATTGGCCCATTCCGACATGGGCCCGTAGTCTGCAATCTGATCATCCTCTAACAACAGATACGCATTTTCAATGCAGGGAAGAAGGGCCAATTCCTGACCTCTTAATAAATGGCATGCTTCCCTGGTATTTGCCAGAATACCAATATTAATAATCAATGTACTGCCCATGGCGGAAAGTTAGCAAATTCCCACGTCACCCATAAATCAGGGGCAGAATAAAAAAAAGAGCCCCGAAGGGCTCTTTGTATAATAGTTATGATACTAAACTACCACCTTTTGCTACCGCCGCCGCCACTGCCGCCGCGGGGTGAATAAGAACCACTTCTACCGCCACCGCTGCTGCTGCCTCTTTCTTCCCTTTCCCTGGCGACTGATACGGAGATGGCACGGCCTTCAATTTCTTTATTGTTGAGACCGGTCATAGCCAGCTTACCTTCGTCTTCAGAAGGCATTTCAACAAATCCAAAACCGCGTGACCTTCCGGTTACTTTGTCCATAATTACTTTGGCTGAGCTAACCTGGCCAAATTTACCAAACATGCTGTTTAAATCTTCATCAGTTGTGTGAAAACTTAAATTCGAAACGTAAATGTTCATAAAACAAAAAATTAAAAAATAATAAATGATAATACCTGTGAAGGAAGATGAAAGCAAGAAGTAAAAAAGGGAAAAATGTTACCGTAAAGGAAAGTAAGAATTTGATTCACTGATATACCGTATGCCTACACAATTCACTGTCACCCGGTAAAGATAGCCTAATATATGATATACGGCGATAAATTATTATTGCCGCCGGAACTGCTCCACCTGGCCATGCCTGGTTCCAACGGGAAGACCGGCCGATATTACAAGGCTAATTTATCAAGTTCCCTGTAATATTCAAATTGAAGGTCTTCATGCATGCTCTGGATAGCGGTTTTTATTTTCTTGAGCTGATTATTATACAAATTAGTGATTGTCTGACTTTTATGAAATCCTTTCACAGATGCCTTCAAGGTGAGGCAAAAGTAAAGAAGCAATTCCACCTCCACTTGTTTTGAACCTGTGTAGCGGATATATTTATTGGTTATTCGCAGTATTTTCCGGATAGTCTTTTTTGCAAAATACAGATTTGACTGGTTAATGGTCTCAAACTGGGCCTGGATTTCGAGTTTTACCCCGTCTATATAGCCCTGCTGATCATGGGCTTCAAAAATCAGGTAGGTCAACAGTTCCTTATTTTCCTTTTTGAACTTGACCAGGCGTAAACATAACTCCCTTAACTGGGCCGGCGAAAGGGCGATTAATTCCTGTTTGATTTCGTTCACTGAGGCAGTTCTCATGCAAGCGAAGGTATTTATTCTATTGAAACCGGAAAACTGCAAACATACCGGCCAATTGTCTAGTCCCAGGACTCAATTGAAAAGTTGCCAGATAGAATGCAGGGGTTTAAGCCTATTTTTGCAAACATGTCAGCCACTTCTTTATCAATTGAACAGATTTTAGCCAACCTGAAAATTGCCGCGCTCAATGAAATGCAGTTGGCCTCCCTGGAAGCCTCCAAATCAAATGCAGGTATGGTCTTGCTATCTGATACCGGTTCCGGCAAGACCCTTGCCTTCCTGCTGCCGCTTCTCGGGGAACTTGATATGGTGGCGGAGGGTACACAGGCAATCATCATAGTTCCATCGAGGGAACTGGCACTTCAGATTGAGCAGGTGTTTAAATCCATGGGCACCGGATTGAAAATTACGGCATGCTATGGCGGACACCTGCGTGAAACGGAGGAAAATAACCTGGTAGAGCCCCCTGCAATTATTGTCGGTACACCGGGCCGGATCGCCGATCATCTCCGCAGGGGAAACATCACTGCTGACTCGATTCGAATGATGGTACTTGATGAGTTTGACAAATCCCTGGAACTGGGTTTTGAAGCAGAAATTTCCTTTATAATCGCCAGTTTCCGCAATATTACCCGGCGAATACTCACTTCTGCCACCCAGGGCGTTGATATACCCTCCTACGTGGGGCTTGATAAGCCGGCCAGACTCGAGTACCTATCGGGGGAAACATCGGCGTCGCTGGCCATTCAGGTGGTAAAAAGTGATGAAAAGGATAAATCAAATACATTGTTAAGGCTCCTGTGCATGCTGGGTAACCGCTCCGCGATTGTGTTTTGTAACCACCGGGAGTCAGTGAAAAGAGTCAGTAATATCCTAAAGGAGAAAGGTATTGTGAATGTCTTTTACCATGGAGCGCTGGAACAACCGGAAAGAGACGCCGCCCTTTGCAAATTCAGGAATGGCAGTTCCGATGTCCTTGTTACCACTGATCTTGCATCCAGGGGGCTAGATATTCCCAATATCCGGTATATTATACATTATCATCTTCCTGTCAGTGAAGAGGCGTTTATACACCGCAATGGCAGGACAGCCAGGATGGATGCCAGCGGAACGGCTATTTTAATCCTGGGCCCCGATGAAATACTGCCAGATTACCTGCAGGGTGAACCGGAACTAATTACCCTTCCTGCCGAACAGGTCCTACCGGATAAACCGAAATGGTCGACCTTATTCCTGGCAGCCGGAAAAAAAGACAAAGTCAACAAGGTGGATATAGTGGGGTTCCTTACCAACAAAGCCCAGCTTAAAAAAGAGGAGATTGGTTTAATTGAGGTAAAGGATTTCTTTTCCTTTGTGGCAGTTCGCAAATCCAAAGTGGGTCAAATTTTGGAACTGATCAAAAATGAAAAGATCAAGAACCGGAAGGTGAAAATTGACCTGGCCCGTTAACAGATGGCAGCTTCCTCTTATTTCGGGCAGGCCATGGAATTCAAATTAAAGCTGCATCTAATTAATAAGCAATCATTTATAGCCTAATTGGCATTTGAGTGGACCTGAGGGTCAGGCGGCTATTCTTTGGAGGATGACTTTACAGGGAATAGGGGATGTGACCCTAATTACATGTTTTTCAAAGAGTGGGATTGCCAGAAAATCTCCTGCATCCAGGGCATGCATTTCGCTGCCAATGGTGATCTCGCAGGAGCCTTCCAATACCAGAAATTTCTCATATTCTTTTTCGTGGACTTCTTCAGCGGCCCGGTCTTTTAACCAGACTATGGCAGTTGTCGCCAATTGGGAATGGCTGATGATTTTGGCATACAAATCTCCTGCATGGGCAGGAAGTTGCATATCCTCCCGTTGGAGCCAGGGAGTGAATTCTGCTGCTGTGGATTGGGCTGAAAGAATTGGGGCCTCGGAAAATGGCTCCCCTTGTTCCATCCGGTTCATATAGTCTATAAGCGCCATCAGGAATGGTTTTACGGAAGGTGGCGGCGCCACGGGCGAGGTGTTCATGGATTTTTCCAATCTGGTTTCTGCTTGCAGGAGGGCATCCTTCACTTCCGGATAGGTGGCGGACATATACTCCACTTCCCTATCTTCCTCCGGGTTTGAAAGTCCTAATACATACTGTTCAATCCTTCCTGAATCAATAAAATCTGCCCATTCTTTCCTCATATGTTCACTCGTTTAACCAAGGACGGCCATTTTCATTTTGTAAGGCCGTAAAGGTAACACTTTTTTTTGCCCTTCCCTGCTGGCGAAGACAGGTTCCTTTTATCATGTTTGAACATGTTTGAACATGTTTGATCATGGGCCTTTTTACATTCCCTGGCCGGGTATTTAATAACGACCTATTTGGGGTCACCGGAAGTTCGTTTAAGGGTTGCCTTACAAATTCCCATCCCGGGGATAATTCAGGTTATTTTCAAAAAAAAGTCTGGAAAAAACAGGGAGGCACATACCATGGATATACTCGCCCCAGAGAAGATTCAGTATAGTTGTTCATCATAGGGTATAGGCGAAACGTCGATACTACGGCTTACCAGGAATTTATTGCGCCAGGCCACTAAAGCGGCCAGCAGCGTCATAAGTATCAGTAAGGAAAGCCCTTTTGACAAATCGGCTTTTTCGGATATGAAACCAATAACGGAAGGCCCGGTCAAAAATCCAATCAGTCCGCCGGTGGTGACCATGGCAAAACCTTCCACCGTACTAAGTCCCGGAATATTGGCTGAGGCACTGAAAAGAACAGGTACAATACAACAGCATCCAAAGCCGATTAATATATATCCCAGTATGGCCAGTACAACCACCGGAGCAAGGACAACCAGCAGGAACCCGAAAGAAGCCAGCAGACACCCCCCTACTACGATACGCTTGCTCCCAATCCTTGCTATGAGCGGATCTCCATTCAGACGTCCGATGGTCATGGCAATCGAAAAACCGGCGTATCCCAGGCTCACAAAGGCCTTGGGCGAACCAAGTATTTCCTTAAAATAGATCGCGCTCCAATCGGCTACACAGCCTTCCGCCATAAAACTGACCATGCAGATGAAGGATATTCCGAGGATGGTGAGGGAAGGCAGTTTGATGCCTGACCTGGAGTGAATGATGTCGGTATTGGCAAGCAATAGCGGCCGGTTTGACCAGATCACGACGATGATGGCGGCGGCCACCAGAATTATTTGCCAGCCCGAAGACAAGTGAATACCAAAAAGTACGGCAGCCAGACCTGCACTGACTGCACCGCCCAGGCTGTACATTCCATGACAGGTACTCATCATCAGCCTGTTGTATTTTTTTTCAAGAATATTGACCGTCGCGTTGGCAGAAACACCATTTAAGAAACTCACCATGCCGTAGAAATACAAACATATCCAGAACATCCAGCGGTTCACCGAGTTTATCTGAAACGACATCAGCAGACAAAGCAACATATAGCCGCTTAGCATCCATTTTCCGACGGGTACCCTGCTAAAAACGCGGGTGGACAGCAGCATGCCGGTAATGGCCCCGAGCGGGGAAAGCAGCAGGGATAGTCCCAGGCTTCCATCCGAAAATCCAAGCCTGTACTTAAGTCCAGGGATGGCAGCCACCCAGGTTCCGAATAATAGGCTGGAAGTGGAAAACAGGAAACCCACCGCAAGGGCAGGCTTTATTTTGATAAATGAATGGATGTTTTTTATCATGAAAAATCAAAATTAACTAAAATATGAAAAGTAAGGCCATAAATGGGGAGTATTAGGCTTGCTGGCCGGAGGGGCATTGAAGCCATCTTTTAGGTGTTAACCCCGGACCGGCAAAAGGATATGGCGGAGTTAATAAACCACCAGGTACTACAGGAATTCAGCCAAGGCCGGACCGGGAAAGCCCCCGCCATGGCAGATGCATCCGCCATGTAGGCTGTTCCATAGGTTGACTGATACATTCCAGACTGGTATCACCTTCAGGGATATTCAAACTGATTCCGTGTCCTGGGGCACATAATGCCGGCAAGGGATTATGACCCTGAAATAACCTGAGAATTAACCCTTAGGCGGCTGATTCGACGCTTGTATGATCCGCTGATCAGATAATTGCAATAATTTTGCCTTTGACTTATTTCACCCATCTGGGGCGTTTAAAAATCCGGAGCAGGGTGAGGGGATTTTTTCAATCAGCAGGCAATTGCTAACTTTACTCGTTTATAACATCCACAATATGAAGAAAATCATTTCCCTACTAGCCATTATTTTCATTGGCCTGCAAGCCGTCCAATCACAAACCTTTACCCTGAAAAGCAGGGATATAGGCGGACAGTCGACCAAGAAAGAAGAATTCAACGCCTTTGGCTGTTCGGGACAGAATATTTCACCGGAACTCAATTGGGAAAATGCCCCGGCCGGAACCAAAAGTTTTGCCATTACCCTTTATGACAAGGATGCACCCACCGGAAGCGGATTTTGGCATTGGGTTGTCTTTGATATTCCTGCAAATATCCATGAACTAAAAAGCAATGCAGGCAATGTGTCGCTCAACCTGCTGCCAGCCGGAGCCACCCAGGGCAAAACCGACTATGGGGTACCTGGATACGGAGGCCCCTGCCCTCCCCCGGGTCACGGCCCACATCAGTATGTTTTTACCGTATACGCGCTGAAGACGGAAAAACTGGGACCTGATGCCAACGCATCGGCGGCCGTGGTTGGTTATTACCTGAACCAGAATACCCTGGAGAAGGCCTCCGTGGTCATGTACTACCAGCGCTGATTCCATTAGTGCATTTACCGGCAAAAGGCTTTGCCTGGCGCGAAGGTTGGTACTCCCCAAAAAAAAATCCCGAACTGTTTTTATAAAGGAAAACAGTTCCCTTCAGGTGCCCGATTGTACAGAAGGACAAGGGTGGGTATATACTTCCAACAAGAAATTCAACCACCTGCATAATTACCCGCTTTTTTTAGGGAGGACGGATTAGACCCTCCGTCCTCCCTAAAAAAATGTCAGGGCTCCGGTGTTAAACCGCGCCCTCCACGGGCTACCTGTTTGCTTTGATTGAAGGGGAATTCTGGCCGGTCATCCTGCAATGACCGGTTTTTCCAGGCATGGCAGGGAATGCCCTGTGTCCGGTGTAGTATCATTTGGACGGTTTATCATCCATTTGGCAATTAGTTGGATACCTGTAAGCCTCCAGTCAGGCAGATGGGTAGTAAAACACCCTCGTGCGTTTGGGTAATTTTTTTTGGTGGCAGAAATAATTTACTCCATTTCTTCTGTTAAACGATGGGTATTATATTGTAAATCAAACGTATGTGTTTTAGATTCCAACCGGTAATGCAAACGGCCGGTTTCCGGGAATTTATCCTATCGGCTGCTTTCCTAATTTTGTATGGCATAAGTATTGATATATGAAGATGTATTAAAAGCATTTCTCATATTTAATGGAAGGTAGCCTGTATTTCCAAAAGAACTTTCAAGGAATGTTATTGTGCAAAAACAACCAGTAAGCCACCGGGGAGTAAGGGGTTTAGGGTTTTTTAATTACAAAGAAAAGAGCAGCTGGGAAAGGCTGTCACCTTGGGCAAGTATGGGTTCCGGCGGATGCTTAATATCATTTTAATTTGACAGCACTTACAACATTGGTTAAGCACAAAAAAGACCTGGAGATGGTGGTTACTGACCATATTTCCGCCATGCTCGCCTACTGGGACAAGGACCTGGTCTGCCGTTTTGCCAATAGGGCCTATCAGGAATGGTTCGGAAAATCAAAGGAGCAGATGGTGGACTGCATTACCCTTCCTGAATTGCTCGGTCCGCTTTTATATGAAAAGAACAGGACCTATATTGAATCAGCCCTTGGCGGCCATAAACAGGAATTTGAGCGGGAAATTACCATGCCGGATGGAACCGTAAGACAATCCCTGGCTACCTATGTGCCAAATGTGGTCAATGGGCAAGTAAAGGGGTTTTTGTGCATGTGGCAGATGTGACCAGGATAAAACAACTCGAAGCCAAGTTGCTGGATACAAGAAGGGAAATGCTGAGAAGTGTCATTGAGACCCAGGAAAAAGAAAGGGCCGATATTGCCGAAGCACTCAGGGACAGTGTAAACCAGACGCTGGTTTACTGCAAATTGATGCTCGATGGGAAGATCAGTGATAGGCTTGATATGCCAGTTCAGGAAAAACTGAAAACATACATTCACCAGGCAATCAATGAACTCAATACCTTAAGCATTTCTTTGATTCCCTCCGATCTCACTCTCATCGGGTTGATTGGAGGCACCCAAAATTATATTGACAATTTTATCCCGGCCCGACCCTTTGATATTGATTTTGAATTTGAAGAAGATGGCATTGAAGAGCTGCAACTCAGTGATAAACTGTCCATTTTCAGGATTATTCAGGATTTTCTGATACTGATCACTGAATCCCTAAAAGCGACCCGGATAAAAATCCGGTTATTGTATGCCAACCGGTGTTTGCAACTTCAATTAACCCATGACGATGCGGACTATTCCTTTCAAATGAACTCCAAAGAATCCAGGGATATTGGCCACCGGGTAGAATATTATGGCGGTGATTTGGAAGAAACCAAATCCGGAAGGGGAAAAACCCTCTCCATTCGACTTTGCCTGAACGATGCCCGCTAGCGTTGGCATCCATTTTTCAAAGGCCCTGCCACTGATTATATACCGGACCGCCTGGCCGTTCTGCAGCTGTGAATAGGTATTGAATTAACGCTGGTTATTTTTTACAATTCGTGGCCTGCGCACAAGGACCTGCGAACCCCTGGCCAAAAAAACGGAGACAGGATCCTTATCTGCAAGAAAGGGTACAAATTCAGGACCATAGGCGTTTTGGATATCACAGGACAACTTGTATCCTGTTACCGGATGGACGCTCCATCTTGGGTGTTCAACTGCGTATTCAACGGTATGGCCTGACCGGGAGCGGTTAAATCCGAAATAATGCTCGAAAATAAACTCTTCCTGCGAACCAGCCTCTATTTCCCGGGAGTCCGTACCGGCAGAAATTTCCATATAATTCCAGGGTGTATTTCTTGGCTTCCACCGGTAACCAACCTCCAGCATGTCGCTTTTCTTTATGGAGTGACTCATACGGGCAGCGCTGTAATGTTCATTGTAGAGTTGGTTGGCAACAAAGGCGATTAGCGAAGAAGGAACGATTTCGGAAATAAATCCCACTCCCCTTTTCCAGGTCCGCCCATCATGGAACCTGACATAATATCTCAGGTTTACTTCCTCGAAATCTGTCAGGCCCGGGCATTTTATTCCCATGACCCGGGTATTGTTAAAGAGGAAACCAACCAGGCTTACCAGCGCTTTGCCCTGGAATAAATCTATTTCAGTTTGGGGAGGCAGGTGTTTTGATAATATGGCGGGGTCTACCTCATAATTAAGCATGGCAAGGTATTCCCAGGTAGCAGTCAAAAAGATTTTTTCACTCATGGGTATCATTTATTTGAACCGGCAGACCTGGCCTGGCATATTGGAAGCGCCTGATCAGTGAGGTTTGATAATAGCCGTCATTTCCATTGCTGCAGACAGAACCGGACCGGTCCAGGGAAATGAATCCATCCTGCTGGATAATGTCCTTTTCCAGCAACACTTCCATGATCCGGCCAATGACCAAAGAGGTGTCATTGGAGCGTATAGGGATGATTTCCTGCAGTTCCAGGGCATATTTTACCCGGCTCTCCCGGACAAAAGGGGCCACGATATTTTCTTGAAACTCCGGATGAAGGCCAACCATATCAAATTCGCTGACGCCTGTCGGATATTTGGCACTGGTCTGATGTGCCAATGGGAGAAAGGAGGGATGAATATGGTTGATGGTATATATTTTACTGGCTTGTATATTTGGCAGGGTGTGCATGCTGGGAGTCAAGGGCCTGTTGATGAAACCAACCAGCGCCGGGTTGGATCCTATATGAACCAGGCTGCTGAATACTGCCAGGTTGGGTATACCCGTCTGACCAATGGTTCCCACCAGGCTTACCGATTTAAATCCCGTCAGGCTGTTAACGAAATTGGACCGGTATAAACGCTCCCAATCCTGAATAAGGGCTGAAGTTATTTTTATCATCTCATTATAATAATTAAAAACATAAATGGTTTAATTTGCTTCATTATTTTACAAAAATATCCAGGTAATTATTTTTGTATCCTTTCCCGATATTGGCTCTGATTTATGTAACTTTGCCACCCTCTTGAACTAAGGTATCTCTTCTGTATCTATAGTATTCGTGCAAGAGGTGAATTGCTGTTTTCCATTAAACATTGCTGCCATTTGAATATTCGAATGCTAAACATTTGGGTAAATGTTATGTTTAGCTATCATAATACCGTAAATAATTATATAAACATATGGCACTAGTTGGAAAAAAAGCACCTGCCCTTTCAGCAGGAGCAGTAATCAATGGAGAGGAAATTGTAGAAAATTTCAGTCTTGAACAGTTCCTGGGAAAAAAGAATGTTATCCTGTTTTTCTACCCCAAGGATTTTACTTTTGTTTGCCCTACGGAAATTCATGCCTTTCAGGCAAAACTGGAGGAATTTGAGAAAAGGGACACTGTTATCGTTGGATGCTCAACCGATACGGAAGAGACGCACCTGGCCTGGCTCAATACGCCCAGGGAACAGGGAGGTATCCAGGGCGTTCAATTCCCGATCATTGCGGACAGTTCCAAAATAATTTCCCTGAATTTTGGCGTTTTGGGAGGCAGTTACTTATTTGATGAGGCATCAAAAACCTGGTCATTTCAGGGAACACCCATTGCTTACCGCGGTACCTTTATCATAGATAAAACAGGTGTCGTACGCCATGAATCCATCAACGACTTCCCATTGGGCAGAAATATTGTTGAATACATCCGCCTGATCGATGCCCAGATACATGTCGAAAAGTATGGCGAAGTATGTCCGGCAAACTGGGAGGAAGGTAAAGAGGCCATGATTGCAAGCAATGATGGGGTCGCAGAATATTTCTCTAACAATTAAAACCTTCCTTATGATTGAATTAACTGAAGATAACCTGGCGGAAATTATAGCAAACAATCCAACTGTTCTTGTACAGTTCTCTGCTGGATGGTGTGGAAACTGCAGGCTGATGAAGCCTAAATTTAAAAGGCTTTCTACGGAGCAGGAACAGGCTGTTTTTGTAATTGCAGATGCCGAAAAATTTCCATCCTCCAGGAAAATGGCCAATGTCAGCAACCTGCCAACTTTTGCAGGTTTTAAAAATGGAATCCTGGTCAGCCAGGTTCAAACCAATAAAGAGGAACAACTAAAAATACTCATTGATGAAGTTACCCGTAATTAGACAGATTCAAAAAACAAGCACAGCAGCGCAAATTGAAACTACCATATCCGTTCTCGAACATATCTCAGAAGCGCCCTCCATCAAGCCGGAGGAACTGGATGTTATCGGGGAGCTTATTTCCAATCTTTGTGGCGCATTGGAAGTACATGACTTGATAAGCCAGGGTGTTCCCGAAAAGGATGCGGCCAATCAGTTTATGAAAAAGGTTTTAAGTTCCATTGATAAATAGACCGATTCACCCTCAGATAAGACGGGATGTGTTCGAAGGAACATATCCCGTCATTTTTTGTCCCTACCCTTACTCTCCTATCTCAAAACTTACCCTGATCCACATCCTCAATGAATTGAATCAGTCCCGGGAAATAATGAGGCTGGTCATCATACATACTCATGTGGCTTCCCCTGGGACAATACAGGTATCTGCCCCTTGCCACTTTGGTGCTCATCCATTTCATGTGTTCAGGGTCCATGGTATCAAACTGTCCGCCAATGGTAAGGGTCGGAACCTTTATCAAGGGTAATTGCGCTTTTATGTCCCAATTGATGAGATTTCCGGCTATCCCGAATTCACTGGGTCCCTGCATGGTTTGATAGAGCGATTTATTCAGTTTACCCAGGGACCTGTTCAGCGGTTCCGGCCAATTTTCCAGGGGTATTCTGCAGATATGTTTGGCATAAAAATTAGGCATCAGCAACTCCATATACCTGGGATTGGAAAAGTCGCCGGCTTTCTCAATTTGCCGGATGGAATCAAGCACCCGATGGTCGAATTGCGGTGCGAGGACTTCCTGCGCATACTTGCCATAATCCGGGCAGCTACTCATCATATTGGAAACAATGAGCCCCTTGAGGTGCTGCTGGTATTTTAAAGCATATTGCATGGCCAGAATTCCACCCCAGGAATGTCCAAGCAGATAAAAATTGCTTTCATCCAGTTGAAGGGCCCTGCGAACCTGTTCCACCTCTTCCACAAATCGGGGAAGGTCCCACAAAGAAGTGTCTCCGGGATTATCAGATAACCCGCATCCCAGCTGATCATAATAAATGAATTCTATGTTTTTACCGGGGAAAAAACTTTCAAAACATTCAAAATATTCGTGGGTAGCCCCCGGACCTCCGTTGAGGAGCAAGACTTTAATCTTCGGGTTGTCACCGATCCGTTTTGTCCAAATCTTGAAAACGCCTCTTGGCGTTTGGATCGGAATTACCTTAATTCCTCCTGTCTGTATTTCACCATACAAATTGTGCGAATCGGCTGGCTGAATGGGGTTAACAGGTTCCTGGTGGCAGGAAATAACGGCCATCAGGGCCAGCAGGAAGAAAAAATATTTCCTTTTAGGTTGATACATGGTTTACCTCCGCTTTATGAGTAATTATTTAACCTGAAATCCATGGGATGCTCACAAAAATAGGCCAAAGTTGTTTCAGGTACCCAGTAAGGGGGTTATAAAATTCCGGTTTTGCCTAATAGCATGGCTGCTGCCTGACAATTCCTGCTTAGCTGCCCAGGATTCTGATCGTCCTTCTTCCTCCAAAATAAGGTGACCTATATCTGCCGGTAACCGCATGGTCGTTTCTTTCATCCTGATGGGAAGGGGAATAATTACTCTTGTATGTCCGGAGGCCATGCTTTTATTCGAACAATAAGGGTTCGGACTTGTTTATGGTGGTAAATTAAAAGAAAATGGAACTGCTCAAGGGAAAAAATATTCTGATCACCGGTGCCACCGGCTCCATTGGAAGCAGGGCAGCCCGATTGCTGGCGGCCAGCGGGGCCCATGTATTTTTAACGGGAAGAGACCAGCAAAAACTGGAAGTTTTGGCAGGGGAGATTGGTCTTCCCGCCGGTAGATTCCTTGCAATTGATCTGAGGGACTCCGCCAGTATAAGTCTCCTTAAGGACCGGTTTTACGAAAGCCTGCCGGGTATTGATATTTTAATCAATGCAGCAGGGATGGGTATCCTTAAACCCCTGGAAAACCTGTCAGAAAACGAATTCATGCAAAGTATTCAGGTCAACTTATTGGCCCCCTTTCTATTGATCAAAGAATTTTTGCCGTTTATGAAAGAAAAGAAAAGGGGCCTGATTATAAATATTCCCGGTATTTTGGGCAAAGTACCCATGGCGGGTGCTTCGGCCTATTGCGCATCCAAATATGGACTGGTTGGTATGATGCAAAGTGTGCGTGAAGAAATCAAAAGAACAGAAATCCGTATAACCAATATATTTCTGGGCGGCGTGGATTCTACTTTCTGGGATAATATTGAACTAAGGGTACAGCGCGATAAGATGATCCTGGCAGAGGAAGCTGCCAGATCGGTCTGGTTTCTCTGCCAGCAGCCAAGCAGCGGTGTGGTGAGTGAAATGGTGATTCAGCCTTTTAACCATCAGGCAATTTAATTCCACGCCCGATAACAACTTCCCCTTAGGCTGCCTTGTGAAATTGGATGGAATTTACCTGACTGCCCGGCCATTTTCCGAACAGTTCTTCCACCCGGGAGAACCTGTATTCAAAAATTCCGCGCAGCTGATTTTTTACAAACATAGCGTTTGCCAAATTGCCAATAATTCCAAGCGGAATGCGGTAATGTACGATATCGGTCATTTCCACACCTCCCTCTATTTCCCTGAAATGATGCTGGTGATGCCATAACTGGTATGGACCGAATCTTTGCTCATCGACAAAAAACTGCCGGTCCCTGACATGGGTGATTTCAGTCATCCAGTATATGGGGATTCCCATTACAGGCTTAACCTTATATTCTATGATCTGGCCGGGATACATCACCGTGCCGTGATGAGCCGAAAGTATCTTGAACCCAAGCTTCTCGGGAGTAATGGTCTGCAGATTGGCTGGATTGGAAAAAAAATCCCATGCCTTTGCAATATCGGTGGGAATGTTTTGCACGGTTTTGATGGAAAAAGTAGACATGGTTCAATTAAAGGTATTATTGGCAATAACAATTTGGGGAAATTCATTGGTTTCATCGGCCCATTTGTAGAGCAATTCAGAGGTAATGGGTTCAAATATGTCTTTTTTTAATGGATCTGAAGGGAGCTCTTTCAAAGGCACCAGCACCAGAAAATGCGGTTCTATATATTCATAGTGATGATCCTGGGTAAAACCCTTTACCTGAACAAAATTGTATCCCCGGCTATGCAAATGGTCCAATGCTTTGGCGCTAAAGGCAATGGTACCTGATTTGGACTCTGCAATGGCTTTTCTCATGTCGATGGATTTAATGCCTCTTTATAACAGAAACCCTGACAATAAGTTTACAAGGATCGAGAAAATCTGACCACCCCCGGGGAATTTACGGGTTAATGAAGGCCCTACATGGGGGATATGTTTTATTTCATAATAGCGCCTTTCCAAAATGGCCCTCCTGCCCTTGCCAAAAGCCCTGTAATGTGACAGGCACCTGGCCCTTTCCTCAGTACAGGCTGATCGGATCCTCGCAGATCCTGAAGTTTTCATTCAGGCCGTCCAGTTCTTGGATCTCTTCCCGGGTGAGTTGAAAATCAAAAATACTGAAATTCTCCTGCAGTCTTTCCCTGCTGGAGGATTTCGGAATGGTCGATATCCCGTGATCCAAATTCCATCGCAGAATTATTTGGGCAGGTGTTCGGCGGTATTTTTGACAAAGGGATTTAAGCCGGGGGTCCTTGAGTTTAATGCCCCTGGTAAGGGGTGAATAGGACTGTAGCAAGATATTTCTGGCCACACAATAGTCCAACAGTTCCCGCTGGAACAACCAGGGGGTAAATTCAACCTGGTTAACCATGGGCAGCTGGGAGGAATAGGCGGACATTTCCTCTATAAATGGGACCAGATAATTCGCCACACCTACTGCGCGCACCCGTTTTAGCTCCAATAGCTTACAAAGTGCCAGCCAACTGGCTGCCCTGGTTTGCCTTATAGGCCAGTGAATCATGTACAGGTCAATATAATCCGTATTCAGTTTTTTTAAGCTCTGGTCAAATGCCCGGAGGGTGGATTCAAAGCCCTGGTCCTGGTTTGAGACTTTTGTTGTTATGAAAAGCTCGCTGCGTGCTATTCCGGACTGCCTGATGGCATTTCCTACCTGCGTTTCATTCTGATACAGGGGCGCAGTATCTATGAGCCGATACCCGATTTCTAGGGCCGATAAAACGGCTGTTTCTGCTTCCCTGTGGTAAATATCATACACACCAAGTCCCAGCAGAGGCATAATTACCCCGTTGCTCAGGGTCCTATAAGGGGGTTGTATCATGGATGCTTATTGATGGATGCTGTTTTTAACCGCTCTTTTTAACAAAGCTGCCATTAGCCTAAGGCCCGGACACTGATTAAGTCAATAAGCATCCTACCATTTTTCAAGACCCAGTAATTTTTTACCAAGTTCTGATAAATCAGCTGTCTGGTATCTTTGTTTTTCCCAATTCCTCGGATCTCCCGGGAAGGCAAATCCTTCGGGGGCAATACGGTCCTTCCAGGAGCGAATACGCCACTGCCGCAGCGACTCATTGTCCGTTTCTGCAGGCATCATGGAAATATACTGGGCTATTCGCACCTTGTCTTTACTCAGGTTGGGCCTGATACCATGCGGCAGCAGGCTGTTAAATATAAGGAGATCCCCTGCTTTCATTTTTACTTTTTCCGGGCTGAAGCCGGTGATATCTGGCTTGAAATGATCCCTGTCGGCCGGCTGTGTTAACTTCCAGCTGTCATAGGTGCGGTATAACTCAGGTATACATTGAAAGCCCCCCATATTTTCATCCTCCTGGTCGCCCAGCGCCAGCACGCCCTGGACATTGACGGGCCTGGTTTCAGGATCGTAATCCCAATGGATGAATCCCTTGTATTCAAACCCCGGCCTGATGGGGAAATTAAGGTTTGCCCGGTCGATGGTCACCCATAATTGATCGGTTCCCCAAATATCGGCAAAGGCTTCATATACCCTGGGATATTGGCGGTTATCCCACAATGGCTGTGCATTGTAGACTTCCACCATACCCGTATTGGTCAGCTCCTTCATTTTCATTTCCGCCCTGGGAGGGGTATACCAGGTTTCCGGACGCAGGGGGTCCTTCTCCTCAAATTCCCAGATAAATTCGGCGGTCGCCATTGCCTGTTGACGTGGTACAGCCTCTTTAATGACTATATATCCATTGTCTTTCCAGAATAACCAGTCTTTTTCATCCAACACCCGGAGGGGTTTGCCATTACTTCGATCGTTGAGAGTAAGCAGGCTGCTCTTGGAAGTAGAGGGGTTTCCCGGTATATCCTTGTGTTCATTGGGGAAGCTGATGGTGGCGGCCATGGTATGTTTTTCCATAATGTCTTGATTTTTTGTTTAATGGTTTCACCCCGCTTCCGGTTACCCAATATATGCTGAATCATTATTGTCGGGCATTTACTGGCCGGGATAGATTTTTGATAAAATTAAGTCCAAAGAACCCCGGCTTTCTACATGTACAATGCCCTAAATTTGTCCTGAATTGATATTTTTACATTATTATTTTATAAAATAAAGCAACCAGGGATAAATGAAGGTAAAAAGGGAGGACATACAACCCGATGCAGACAGTTCCTTTAAACTGCTGTTGACTCCCAAACTAAACGACCTGTTCTATTGGCATTTTCATGCTGAATATGAAATTGTGTATGTGGAAGCCCCCCGGGGAATCCGCCATATCGGGGACCATATTTCTTCTTATGATAACAGTGATTTGGCATTGATTGGGCCCAACATCCCCCATTTAAATTTCGATTACGGGGTAAAAAATACAGTGAATACCGTGGTGGTTCAAATGAAGGAAGGTTTCCTGGGGACTATTTTTCTGGGTCTTCCTGAGATGGCGGCCATCAGCCAATTGTTTGAAAGAGCCAAAAAAGGCATTGCATTCCATGGAAAAACCAAGGAGCAGGCGGGGGGGCGACTAAAGAAACTTCCCGGGCTTTCCCATTTTGACCGACTCATCGTTTTACTGGAAGTTTTGCAGCTGCTGGCCACCACGGGAGAATATGAGGTGCTGAATGGAAGACCTGTCGGCAATGTTTCTGTTTTCCGCGGACAACAGCGTATGCAGCAGATACATCATTTCATTGAAACCCATTATCAGCGACCTATTGAACTGGGCGAACTTTCCAGGCTTACCCACCTCTCCGAAGCAGCTTTTTGCAGGTACTTTAAGAAATCAACCCAACTGACCTTTACCGCTTTTCTGAATCAGTACCGGATCAACCAGGCAAAAAAAATACTACTGCAGCACAAAACGGTTACCGAAGCCTGTTTTGAGAGCGGATTTGAAAATCTTTCCCATTTTAATAAGACTTTTAAAAGAATGGTCGGTGAAAATCCAAGCACCTACCGCAAAAGGCAGGAACTCCGATAGACTTTCCTTTTCCACATGCAGGCCGGATGTCATCAAAGAACCTTTTACATGCCACGGCCGGTTCAGTTGATGCGAAATACAAGAGTGAACAACTATTAGATGAATCTGTTATAATAAATAGTCTGGATAGCTGGGCTTATCAGGACAGATCCAGCGGGTGGCAAAGAATGCAGGTTTTTTGCACAATTGCCCGGGGGCTGGTATTAATACGCTACCTTTATCCTAATCTGCCGAAAACAATTGATGTTTCTCCAGAATATGGACTTTCCCCTAGGTATTTCAAAGGGGTTAACTATTATAAACAGTAATTTATCATTATGGGAGAAACGTGGAATAAAAAAGAAAGGGAAAAAAAGAAGCAGCAAAACAAGAAAGAAAAGGCTGAAAAAAAACAGGAAAGAAAGGAGCACAGCAAAAGTGCCAATGATCTGGACAGCATGCTGGCCTATTTGGATGAAAATGGCAACCTGTCATCAAAACCCCCGGATCCGCGCAAAAAAATTACCATTAACGCAGAAGATATTGAAATAGGCGTCCCAAAACAGGAAGCCGTTAATCCAAATGACCTGATCAGAAAAGGCATCGTCACCTTCTTCAATGATTCAAAGGGGTATGGTTTCATAAAAGACCTGGAAACCCAGGAAAGCGTATTTGTGCATATCAATTCCCTGACTGAGCAGATTCGTGAAGACAATAAAGTGAGTTATGAAGTGGAAATGGGACCCAAAGGTGCCAATGCGGTGAATGTAAAACTGGTAAAATAGGGGTTCTTTTTTCAACGGATCTTTACTCTGTCAGCCGGGTTAAATTCCTTACTCCCCTCCCCTGCCAACTATACGGAAAATAGTACGGCCACATAATGGCACAGGGCTGCCAATAATACCATGAAATGCCACAGGGCATGATGCCATTTGAAGCTGGTCCTCAAATAAAAAATGATTCCCAGGCTATAGGCTACCCCACCGATGATTAAAAATAAAAGGACATTAGACGGCAGATCCGTGAAAAAGCGTTTCCCCCCAACAATCAGCATCCAGCCCATCACAATATAAATTACCAGAGAAAAGGTTTCAAACCGACCGGTAAAAAAAACCTTAAAAAGGCTACCCAGCAGTGTTAAGCCCCAAAGCACAGAGAGCAGGGTAATACCAAAAGAGTTGTCCAGATATATAAGCAGGAAAGGGGTGTATGTGCCTGCAATGAGGAAATATATACTTATATGATCAAATACTTCCAGGACCCTTTTGATACGGGAATGCTGAAACCCGTGGTAGAGCGTTGAAAAACTGAAGAGCATCATAAAGCAAAATCCATAAATGGCGACCCCTACCAGGCCCCTCAGGTCCCGCTTATTTGCAGCAAGTGCAACCAGGATGGGGATACCCACGATGCCAAACAGCATACCAAATCCGTGGATCAGACTGTGCACTATTTCCTGATCAATATCAAAAGGATTTGTTTTCTTCTGAGGGGACAATGTCTCACTTTTAGGTATAACAGCAGGATGTCTTCGGTGAAGGTAAGCCTAAAATCCAGTTTTACCCGATACCTTACCCGCATTGGTAGGGCTGAGTCAATTTACCCTAAAAATTTAATAGAGCTGGATTAGTATGGCCCCTATTATATATCTTATTAGGTTTCAGCGTTTTTGGGGTGCTGTTTTTTTGACCAGGCTGCTGGTTATCTCAAAGCCGCCGGCTTTTAAAAGCATCAGCATATCCTTAGCAGACCACCCTAGTTTGAAATAATACTGTTCGGCCCAACCTCTGACCGTCTCAAAGAACATCCCGGGTTGTTGAGCCAGTTTGGGGTTACCCGTACAAATATTCATGGTGGTATCGCTGGTGCCTTCTATCAGCAGCACCTGCCACCAGCCTTCCTTTTCACCAAAAATGGTCTCCCTGATATTAAAGGCATAAGTATTTTCGCCCAGCCTGCGTAAAAAGGCATTCCGGCCCATATCAATCACCAGGGAATCCGATTTCAAAATCTCAACAGTATCCCCCCGGTTTCTATAAGGATACCCATTACCCAAACGGCCGTCATCCAGAACCTCAAAAATCAGCTGATCCCTAAATATAAAATTGGAAACCGTATCCCGGGGCATTCCCGAAGAATCGTAATGGACTGTACAGAGCGGGAGAAAGGGACCGGGCAGGTACCTCAGTGCTCCTTCCTTATCCAATTTCGGCCACGCACCCCGGACAACGCTTCCTGTTTCAGTCCAGGTATAAAGCGCATATTTTTCCCGGATCTCAATCATTTCTCCCGGCGACCCGATTTCTGCAACCCAGACTCCCCTCATAGCAGCAGGGAAGGTATAGAGCCCTGGCCTGTTCAGCGGTTGAGGCGAATAGAAATGGTATACGCTACAGGATTGCAATAGTGCCCAGGAGACCATCAGGAAAATACACCTCCGCATTGCGGCCCGCAGGTTGCCAGCATAAGTCATGGAAACAATTTTGACCAATATAGCCCCCCTGGGTCAGCCGGTGTATGATTTCCAACAGGACGACCGATGATGTATAGTTTAAGAAAGATGCCATCCTAAAGCTGATTCCGGGGGAGAAAAAGCCCCCAACAGACTAATCTAAATCATGGAACCGGGCGTCTGCCATCAGTTTGACCCTAGAGGGGAGTTGCTAAATTTATTACGGTGATAAATTTATACCACTATAAAAACATTAATATGAAAAGTCTGCTGTTTTTTCTGTTTGTAATGCCCGCTTTGGGTATGCAAGCACAGAGTTGGGAAAAAAATTTTGATTTTGTCGATCAGTGCATATGCGGCCTGTCCAAAGTGAGTAAGGATGGCAAAATTGGCTATGTGACCAAACAGGGTAAAGTAGTGATTAAACTCATCTACAATGATGGCCTGACCTTTTCCGAAGGTTTGGTTGCCGTAAAAAGTGATGGCAAATGGATGTACCTGGACAGTACGGGTAAAATTATTACGGAGGCTGTCTTTGATGATGCCATGAGTTTTACCAACGGACTGGCCGTAGTGTCAAAAGGAGGTTTGTATGGATATATAAACCGGAAGGGTGAACTGGTCATACCTTGTCAGTTTGCCACTGCCAAGAATTTTTCGGAAGGACTCGCTCCGGCAGCCAATGCCAAAGGGCAGTGGGGATTTATAGATCAGGCAGGAAACTGGGTGATCAAACCACAATATGATTTTACCGATTATTTTGTAAATAACGAGGCAAGGGTCATGAAAGGGGGAAAACTCTTTTACATAGATAAAGATAATAAGGTTACCCACGAATAAGGAGGGGCAAATGCCTGAGGTGACTGGACGGCCTGTAAGGTGAAGTCCAAAGAGGGTATTGGAAAGGACCATGGAGCAACAAAGTAGCCCCCAAAAAAAGGGTGGGTCCGTTTTCCTGGATGGAGCAGCAAAAATGGTCCCGGGGGAGTCTTTACCGTAGTCTTTCCCTGATATCCAATCCATATTTTCTGGCCGTATCCCTGGCAATATCATAACCCGCATCCGCATGCCTGATGACTCCCATTCCCGGATCGTTGCGCAGCACTCTTTTTAAGCGCGCGGCGGCAGCCTCCGTGCCATCCGCCACGATTACCATGCCGGCATGTATGCTGTAGCCCATACCAACTCCTCCCCCATGGTGGAGGCTTACCCAGCTGGCTCCGCCCGCCGTATTGACCAAGGCATTCAGGATAGGCCAGTCCGCCACCGCATCACTGCCATCCAGCATTGCTTCGGTTTCCCGGTTGGGTGAAGCAACAGAACCGGTATCCAGATGATCCCTTCCAATGACTATCGGAGCTTTAACCTGGCCGGTTCGCACCAGTTCATTGAAAGCCAGACCGGCTATTTCGCGCTCACCCTGACCCAGCCAGCAAATGCGGGCAGGAAGTCCCTGAAAGGCAATTTTTTCCCTGGCCAGTGCAAGCCATCGCTGAAGGGATTGGTTTTCAGGAAAGAGTTTGGCAATCAGCTCATCGGTAACATGAATATCATGCGGATCACCACTCAGGGCAACCCAGCGGAAGGGCCCCTTGCCTTCACAAAACAGCGGCCGGATATAGGCTGGAACAAACCCGGGAAATCCAAAAGCATTGGTCAGTCCCCGCTCCTGGGCCCGTGCGCGAAGGTTGTTGCCATAATCGAAAGTAATGGCGCCCAGGCTTTGCATTTGGAGCATCAGTTCCACATGCCGGTACATGGAGTTATAGGCGTATTCAATATATTGTTTGGGATTCTTTTCCCGAAGTATTATTGCCTGCTCATAGGATATTTCATGCGGCCAGTATCCGATGAGGGGATCATGTGCAGAGGTCTGATCGGTCAGCGTGTCGGGAACTATTCCCCTTTGCAGCATCCTTTCCAGCAGCACCACGGCATTACAAACCACGCCGATACTCAGACTCAACCCTTTTTCCCTGGCATCCAGCGCCTTGTCAATGGCCTGGTCAATATCTTCCACCATCAGGTCGCAATAGCGGGTTTCGATTCGTTTTTCGACCCGCCAGCGTTCCACCTCAGCTACCAGTGCCACCCCCCCATTCATGGTAATGGCCAAGGGCTGCGCTCCGCCCATTCCTCCCAGACCGGCTGTAACATTAAGGGTCCCTTTCAGGGATCCACCAAAATGCATGTTTGCCACGGCCGAGTAGGTCTCATAGGTGCCTTGTACGATTCCCTGGCTGCCAATATATATCCAGCTGCCGGCCGTCATCTGGCCGTACATCATGAGGCCTTTTTTTTCCAGTTCGTCAAAATGTTCCCAGGTGGCCCATTTGGGAACAAGCTGGGAATTGGAAATCAATACCCGAGGAGAATCCGGGTGGGTCTTAAGTATGCCAACCGGCTTCCCGCTCTGGATCAGCAGGGTTTCGTCTTCTTCCAGATCCCGGAGTGCTTTTAGAATCAGGTCCAGCGATTCGAAATTGCGTGCGGCTTTTCCGCGGCCGCCATAAACGATCAGTTGGTCGGGGCGTTCTGCGACTTCGGGATCCAGGTTATTCAGCAACATCCGCATGGCTGCCTCCTGTATCCATCCCTTGCAGCTTAAATGGGTCCCCCGGGGTGTGGCATATTTGGCAACATCATAACCAGTTTGTACCATGATATCGTAATTTTCTAGTAAATCAATGTATTTTAATAGATTGCCCGCCCTGTTGGGGACTGCAGGCAGGTGGATCGCTGCATCAAAAACCTGAATAAATGGTCTTCAGGGTGGTTTACCGCGTGGGATGGCTTGCTGCACTGCTTGGTAAGGGGAATAACCGCAGAGGCTATTTAGAGCCCCATTTCTTGGCCATTTTTTTAAACTCCTTCAAGGTAACGGGTTCTCCTCTGTCTGCCCCTTTGAGTGCCTCGTCCAGACCTTTTATATGTTCTTCGGGAAGATCATCATCTTTGTCATCGATATCGGAGTGGTTTTGGATTGGTTCGCCTGCAGGAGCTATTTCATCCACTTTGGAGTCCTTTGAACCAGGGGTACCCTGCAAAGGTGGCTCCAGATGCTTTTTTTTTCCTGGTCTAGATTTCATATTAGTGCGTTTATCAAATTTAATGAAAATTACCCGTTAGCTCTAAGGGACAACCGGGTATTTTCACAGCCCAAACACGGATCCCTTTTCCCCGTTCAATAGTACCTTTTGGGAAAGCGCAAAATCATTGACCTGCCCCACAAAGGAAAAATCACGGATAATACTGGTAATTCGGTTGATGTCTTCGGCAAAAATCCTGTCCTCCCTGGCAAAACCCACAAATTTCCTGACAAAATGATGGGCAAATTCCAGAATGGAGCTGCTTTTCAGGGGACGCCGGAATTCAATGGCCTGGGAAGCGCTCAGCAGTTCGATGGCCAAAATATATTCCAGGTTATCAAGGACTCTGTTTACTTTCCGGCCGCTGATACTGCCCATGCTGACGTGATCTTCCTGACCCAGTGAGGTAGGAATGCTGTCAGCACTGGCCGGGAAACAGAGCGTTTTGTTTTCCGTGACCAGTGCAGCGGTGGTATACTGGGGTATCATAAATCCGCTGTTGAGTCCAACATCATTCATCAGGAGCATGGGTAGGCCCCATTTTCCTTCCAGTAACAGATAACACCTGCGGTCAGAAATATTTCCAATCTCCGAGGAGGCGAAGCAGGCATAATCCAGGGGCAATGCCAGGGGCTGTCCATGAAAGTTCCCTCCGCTGATGGTTTCATGCTCTCCCAAAATGATGGGATTGTCCGTTACGGCATTTAACTCAATTTCCGTCAATTCCTTCAAGTGAAGCCAGGCATTCCTGGAGGCACCGTGAACCTGGGGCATGCAGCGCAGCGAATAGGGATCCTGTACCCTGCCGCAATCTATATGGCTCTGCATGATTTCGCTGCCTTCAACCAGTAAACGCAGCCTTCTGGCCACCAGCAGGTTTCCCGGGTAGGGCCGGAGGCGGTGCAACCGCTCGTCGAAGGGTGCCTTGGTACCCGTCAGGGATTCCAGGCTCATGGCCCCAATAATATCAGCGGCTTCCAGGCAGTTATGCATGCGCTGGACCGCCTTTACGGCAAATGCCAGGATAAATTGCGTGCCGTTGATCAGGGCAAGACCTTCCTTTGGTCCCAGCCTGATGGGATCCAGTTGGAACTGCTGCAGGATTTCCAGGGATCGGTATCTTTTACCCCGGTAAAAGACCTCCCCCAGGCCGATAAGGGGTAAAAATAAATGGGCCAGCGGGGCCAGATCCCCGGAAGCGCCCACCGACCCTTTTTCGGGTACCACAGGGATTACATCCTGTTCTATATGCCAGAGTATTCTTTGCAGCGTCTCCAGCTGCACACCTGAAAATCCCTGGGCAAGGGCATGCACTTTGGTAATCAGCATGATTTTGGCCGTTTCCTCCGAAATGGGATCTCCCACCCCAACGGAATGGCTCTGAAGGATTTTATGCTGCAGAACGATCGTATCCTCTGCTGAAATCTTGGTATTTGCCAGGATGCCAAATCCGGTATTTATGCCATACACCGTGGTATGATGGTCCACAATATTTCGGACGTACTGCTGGGAATCCCTGATTCTTTCAACAGCTTCGGGGGAAATAACCCCCTGACTCTTTCCATTGGCCAGTGCGATGACATTACCAATAGTCAGTGTATCTATTCCATATTTAAATTGAAGGCTCATGAAAGCTGTTTCATTGGCAAATGTAAACCCTTTGAGGCAATGCCGTCAAGCCCAACCCCAACAACGGGAAAAACAGACTCGTTTTAAAATCTATATGTACTGGTTGATGATATTTTCCAGCCATTCCTGTTTGCCGCTGGTCTGTTTGGGTTCTCCGTGGGCCAGGGCATAGGTCCTAAGGTCTTCCAGCAACAGTTTGCCTTCTTCAAAGTCCTTCC
Organism: uncultured Bacteroidota bacterium; assembly: GCA_903906365.1. Taxonomy (GTDB): domain Bacteria; phylum Bacteroidota; class Bacteroidia; order Chitinophagales; family Chitinophagaceae; genus Puia. The sequence continues at coordinate 37,336 of CAIVKC010000007.1, read as the reverse complement.
CGGCACCGGCGTCAAAGGAGGCATATCTTTGCTTGCGGAAACTGCGGTAAGGTGACTGTTGCAGAATCCTGTCTGCCGTAATGAAGGCACGGGCAAAAGCGTCCATCCCGCCGATATGGGCGATGAAAATGTCTTCCAGGTCTGTAGAATTTCTGCGGGTCTTTGCATCAAAATTGACACCGCCACCGGCGAACCCGCCTGCTTCCAGCACAATCAGCATGGATTCGATCAGCTCATTGAGATTCACAGGAAACTGGTCTGTATCCCAACCGTTCTGATAATCTCCCCGGTTGGCATCTATGCTTCCGAGCATGCCCGCATCGGCAGCCACCTGCAATTCGTGCTGGAAGGTATGACCCGCCAGCGTGGCGTGATTTACTTCAATATTGAGCTTGAAATCCTTATCCAATCCATAATGCCTGAGAAATCCCACTACGGTGGCCGCATCATAATCATACTGGTGCTTGGTAGGTTCACAAGGTTTGGGTTCTATGAAAAAACTCCCTGTAAAGCCCTGCTTTCTGGCATAATCCCTGGCTACGCCCAGGAACCGGCCAAGGTGGTCCAATTCCCTTTGCATGTTGGTGTTAAGCAGGGACATATATCCTTCGCGCCCTCCCCAGAATACATAATTTTCGCCGCCCAGTGCAATGGTGGCATCCATTGAATTTTTGACCTGTGTCCCTGCATAAGCCAGGGCCGCAAAGTCGGGGTTGGTAGAGGCCCCGTTCATATAACGTGGGTTGGAAAACACATTTGCCGTTCCCCATAATAATTTAACGCCACTTGCAGCCTGCTTCTGGGATGCATACTCGGTGATCTGCTGCATGCGGTTTTCATAGGCAGCAATGGTATCGCCTTCATCCACCAGGTCTACGTCGTGAAAACAATAATAGGGAACGCCCAGCTTAGTGATAAATTCGAAGGCGGCATCCATCTTGTCCCTGGCCCGGCCCATGGGGTCCTGCGACTGGTTCCAGGGAAAGTCTTTGGTGCCCGGTCCGAAAGGGTCTCCGCCGGTATTACAGAAAGTATGCCAGTAGCAGACGGCAAAGCGGACATGATCCTTTAGTTTTTTGCCGGCCACGACCCTGTTTTCATCATACCATTTAAAGGCAAGCGGGTTGTCGGACTGTGGCCCCTCAAAGGGTATCCGGCCTATTCCCTTGAAATATTCTTTTTCTCCGGTAACAATACTCATAATGCAAGTTTTATTGATTGATCGATGATAATTGAATTTTCCATTGCTGATAGGCATCTTTGGCCTGCTGGCTGCCTGTTCCGCCTGATTCATATTTCCGAACGATTTCCATGCCCTTAAAACTGGTTGTAAAATCAGGGTAAAAACCAGCCCCTACCCCCGCTGCACGGGCAGCGCCCGTGGCACCATCGGTATTATATAATTCCAGCCGGCAGCCGGATATATTGGCAAACGTGGAGGCAAATACCTCACTGAGGAACATATTGGCAAATCCTGCCCGGATGGTAGATAATGTCATGCCCATTTGCTCCATAATTTCCATTCCGTAACAAAGGGCAAATACAATGCCCTCCTGGGCAGCCCGGGCCAGGTGGGATAGGTCGTGACGGTTAAATTGTAAGCCCCGCAGGGTGGCACCCGGATCCCTGTTTGACAGTATCCTTTCGGCTCCATTGCCAAACGGGAAGAACTGCAAGCCATCAGATCCCGGAGGAGCCTGGGCTGCAAGCTGGTTGATCTGCTCGTAACTGTATTGCCGGAGCAGGTTATTCTTAAGCCAGCTGTTGAGAATGCCCGTTCCGTTTACGCATAGCAGTACGCCAATTCGGGGGGCTTCCGGCCGGTGGTTAACATGAACAAAGGGATTCACCCTGGAAAGTGGATCATAGACGGCTTTGTCGGTGACGCCATATACTACCCCGGAAGTACCTGCGGTAGCGGCCACCTCCCCGGCCTCCAGGGCCCTGAGGGAATAGGCGTTGTTGGGCTGATCCCCTGCCCGGTAGCTCACCGATGTACCCACGGCAATCCCCAATAGGTCAGCCGCTTCCCGCCCAAGCCGGCCCTGATCTCCGAAGGTGGGTACCAGGGGGGCCAGGATCCCGGCGTCGATTCCATAATAATCCAGCAGGTTCTGAGCCAGTCCGCCGGCTTGAAAATCCCAGCATATTCCCTCCGAGAGTCCGCTGACAGTAGTTACTGCCTGACCGGTTAATTTCATGGCGATATAATCGCCGGGCAGCAGGGCCCGGTAGATCTTCTGATAAAGGTCGGGTTCATTGTCTTTGACCCATTTTAATTTGGAGGCTGTAAAATTCCCGGGCGAATTTCCGAAATGCTGTAGGCAGAACTGCTCTCCCAGGTCATGAAAGGCTTTGTGGCCTATTTCAACGGCCCTGCTGTCGCACCAAATGATAGCTGGCCGAAGCGGCTTGCCATCCCGGTCAATGCAAACCAGGCCATGCATCTGGTAGGAAATGCCGATGGAAATGATTTCCTCAGGTTTAAAACCGACCTGTTGTCTGAGCAGTCTTGTTGCGTTCAAGAGTTCTTCCCACCACAAATCCGGGTCCTGCTCTGCAAAGCCCGGACGGTCGGACTGTATTCTCATTTCGGTGGCCGGTGAGAATGCGCCAGCCGCCAGTTTTCCTGTGGAAGCCTCCAGCAGAGAGGCTTTTACGGATGAAGAACCAATATCATATCCAAGGAGGTATTTCAAAGCCTTTTTTTTGGAGAGGTAAGATAAAGAAATTATTGGGTGCTTACTGACTATTTTTATAATTAGGCCGCCCCCCGATAAGAAATCAGAAAAATCACGGTTGGTTCAACAGGGCAATTTTTTTAACCATACCGGGTCCTCCCTGCAAAGGGGGCCCTTTTGGGGGTGTGCCCCTTCGCTTAAGCAGACAAATGAGGGCCAGGCTTTGGGGGATTTCGAAGGTACTTTCCGGCAACCTTAATTGCGGCCATTGCCTGATAACCATCCGGCCCTTTTTTCCCGGGTGGCAGACAGGCCACAATCACGGATGCACCAATACCGGGATGTTATTCCTTTTTAAGAAGCACGATCCTGGTGCGGTCTGACCTATACATGGTATCAAAAAACTTTACCAGTTCATTATAATCGGAGGCAGGATAGGTAGAGGCGTAATGCTCATGTATTCTTGTCAAAGAGATGGTATTATCCTTGACCGTGTAACGCATGGAATAATTACCGAATTTATTTGAAACAGAAATGTCCTTTGGCATGGCTTCGGGGATATAGCCGGGAGGAATCCTGAAAACAAGGGTATCTATGTCTTTGTAAGCATATTTAATTTCAATATCAAATTGCCTGGGCCGGTCATTGGGTAGTTTTTCGCTTCTGTTAAAGAGATTTGGCAGGATGAACATTCTTTTTCCGCTAACGGATGCATAATTGGGTGCGCTTATCTGCAGATATTCTTTTACCACAGGGATTTTGCCCCTGGTCTCATTATATTCATTTTTATTGACCGTGTAGGTAGGCAGGCTGATGGATGCATTCAGGAATTTATCCCGCTTTTCTTTGGAGGCGTTGAGAAGTTCGTGCTGCAGGTCCTGCTGAATCCCGCTGAATTGGGTATGGGCATCCAGCTGCAGGTTCCCGTTTTCATCAATAACCGCATCCACTTTTCTGATGGCCACATTGTCTTTGGTTGAATAATTGGGCGTTTTGACGACTACTCCACCCTTTTCGGTGATTAACAGCGCCTTCCTATTGCCGGTGAAATTGCCCATATAGCCCGGGCTGACGGTCTGGTCTGTGCATTCCAGCCACAGGGTATCTGATGGACCAGGCACACAGGCAATGACATGACTAAACTGGTTGGAAGGAAAATCCTCCATCAATCCCTTGTCACCTTCACCGGCCCTGATCAGCACCCATTTAGCCTCTATGCCTGCTTCTTTGAGCAGGCTTACCATATAATTGCTCAATGCTTTGCAATCGCCGTATTTTTTTTCAGCCACATATTTGGCTTCAAAAGGCTGCCAGCCCCCGATACCAAGCTGTATTCCGACATAGCGGGTGTTGGATTGCATATAAGCGTACAGGGCCCTCACTTTTTCTTCCCTGCTAGACAATCCGCCGGTCAAACGGTGTACATCCTGCTTTACGTTTTCGGGCAAAGCATCCCTTCCCGTATACAGTTGGTAGATGAATTTGCCGAAATCATTCCAGGTGCTCATGGTTCCCTTATATCCCCCCAATTCAAATTCCGTTGGAGCAATGAAGACGGCAGGAGTGACTTCATGCCAGATTGGTTGCAATGGCTCTTCCAGTATGGCTTTTTGATTTGAAAGCGTCCAGGTATAAATCTGGGTCTTTCCATTGCCCGATATTACAGGTTTGCCCGTATAATTGAATGCCTTATAGCGAAGCTGATAGTCTGAGGGGGTTTCCACGATGAACAAACTTTTTTGTACCGATAGCTTTTCTGCCATCACAGGTAACCATTCGGGAAGGTCAAAGGTGCCATCGTAGGTGACTTCATCTTCAAATTCGACCGTATAGGGGTATATTTTGTTGTAAAACGCGAATCGCTTTGACCTGGCATCCGTAACCATGCTTTCCCCATCATTGACCGCCACATCAGCGATATCCCTTTTTTTAATGCTTTTCAGCAGTTTGCCTTCCTTGTCGAGCATCCGGCCGGATATGTCACTGATGGAATGAAATTTATCATACTGGTTGTAGTAGTAGGCAAATTCTTCCCCGTTTTCATTTAATATGGTGAAGGCGAATTTGCGGTTGATGATTGCCTTGCCCGTGTTTTTTATGATAACGTGTAATTCTTCGGACCTGAGCACGGCATCCGCATCCCTGAGCAGGGAATCGGGGATCAGGGAAACATGGTAGTCCTGGGCCCGGATTAACAAGGGGCATAGTAGTAAGCAAAAATAAAAGATAATTTTCATGACCACTGATTAAAGCTTTTTAAAAACGATCTGTTCGGCCTCTTTTTTTACCACCTGCGTAAAAAAATCCCGGAGGGTCTGGTAATCCTGCGGGGAGAAGGTGGCCTTTTCCAATACCAGCCTGCACCGAAACTGAATGGTGCCTCCGGAACTGAGGATAAGGTATTCAAACAGGCCTTCGGTTTCATTGAGTTTGACCCTTATAGACTTGGGCAATTCATCTACCTTATACCCCTTGGGTATTTCCATGTTTAATACATAGGTCTCGTTTATTTTGTAGGGCATTTCAACCGGATAGCTCCTGGTAGCTGATACGAAGGGATTTTTTTTCCAGGCTCCGCTAATTATCGGATTAAAATATACGATCTCATCCTCGAATTTAATTTTAAGGTCGTGCTTGACCATTACGGGTTCATCCAGGGCCAGAAGGGAATCCAACTCATAGTTGGTGATTTCCAATTCGGAAGAATACCCTTTAACCGCCTGTTTAATAAACTCTTCTTTCTTTGTTTTGGCGATCTGGTTGCGCAAATCCAGGGATTCGTAGGTGCCCAGTCTCGAACTGTAAGTGCCCACTACCCCTTCCTTGTCATCGTTTACCACAAAAAGGCTGCTTGATTTATCTTCACTCAGCGAATCAGCGGACATCTTGATCAGAAACGGGGGGATATGCACGAGGCGCCCGGTACTATTATAACAATCCGCGGGAAGTTGCCCGAAACCCAGCCTGCTCACCGAAGCATCCAGCAGGTAGTATTTTTCATCTACCCTGGTCCTGATCACCGTATAATTATACTCATTGAGCAGGGCACCGGTTTCAGTAGCCCGGCCATTGGATTTGGTACTGAGCATAACAGGTATGGCCTCATAACCTGCTTTAATCAGCATGGCGGCCAGTAGCATATTGATATCGGTAACATTGCCCTTTTTACCCTGGAAGGTCTTTTTCAGGGGTTCCGACAACTCACGGTTATCATCATCAATGCAGGTGAAATTATCCCGGACAAAGGCATAAATCCTCTTGGCTTTTTCCATATTTGAGCCGGCGCCGGTAAGCCTGGCCACATCGCTCTCCAACCAACCGTTCCCCTCCGAAAGACAAAGTCCGAAATCCTCATCTTTGAGTAAATCCTCCGCTGTGGTATTCCAGTCTTTCATCACCTGAACAACATGGGTATCACTGTAGTGAATGGAATGCAGCTGGAATTTGACAGCCGAAATAAAGTTTCTGGAGGAAGCCAGGTAATTTTCCCGTTTGAAAGCCGGTACGTCCTTCATTGCCCAAATGGCCCATTTGGCATTTCCGGTCAGTGAAATGGTTTCCGCACTGTTGGTGGCGTCCCCGGGGTCAATGATGCTGTAACTTTTGAATACGGTTCCCGATGTATCAACGGCAAAATGAAGATACCCCTGTTCCCGGATCGCATAATTGTATATGGGAGGTATGGTCACTTTGTATTCACTCCAAAGCCGAGGGTACTGACCCTGGAAATTCCAGCCGCGGATATTATTTTTTCGGGAAGGGGATTTTACTGAATACTTGTAATCAATAATACACCCTTCCCGGATATTGGGAAGGGTAAATTTTAGGTTGGAATAATAACGATTGTATTTTTCTTTGAATATAGCGCTTTTGGGAAGCGGGGTCTCTACAATTTTTCCGTTCTCCAGGTTATAGGTGGTGGCTTCAAACTCATCAAGTCTTTCCTCAAAGGTCGCATCCCCGGTATACAGCGACACTTTGACAGTGGCTTCATCAAAGGCGCTTCTGTTCTTGATGAGAATGCGTTCGTGGGTATGGAAAACCAGGGTTAGGTCTCCGTTGTTATTGCCTTCAAATTCAGAGCTTCCAACGTCTGCCAGTATAACGGCCGCAGAACTGGAATCAATGGCCGGAGAAATGGGATTGAAATCTGAAATTGTAATTTTTGGAAACTTATTGCTTACTTTGGTTTGTGCCTGCAGCGGGGCTTGGATCCAAGGCAAAAGGATGGCTAAACATAGGATTTTTAAAGGTTTCATGCTGTTTTGATTAGGAGTTACAAATAAAAGTAGATAATTAATTCAATAATTGTAAACTGATTACCCATTTTTACTTCAATGAACACGACAGATCGGTCCAGGCTGGTGAAAAGGCTGGCAGCAGATAACGGTTTTGATTACTGCGGTATAGCGCGTGCATCAGTCCTGGACGATGATGCACGACGGCTCGAACAATGGATAAATAAAGGTTTTCAGGGGTCTATGAAATATATGGAAAACCATTTTGATCTAAGGATCGATCCCAGAAAGCTGTTTCCGGGTGCAAAATCGGTGATCACCCTGATGATGGGCTATTTTCCATCAAAGAGTCAAAAGGCCCATACTGCGAAGATCTCCAAGTATGCATATGGAAAGGATTATCACCATATCATAAAAGAAAGGCTTCGCCATTTGCTTGCTGCCTTACAATCAGAGATTGGGCATTTGCAGGGAAGGGGCTTTGTGGACAGCGCGCCGGTGCTGGAACGCAGCTGGGCAGTTCGGAGCGGATTGGGCTGGATCGGTAAGAATGGCAACCTCCTGACCAAAGGGGCTGGTTCATTCTTTTTTATTGCAACCCTGGTGGTTGATCTTGAGCTGGAATATGATGACCCCTTTGCAAGGGATTACTGCGGCAGCTGCCGCAGATGTATTGAAGCATGTCCAACGGAGGCCATCCTGGAGGATAAGATAGTGGATGGAAGTAAGTGTATATCCTATTTTACCATAGAATTGAAGGATATGCTTATACCCGAAGATATGAAAGGCCGTTTTGACAACTGGATGTTCGGCTGTGATACATGCCAGGATGTTTGTCCCTGGAACCGGTTTTCAAAACCCGCCAACACGGATGCCTTTACCCCGCTGGTGGAAGTGCTTCAGTTTTCCATCAAAGACTGGCAGGAACTCACCGAGGAAGGATTCAACAGGATATTTAGGGACTCGCCGCTAAAAAGAGCCAAATTCAGTGGCATACGCCGAAACCTGCGATTTCTTGGATATTAAAAGCTCCACCCAACCCGAAATACAAACCTGTTTAGTTGATAATCCAGCATGGTGTTGCTGGGCAAATAGTTAATCGGCCATCCAAGTGGCTCGGGCGCCATCAGGTTAGGATAAAGGTGAAAACCGGTAGTCCTGACATGCTTGTAGCTGTAACCGGCGCTTAGCAGAAGGGCATTCTTCGCGTTGAACGCCCATTTATATCCACCTCCAGCGCCATAATAGAAGCCGTTGGAAAAGGCAGCTGCCGTAGTGCCTGCTGCTTTCTGGTTAGCGGTTAGCCAGTTGAACTGGATACCGCCCTGGGTATAGAGAAACGGACGGATTTTAGCATGTCCGAACTCCTTTCTCAGGTCTATAAATACCGGGATTCCCCGGAATCGGTAATAATCCAGGCCTGTTCCCAATCCCAAGAACCAGTTGTGGTATCCCAGACCGTGAATGACCTGCATGTCGGAAGAGGCCCCCAGTTGTCCGGTTATCAGTCCGGCGCTAACAACTGAATAAGGTTTCCATTTTTTAGCAGAGGGGCCCTGCTGGGCGCTTGCGCAAGAGATGCCAAAGAAAATTAGCAGGGTTATCAGTTTACAAACGGGTTTCAATGGTTTCATGATGGAATCAAAGTTTACTGATCTGATGAATATTGTTTAAATCACGGTAATCGTACTGGTAGAGACCATCCCTTGCCAGGAGTATGGCCAGCCCGTTTCGGGTTATGATGTCCCCGGCTACAGGACCTTTGAATTGTTTGATCAATTGCAGGCTATTTACATCTGCCGCATTATATATCTTCAAACCTCCTGACCCATCTGCTATGAACAGCAGGTTTTCTGATTTGGAGAGGCCGCCTGGATGGGTCATCGAATAACTGACTTCCAGGAACGGGTGGGCAAAGTCCCGTATATCCACAATCTGCAGTTGATTATAAAACCCCAGGCAGGCGCTGGAATCATTGAGGGTTACGTAGGCATAGTTGCCGTCTGCAATGACAGGATCGCAGCCGCGTACATGGGTGAATTCTCCTGCCAAACCGGGGGTTCCCGGGGAAGAACTTACATCATATATATATACGCCATTATTGGTGCCGATGAACAAATTATTCCGGAAAGGGTAAATGGTTTCCACATGCCAGTCGACCATCTGTGTATTGGTGAACAGGGGTTTAAAAGGATCGGCAATATCAAAAGTTCCGAGGGAAGAATTGCCAACCGTATACAGGTAGTTATTGATGATACAAAACATCGCGGTGGATCCATTTTGTCCTGTGCCCGCCGAAGAGCTGGCAGGGCCCGGTGCCACATTAAAAGCGCAGTTCACACAACCGGAATACATAACGCCTCCCGGATAGAAGTTGCTAACAGTATTGTAACTGACCGTAGTATCCTTATATTTCCAGCTTGCTACCACCCGGATGGAATCGGTGTTCATCGTACTGCCCGCCGGCAGATAGTAGTTGCTTCTCTCGGGAAAGGCATTGGACACAAAATTTTTAGCAACGGCCGCTGCAGGGTTGCTGATATCGAAGGAAACCAGGTCACCGTATACATCTGCAAATAAAGCGTTCCCCTGGATGGCCAGTTCATTATTGCCGGGAATATTGATGAAGGATACATTTTTCGGGTGAACCGGATCGGTGTTATCGATAACATGGATTCCTTTGAGTGGTTCGTTGAGAAAAATAAAATTCCCCCATAGGCAGAATTTTCCTGGCTGCTGGATGGCCACGGGATCCCCGGCCTTTATCTGTGCCCGGAATGTAGTCAAAGACTGATAAACCGGGTAATATAACCGATAGGTCATGGTAATCTTATCTTTCATGCAGGAAGACAATAAAAGGCCCGCCATGCAGATGACCACCATGTTGCTGAAACTGAAAATTTCCTTTTTCATACCAACTGTTTTCAGGTTGACCCCATTTTGAATCCCCGCGTTGCACCTCTTTGTTATTTTTCTGCCGGAATAAAAAGGATCCTGATTCCGGCTGCAAAAAGGTGTTCGCGGCTGGAAGCGGTTTTATTCAGCAGATTGGTCAGACTATATTCCAATTGGGGGCCCATTTGCAGTTGGCCCTTGAGCCAGGGGAAGCCAAGAAGCAGGCCGGCTGCTGCCTTCAGCTGAAATTTTGAATACAACCTGTCATTCTTATAATAGATGCCGGAGTTGGGATCAAAATACAGACCGTGACTTTCAAACAGATATCCTGGAGTCAGTCCTGTTTCCCAATATAGCGGATGCCTTTGATGGCTGTTAAGGGGGGCCCGTATCATCAGGGGTATTTCCAGGAAATGGTACCGGTTGATCTGGATATAGGATGAGCCACTCCGATAAAATCCGGATGCCTGATTGTAAAGGGCATTTTGATAGTAGATATTGATCATACTGTCCACATGGCTTCCGGTGGAAATGCGGTTGGAATAATAATGGTAGGAAAATCCACCGGATAACAGCAACCCGCCTTTACCAAGGTGTTTTTGAAATAGTAAACCCGCCTCCCAGTGAATATTGGGCCTTACCGAAGCAGACCCATATGGGGCCGTTCCGGGATTGCTTACCCCGGTGGCGGGAGCTGGGAGGGCGGCACCAAGGACGCCCCGGCTGCGGACCTGCAGGCCCGAAATCCCCCCTCCTGTCATCAACACCGGTTTCCACCCTCCAGGCTGGTGACTCAGGTTTTTGGGCCGGGCAAAAGAAACCAGGGATGCCCGGGCTTGTGTACCTTCCGGAACGACCGGGTTTAAGTCCGGAATTTTTGTCTGAACAGCGATGAGAGAGGCCGGATAACCCGCATAACGGTCAGGCCCGTCGGATTGGCTGGAAAAAACGGGTGGTTGGGCATGGCGGTCCAGTGCCACCGGTTGGGTAACCCCCTTAGGATTGCCTGTGCCCCTGCCTGGGCCGCCGGCAGCCCTTAATGGGAAAGCCTGCCTGCCATGGCTGCTCTTGTTTAAATCCACCAGCCTGGAGCGCCTCCCGGCCTCATTAGCCCCTCCCGTTAGCCAGGGGTTTCTGCTGCTTTTTTTGTCCCGGATGTTGGGAACATCCGTAATGCCCGCCATCCGGGTGCCAGCAGGGCCGGTCCTTCCATGTAAAACAGGTTCGGCGCTGGAAACCGGGCTCCCTGGTTGGGAAGAGGTCCCTACCGGGCTGGTAAGAGCGGCCCCACCCTGCCTGGAGGATGGGGATAAAGCTTCCTTATCGCCGGTGGAGCCAATGGAAGGAACGGTCAGAGGGGTGCTCGCGCTGCCGGCAGGATGCTGCCTGTTAAAAGATGTTTGGGTTTTGGGTTCCCCTTTGTCAAGGAGGTTCCTGAGATGTCCTTTGCTCAGAAAGATCCACCAACACGAGAAAGTCACCAGCCCCACAAAGACCCAAATCCACAGAAAGGGCCTTTTGCGGGGCTGATCTCCATGAATGGCTTTATCCACATTTTCCCATACTTTTCCCGATGGGTTGAAATGTAGGTCATCCAAATGCTGGCGAACCTGGTTTTCAAATTGATGGTCTGGCATAAGTCTCTGTTTTTGGGCCCGAATTATAGAGTTTAATCCAACTTATCAGCAGGGCTCTGGCTCTGGCGTATTGCGATCTGGATGTGCCTTCATGGATCCCCAGTATTTCTCCGATCTCCACATGGCTGTAACCTTCTACGGCATGCAGGTTAAAAACGGTCTGATATCCAGGCGGAAGCTGGCGGATGAGTTCAGCCAGTTCCTTTCCGTCCAGTAAAAGGGAGGGATTGTCATTGGAAACCGGATGCAGGCTTGTATCTGTAAAGGAAAGCTCAGCCTGGTACCTGCTGCTTTTTTTGAGGTAATTAATGGCTGAGTTCACGATGATTCGGCGTATCCAGGCACCCAGGTCAGCTTCAAATCTGAACTGGTGCAGGTTCTTAAACACTTTGATGAAACCTTCCTGCAAAATATCCTCTGCATCGGACATGGATTTCGTATATCGGTAACATACCCCCAGCATCAGACTGGCATAGGTGGCATAGAGCTGCTTTTGGGCAGACCGATCCCCTTTCAGACAAGATTTGACTAACTGTTGTTCATCCATGCATGCATCTTACCCCAGGTTGACAAACATTCATGCAGAATCGTTGCACGAAGGGTTAATTGAGCCTGGGACTCCCTAATTTTGCCTAATTGAAAAAAGAAAAAAACTATGGAAGAAATTAGCCATAATAATCTGAAAAACAAATCATTAACAGCAAGAGACCAGTCTGTGATCTGGCATCCATATACCCAGCATAAGAATATGATTCCTCCCATACCCATTGTCAGGGGGGAGGGCGCGGTGCTCTTTGACGAAAATAACAGGTCCTATATTGACGCGGTCAGCAGCTGGTGGGTAAACATCCACGGGCATGGCCATCCCTATATTGCCAGGAAAATATATGAACAGGCAGACAGGCTGGCCCAGGTAATTTTTACCGGATTTACCCATGAGCCCGCTGTTGCGCTCGCAGAAAGGTTACTGGAAAAGCTACCTGGAGAGCTTTCCAAGATATTCTATTCTGATAATGGGTCCACCGCAGTGGAGGTTGCCCTGAAAATGGCGGTCCAATACTGGAAAAACAACCAGGGAGATGCATCGACGGGGCTTGTGGATAGTAAGCCCATCCCGGCCAGAAACAAGATCCTAGCCTTTAAAAACTCCTACCATGGTGACACCTTCGGTGCAATGAGCGTAAGCCAGCGCAGTGTATTTACCCGTTGCTTTGAGGAATTTTTGTTTGAAGTGATTTTCATTGATACGCCCAGCTCGGGCAATATCGCGGACCTGAAGGAATTGATACTGCAACAGGGACATGAAATGGCCTGTTTCATCTACGAACCCTTATTGCAGGGAGCTGGTGGTATGCTGATGCATGAACCTGAATGGCTCGATGAGTTATTGGGTGCCGTGAAACAAAGCGGCATCCTGTGCATAGCTGATGAAGTGCTGACCGGATTTGGACGCACGGGAAAATTGTTCGCCTGCCAATACCTGGAGCACCAACCCGATATCATCTGCCTGAGCAAGGGCCTGACAGGCGGTACAATGGCTCTGGGTGTAACGGCAGCTTCAGAAAGGATATTTCTCAGATTCAGCAGTGAAGACAGGACCCGGACTTTCTTTCACGGGCATTCATTCACTGCCAATCCCATTGCATGTGCTGCCTCACTGGCAAGCCTGGACCTGTTGGAAGATCCGCAGTGCATGGAAAACATCAAACGAATAGAAAGGTCCCATGCCCAATTTGCCAGCCAGCTCGCCGGGCTCCCTTCCAAGCTGCAGATCCGAAATATACGCCAGCTGGGCACCATTCTGGCTTTTGAGATCGATGCGGGTGAATACAGCTATCTCAATGCCCGGGGCCCGGCCATCACCAGGATGGCTTTGCGGGAAGGCATATACCTTCGTCCCCTGGGTAATACGGTGTATTTAATGCCCCCCTATTGTACCACCCCCGCCCAACTCAGTCAGGTCTACCAGTTCCTGACAAACCTGATAACCGGCGGTATGGAGCAGCTCTAAACAAAAAAGGCTTTCCCTTCCCTGAAAAATGGAAGGCAAAGCCTTTTATGGAAGTTGACCTGCGGCAAAAGCAGGAAGCTAACTTTTATTTTACTGCAGCGCGAACGGGAACCACTACCTGCGTTTTATCCCATTCAATGATCATGGATTCGGCCGTAAAGCGGATGGTAAGCTGCTCCACGGTGGCAGGCAGGGTATTAACGGGTAAATCCACACGCAATACATCTTTGTTTTTATACTGGTCGTATTTAAAAGCGCCCCACTGACCAAGCTGTGCATTCAGTATCAAGGTCCAGGTTTTTTGATTGGGAATGGCAAAAAGGGTATAGGTACCTGCCTTCACCACTTTGCCTCCGAAGGAGTAATCGCTGGCGAAAGTGATCTGGGTAGCTTCGTCTGCACCCAGGCGGTAGACTTTGCCGAATGGCTCCAGTTTGCCAAATATTTCCCGCCCCTTCTTATAAGGGCGTCCATAGGTTACGGTGATTCCTTTGGAGCTCACCGTATCATGCGGGCTGGCCTTATGCTGTGGCTGGGCGCAAGCCATTGCAGAAATCATCAGTGCCAGGGAGAAAATCATGAAGTTTTTCATATGCATTTTGTTTGTTTTATGATAAATTTTGATAAAGCTACTTAGAATTTTCGAGTTTTTCTTTTAAGCGGGCCAGAGACTCTTCCATGACCGGGCCCAGGTTTCTCTCATAAAGCAGGCTGCTCAGTTTCTCCCAGGGATACCACCTGAAATTAAAATCAAAATACCATTGAAGGGTGATGCTGTCGGGTTGCAATTGCAATAAATTGAATCCTCCGCTGAACTCTTTGGCATTTGCCTGCTTCCAGATGGTGGTGACGCTGTCCGGGTTTGCGTTTTCAACGGCAATGGTGAGCTGATCGGAAGAAAGGACAGCCCCTTTCCCCTGGGAAACAACCGAAACCCGCCGGTGGGTAAGCGGGGCGTTGGTAATGAAAAGGTTCCAGGTGTCCCAGGTACCCAGGTCACTAATCTGCCGGAAAGCCTGCTCCCTGGACACGCCCATATTGATGGCCCGGGACATACGCAGATGTCTGGGAAATAAGGCAGCTATACCAGCCAGTACCAGGAACAGCACGATGACGCTTAGGAAGAAAAGTTTGATATAACGCATGATTTGGGCTATGTAAATTATTACACGGATTATTCTCTTTGCCTACAAAATACAGCCCGGGAAATGGGTTAGTCCCCGGTTACTCCCACTTGAATACCCGGATGGCGGCAGAATAGCCGGCAATTCCCCAAAGCAGCAGCACTCCTATCTGCAGGCCACAATCATTGAGATGGGCCCCTTCAAAAGCCACTTTACGCATGGCATCATTGAGGTGCGTCAGCGGAAGGATCCGGCAAATGGGCTGAAGCCAGGCAGGGAATACATCGATGCTGAAGAAAGTTCCCGCCAACAGAAATTGGGGAAGTGTAATCAGGTTTGCCAGTGGCGGTATGGAGCTTTCCGTCTTTGCCAGTCCGCTGACCACAAATCCAAAACCCATGAATACGACCAGCCCGAGAAAACTAAGCACCAGCAATTCAAGAAAGGTCAGAAAACCATGAACCAGCGTAAAATGAAAGACCAGGTTTCCGATGAGCAGAATAGTGATGGAGGTGATCAGCTGGAACATGACGCGGCTAAGCGCTTCCCCAAAAACAATATACTTCCTGCTGATGGGCGTGGCAAAGAATCTTTTAAGCACCAGTGTCTGACGCAGGTTGAAAAACAGGAAAGCTACCCCAAATACGCCGGCACTCAGCAGGGAGAAGCCCAGTTGTCCCGGTAAGATAAAATCGATGGTTTTGTATTCCCTCACTTCCCGGATGTCCTCCTTGCCCACGGCGATCGCGGCGAAGGTAGGCTGCCTGCCCAAAACTGCATTGGTTACCTTGTTGATGATATTGCCGCACAGGGATAGAAATTGGGGTATCCGGTCATTGCTGGCGGTGGTACTCCTGAATTTGAATAGGTAGGGAGGCAGGGCTCCGGCTACCGGGTTTTTGACAATTTTTACGACTCCGGTGATATGGCCCTTAACCAGATCAGCTTCCAGATCCTTGTCTGAGGCGTAATGCATCACCTTAATATTCTTACTGGCAACCAGGGAATCATATAGCGCATTGGTGCTGTCGGTCTGTTTGTCAAAAGCAATTTTATAAACCGGGCCGCTCCCGCTGTTACCGATGAATCCAAATACCAGGATAAAAACCAGTGGAAACGCAAAACTGAAAACCACCGCGGAAGGACTCCGGAATATGGCCCTGAAACTGCCTTTTGTGATGGCGAGCATGGCCCTGATCTGGCTGAACTGTTCGGACATATTAATTATTTAATTTATCTAACGGGTGGAAAACATGTGGGCGCAAATCTATTGGTTTTGGTTTCCACCACAAAAATTATGAAGACCTGCCCCGGGAAGCAGGCGGAAGTCCCATTATTGAATCCGGATATCAAATGGCAGCCTGGTTTGTGTAATTCCAAACAAAGCCTTTATGGCATGAAGGGTATACAATGTGCGGTACCCTTCTTCTCCCAGTTCCTCTTTCACTGAACTGTTCATAGCCGTATTTCTGAATGCCCCCAGCATTTTAAGCAGGGAACCTTTTGCCTCCGGAAATTCCTTCAACCGGTAATCCGGGGTTCCCGACAACCGGGATGCACATTCCACCGCATCCTGCAGCCCGCCCATCCGGTCCACCAGACCAAGACCCTGAGCCATTTGACCAACCCACACCCTGCCCTGTGCGATGGAATCCACATACTGTATATCAAGTTTTCGGCCTTGAGCAACCCTTGACTTAAAATCCAGGTAAATACTGTCAACCCCTTGTTGCATAAAGGCCTTTTGAGAAGCAGACAGTGGTCTGCTTACCATCATCGCATCCGCATCCGGGGCTGTTTTTACTCCGTCAAAAGTAATTCCGAGCTTATTTTTGAAAAATGGCTGCAAATTGGGCAGTATGCTGAAAACTCCAATGGAACCGGTAATGGTGCCGGGTTGGGAAAAGATACTGTCTGCATTACAGGAGAGATAATATCCGCCGGAGGCTGCCAAATCCCCAAAACTGATGACCACCGGCTTATCCTTTCTGGCCATTGTCAGTTCCCGCCATAAATTTTCACTGGCCATGGAGGAGCCACCCCCGGAATTGATCCTGAGTACAATGGCCTTAATATCCTTATCCAGCCGGGCACTTCTGATCAGGGCCCGGAAAGTTTCCCCCCCGATCTGATCCTGTCCGCCCTTGCCATCCACTATATCGCCCTGGGCGTAGATCAAGGCAATGCTCTTTTTGCCGGACTGCCGGAAGTCCACGGCATTGGCATAACTGGTCATGGACAGGAAATTGATTCTGTCGGTAGGGGCAATATGGATAATCTGCTTGATCTCATTTTTTACCTCATCATCGTATTTGAGGCCATCCACCAAATGGTAGGCAAGGGCATCTGCGGCAAAGGCGATGAGATGTTCGTTTACCGCCTTTCGTAAGCCAGCGCTGTCGGTATGGCGGGCCTGGGAAACAGAAAACAGGAACTGGTTGTATAGATTGTTGAGCAGTATGGTAGTCTGCAGCCGGCTTGCCTCTGTCATGTGATCTTCCCGGAAAGGTTCTGTCGCGCTTTTGAATTTACCGGCATAAAAAATCTGGGGCTCTATGTCCAGTTTCTGCAGGGCTCCCTTAAAGAAAGTCACCTGGCTGGCAAACCCACGCCAGTCTACACCACCTTTCGGATTGCAATAGATCCGGTCCGCCAGGCAGGCCACGTAATAGGCCTTCTGGGGAATGACATCGGCATAGGCATAGATGAATTTGCCCGATTTCTTGAAATCAGACAGGGCATTTCTGATTTCTTCACTGCTGGCAAATCCATTGTTGTTAGCTCCGCACTTCACAAAGATCCCTTTGACGGAACTGTCCCGTTTGGCATAGGCGATCATCCGGACGATATCATAGAGCCCGGGCTCATCATTTTGGTTATCCAGCCCGATCCTCGCCAGCGGGTTTTCCTGATATTGTTCCGGTATGGTTTCACCCAGATCCAGAACAAGAACGGCCTTTGATCCAACGACCACCTTTTTGGAGCTGGTAACAAGCACCAGGATGAATATACAGATCAGGGAGAATAAGATAAGGGCCAGCAACGCTGCCAAAAACGAACTGAGAAACCTAACCATGAAGCTTATTTTTTTGCAAACCTTAAAATTAAAGATATTTGCCCGGCACAAAGTATACAATTCATGAACAGGGCGTATTTACTGATAGGTGGTAACCAGGGAGACAGGCAAAATTACTTAAAAATGGCTACAGAAAAAATCGAACCTGCCCTTGGCAGTATATCAGGCCGGTCTGCCCTGTATGAAACGGCTCCCTGGGGCAGGACCGACCAGCCTGCCTTCCTGAACCAGGCCATCGCCCTTGATACCCCGTTAAGCGCCCCACAACTCATGGGTGCCCTCCTGTCAATAGAAGGGGATATAGGCAGAATAAGGGCCGAAAAATTTGGTCCGCGTATCATTGATATCGATATTCTTTTCTTTAATGATGAGATAATGGAGGAGGAAGGCCTGGTGATTCCCCATCCGCAGTTCGCATACAGAAGATTTGCCCTTGAACCCATGAATGAGCTGGCTCCCGGTCTGTTGCACCCCGTTTTACATAAGACCATGGGGGCTTTACTGGAGGCCTGTACGGACAATTTGGATGTGAAGAAATTAGGGCCCCGGATTTAGCCTCTTTATCATTTCTTTGCGTTGTGGTATTGATCCGCGGGCATCGTTGCTAAATGGGAATAATGCCTTTAATTAAAAAAAACTGAACCGCCAATCCGGTAAATAATGGATGTATTTTAATCGAGCCCTGGAATAAATATGAAGTATCACTACATTACCATAGAAGGCAATATCGGAGCCGGAAAAACAACCCTGGCGCATCTTTTGTCAAAACATTTTAATTCAAGGCTCATCCTGGAGCAATTTGCGGATAATCCATTTCTGTCCAAATTCTATGAAAACCCCCGTCAGTTTGCCTTTCCGCTGGAGCTTTTTTTTATGGCAGAAAGATACAAACAACTCAAGGAACTTGTCCATACCCAGGATATGTTCCAACATATTACCATATCTGATTATCTGTTTGCCAAATGCCTGCTTTTTGCCAAGGTGAACCTTCCCCAGGAGGAATTCAGGCTATACCAGAAATTATTTGACATCATCCACCAGCAACTGGTGCAGCCTGACATACTTATATATCTGCACGCCCCCGTTGGCAAGCTGCAGCAAAATATCAAAAGACGCAACCGTCCCTATGAGCAATTCATTGCCGATGAATACCTGCTGAACATCCAGGAGACCTATACCCACTACATGCGTCAGCATGAAATTAAAACGATTTTTGTGGACGCAGCCAACGCTGATTTTTTGGGAAACCCGCTTCATTTGGGGGTTATCCTGGATGCGCTGAACCAGGAATATGCATTCGGGCAGCATTATTTTACGCTTCCATAAGCAAAACAACCATACATGGCCATTGAAACAAAGAAACCGGATCCCTATGCTGCCATGAGGATTGCCGAATTCCGAAACCTGGTTTTAGGTCGATTCCTATTTATCATGGGGCTTCGGATGATGAGTACCCTGGTCGGATGGTGGATATATAATCTCACCAACGCACCCATTGCCATCGGGATCGTCGGCCTCTCGGAATTTATTCCGGCTTTTAGTTTTGCCCTTTATGCAGGTCATATCATTGACATCAGTGAAAAAAGGAAACTGCTGCTCCGTGGAGTCAGCCTCTACCTGCTGGCGGTGCTGATCCTGCTGGCACTTTCCACCTCCTTTAGTGCCGCTCGCCTGCATAGCCACCTGATTGCCCTGGGCATATACGCCGTTATCTTTTGTACCGGCATCATTCGATCTTTTGCTGGACCCAGTTTTAATGTTATTCTGGCCCAGGTGGTGCCCAAGATGAGCTTGCAGAATGCAACGACCTGGAACCAGGGTGCCTGGCTTTCGGCCTCGGTCAGCGGACATGCACTGGGAGGGTTTCTCATTGCCGGTCTGGGAAATACCGGAACCCTGATCATCATTTCTGGCCTCATTGGCTCAGCCATGTTAATCCTTACGCAGCTGAAGGCCAAACCGGCTTTGAATGAACGGGGGGAAAAAAGAACCTGGGACAGCGTAAAGGAAGGGATCCATTTTGTGTTCAGGACCAAGGAATTATTGGGCGCTATTTCCCTGGATCTTTTTGCCGTCCTTTTCGGGGGGGCTGTAGCGATGGTTCCGGTTTTTGCCAGGGATATTCTCAAAGTGGGCCCTCAGGGTTTTGGGTTCCTTAACGGGGCTTCAGACATGGGTTCCATCTGTATTGTCATCCTGTTAACCTTTTTCCCCATCCGGCGGAAGCAGGGCAGAAAACTCCTGTTTGCTGTGGCCGGTTTTGGCAGCTGCATCATCATTTTCGCCCTTTCGAAATTATTCTGGCTCTCCTTCGGGGCGCTGATGCTAAGTGGAATGCTCGATGGAATCAGCGTGGTAACACGCGGAACGATCATGCAGATGAAGACCCCTGACAATATGCGCGGAAGGGTCATGAGTGTCAACTCCATGTTCATCAATTCCAGCAATGAGCTGGGTCAATTTGAAAGCGGCGTGGCGGCCAGGATCATGGGCGTTATTCCTTCAGTGGTATTCGGCGGCTGCATGACGCTGGTGGTTGTCCTGACAACCTGGTTTAAGGCACCTACCTTAAAAAATATGGAATATTGATAATATGTTTGACTGGCCCGTTCCTGGTGCAGCGCAGGACAGGTAGAAATCAAAACAACAAATTCGTACCTTAGGAAGATCAAACCTCCCATTTATGAAACGCAGAAACTTCTTAAAGCACGCTTCCCTCACGCTGGGAGGCCTTACCATGCTAAACAACGGCCTTTTCGCCAACTGGTCCGCAGAAGATCCCTGGAAGATGAAAATACTCCGGGGAGATGTTGGGATTTTTACCGAAAAAGGAGGCACCATCGGGTATTTTTCCTCCCCGGAGGGTTATGTGGTGGTAGATGCCGAATTTCCCGAGCAGTCCCGCCATCTGATCGATGCGCTGAAAAAAAGCGGGGACAAGCCCTTTCAGCTCCTCATCAATACACACCATCATGGAGACCATACCGCCGGGAATATTTCATTTAAGGGCCTTGTAAAGCATGTGGCTGCCCATAGCAATTCGCTGGCTAACCAGCAAAAAGTGGCCATAGCCCAACAATCAGAAGATAAACAACTCTACCCTGACATCACTTACGGGGAGAGTTGGAAAGTATCGGCAGGTGCTGAACAAATAAGGACCTATTATTTTGGACCAGCTCATACCAACGGGGATAGTATCATTCATTTTCAGCATGCCAATATTGCGCATATGGGTGATTTGGTCTTCAACCGCCGCTGGGCGTTTATCGACCGGAGCGCCGGCGCATCCATAAGAAACTGGATCCAGGTACTGGAGGGGGCCCTCAACACCTTTGACGGGGATACCCTGTTTATATTTGGCCATGCTTTTGACCCGGAAAAAGTAACCGGTGGAAAAAATGACCTCAAAGCAATGCAGGACTACCTGGGTAAACTGCTCGATTTTGTGGGAAAACAAATCAAGGCAGGAAAATCCAGAGAGGATATACTCAAAGAAAAAACCATACCGGGCGTAACCGAGTGGCAGGGAGACGGCATAGAAAGGGGGCTACAGGCTGCCTATGAAGAACTCACGGCCGGTTAATAGGGATATTCATTGCAGCCGGAGGGCATCCCACTATGGCAGGATTATACAGCCAGGCCACATGGCCTACCCGCCAGAGCGCCTTATGCGTTTGATTTCATCAGCTTTTCCAATACAAAATACACAATGGGGCAGCAGGTGGAATTCTTCAGGGTGAGCTGGGGTCTTTTTAACAGCACATCCTCGTCAGTATAGGGGTAGCGTTCACAATCTGAGGGGCGCACATCATAAATGGAGCACAAATTACCGGCGCCCAAAAAAGGACAGGGTGCGGTTTTGGCCACATAATCACCTTCCTCATCCATCTGCAGGTAATTTTGTATGAATTCAGTTTCCTTCATCTGCAGGTATTTGGAAATGCGTCTGATATCCGGAGGCTTAAAACGGGGCGAATAGGATTTGCAACAATTGGCACACTGCAGACAGTTAATTTTTTCAAAAGCCTCCTCATGCAATGCCGGCAATTGTTTCAATACCGTTTTCTTATTGGCCCTTTGCAGGTAATTCTTATATAATTTCTGATGTTCTGCTGATTTCTTTTCCCAGTTATCCAGTAGTTGTTCACTCATTTTAACAATGATTATGCCCACGAAGGTATGCCGTATCAGGTATACCTTGTATTTTTGCACCCGTGCACGCAATCAGGGAACAAATATTAATACTCATTTCCACTCCGGTCTACCTGATTTTTATAGGCCTGGAAATCCTGCTCAGCAATTACCGACACCGAAAAGCCTATCACTGGAAGGATACAGCGTCCAATGTATATCTGATGCTATTAAATAGTATTATAGATTTATCATTCAGGGCAGTATATGTTATTATTCTTGATTATTCATACAGACACCGCTTTATTAGTATCACCAATGTATTCTCCTATTGGTTTATGCTGCTGCTGGCCGAGGATTTTCTCTACTACTGGCTGCACCGTTTTGACCATGAAATCCGCTTTTTCTGGGCGGTCCACGTGACCCATCATTCATCGGAGTATATGAATCTGACCGTTGGATTCCGGTCATCGGTTTTCCAGCCCCTGTACCGGTTTATCTATTTTATTCCCCTGGCATTGTGCGGATTCAGGGCCCTGGATATCATGTTCATTTATTCTGCAACCCAGATATGGGGCATTCTGGTGCACACTGAGCTCATTGACAAATTGGGATGGCTGGAATACATCCTGGTAACCCCCTCCCATCACCGGGTGCATCATGCCTCCAATCCCAAGTACCTGGATAAAAATATGGGGATGTTTTTGATAATATGGGACCAGCTTTTTGGGACTTTCCAGCCAGAGCTGGCCGATCACCTTTACCAGGCAAAAAAATACGGCCTGACCACTCCATTAAAAAAGAAAACCCCTGTAAACCTTGTTTTTCATGAATGGAGCCATATTTGGAAAGATGTCGGTCAAAAAAATATCAGTTTAAAACAAAGATGGCAATACCTTTTCGGTCCCCCGGGATGGAGTCACGACGGAAGCAGGTTAACCAGTGAGCAGCTAAGAAAATCAGAAGACATTCAACAAAACCAGGCAGACGTATCTGCTGAACAAAGACCCTACCAGGTGAAGGATATTCCCGGCATGAGGTAGTCGCCGGTGCCATACATCGTCCAAAAAAACGGCTATTCGATCACCCGGCCTGCCCCTACAAAATGCTGGTCGTAGTAGCCCTCTTCCATACTGCTGATCATAACTCCGGATATGGAAGCATGAATAAACTTATTGTTACGAAGGTAGACGCCCACATGGGTCACAGACTTTCTCCTTCCCAGTGTATGAAAGAAAACAAGGTCCCCTTCTGCCAGTTCGCTTCTCTTCACCCTTTTGCAGGTTTCATACTGGTCCTTGGAAATCCGGGGGAGGTTGCCCACACCATAGACGGCTGACATCAGGTAAGATACAAAGGCCGAACAATCAATCCCTTCCTTGGAACTTCCTCCATATCTGTATCGGGTTCCATACCAGTCCTCAATGAAAGAAAGCAGCTTCGCATTATTCATTTCCTCCACCGTTGCATCCATCAGAATGGCGTATTTGAACTGAAGGGGTGAATAATTCTCAATAAGCGCCGCATTGTTTGCGGCCGTTACCGGGGAAGCCTTAATATAAGGATTGGCCTCACCATGGTCATTGCCCATCCTGCCTGCATGTCCCTGAGGCTGGATGGATATATTATTAATAAATTCTATAGAAGATGGGTTGCGTGGCACCACGGCATAGGTCTTCCCCGCTGTGGAAGGTTTCAGGCTGCTGCAGCTGGAAGCCGAAAAAAGGATGCATGTTATAATCAGTAGATTTTTCACAGCTTTCTTCTTTAATGAGGTAATAAGCACGCGGGCAAAGATAACAAATACATTTCCAAATTCATACAGCGCTATATTCCCCTTGACCTGGATCAATTTCAGGGGTCTTGGCAGGATAATACCGGCTGGAAATGAAACATTTGCAGAGAAGGGCAAATCCCAGCTAAAAGGAGCCTGGTAAGGGACATCAGTCACCATGTTCCAAATTATTAGAGCTCACCCAATTAACAGTTGTGGAAAGAATGTGTCATCGGTGAACGAAGCATATTACTGATTTGTTAGTTAATTGCACAGAAATACCAGGTTTCCCGGGAAGCCCGATTTGATGGCATGCGGAGTAGAGCCACAAATTTTCAATCGGATAAAACTCTGAATACCAGGTAGTTTTGAGAATGCTTTCTTTTTTTATGATTTAAACGGTTTCCCAGGTACAAACCTCACATAAGTATGCCCAAATTTTCTCATTTGCATGTGCACACGCAATTTTCCCTGCTGGACGGAGCCGCTTCCATTCAGAGCCTTTATAAAAAAGCCGTAAGTGACAATATGCCCGCCCTGGCCATCACCGATCATGGAAATATGTTCGGGGCCTTCGAATTTGTTGCCGAAGCATACAAACATAAAAATGAGGACGGTACACTGAAGGTAAAACCGATTGTAGGCTGTGAATTTTATGTAGTCGCCGACAGGCACCGAAAGGTTTTTACCAAAGAACAGAAGGATCACCGATACCACCAGGTATTGCTGGCAAAGAATAAAATTGGTTATCAGAACCTGATAAAGCTAACCTCACTGGGTTACCTGGAAGGTATGTACAGCAAATATCCGCGCATCGATAAGGAACTCATCGAAAAATACCATGAGGGACTTATTGCAACAACCTGCTGCATCGGGGCCTATGTGCCCCAGACCATACTGCATGGCAATGAGCAGGAGGCTGAAAAGGAATTCAAATGGTGGCTTGATATCTTTGGGGAGGATTATATCATTGAACTGCAAAGACATAATATTCCCGAACAGGATAAAATCAATCAGGCGCTTCTCGGATTTTCCAAAAAATACCGGGTGCCCGTCATCGCCACCAACGACAGCCACTATACCGACCAGGATGACTACAACGCCCATGATATATTGCTTTGCATAAACACCGGTGAAAAGCAGAGTACACCAGGATTTGATGATTTTGTCAATGACGATGCCCAGTCAAAGAACAGGCGTTTCAAATTTCCCAATGACCAGTTCTATTTCAAGACCAGTGCGGAAATGGAAAAACTCTTCCAGGATGTGCCCCAGGCCATTGACAATACCAACCTGGTGGCAGATAAGGTGGAGGTCTTAAACCTCAAAAAGGACATCATGCTGCCGGCATTCCCGGTACCTAAAGAATTCCAGGTACATGCTGACAGCAACCTGAACCAATGGGAATACCTGCGTCATATCACCTATGAGGGGGCCAGGCTTAGATACAGTGACCTGACGCCAGAAATACAGGAAAGAATCGATTTTGAACTTTTTACGGTAAAAACCATGGGTTTTGCCGGCTATTTCCTGATTGTGAGTGATTTTATAAAAGCCGGCAGGGAAATGGGGGTATTTGTAGGTCCCGGACGCGGATCTGCGGCCGGAAGTGTGGTAGCCTACTGCATCGGTATAACCAATATTGATCCGATAAAATATAATCTCCTTTTTGAAAGATTCCTCAATCCCGACCGAAAATCCATGCCCGATATCGACACGGATTTTGATGATGAAGGCCGTCAGAAGGTGATTGATTATGTGGTAAAAAAATATGGTAAAAACCAGGTAGCTCAAATTGTAACCTACGGAACCATGGCAGCTAAAATGAGCATCAAGGATGTGGCAAGAGCCCTTGACCTGCCCCTGCCTGAGTCCAATGCCCTGGCCAAATTGGTTCCCGACCGTCCCGGTATTGAACTGAAACGTGTTTTGCACGCACCCATCTCCGCCAAGGAGGGTCCAAAATCCCTGGTGGAAAAAGAGGGCATCAACCCCGATGACCTGGAAAATGTAAAAAAAATCCGGGAGATCTATAATGGCACCGATATCAGGAGCCGGGTCCTGCATGAAGCGGAAAGACTGGAAGGATCCGTTCGCAACACCGGTTTGCATGCCGCGGGTATTATCATCGCACCCGGGGATCTGCTTGAAATACTGCCGGTTTGCACCGCCAAGGACTCGGAATTACTGGTGACCCAGATCGAAGGCAGCATCATTGAGGAAGCCGGAGTTATCAAGATGGACTTTTTGGGACTCAGGACCCTGAATATCCTGAAAACCGCCCTGGAACTCATTCGCGAAAACAAGGGCATTGACATAGACATTGATACCATTCCGCTGGATGACAAAAAAACCTTCGAACTCTACCAGCGGGCTGAAACCATCGGAACCTTCCAGTTTGAAAGTCCGGGTATGCAAAAATACCTCCGCGACCTGAAGCCGGATAAATTTGATGACCTCATTGCCATGAATGCCCTGTACCGCCCGGGTCCGATGGCATACATTCCCAATTATATTGACCGCAAGCATGGCCGCGAAGCCATCACCTATGACTTGCCGGATATGGAGGAATACCTCAAAGACACCTATGGCATTACCGTATACCAGGAACAGGTGATGCTGCTTGCCCAGAAACTCGGCGGGTTCTCCAAGGGGGATGCCGATGTGCTTCGCAAAGCCATGGGTAAAAAGCAGAAATCCATCCTGGATAAAATGAAAAGCCAGTTCATTGCGGGAGCCACCAAGAAGGGCTTTGCTGCAGACAAGCTTGAAAAAATCTGGGTGGACTGGGAAGCTTTTGCACAATATGCTTTCAACAAGTCCCATTCCACCTGCTATGCCTATGTGGCCTATCAGACCGCCTACCTTAAGAGTCATTTCCCATCCGAATATATGGCTGCCGTGCTCAACCATGCAGGCAGTATAGAAAAGATCACCTTTTTCATGGAGGAGTGCAAGCGAATGGGACTGAAGGTACTCGGGCCTGATATCAATGAATCTAAAAAAGGATTCGCCGTCAACCAGCACAATGAAGTCAGGGTTGGACTCGGTGGCCTCAAAGGAGTTGGGGAAGCGGCGGTGGAAAGCATCATCGAGGAAAGACGCCGAAATGGACCCTTTACCAAAATATTTGACCTCATCAAACGAATCAACCAGCGGAACGTCAATAAAAAGACCCTGGAGAGTCTTGCCTATGCCGGTGCCTTTGACTGTTTCACGGAGTTTCACAGGGCCCAGTATTTCTATATTCCCCCGGGAGATACCTCCACTGGACTGGAAAAAATAATCAAATTTGGCAATGTGTTCCAGACCAATACCAGCCAGAATGCCAACAGCCTTTTTGGGGATCTGGTCATGCCCGATATAGTCACCCCGAAAATTCCCAATTGTGAACCCTGGCCGCTGACAGCACTGCTTGACCATGAAAAGGATGTCATCGGTATATTCATGAGCGGCCACCCGCTGGATAATTTCAAATTCGAAATCAGTCACTACAATATTACTCAGCTCGGGGAATTCAACGATATCAAGGAGGCCGTTTCTCTTCAGGCCAATCCTGGAAAGCCTTTCCGGCTGGCCGGCCTGGTCGTGGATGCACAACACCGGGTTACCAAGACGGGCAAGCAGTTTGGTTCCTTTACCATTGAAGATTATACGGGAAAATGTGAATTTGTGCTTTGGAGTGAGGACTATGCCCGTTACTCCAATTACCTGGAAAAGGGAAAGAACCTTTATCTGACGGGAAGTTTTCGTCAACGCTACAATAAATCGGAATTCGAATTCAAAGTAGACAGGATGATGCTGCTGGAGAGCATCAAACCCCAGTTGACCCGGCAGCTCATTGTAGATCTGGAAGCCAGGTACCTGGATGCTGCCCTCATCAATTTTTTAGAACAAAATGTTAAAAAACATCCGGGAAATTCCAAGCTGAAGTTCAATATTTCAGAATCAAAAAGTAATGTCCGGATCAGTATGTACAGTATGGACAATGGTTTCGAAATGAATGACGAAATGGCTGCCTTTCTGCACGAAAGGCCTGAAATGGAGGTGCAGGTCATTACTTCGTAAGGAATTTAGTGTCAAAACATCATTTAACTCTTTTTGGATATATTTTTGTCTTTTGAGGACCATGTCGTTTAAATGACACAATTATTCGCAAAATCTCTTGAATTTTACTAAAACTTAAAAACACTCATTATGGCTTTAGAACTCACCGATGCAAACTTCCAGGATAAAGTCATTGCATCCGATAAATTAACGGTAATAGATTTTTGGGCTGAATGGTGCGGACCCTGCCGCGCCATAGGACCCGTAATCGAAGAGCTTTCCAAGGAATATGATGGAAAAATCAATGTCGGAAAGGTCAATGTTGACCATAATCCGCAATTGTCCATCAATTACGGAATCACTTCGATCCCGGCCATTCTGTTTATCAAGGGCGGAAAGGTGGTGGATAAGCTGGTAGGCGCCCAACCTAAGACCAATTTTGTAAAAAAGATAGAAGCCCATATCTAAAAGACTGCATAACAGCAAATTAAATCAATACCGTCAGGCTGGGGCCTGGCGGTTTTTTTTGCTCCGGCCCCCCAAAACCGGCGCCCCTTTTGCCAGGAGATTTTTATTCAACCCAGGGGACATCCTCTGATTGTGAAAAAGGAGGACTGTTTAATGATGGGCCTGCGGGCTGACCTCCGGCTCGTGCTTATAGCTGAACAAAAAGGGGAAAACCAAACCCAGGAGCAGCACATAGCCGGTAAACGTAAGCCAGACAGCGGGCCAGTCGATGGTCTGGTTGTGGGTAAAGTAGTCAACCACCCAGCCGCTGGTTTTACCACCGATAAATGCACCTAACCCATTGGTCATCAGCATAAACAATCCCTGGGCACTTGCACGGATATTGGTATCGGCTTCCTTTTCCACAAACAGAGAGCCTGAAATGTTAAAAAAATCGAAGGCCATGCCATAAATGATCATGGAAAGTACCAGCCAGACCATACCATGACCCGGGTTGCCCACCGCAAAAAGCCCAAACCGGAATACCCAGGCAAAAATACTCATCATCATTACTTTCTTGATGCCGTATCTGCGCAAAAAGAACGGGATGGCCAGGATAAATAGCGTTTCGGAAATCTGCGAAACCGAGGCAAGAATATTTGTATGCTTTACGGCAAAGGAATCAGGATAGCTGCTTTTGAAATCAAGCAAAAAAGAATCCCCAAACGTGTTGGTGATTTGAAGGGCCGCTCCCAACAGGAGGGCAAAGGAAAAAAAGACGATCATCTTAGTTTTTCGGAACAGGACAAAAGCGTCCAGTCCAAGCGCCGAAGAAAGGGAAGCGCCGCGAACGGACCCCGAGGGAGGACAGGATGGCATGGTAAAGGCATACAATCCCAGCAGCATGGCCGAACCAGCCCCGATGTATAATTGCAGGGGGCTGATGTTCCAACCACTCAAATCTACCATCCACATGGCACATATAAATCCGATGGTTCCCCATACCCGGATGGGCGGGAAGATTTTCACGATATCCAGCCCATGTTGCTCCAGCACCCGGTAGGAGACGCTATTGTTGAGGGCGATGGTCGGCATATAGGCCATGGCATTGAAAAGCATTACCCAGTACATCGTGGAGGGATCCCTGACGGTAGAAGCCCATAATAACAGTATTCCGCCCCCCAGGTGACAGAGGCCCAGCACCCGTTCGGCATTGATCCATTTATCGGCCACAATGCCCATGAGGGCGGGCATAAAAAGGGAGGCCAGTCCCATAGTCCCATAAATGCTACCTACCTGCCCCCCCGTAAAATGCAGGGTGTTTTTCAGGTAAGCCCCAAGTGAAATCAGCCAGGATCCCCAGGTAAAGAACTCCAGAAAGTTCATCAGGATGAGGCGCTTTTGAATATTCATGCATCAAATGGATTGTATGGTTTAAAACCTGGTTACAGATTGCATGTACCATACGGGAAGTTAATAAATTGTGGCAATCGGCCGGCCAAAATAATAATAGCCGGGCCAAGTTTAGTCAATGTATCCTTCAATAAGGAACTCATAGTATATTTGCCCTTTGAATAAAAGCCCCTATAAGCTCATGAGGACCCCTGAAAATGCCATACAGCAGATTATCAGCAGTGAAAAAAACACCGGCTTGCGCAGCATTGGTGAAAAAATACTGAACCAGCAGCGCATTACCCCACAGGAGGGTTTACTCCTTTTTGAGAAAGCCAGCCTATCCTATGCGGGTTCACTGGCCAATTTTGTCAGAGAAAGGCTACATGGTGACAAGACCTATTTCAACCGGAATTTCCATATTGAACCCACCAATGTCTGTGTTTTTTCCTGCGCATTCTGTGCCTATTCCAGGCTCTATGCCAACCGGGAGGAAGGCTGGGAACTGAGTTCAGAACAAATGATGGATATCATCCGAAGCTACGATGGAAAGCCCGTCACGGAGGTTCATATTGTGGGCGGGGTTCATCCAAAGCTTAACCTGGCTTTTTTTGCGGACCTGATGAGAAAAATCAAGGCACACCGCCCGGATCTTCACATCAAAGGATATACGGCCGTTGAATTGGATTATATGTTCAGAAAAGCCAAAGTCAGCGTGGAGGAAGGCATGAAATTACTCCATGAAGCGGGCCTGGATTCTATGCCCGGCGGGGGCGCTGAGATCTTCCATCCCGAAATCCGGCAGGTGATTTGCGCTGATAAGGTGGACGCCGAGGGCTGGCTTGCCATACACAGGGCGGCCCACGAACTCGGAATGCACAGCAACGCGACCATGCTGTATGGACATATAGAGAAGTACATACACCTCGTTGATCACATGGAACGGCTCCGCCAATTACAGGACCAGACCCACGGTTTCAATACCTTCATACCCCTGAAATTCCGAAACAAGGATAATGATATGAGCCATGTACCGGAAAGTTCCGTCGTACAGGACATGAAACTATATGCTGTAGCCAGGCTGTATATGGATAATTTTCCGCACCTCAAAGCCTATTGGCCCATGCTGGGAAGACAGAATGCTCAATTGACCCTGGCTTTTGGAGTCAACGACCTGGATGGAACCATTGATGATTCTACAAAAATTTATTCCATGGCCGGCTCTGAGGAGCAGAATCCTTCCCTGACTACGGCCCAGCTGGTGTCCCTGATCCGTCAGGCCAACAGGGAACCCGTAGAAAGAGATACCCTTTACCGGGAAATCCGCAACTACCGGCATGTAGACCTCTCAGAGATGGAGGCCAATCCGCTGTACAATTGATCCCCCGCTCCGCTCAGGAGAAAGCCCGGATGCCCTATGTGACCTCGCTAGCATTCAGGCAGACTCAACGGAATATGAACTGCCAGCCCCCCGTCGGAGGTTTCTTTGTATTTGCTGTTCATGTCCAGTGCCGTATCCCACATGGTTTTAATGACCGCATCCAGGGAAACCTTGGCAAAGTCAGGTGTGCTTTGAAGGGCCAGCTGGGAGGCCGTAATGGCCTTGATGGCGCCCATGGTATTGCGTTCGATGCATGGTATCTGAACCAGACCGCCGATTGGGTCGCAGGTGAGACCCAAATGATGTTCCATCGCAATTTCCGCCGCCATTAAAACCTGTCGCTGGGTACCTCCCATACATTCGGTTAGTGCGGCAGCCGCCATGGCTGAGGAGACCCCTATTTCGGCCTGGCAACCTCCCATCGCTGCCGATATGGTGGACCCTTTTTTAAAAATACTTCCAATTTCCGAGGCTGTCAGCAAAAACTGAATGATCTTTTCCGCCCTATGGCCCTCGCCAAATACCACCAGGTAATGCAGCACGGCCGGAATAACGCCGGCGGCCCCATTGGTCGGTGCGGTGACCACACGGCCAAAAGAAGCGTTTTCTTCATTGACAGCGAGGGCAAAGCAACTTACCCAGTCCAGGATATAAGAAAAATCCTTTCCCCCATCCCTGATGGCGGCAATCCAGCCCTCCTCATCAGAATAGGTGCGGGATCCCAGTAATTTGCGGTTTAATTCGGCTGCCCGCCGCTTGACCAGCAGTCCGCCCGGTAGGGTACCCTGCTCATGGCATCCGCGGAATGTACAGGCATGCATAACCTCCCAGATTTTTAATAATCCCGCTCTGGTTTCCGATTCGGGTCTCCAGCAATTTTCATTTTCCATCACCACCTCCCCTACGCTCATACCGGTCTTACGGCACCAGTGCAGCAGATCGTTGGCATGATCTATGGGAAAAGGCAGGTCAGGCTGATTGCCTGAAGTACTTTCCTCCCCCTCTTTTTTGACAAATCCACCCCCAATCGAATAATAGGTTTCGGCGATTTGACGCTCTCCCCGGGTCCTTGCCAGGAAGGTCACGGCATTTGGATGATAAGGGAGGGTCTCCGAGTATAGGAATTCAATATCCGCGGAGGGATCAAAATCAATCTCCAGGCTGCCGTCCAGCTGAAGTTTTCGGGATTCCTGTATATGGCGGATTTTGGATTGGATGCGATTTACCTCAAAACTAACCGGGTCATCTCCACCCAGGCCGAGCTGTATGGCAATATCGGTTCCGTGACCGCGGCCTGTCTTTGCCAGGGAACCGTAAAGCAGGATATGTATGTCAACCACGTCCCAAAGAAGTTGTTGATCCCTGAGTGAGCGGCAAAAACGTTGTGCCGCCCTCCATGGTCCCAGGGTATGGGAGCTGGAAGGCCCGATACCTATTTTAAACATGTCAAAAACTGAAATGGCTTCGTGTGGCAAGGCTGCATTATTTTTCTCAAAGTTAAAGCAATAGACCGGGTACCCCAGCAGATGGTAAAAAAATGCAATGGCCGAAATAATGGCGTAAAAAAAAGCCCCGGAGCAGGTTCCAGGGCTTTTAGCAGTTGTTAGTTAAAGTTACGGCTATTGAACATTGAGCAAGTTGATATCAAAAATAAGTACGGAATTGGGCGGAATGGTATCTGTCGGCGTATTTACCGAATTGGAACCATATCCCAGCGTTGGAGGAATAAAGAGCTTTATTTCACCGCCGTTTTTAATGAGCGGCAGTCCTTTTTTCCAGCCGTCAATCAGGCTACCCAGCGTAAAAAGAACATTGTTTTGCTGGTCAAATATCTTCCCGCTCATCAGTTGACCCTTATAAGTCACTGTAACTGAAGAACATAGATTTGGGGTCGCATTTGAACCCGTGCTAATAATCTGGTAATAAAACCCGCTGGCATTCAAATTTGCGGAAATCCCGGCCGAATCCAGATACGCTTTAATGATTTGCTGTTCAGCACCCGGGGCCACTACATTATCATCCTGGTAACCACAGGCATTATTCTTTTTTGAACAGGAAAACAAATAAAGGGCAACAGATACAAGAAAAAAAACAGGTAATTTCCGCATGCAAATAGTTTCCAGACTTAACCTGTCGTAGATTAGACAATGTAAATATATAAAGTGCTGCAAGAATATGAATTATTTTTCAATCATCTCGGATTTTGATTCTTTGGCCAACAATTCCCGGTAATACTGTTCCTTCATTTCCCATTGGTGCCTCTTGCTGAAAATGGCCACAAAAGCAACTATAATAACAAGGGCAACCACCAGCACCAGCGGATTGAACTCCTCGGCTCCCCTGATCATATCCGCCCTTTTGTACCAGCCTGAGGTAAAATTGACAAATATGGGAATGGCAAAAGCCAGCCCCAGGGGAATACCGATCAGAAACTGCCGGAAAGTCTTCTTTTGCCGGTCCCGGTTCAATTTCCAGTATTCCATAAAGTCCTTTTCCTGTTTGGTTAGCATACATGTCCGGATTTATGGGGCAAAGTTAAAGCCCAATTGATTACCTTATGGGTAAAACAGATGCGCCGGCGTGAAATTCCCTCTGGCTAAGTTTGACCTGAATCAATTTATGATTAACTTGTGTCAAAATCCATCTTAACTTGAAATTACCCCTGTTACTTACCCAATTCTTTTACCAAAACAAAAGACTGAATCTCCCGGGGATAGGAAGTTTTACCCTCGATCCGGCCATCACCATTCCTGAGGATCTGGATAAAAATCCACATGAAATTATCCAGGGAGTCACCTATACCAATCAAGCAGTGGCCAAGGCCGATGATGAACTTATTGATTTTATCCGGTTGCATACCGGCAAAATGAAATCACTCGCCGAAGCCGACCTGGAATCTTACCTGACCCTGGGCATACAATTGCTCAATATTGGTAAGCCCTTTTATTTTGATGGGATAGGCGCAGTCACCAAAAGTCAGGAAGGTAAATATGAATTTACCCCGGGGGAATATGTTTCCTTTGCCAGGCAGGAACCCGAAACCGAAAAAAAGGAAAAACCCGATAAGAGGAAGTCCGTCTTTGAAGAACAGCACGATACCCACCAAAACCAGAATAATTCCTCCCGAAAATGGCTGATTGCCCTTGTATTGCTGGGCGGACTGATATTGATCGGATGGGGAGGATACACCCTGTATAAGAAAAATACTTACCCCGATATGGGAAATGTCCCTGCCGCTGATAAGGCAGGCTCACAAAAAGACACGGCTTCACCGGCCGCAGTGCCGGTTTCCCCAGCCCCTGATTCGGTCTTGCCCGCCAAACCACCTGCGGCTGCCAATCCTGGCAAATACGATTCCGGCATATACAAATTCATTATTTTGGCCACTGATCACAAAAAAAGGGCGCTCCGCAGATATGATCAGCTGATCTCTTTTGACCTTAAGGTTAAAATGGATACAAAGGATTCCACTTTCTTTAAGTTATATTTTTCCATTCCGGCCTTGCCAAAGGATACCAACCGCATCAAGGACTCCCTGAACAGGGTGTACGCCACCAAAGTGCTTATTGAAAAATAGGGTATGAACAGGCCAGATGCTGCATATTGGATTGACCGTTTACAACTCATTGGTCATGTGGAAGGCGGATCCTACCGGGAAATGTACCGTTCCCCCCATCTGATTCCTCCGGAAGGCTTACCCGCTGGCTTTCATCAGAAGCGCTCTTTGTCGACTGCCATTTACTTTTTATTGGAACATAACCAGTTTTCCGCTTTTCATCGCATTGCTTCAGACGAATTATGGCATTTCTATTTCGGGGATCCCCTGGAAATCATTGAAATCGACCCTGTAAACGGGTCCTTACTTATAACCCGGCTGGGCGCCAATCCGGAAGGGGGCGAAGTATTCCAGGCCCTGGTAAAAGCGGGACAATGGTTTGGTTCCAGGGTGGCCGGAACCGGTAAATATGCCCTTGTCGGGTGTACGGTTTCCCCGGGATTTGATTTTGATGATTTTGAACTTGCTGACAGGGCAGCTCTCAAGAGCCTCTTTCCCCAACATGGTGCTGTCATTGATTCACTGACCCGTTGATCCGGGGGTGTACACGATGCCGTCCTTCATGACCAGTCTTACCAGCCTGACGCAGGAAATATCCTCCGCCGGATTTCCTGTAACCGCCACCAGATCCGCCAGCAGGCCTGCCTTAATCCTTCCAACCAGCCCGCTGATTCTGAAAACATCCGCATTTACAGAAGTAGCCGATTTTAATACATCCAGGGCATTCATACCATATTCAACCATGGCTTCCATTTCCCGGGCATTGTCTCCATGGGGGTAGACCCCCACATCCCCTCCCATGCATATGGTTACGCCAGCCTGGAGGGCGGCACGAAAGCTCTTTTTTTTCTCTTCTATGCGCGTGTTTGGCATTCCTTTTCCTTTTATCCAGCCATGATAGCTTTCAATGGCCTCTCCTGCTGAAATGGTGGGACATAGCGCCACTCCTTTTTGTTTCATCAACTCAAAGATGTCAGCTGTACCGTAATCCCCGTGTTCAACGGTGGAAACCCCTGACAAAATGGATCTGCGCATGCCTTCCGGAGTGGAGGAATGCACTACAACCGCCCTGCCACTGCTTGAAGCGACTTCGACTACCTTTGTGAGTTCCTCCAGCGTGAAAGTGGGTTCGGCTTCCTTTTGGGGGCCCCAGCCGTAATCAGCATAGACTTTGATCAGATCAGCCCCCTTTCCAATCTGGGTGCGAACCTCCCGGATGAGCCCCTCGGGTCCGTCGGCTTCAGCGGCACCTTTAAGCACATCCAGATCCCTGCTGATATTTTTTGGGCCGTAACTTCCCGTGGCTACGATGGCCCTGGTGGCAACCAGCATCCTGGGCCCCGGTATGATGCCTTTTTCTATGGACTGCTTAAGCCCTACGTCATCATAACCCGCCCCTTCTGTACCCAGGTCCCTGACGGTAGTGAAACCGGCCAGCAGGGTATTGCGGGCATGCACCGTTGCCCTGGCCAGTCTTTCGGCCCTGGACTCGGTGAGTACCTGATCGTTCCATGATGTTTCGTTATAGGGATGCAGAAATAAATGGCTATGGCCTTCTATGAGTCCTGGCATGAGGGTGCAGTTACTTAATACAATCACCCGGGCATCCTTTTGATCAGGAGCCTTTTCACCGGCATAAATGATTTTATTGGCCCTGACCATCACCACCCAGCCATGGTGCATCTGTTCACCATCAAAAACCCGTTCCGGTTTAATCAGGTACATAGTTTGGGCCCGGCAGTCGCTCAAAAAAATGATACCCAGGATCCATTGCAAACAATTCATACAAAAGGCACGCATAATAGTCTGGTTTGATGATAAGTTACCCCATATTCCCGAGACAAAAATAAGGATATGAGCCATAATGGAAGGGATGCATGGTCCTTTTCCAACCATGACCATGGTGGTGGACCGGCCACAAGGGTTCTTTTAATTCCCATTTGGTGGTTACCACCTTAGACCCTGTCAAAAAATGCAACACACTCCTGCTGGCCTGCCAGCCTGTTAGGAGGACAGCCAACCACAAGGGTGGCTCTGAGAGCAGGCAGCAAAAAAAAAGGGATGCGGTCAGTCCATCCTGGCAAATAAACAGGCCCGCAGGGCAGTGCCCCGGGAACCGGCGGATAAAGATATTAATTAGAGTTCGCCCTAAAAGGGTTACCTTGCAGCTTCCAGCTAAAGAATTTTGCCTAATTTCTCTACCCTTTACGACCTTCTTTCCGGGGCCCATCGCGTCACAATTTATTAGCTGTATTATCCCAACTGAACCAACATTTCAGCCCGGTAATTTGAATTCAAAAAAAGAGTATTTCATGAAAAAAGACACCATCTTTCAATTTGTATGTTTTGATACGCCCTTATCCCTGGATGCATTTTTTCCCCAATGGGAGAATTTTGCGGGTAAATTTTTGAGTAACCGGGCAAGTGCCATCAGTCTCCACCAGCAGGAAGCCAATAAGAACAAATTCAGGTATGTTTCCAAGAACGAATGGCCTTCCGATGATTTTCAATTTGTTTTCCAGAAAGGCAAAGTATCAGATAAATTTTCAGCAGGGCAGGTAAAAGTGACCCAGGCAGGAGGCTATTCCCCGGTTCAGATTGAGCATGCCCGAAAAGCAGGAAAAGGAGAATTGAAAGTCCTGGCTTTTGTCAATGATGTACGCACTGATTTGGCGTTTTACAGGGAAATCAAACCCTACAGCCACCTCAATATTTACGAAGCCTATTATGAGAACAGTCTCTTCCAGTACGTACTGGAATATTTTGCAAAGGAACCAGACGCCATGTTCATCCTGGAACAGCTCAAAAAACAATCTGCCCAGACTGAAACAAGCCTCTACCGGGAATGTGAACTGGTGCACGCCTGATAAAATAAGCTTTCTTATTTTCCATAGATTTTCTGCACCAGTGAATAATAGGGCTCAAACATATGGTGCTGAAAAATAT
>CAIVKC010000006.1 GCA_903906365.1 uncultured Bacteroidota bacterium | reverse complement strand
TATCCTTTTTATCTTCCAGCATATTTACCGACATGGGTAATTGTTCCCGGAATGTATCGGAAGGCACTTCCAGGGCTCCTTCAAAATGGCCCACCTCAAATTCATAGTGGTTACGCATGTCCACCACGATGGTTTCAGGATCTGAGGTAAGTTCATTGAACTGGAGGGCATTGACATACTTCCCTTTTTTTTCCATGCTGAATGCAGGATCGATGATACCGTCGGCAACAATTTTCTCGCGGATCTTGACTTTTAATACCCAGAAGGATTTACCATCATCATCTACTGCTACATTCAGCCGGAGGCCTTCCAGTGGCCTGATGCTGTATAAATAGGATTTCAGCAGATCAAAATTTTTCGAAGGGACACTGATTTGTGCATTGATGCCTTCTGTAGCGATATATACACGGCCAAATACCTTCAGGGCCTGTAGGCCCTGATAAAGCTCATCCCTGAATTGCCTTGTATCGCTGATGGGGAAATAAAGATAAAAGGAGATGGTGGTCCTGGGATCGGTTTCCTGATACAGAAGTTCTTTGAGCTCCTTTTGGGAAACCCGGTTATGCAATACGGCCATAGTGGAAATTTTAAGGACACTTGCCTGGTGAACAAAATTTCATTAAAGGGCAAAGGTAAATCAATTATTTTATTTCCTGTTTATACGGATACTGCTGCCCAAAAGCCCTCCCAGTCCTATCCGGACTCCTGTTTGCCCGGTATGTCCATTGAGATAGGAGGCTATAAAATCCACCCGCAGGACTTTGAGAATATTTTCAAGCCCCCCGAATACTTCCACATAATTATTCTGCTGGTTAACGTAGAAGGCATTGGAACCGGCTACCAGGTTCCAGTTCAATCGCCTGAATAAAGGTATTTTATTGGTAATCAATCCATTGAAATGATGCTCCAGATGACCGGTGGCATAAAACCCGGCAGTGGTACTGTTTGCATAGTAGGGAGCCAGCTGAAAACTGTTCATAAACTGGCTGGCGAAGATCAGCTGGTTGCCATTAAAGTGCTGGTAATCCTGGATATAGACGGAGGCCGTGTTGAAAAAACCACCGATGCTGAATCTGTAGTTGAGTTTTCCTTTCAATTTGAAATTGACTTCATCCCATAGGGAAAAACTCCACTTATCGAAATCAACATCACTGCCGAGCAATGATTTCCACCCATGTTGGTAAGTGAGTGAAAGGGTCGGATACTTGGATCCGATCGGAAACTTGTTGTGGGGAAATTCAATGTAACGAAGCCCCGGCCTGTATTGGATCTCCAATCCGGTTAACAGGGCCTGATGCCGGCTGAATTGGGTGGAAAGTTTTTCAACCGGGTAATTGGGCGTAAATACCTTAGAGCGGGAACTTCCAAACAGAGAATAATCCGAGCTGTTGTCCAGGGGCATCCTGTCCTCATAGAGCAGGTTCGCCCTTACGCGCAGTCCATTGTCCAAACGGTTGGAATAGGCGAGTTCCGTAAAATAATTTTCATAAATCTTCATGTAATTTTCCCGGAACAGCAGGGTATAGAGACCATTGAGGGTTTCGGAAATGGGATTACTGTTATTAAACTGGCTGATGCGTTTTCCTCCGGAAAGCGACCAGTTTTGGCGGGAAGCATTTCCGCCGTTATCATCAAAAGTGAAGGATCTTTTGTTCAAATTCAGGCTGGCCCAGGCATTCAGGCTGGTATTGGCGAACCCATACCGTATATGCGGGGAAAAGGAAAGCTGGTCCCCAGATCGGGTAAATTTCTTTTGCATGGTTCCGGCCAAGGTCATGGAAAGGCCCTCCACTGTATTATATTCCAGGTTGGACAATAAGGGCTCAAATGAATATTCCAGCGGATTGACCGGTGCATAATCGGAACGGTGAAAACCGGAATAGAGGATTTGCATAGCCTTAACATGACCCTGTTTTTTCAGCAAAGAATCCCGGTTGCGTCTGGACAGCACGGAATCTTTATTGTAGAGGTAAATACTGTCCTTGACCCTGTAATTGCTGAGTTCCTCTGGTTCAAGTTGCACGGGCCGCAGAGAATCCCAGTAAGCATTGGTCTTTTTGTTGGCTGTGGTATCAAACCTGACGACCACATTGTTGAAATATTTTTTCCGGAAACTGGGTGCAGGATCATATTTATTATATACGTTCAGGAAATTGCCAACGGCATCTATTCCCAGCAGATTGAAGGTAAAATAGACCACCTGGTCCTTTGTCTCCCAGACTTTTTTATTAATGGGAACCTGGAACTGCCGGATGATCAGCGTATCCAGAATTTCAAGCTGGGACTCCTTTTTGAGCATCAGATCCAGGCTGTGTATCCGCCATTCTCCGTCTACTATGTTGATGGTTCCTGAAAACAGGGGTTCGTATTTCCTGCGCGGAATGACTTCAATCTTATTGATCTCCCGGCCGTCTTCCCAAAACGATCCCAGGAATTTGTATTTATAGAAATTCATGGCTGACTCGGCGATGGGAGAAACAAAGCCCCGGGGGTTAAGACGGGATGCCAGAATGGTGACATTGTTGTTATAGAAATTGATAAAGGTGGGAAAGCTGAATCCGAATCCATTGGAACCGCTTTGACGACCTGACAACACCTCCAATTTGATCTTACCAGGCTTTTTAAAGGCAATCTTTGTCAGGTTTTCAGAGAGGTAGATAATCCCCCTGCCGGCCGAATCCACCCCCATGTCCCTGCGGTCCGAAGCCTCAATTTTCTTTCCAAAGACTTTTTTAGGCAGATGCCTGGTTTTTACCAGCGTTTTAATATATGCCTCACAGGTAAAAGAATCCAGAGGCGCCTCATATTCCTTTCGCTTTTTAATGGCCTGCCGGATAATCTCGTAAGCAGGATCCTCACCGCCGGGGCGTACGATCACCGTCTGCAGGGACAACTGCTGGGGAAAAAGCTGAAAATTCAGTGTCAGGGAGCCCTCACCGAGGTTGACTTCCTTTTCCTGCCTGCCATACCCTACATATTGACTGATGATCGTATAGGTTCCCGGTTCCAGTTCCAAAAAATATCTGCCTTCATTATTGGCCGTGGTACCCTTGCTGGTTCCCTTTACCAGGATGGATGCATAGGGAAGTATATTTCCATTTTCATCCCGAATGGTTCCCGATATTTTAGCGGCCAGTACCGGAGATCCAACCAGGAGAAATAAGATAAGGATTGATAGAAATTGTTTCATCAGAGAAATCAAATGATAAACGAATATATACCCTGGCAGGTTAGGGAAATGTGAAATTCAACATCAGGAAAAGATAAAATAACTATATATATAAAATAATAATGCTATGAATCATTCTAATCCGGGATTTCCGGGGGGGCAGTATCAATAAACTAGATGGCCTGATTTGGTTCCGGAGCCCGCCTTAGATAGCTGCCTGCCAGTCCGGCCAGACCTGCTACCAGTGCTCCTATGAAAGCGGTAAGTAATACCAGAAAAAAAACGGAGCCTCCCAGTGGCAATATCTGTGCGATCTTTTGGGAGAGTATACTGTTATTTTTGGAATCGATCCACCAGGACAAAGCACCCCAAAGGATAAAAATACCCAGAAAACCAGACAGGAATGATCTGCCATGCCCCTGGTGGATGACCGCACTCGGAATCAGGGCAGCCAGGGCTATCCCCCACCAGGGAAGGTAAAGGCCGGAGACGAAACCGAGCAGTGCGGTAAGCAAGGTGGAGATGATGAATTTCATACTGATTTTTTGAATATTTTCTGGCCGGAGTCTTTTTATTTACTAAAAGTGATTCTGAATTTCACCCGTTTGTCACTGGCATCCTCCCGGTTCATGACCCACAGCGGGTAATATTGACCGGAGACCCACTGGTCCACAAAACTATCGTAATACGGACTGCCTGGATTGCCGCTTTGTCCACCCGGGTAAACCCCGAAGGCCTGGGTTACCGGTGTCAATTCCACCACCATGCGCCATCCGGGGCCATGTTCAGCCTTGGTGGCATTAATACAATTATTGCCCCCTCCGATGGGCAGGTGCAGCCGGCTGAATGGCTCCAGTTTGGTCAGGTGCTTAATACGGGTGTCTTTGAACTTTCCCCATTCCAGTCTTCCGGCTGAGGCAGTTTTTTGCAGGGTGACGACGGCTTTTTTGAAGGCAGACGTTACATCATCCCTTAGCGTTTCCAGTTGCGGGGTATTGATGTCATCCAGGAATTTAAAGCTGGAGTCCTTCAAGATAGCCTCCAACAGGGTACTTTCCGTAGGGTACACCAGGGGAAGGGAGGAACGGGTGAGTTCATCCCCCCAAACCACCCTTTCCAGGCTGTCCCATGTAAGGGAGAAGACGGTGGCGCCCTTTTCACCGATATCATTGCGCAGGTTCCAGTGGGCAAGCAAGTCACGATAATCAGATTCCACGGGGGTCAGCAGCGAGTCATTGATATTTTTAAGCAAAACCGGCCTTGCCATTTCGGCAAAGACATTGTAATTCTCGGTCTGCAGGCTTTTCATCATGTCGGTAGTGATGTCTTTCATGGAAGAAAGCGTTCTGTTGATGACCAGTCCGCGGTATGGGGGGAAGGAGCCTGCCAGGTAATAGGGATAGGTCGCCGGGTCCGCGGGAAATTGATTGGCGCTGCTCACAAACCCCCGTTCCGGATTGACCTGGTGAGGGTTCTCGGCCTGGGGAATCATACCCTGCCACATGTAACTGCTGTCTGTGCCGGGCATGATAAAATCACCCTGGTGTTTCCAACGGGCGGGAAACTCACCCTGGTCCCAAATGGCAATATCGCCATTTTTGCAGGCAAATATGCAATTCTGCCCGGGAGTATGCAGGTACTGGATGGCGGCATAATAATCCTGGTAGTTTCTGGCGTGGTCCAGGCCGTTAAAGCATCTGAGATCATTGCTGGTATCATGGGCCTTCCACCTCACTGCATAATAATTACCTTGGGTGGATCTTCCCCCCGTGAATTTTTTATCATACATGACAGGTCCAAAAACAGTATAGGCAATGGTATCGATGATTTCGTTCCTGCCTTTGACCCCTATATGTTCATACCTGAAATTGGATAGCCTCCATTCCCCGTTAAACCAGTATTCCTTCATGGATTCATCGCGGAATTTGATCTCATAATAATCCCGCACATCCCTTTCGGCGTTGGTGAAACCGAATGCGCAACTGTCGTTGAATCCGATGACCACTCCCGGTGCGCCCGGGAAAGTGGCCCCATAGGCATTGAACTGGGGAGTGGATATCTGCATTTCAAACCAAAGGGAAGGAAGATTCAACCCCAGATGGGGATCATTGCAGAGTATCGGGGCCCCGCTTTTGGTTTTTTTACCGCTGACGGCCCAGTTATTGCTGCCATTATCCTTGTCGGGTTTAACGGGCGCCAGATGGAGGGAATCCTTCCGGTTAAAATACAGGGAGTCTGCCGAGGCCGGCGGACGCGTAATGACCCCGGGATTTTCAAAGACCGTACCCCTGGGCACAATCGGATCCAAAGAATCCTGGCCATAGGGATACATCTTTTCAAAATCCTTCATGCCAAACAGAGTTTTGGCATTGGAATATTCAAAATCGTTCTCCCCCCCTGCCAGGTCCAGGGACATATATTTGAGGAACAGGGCCGTTTTCAGGTTGGTCCATTTTTCAGGTTGGTAATTGAGCAGCTTATACTCCACCGGCAATTCACTTTCCTTCATGTTTTCTATATAG
Source organism: uncultured Bacteroidota bacterium (assembly GCA_903906365.1). Lineage (GTDB taxonomy): Bacteria > Bacteroidota > Bacteroidia > Chitinophagales > Chitinophagaceae > Puia. Next base: position 53,711 of record CAIVKC010000006.1, on the reverse strand, counting down.
GCATTTACCCCGGCCGTATAGGAATCACATTCATTTTTGGTAATAGAATCCCTTTCCATCAGTTCCAGGGATCTTTCTGCCGCATAGACCATGCCCAGCCTGCGCTTATCCCTGTCAAAATTAATCGCCTTATCCCCTATCAGTTCGCTGATCCTGCCGGCAGCGGCATAAACTTGAAATTCCATCTGCCAGAGACGGAACCTGGCATGTAAATAACCCTGCATGAAATAAGCATCATCCTCGTTTTGGGCAAATACGTGAGGAACCATTCTGTCGTCCAGATACACTTCCCCTTTATCTTTAAGTTGGGAAAACAGGAAATCGCCCCCGTAGTTTTTGTCCATTGGATCAGCGTTTTGCCAGAAACCATGCTGGGGACTCAGGAATTTACCCATGGGCGGGATGGATTTGCCGCCCACCGTCCATTCCCGGTTTAAGACAAGGATCAATCCCAGCGTAATGGCACATACAATCAATAAACGGGTGAACTGCATATAATCTTCTATATGGGGTTTTTAACGATCACCGAATATAAAATTAATTTCTGACAACAAGTTCTTCGGTGAGGTGCCGCAGTTCCTCCGGGGTATTATGTGCATGAAGGATCAGTCGCAGTCTTTCACTGCCTTTAGGAACGGTAGGATACAATATGGCCCTGGCCTCTATTCCTGCCTGTTGTAATTTCAGACTCAATTGTCGTACCCTTTCATTGCCAGGTACGATTATTCCCTGAACCGGCGTGTTGCTGTGGAGCCGTTCAAAGGGCAGATCCGCCTCCTGGAACTGGGAAATAAGTGCCCCGATATGGCTTCTTTGTTGTACCATGGAAGGGAAAAGGGCATAGGCCGCTGAAATGGCGGCAATGCTGGACTCAGGAAGGGCGGTTGTATAAATGAAGGGTCTTGAATAATTAATCAGGTAATTGCGAAGAGAATGGCTTCCCAAAATGATAGCCCCGTGACATCCAAGGGCCTTTCCAAAGGTATGTACCCTGGCAAAACAGTGCTGCTGGAGGCCAAGGAACTGAACCAGGCCTTCTCCCCGATCCCCGACCACACCGGTGGCATGGGCTTCGTCCACAATGAGCAGGGCTCCGAATTTTCGGCATAACGCACTCATTTCTGCCAACGGGGCCATATCCCCGTCCATGGAAAAAACGCTTTCGGTTACGACGAATACCTGTCCGCTGGCAGCCTGCATTTTTTTTTCCAGGTCCCCGAGGTCGTTGTGCCGAAATGAAAAGGAATGTGCCAATGACAACCTGATGCCGTCACGGATAGAGGCATGGCTGAGATAATCGTAAATAATCGTATCCTCCCGCCGGGGAATACAACTGAGCAGTCCAATATTGGCATCGTAGCCTGAATTGAAAATCAAACCCGCCTGGCTTTGGTGGAATGCGGAAATAATATTTTCAGCCTCCTCTACCATACTATAATTACCCGCCAGCAGCCTGGAACCGGTACTGCCGTGTTTTAGTGGTCTGCCGGGCTGGTCGGAACCGAGCAGGTATGTTTCCAGCAATTGGTTTTTTACCACCCCCAGGTAATCATTTGAAAAAAAATCAATGCCCGTTCCCGGCAAGAGTAATTCCCGGAGGGAATGCTGGTCTTTTCTTTCCTGTAATTTCTGATTAAGAAAATCTTCTTTCATATTTTTGAATATTCAAATATCCTCCTATTCATCCGAATCCAGAAATCATGACCACAACAGAAGTAAAAAATATCCTGGGGCTTAAACTGCCAACCGACCCACGCTGGGTGGATTTGGCAACCATGTCATTGGAAGATATACTCACCGACCATGCCTATTGTGAACAAAAGGCGGCCCTCAGTTGCATCTCGTTGATCCAAAAATATGCTGACAGGGAAAAGCTGGTCAATGACCTGACTCCGCTGGTTACCGAGGAATGGGGACATTTCAGGCAGGTACTGGCTGAATTGAGGAAAAGAGGGCTTTCCCTGGGCAAACAAAGGAAAGACCTGTATGTAAACAAACTGCTTGAATTTGAAAAAAAGGGGGGTAGCCCGCAGGAGCGGCTGTTGGACAAACTACTGATTTTTGCCCTCATTGAAGCAAGGAGTTGCGAACGTTTCAAAAGATTGAGTGAGGGGCTTGAGGATGAGTACCTGCGCAATTTCTACCGGAGATTCATGGAAAGCGAGGCCGGACACTATCATCTTTTCATTGAACTGGCGGAATTCTATTTAGATAAGGCCATGGTACGCCAACGCTGGTCCCAGTGGCTGGATTATGAATCGGGTGTCATGCAGTCCATCGATATGCGCGGAGACAGGATTCACTGACAGTCAAATTACCTACACATGTGGCCGGCCGCTGTTGTCCATGGTCAGGGAGAATCGCTCCGGCCCGTCCCCGCATACGTTTGCGTGAATTTCCACCTCCCCCATTATTTTCATCAAATTTATCTACTTTGCCCTTTCATAAAAAAAGCAATTAACCTGTATGAACCGCAGAACCTTCGTTAAGAACACGGCTTTGGCTGCAGCAACAGTGCACATACTCCCCAGCGGTAGTTTATACTCGGATAGTAAGAAAGTCAAACTAGGATTCATAGGAACAGGGCTTCGCGGCCAAAATCACCTGGATAACGCCCTTCGAAGAGACGATGTGGAGGTGGTGGCCATATGCGATGTGGACGACCACATGCTTCAGATGGCTGCCGATGTGGTCAAAAAATCCGGCAAGCCCATGCCAAAAATTTTCAAGGGAGACCCCTATGCCTGGAGAAAATTGCTGGAAATTAAGGAAATAGAGGGTGTAATCATAGCCACTCCCTGGGAATGGCATGCGCCTATGGCCATTGAGAGCCTGGATGCCGGGAAATATGTGGGAACAGAAGTTTGTCTTGGCCTGACCCTGGAAGACCACTGGAATGTGGTAAAAGCCTGCGAAAGAAACCGGGGCAATTTGATGATGCTGGAAAATGTATGTTATCGCAGGGATGTAATGGCTGTGCTAAACATGGTCCGCCTGGACCTGTTCGGGGAACTATTGCATCTGCAGGCAGGCTACCAGCATGACCTGAGGGGAATCAAGTTCAACAATGGGGTTGAATTCGGAGAAAAAGCCTTCTCTGAAGCCAAATGGAGAACCAACCATTCCCTGCACCGAAACGGGGACCTTTATCCTACCCACGGAATAGGTCCGGTGGCCCAAATGCTCAATATTAACCATGGAAACAGGTTTTTATCCCTGTCCTCGTTTTCTACCAAGACCAGGGGATTACACAACTATATCGTGGAGAAGGGAGGAAGTTCCCATCCCAATGCCAAAGTTGAATTCAAACTGGGAGATATCGTAACCACACAAATCAAGTGCACCAACGGAGAAACCGTTCTGTTGCAGCATGATACCAATTCCCCCAGACCCTATTCGCTCGGTTTTAGGGTTCAGGGTACCAAAGGACTGTGGATGGATGTCAATAAATCCCTGTATATAGAAGGAGTCAGTAAAAAAGAGGACGAATGGGAAGAGGCCAAATCCTACCTTGAAAAATATGACCATCCCCTCTGGCAGCGCTGGGGTAAGGATACGGCAGGTGCCGGTCACGGAGGTATGGATTTTTTTGTCCTTCATGCGTTTGTTGAATCCATCAAAAGGAAAACATCCACCCCCATGGATGTCTATGATGCCGCTGCCTGGAGTGCCATCACCCCCTTGAGCGAAATGAGCATTGATCTTGGAAACCAGACGGTGGAATTCCCTGATTTTACCGGAGGACAGTGGATGTACCGGAAAAATAATTTTGCAACAACAGATGAATTCTAAATGTAATCATGGTGACCAAGGAAGTTATACTGGATGCTGTTCATAAATTCGTGAATCAGCATGATGAACTGGATGTTGAACCGCTGGGCAACGGGCTGATCAACTCCACTTATAAAATATTGGATCATACCAATAGCCAAAGTACCGTGTTACAGGCAATCAATGCCAACATCTTCAAGAAACCCGAAGACATTATCAGCAATTACCAGGAAATTTACGAATACCTGAATGCCCATAGCCCTTCGGTACGTATTCCAGCACCCCTTGCCAGCAGTGAAGGTGGTTATCTCTGGGTGGATGCCCACAAAAACTACTGGAGGGCCAATGCATTCGTGGAGAATTCCTATTCCCCCATGAATGCGCTCACCGAAGAAGCCGCTTTTACGGTAGCCAAGAGTTTTGCTGAATTTACCAGGTCCCTGCAGGGCCTGGATATAAGCAGGCTCAAGGAAATTATCCCCGATTTCCATAATCTTTCCTTCAGGTTTCAGCAATTTGAAGAAGCTATTGCAAAGGGTCCCATAAACAGGTTATTAAAATCAACCCACATCATTGCCCAGCTCCGGCAGCGGAAGAAACTCGTCGCTTTTTATGACAGCATTCAGCATTCCGATGCCTATCCAAGCCGTGTAATGCATCATGATTGCAAAATCAGCAATATCCTTTTCAACAAGTTAACCAATGAGGTCATTTGTCCGGTGGACATGGATACCACGATGCCGGGTAAATTCTTTTCCGATATCGGGGACATGATCAGGACCATGACCTGCAGCGTGGATGAGAACAGCACGGAATGGGAGTTCATAAAGGTTCGCCCCTCTTTTTATGAGGCCATTATGGAGGGGTACCTATTGGGCGCAGGTGAAATCTTTACCAGTGAGGAAAAGAAAAACATGCACTATTCCGGACTTATTCTTACCTATATGCAATCTATCCGTTTTGTCACCGATTTCATAAACGGAGATATATACTACAGGATCAATTACCCCGAACAAAACCTCAACCGGGCTTTAAACCAGCTCATTTTGCTCGAAAGGCTGGAGGAGTATCTTAAAAATGCCCACTCGTTTATCCCCTGATTAAGCCTTTATAACACCCATGCCGGCCGGTAATGATACCGTTGATTGGATATCGCTGCCCTTTGGTAATCAGATTTTCTGCAAACCTGTTGCCCTGGAAAGCAGGCGGTCAAGGCCGAGAAATAACAGGGATATCAGCAGGAACATGGCACATAGCAGCAGGGCATTTATCAGTGCGCCCTGCAGGCCCAGGGACGTAACATCCACGAAGGGGTAAGGATAAAACCCGGACAGGGATCCCCGAATCAAAATGAAAACAGCATAGCCGAGGGGGTATATCATCCAGGGCAGTATGGTTCTCATTGTCAAAGTGCCCTTGGTTACAAGGTTTATCCACCATATCAAGAACAGCAGCGGAATGACCGAATGCAGTAACTCATCCACCCATTTTTGAAGTCCCTTCGGATTCCAGAGACTTCTTAAAATCAGGTTGTAAACCAGACCTACCACCAGGATATAAAGTGTAATAGCAGTCAGGGTACCAGCCCTGGAAAAAAAACGGCCGGCTTTTGAGTCCGGTTTTACCAATAATACGGTACAGCAGAGGGCTACCAGCAAATTGGTATCCAGGGTAAAATAACTGAAATATCGCACCAGCGTTTCTGGCCAGGGGGAAATTCCGCTGCTCAGGTTGAGGTAAAGCTGACTGATCAGGGCAAACCATCCTAAAACCGCCATGCCAAAGAGGTAAGGCCGGGCAATTGATGAGTGTTTCATAATAATAAAGCATTTTGAGCGTACATAATTAACGTCATACCGGTACCCTTAGCGCCCCGCCCCTATTTTCAGCCATGATCCTCTGCCCGTTGGACAGGCTGCGGCCCCGGGTGAATCCGGCTTATTCCCTAAAGGGGCCGGCCTGCAGTGTCCGCGGGTGCCGGGCGTAGAGAAAACCAGCAAAGGGTTCTTCAATGCCCATGGGCCCGCCATACCCAAGAGACAGGAAGGCAGCGTCACCATAAAAATAATTCAGGATTCTGTCGTATTGGGTGACCTCGCCATATTTTTTCCGCAGCGAATCCAGGAATTCCCAATCGATCGGTAAGGTCTCCGGGATTTTGCCGCTGGAGTGCCGGGATACAAAAATTTCCTGAACGATATGCTGCTCCAGGCTTACCGGGTCCGGGTTATTCAGCCGGAAAATGGTTCTGGCGCAGAATTCCCGTGTTCTTTGCCGAATCATTTCCTGGTCCGGCATTTCAGTTACCCACCAGACCGGCGTACAAAAATCCCTTTTAAGCAGCGCGCCCAGCCGAAATGTATGATCATAATCTGCGGTATACCGATTGGTCCATTTGCCATTCTGGTCATCTGCCACACATAAAACGACACTAATTATCCTACCCTCACTGCCACTGCCTGCCTCCATTTGACTGTTCAAGTGGGTAAGTTCTTCTTTGATGATATCTTCGGCGCCTACATTTTGGAATGCTTTCATCCGGTCAATCATATAGTCTCCTGCCATGGGATTGTAAGCCCCTACCGGCAAAACCATATCTGCGCCCCTGTCGGGTTCTATCATGGAAATATATTCCTGGAACCGCCGCCTGCTGCGGGGCTTTTGATAATATTGGAGCATCCTGTCAACAACGGCCAGTAGTTCAAATCGCATATCAGTCAGCAGTTAGCGTACCTTCAAAAAGAGTGTTACCCCTTGGCTGGGGGTCAGGCCTTATTTCCGTGGAGGAACCATGGCCATCATCGGATGGTGTTCATACCTACAAATCGAAAGCGCCGGGTCGCCGGCCATAAAATCAATCACCTGCGCCGGATCATCCACTTCCACCACCGCCAGGCCATAACTGCCTTCCGGATGCAGCACAGGGCCAAAAGCCAGTACAAAGCCCCTGTTCATGAGGTCTTTCCAATATTCGACATGCCGCAGCATAACCTCCCGCTCCTCGGCAGTCATATGCTGGGCAAAATCCGGTCGCGGAGGTATTAATTTCAGTACAAAATAATGTTTCATATTGTAATATTTACGTTCATACTGGGGGGAATCTTCGCCTTACAGGGAAACCATTTATGCCAAATTTCAAGATGAATTGAATGATTCACTTAAAAAAAACAACTGAAATCCCGGGATGCCATTTGTCCCAATCCACTATCCCCCGACAATCCCATCATTTAATGGCCGGAAAAATAAGCCAATTCCTCTTCCAGGTCAAGGAAGGGGTATTGGGACATGAGATGCATGACCTTTTCAGCATGTGATTTCAGGAAGTTCCGGTGGGCCTGGGTATCCGGCTGAAAAGCCCTGTGGCCCCGGGCAATTTTGATCTTTTTGATCTCTTCCATCAATTCCCTGGAAGGCCAGTCAATGGCAAATTCCGCGAATCTTTCCAGGATATAGCTGGTTGCCTGGTAATTGGGATGGACCATATCCAGGTCATAAAACCGGTGGTCCCTGAGGATGTCTATCATCAGTTCATAGGCGGGAAAATAATGAATCCCGTCAAATTTGTTGACCAGATGATGTACCACTTCGATGAGCCTTGCCTTGCTCCGGTTGTTATTGACAACCCCGTCCCTGATATGTCTCACCGGGCTAACCGTAAAGATCAGTTCCAATTTATCATTGAATCGCTTCAGCTGGTGGATACAATTGTCCAGTTCCACATGGATTTCCTCAATGGTCATCATGTGTTTGGTGAACATCTGGGCAGGCGCCCGGTGACAATTGGCAACTGGTTGGTTATTTTCGGCCAGCCGGTAACTATAGGACGTACCCAAAGTTATAAATAGCCACCTGGCGGATCCAAGGAAATCATGGGCTTTTTCCTGGGCCGCATTGATTCGCCTGAGGCAGTCCTCTTGGCTGATATCTGAAAAACAGCTGTGGTGGTTCCAGCTATGCCACATTTCATGGAAGAAGGTCAGGTCTGCTTCGCTATATCGGCGGTTATCAACATAACTCAACAGGTTGCGGGAAACACTCCAGGGATCAAACACAATTCCATGGGGGTTTTGAAGAACCGGGAACTTGAGGTCCTTCAAAAAATCGCCGATATGTTCTGTAAAACAGGATCCTACCAAAAAAAGGCCCTCCCGATAGGAAATTTGCTTTTTTAACGGTGGTATGTTGATGGGTAAAACGAATTCCATACTATTTTATTCAAATTGGTTTTTTGGCCAAAGGCCCTAAAATACCTCCTCAGGAAAAAATCTGTGCCGCCATGGAAGAACAGTCCCGGAGCGCTTCTTCGTTTAGGCTTCCCAGGATCCCCTTTTCCCGAAAGTAGGGTATCATCCGTTCGGTATCCATATTGCCCACGAGTGCATCATGGGCCAGGGGGCAGCCACCTACCCCCCGCAGTGCACCATCAAATCTAAGGCATCCCGCTTGCAGTGCAGCCTCCAGTTTTGCCTGCCAGTTGGCCGGTGTGCAATGGAGGTGCACGCCAATTTCAACCTGTTCAAGTGCACCGATCAGGTAGCTTGTCACTGAAAAGACCTGTGGGGCTGTGGCCACCCCCACGGTATCGGCCAGTGAAATAATTTGGATTCCCAGCCCGGACAGCCTTTTAACCCATTGAAAAACAATATCTTCAGAATATGGATCAGCGTACGGATTTCCAAAGGCCATGGAAATATAAATAACCAACTGCTTGCCACGGGCCAGGCAGATCCGTTGGATTTCCTCCACCCTTTCCAGGGATTGATCCATGGTACTATGGGTATTTCTAAGTTGAAAGGTCTCCGACACCGAAAAAGGGAACCCGAGCAGGGATATTTCATCAAAGGCGGCGGCTTCCCGGGCCCCCCTTGCATTGGCCACAATGGCCAGCAGTCTGGTCTGTGAATGGCTTAAGTCGAGCTTTTTAACCACTTCCCTGGTATCTTTCATCTGTGGAATGGCGGCCGGGGAGACAAAACTCCCGAAATCAAGCACATCAAAGCCAACCCGAAGCAGCTGGTTTAGATAGGTAATCTTTTGCCGGGTGGGAATAAAGGTCTTCCATCCCTGCATAGCATCCCGGGGGCATTCGGTGAGTATAATGGATGATCCCATCCAGCGAAACTACTGAAATTTATGGCTCCTTTGCGCCAGGTAAATGGCATTGGATTTCCCCCCCCGTTGCCCCTTATCGCAGCAGCATATTCCCGGTTTTTCCTTTTTTAGCCTGGGTTTAGTGCATGACTCTTACTGTGAGGGTACACGGTGGTCATGAACAGCCTGTCCGGATAGGACTATTTAAGTCAGGGAGACCGTCAACAGCGCGAATCCGGTCATATGAGCATTTATTATCTGCCGGGGGTGGGGTCGCCCATTCTTTTTCGCATGGCCTCATAGAGCACAATTCCCGCAGCCACTGAAACATTCAGGGAATCAAAATCACCGGCCATGGGTATGGTGAAGTGTTCATCTGCTGCCTTGCTGATATAGGGCTGGACGCCCTTGTCCTCGCTGCCCATCACGATGCAGCAGGGAACGGAAAAGTCAACTTCATAGACCTTCAGGTCGGCCTTCATTTCGCTGGTGTACATTCTGATTCCATTGAGGTGAAGGATGTCGGCTGCCTTCAGGAGACTCCCGACCCGGCATACCTGAATGTTTTCAAGCGCACCCGCAGAGGATTTCATAGCCTCTTCGTTTATGGCACCTACCCCTTTATCGGGTATTATAATGGCCTGGGCCCCGCAGCATAGCGCGGTGCGGGCAATCGCTCCAATATTTCTGACATCCGTGATGCCGTCAAGCATTACAAAGAGGGCCATTTTCCCCTGCGAAACGACATGATCGATGACCGTCTGCAGATCCAGGAAATCAATCAGCGCCGCCAGGGCAATTACCCCCTGGTGGTTAAGGCGTGTAATGGCCTGCATTTTTTCAGGGGGGACCTGCTGAATGGGTATATTATGTTCTTTGGCCAGTTTCCTGATCTCCCCGATGGACTCACCGCTGACATTGCGCTGGAACAATATCTTGTCGATGGCCCTGCCTGCTCCGATGGCCTCTATCAGGGGCTGCCTCCCGATAATCAATCCGGACTTTTTCATGATTTTTATTTGCTTATTTTTCCTTCCAGTATCATCAGTTGCACCTTCTGTATGGTGGCTACACTCATGGCATCTGTAATCTCACCCCTTACCACCATTTGGTAAGCTTCTTCAAACGGGAGTTTTCTGATTACCAGCTCTTCGGTTTCTTCCGGCATGGGGGTGCGCTGTTCCAGCTTCCGGGCCAGGTAGAGCATGGTTATCTCATCGGAAATGGAATTGGACAGGTGCATGGTCAATATCTTTTCCCAATGCCCGGCAACCAGTCCGGTTTCCTCCAGGAGCTCCCGCTGGGCTGATGCCAGCGGGTCTTCGGAAGGATCACCCCCTCCCTCCGGTATTTCCCAGCTGTACTGGTCAATAGGAAACCGGTATTGGCCGACCAGATAGGTATTGAATGCCTCATCCAGTGCGATGGCCCCAACGGCAATATTTTTAAAATGGACCTTACCGTAAATGCCTTTTCCGCCTCCGGGATTGATCACATCAAACTCAGTGACTCCTATCCAGTTGTTCTCATAAACCGGCCGGCTATGGAGAATTTTCCAGGGATTTGTTGCGGTATCCATATACGAAAATAAAAAACCTCCCCGAGACGGAGAGGTTTGAGTTATATAATTGATGAACTATTTCAGGTTAAATGCCTTTTTGACCTTTGGAACATAATCCAGCTTTTCCCAGGTAAAGAGTTCAACCTTACGGGTAATGGTCTTTCCGTCCGGAGATTTAAAGGTCTTTTCGACGATCTCAGGTTTACGCCCCATATGGCCATATGCCGCTGTTTCGCTGTAAATCGGATTACGCAGTTTCAGGCGGTTTTCGATAAAATAGGGTCTCATATCAAATAATTCGCTCACTTTTTTGGCTATCTGGCCATCGGTAAGCCCGAGTTTGGAAGTGCCAAAGGTGTTTACATTAATACTGGTGGGTTGGGCCACGCCGATGGCGTAGGAGACCTGAACCAGCACCTCTTCAGCGACTCCGGCTGCCACCAGGTTCTTGGCGATATGACGGGTGGCGTAGGCCGCGGAGCGATCCACTTTGGAAGGATCTTTACCGCTGAAAGCTCCTCCGCCATGGGCACCCTTTCCGCCATAGGTGTCCACGATAATCTTGCGTCCTGTCAGGCCTGTATCGCCATGGGGTCCGCCGATTACAAATTTGCCGGTCGGGTTGATATGATATTTTATTTTATCGTTGAACAGTTTTGCGTATTTCTTATACTTCGCCTTTACCCGGGGAATGAGTATGGAAATGATATCATTTTTAATTTTGGCCTGCATCCTGGCTTCGGTATCAAAATCATCATGCTGGGTGGAAACCACGATGGCATCTATGCGAACCGGTTTGTTATTATCATCGTATTCCAGGGTCACCTGGCTTTTTGCATCAGGGCGCAGGTATTTGATCTGCTTGTTTTCCCTTCTCAAGACGGCCAGTTCCAGCAGAATTTTATGCGCCAGGTCCAGTGCCAGTGGCATGTAATCATCTGTTTCATTGCTTGCATAACCGAACATCATCCCCTGATCGCCCGCTCCCTGATCTTCCTTTTTTTTGCGGTCCACGCCCTGGTTGATATCGGAGGACTGTTCATGGATGGCAGACAGTATACCACAGGAATTGGCCTCGAACATGTACTCGCTCTTAGTATATCCAATTTTCCGAATAACTTCTCTGGCGATTTCCTGAACATCCAAATATGCCTTGGATTTTACTTCCCCGGCGAGTATAACCTGCCCGGTGGTGACCAGGGTTTCACAGGCTACTTTGGATTGCGGATCGAAGGCCAGGAAATTATCAATAAGCGCATCAGAAATCTGATCAGCCACTTTATCTGGATGGCCTTCAGAAACACTTTCGGAAGTAAATAAATAAGACATAGAGGTTTAAATTTGAAATTGATCAATTCATTATAAATAAAAAGCCATTAATCATCAAAATAAACGACTAATGGATTCTTTAAAACCTGGCAAAGATAATGGCAGAAATTATAATTTGTTATAAAAATCAATAAATTATGAACATGCTAACAAAGACAACCCGGTTGGCTATTTGGTCAGATCATGGTACAACTGCAGGTAATCCGTCAGGTCCGACTCTGCATTAAAGGATAATACCTGCTTATTCCTGATCTTGCCGAACTCATCAGATAATTTCTTATCGACCTTTTCGGCTCCAAAAGTAACGGCATCCGCATAATTGGCACCGCCCCGGAAAAGGGCTGTATTATTCACCTCTTTGAATGGTTCTAAATCCTTGGGCTTGATATTGGCGTGAATATTGGACAGTTTAAGGAAGTCTGCTCCCAGTTTTTCCTTGAATGTATTTTGACCGATGGTGAATACGACCTTACTGTGGGCAAATACGGGCTCTTTTTTGTATACGGTCTTTAAAAACAGGGGCACCATGGAAGACATCCAGCCGCTGCAATGGATGATATCAGGAGGCCAGCCGAATTTTTTGACGGTTTCCAGGGCGCCTTTGCAGAAAAAAACCGTTCTTAACCCGTTGTCCTCATACCACTTTTCATTTTCATCATTGAATATGTATTTCCTTTTGAAAAGGTCCTCGTTATCCAGAAAATAAACCTGTAACCTGGCATTGGGCAGTGAGGCCACTTTAATCTGCAGGGGATAGTCATCGTTATTGATGGAGACGTTGATCCCGGAGAGCCTGACCACTTCATGCAGCCGGTGCCTTCTTTCATTAATTACCCCGAACCTTGGCATAATGCACCTAACTTCAAATCCTGAATCATTTGATTTAATTGCCAGCTTGTTCACCGTTTCGGCAAACTCGGTCAGCTCCAAATAAGGAGACATTTCGTTGGCAATAAATAAAATTCTTTTCTTTGTTAACATTATTGAATGTAATTAATGAGGAATTGCCTTTTCAAAATTAGTTTGCAAAGGTAAGGTATTTATTAGAGAATTAGTACTGTTGCAGCTTTTGGCTGCCATAAAACACTCGAAAATGATCCTATTTAAACGATCCCTGGAATTGGCCAAATACCTGGAATCCCGAAGGAATTCAGGCCTTCGTATTGGATTTGTTCCGACCATGGGGGCCCTGCACAATGGGCATATATCCCTCATAAAGGCCTCCATGGGAGTTACGGACCTTACGGTCTGCAGTATTTTTGTGAATCCCACCCAATTCAATGACCCCAAGGACTTTAAGAAATACCCCATTACCCTGGAAAAGGACATTTACCTGCTGGAGAAAAATGGGACCCATGTCCTGTTTTTGCCAGATCCTGCAGAAATATACCCCGACGGCACCCATCACCTGGAGCATTATGACCTGGGATATTTGGAGACCATCCTGGAGGGCCAGTACAGGCCCGGGCATTTCCAGGGAGTTTGCCAGGTTATGCACCGACTGCTCCGCATTGTCGGGCCCACTGACCTGTTTATGGGTGAAAAGGATTACCAGCAGTGCCTGGTCATCAAAAGGCTGCTTGAGACGGGGGGGAGCCAACCGTCCTTTCACACCTGCCCTACCTTGCGGGAATCCGACGGTTTGGCCATGAGCAGCAGAAATCTGCGGCTCGGTGATATGGAACGGGCCAATGCCCCTGCCATCTATGAGGCCCTTCAATGGATCAGGGAACATCTCCATAGCGGGGACCTCTCCGGTTTGGTTGAAAATGCCAGGTCACGGCTGATGGAGCGAGGATTCAGGGTTGACTATATTGAACTGGCACGGGCAGAAAACCTGGAAAAAATGGTACAATGGGATGGACATAGTCCCCTGGTGGCATTAATTGCTGCCTTTCAGGGTGAAACCAGGCTGATTGATAACCTGGTTTTGGCACACTGAACTTAGCTCAGGCCGGATTGTTACATTTGTGCCCTGTAATTTTTATAACTATTATCCTAAAATAAGTATATGCAAATTGAAATACTCAAATCAAAAGTGCATCGTGCCGAGATTACGGAAGCCAACCTGCATTACGTGGGAAGCCTTACCCTCGATGAAGACCTGATGGATGCCGCCAACATGATCGAAAATGAAAAAATCCAGGTTGTCAACGTAAACAACGGAGCCAGGCTGGAGACTTACCTGATCCGGGGGAAAAGGGGTTCGGGTGTGTGTTGCCTCAATGGACCAGCTGCCAGACAGGGGGCCGTAGGGGACATCGTGGTGATCATCTCCTATACGACCATGGACTTTGAAGAGGCAAAAAAATTCAAACCAAGCATCGTCTTTCCAAAACAGGGCAATAAACTATAATTTTGTAACCAAAGCGTTTTTTTTAATGCTTTGTTTTATTGTAAATTGTCCCTGACTTATGAATAAGAAACTCCTGGGCGCATTACAATATCTTTTATTCGCTGCTCTTGCAGCGTTTTTTGTGTGGCTCAGCCTACGGGGAATGGACAAAACAGGATGGGCCAGGCTCAAAGACGCTATGCACAGAGCCCATTACTGGCTGCTGATTCCCGTCATGTTCCTGCTGCTGCTGAGTAACTGGTTAAGGGCCTTACGCTGGAGACAGCTGATGGAACCCCTGGGTTTTCAGCCTTCCAGGCTCAATACTTTTTTCGGTGTCCTGATTGGTTATTTTGTTAATCTGGGTGCCCCCCGGCTCGGGGAAGTAGTCAAATGCACCATCCTCGCACGCTACGAAAAGGTGCCTGCCGACAAACTGGTTGGAACCATTGTGGCAGAAAGGGCCTTTGACGTTCTATGTCTGGCAACGGTATTTGGATTAACCTTCCTGCTTCAGTTTGATGTACTTCATTCCCTGGCCCAGTCTTCCATTTACCCCTTATTTGAAAATAAGGAGGGGGAAATCTCCCTTTACCGCATATCGTATATCATGGCCTTGATCGCAGGGGTGGTACTGATCCTTAAGTTTGTATTCAGCCGGTTGGGACATATCGACCTGGTGCAAAAGCTCAAAGCCATCCTGATGAATATCCTGCATGGCCTTACCAGTGTCAAAGCGCTCAAAAACAAATGGTTGTTCTTTGCCTATACGCTGGGTATCTGGATGCTTTACTGGCTGAGCACTTATTTGGGGTTTTTTGCCATCACAGAAACCAGCCACCTGACCCTGACCGATGCGCTTACGGTCCTGGCAATGGGAAGTATCGGCATGATTCTTTCCCCGGGAGGCATTGGTGCCTATGCCCTTCTGGTGGAACAGACCGTTGCTTTATACAATATTCCCAAGGAGCCCTATGGTCAGGCCCTGGGCTGGTTATTGTGGTTTGGCCAATTTCTTAGCTTTGTGATTTTTGGCGCCATTAGTTTTATATTACTCCCCCGGATTAATAAATCAACACATGAAAAGTCCCCAGATTATATCCCAGAGAATCTTTGAACTCCCGGAACTGCTTCATCAGGTAAGCCGGCTCCGGCTGCTGAGTAAAAGCATTGCTTTTACCAACGGATGTTTCGATATTCTCCATATGGGACATATTGCCTCCCTTTCGCAGGCGGCGAGCGAGGCTGATTACCTGATTGTTGGGGTAAACGCCGATGCCTCCGTGCGCAAACTCAAGGGGCCAAAAAGACCCGTCAATAACCAACATTCCAGATCCACCATCCTCGCTTCCCTGATCATGGTAGATGCCGTCATTATATTTGAAGAGGATACTCCCTTTGAACTGATCAGCGCCATCCTGCCGGATGTCCTTGTCAAGGGAGGGGATTATTCCCTGGATCAGATAGTCGGGGCAGATGTGGTAATGGCCCATGGAGGCCGGGTGGTGATAAACCCGCTGGTGGAAGGCTTTTCAACCACTGAATTTATCGATCAGATTCACCGTTTGTGATCCGGGGACTTTCGCCCGAAAAAAAAGGAGCGGTCAGGGGCCGCGGGATGGAATAAGGGGGAAGATCAACCGTGGTACATGCGTTCCATTTCATCCACAATAGACTCTATCTGGCGGTCATCCCCCTTGGCATCATAGGGCTGTTTGAGGTTACTGCTGAAAAAAAATGCCACCGTTTGCCAGAAACGGGCCGTAAATCCTCCTTTGTATTCCTTGATGATATCATAACAGTTATTACCGGTCTGCCGGTTAATCAGTTTCATCAGGATTTTTCCCTGGTAGATGGACAGGTTGGTCAGGGGATCCGTAAATTCCTTTTTTAATTCCTTTTCCCTTGATTTGATGTAGGATTTCCGGTCTCCCTCCGAGGTCATTTTGGACAGTTTGAGGTTCATGTCATTCATAATCAGGCCCGCCTTTTTTGCATAGGGATAGGTTACATAAACCGCATTTCGAAGCCTGGTCCATTCTTCCAACCTTTTGCGCATGGCCGCAGGCATGGGGGCCCCGATGCGAAAGGTTTCCAGGTTTCTGAGGGGCAACAGTTCCCCGTCTATCCTTTTGGCCGGTACCATGATGGTATCGTAGGGACCGTATATGATGGATGTATCAACCTGGGCGAGGCTTTCCAGGCCGGAGCATAAAATAAGCATGCTGAGGGTTACATGCAGGAGATATTTAGGCATCCCAGTAATCATAGAAGTAAATAAAAATAGCCAAAAACTTCCATAGTTTATATCCCGCAGGCCTGTAAGTAACCCTGATGATACAGGGATACCTGGTTGAATTAACGGATTTTTAGCAAATTTCGTGCACCTCCCCGGGCACAACAGGGTCCCTTCCTTATAGAACTAAACAGCCTGCATCTTTGTTTTGCGCCGGCGTATAATGCTCATAATGAATCCAATTATCATGATAATGGTACCCAGCCAAAGGATATTGATCTGCGGAAATTCGATCACCTTGAGGGAAACATAGGGAACCATCATGGAGGATTCCTTCACCAACAATTCGAGCTTATTGCCGGAAGCTACCCCATTGAGCGCGATGGCCAGATTCTGGGCAAAAACCGTATCGGCCACAGCATGGATGCGGTTATCCCTGACGTAAAAAGCGGGTCTGGCATGGTAGCTCATACTGTCTTTGCCATATACGGTGATATCCGCCATCAGCGCCGTATCGGAGGGATTAAAATGATATTTGTCATTGTTTGGATTGGGAACGATCTTATTGATCACCATATAACCCTTCGAATAATATACGGTATCGTTGGGCGAAACGGGATACTTCTGAAAAGCTGCCGTATCCTTTTGGTCCTCCATTTTATCCGAATAGGTTACATATGTAAAAATATCGCTATTCAAATAATGGTACTTATCCGGGTTTTGGGAAACCCCCTGTTGTCCCTTAGTCGTCTTGATCAAATTGGGATATAAGTTGAATTCTTCGGTACCGTCTTTTTTGACAAAGTTTATTTTAAAATAAGTGATATTGCCGGATTTAGACACCGAATCGCTGTTTTCATAGGTGGTCCAGTACTTACCCATATCAGTACGCACGTTTTTCAGCAGGGTGATATTTTCCAGAGGATTCTGTTTGGTGCTGGGATCAAAAGGCAGATTGATGCCGGTGGTATTGATGGAAAGTATCTCCTGCTTGGAGGAGGATAATAAAATACCCAGCAGCATCAGTCCGAATCCGGTATGGGCCACAGCGGCCCCTGCAGATTTCAGTTTTCCGCCCAGCCCCAGCCAGATATAGGAGGCATTGGCCACCACGGCGTAGACAGCACCAAAGAGTGCCAGGTGAATGGCGATCAGGAAGCCTGCGCCGTATTTATCGTAATGCACACGGCCAAAAATGCTGATCAGTGCGGAAACAAGCAGGGATATCCCTGTTGGCCAGGCCATCTTTTTGAAAAGAAACTGCCTGGAGGTGTTCTTGTACTTCAGATACTGGGTTATAGCCGTCAGCAGTCCCAATATGACCGCTATGAAGATCAGAATGCGGTTATACGCGAAGGTGGTATCTTCCCCGACCGTCCATTTGGTGCCGAACAACTTATTAAAAACCGGCAGTGAGGTGGAAAATATAATAAACAGCGCCGAGAGAAACAGGACCAGCGAGCCAATAAACATCCAGAACTCCCTGGAATAGCTGCTTTCTTCCTTGAGGATATGGGGTATCTCCCGGTACCGTGAAGCATATAGTATCAGGGTTGGAATAAAAAAAACAGCGACAAAAACAATGAGTTGGGCATTGAGACCCTCGTCCACAAAAGCATGGACCGAAACGCCATTTAATACTCCGCTGCGGGTGAGAAAGGTTGCATATAAAATAAGCAGAAAACTGAGCAGGATGAAAAAATAGGTCGCTCGCAGGGAATGGCCCGTCGCATTAAATACAACCTGGGTGTGCAGTCCTGCAACCAGTACAAGCCACGGAACCAGGGAGGCATTTTCCACCGGATCCCAGGCCCAGTAACCGCCAAAAGTCAGGGATTCATAAGCCCAGGCTCCACCCATCATGATACCGGTGCCAAGCACACAGGCTGAAAACAGGGTCCATGGCAATGCAATTTTAGTCCATCCCCCGTATTGCCTTTTCCACAGGCCTGCCATGGCATAAGCAAAAGGAACAATGGTGGAGGCAAACCCCAGGAATAGAACGGGAGGGTGAATCACCATCCAGTAATTCTGAAGCAGGGAATTCAACCCTTGTCCGTCCTGCATCTGGGGCATGCTCAGGTAATCGGGCCTGCTGAACATAGGTCCATCCCCGAATTGTTCCCTTACCAGCAAAAAGGGGTTGATGCCCACCTTGGAGCCAAAAACATAGATCCCCAACAGCATCGTGGCCAGCGTAAGCTGCCCAAAACTCAGGACGGTCATAACCGGAGCCTCCCATTTACCGGCGCGAAAAATCAGGATGGTTCCCAGCACACCATGCCAGAAGGTCCACAGCAGGAAAGAACCTTCCTGGGCTTCCCAGATGCAGCTTAGCAGGTACTGGAAATCCAGCGATTTACTGGAATGCTCCCAGGCAAAATTGTATTCAAACAACTGGTGGGTAATCAGGTACAGGATGGTACCGAAAATAGATAGTACCGAAGCAAAATCAATGGCAAAGGCGATTCTTCCCAATCGTTTCCAGCTAGATTCTTCGGCTGGGTTTGGGCAATTGGCTGCCTTAAAGAAAGCAACCATGGCAACAAAGGAGGAGGCAAAGGAAAGAACGACGAAAAAATGGCCCAGTTTACCGGGCATCAGGTGCTCACCAATATAATCCATTTCTAAAAATTAGTTATTGATTTTGGCTAAGATTTTTCTTGACGATATAGGGATCATCCTTGTATTTGGAAGGACAGGTGATGAGTATCCCGTCTTTTTGGGTGATGTCAAAAACGCCATCCACCATTTTACCCTTCAGCACAATCCTTTCTGTTTTATCCATGTCATAGGGCTTTTCATAGTGGTAAACCACCTTGGCCTTGTTACCCAGGGTGTCCACAACATGAAAACAGACGTAATTGGGGTTTTTCTTGGGGTCATATTCAACAGGTTGCGATTTGTCCAGTTTGGCCACAATGGTCACACTCTTGCCTTCTTTTTGTCTGGCGGAGGCAATGGTCTCATAGGTAGATAAATTACCCATAAAACTCACCAGCACCCCAATGGCTATTGCAATGAATACGAGGAGTATAATATTTAATCTTTTCATATCATTCCGTATATTTTGCAAAGTTAGTTCAAAAACAATCACGGATTTCATCCCGCCATCCTTTAGCTGAGAATCCCTGACCTGCGCCGGAATCCCGGCTTCCCAGCCGGGATTCCCAAAAAGGGTCCTCGGGCCATTTTTTTGCTGGTAAATCTTTACTGAACTACCTTGCGCACTGCGTGAACTACCACGCGGCGTCAATCATGAAAGATTTATCAAATTTCGATGTAAATGCGGCCAGTAATCCCAAAAACAACCTGTTCGGGCTTCCTTTTTCAGAAGAGGAGGCGCGCCTGATCATTTTACCGGTACCCTGGGAGGTTACCGTCAGTTATGGCTCAGGCACTTCAAGGGCTGCCGAACACATATTTAATGCCAGCATGCAGGTGGACATTTTTGACAACGACCTGAACAATGGCTGGAAACAGGGATTTTTTATGCGGCGTTCCGACCGCAAAATTCTCATGAAAAGTGACTACCTCCGCAAAGAGGCGGAGCTCTATATCGACTATATCTCCAAGGGAGATCTGGTGGCCAACAACAATTTCATGTCCAAATCCCTCAAGGAAATCAACGAGGGGAGCCGTTTTCTCAATAACTGGGTATATGAACAGACCCTGGAACTGCTTAACCGCGGCAAACTGGTAGCCGTACTGGGCGGGGACCACAGTGTCCCTTTGGGTTATTTCAGGGCAGTGGCCGAAAAACATGGTGATTTTGGCATGCTGCAGGTGGATGCCCATTGCGACCTGCGCCGGTCCTATGAAGGTTTCCTATACAGCCATGGCAGTATCATGTACAATGCCCTGGAGGAAATTCCCCAGATCAAAACACTGGTTCAGGTCGGCGTCAGGGACTATTGCCAGGAAGAATGGGATTATATCTGCAACAGCAATTACCGGGTGATTACCTATTTTGACCGGGACATTAAGGAACGGCAATATGAAGGGCAGGGATGGAAGCAAATTGCAGACGAAATCATTGGACACCTTCCCGAAAAAGTATATATCAGTTTTGACATCGACGGGCTGGATCCCAAACTGTGCAGAAATACCGGCACACCGGTTCCGGGGGGATTTGAGACCGAGCAAATTTTCTATCTGGTCAGCCAAATTATCAAAAGCGGCAGGAAATTGATTGGATTTGACCTGGTCGAAGTGGGCATCGGTCAAACCGACTGGGACGCCAATGTGGCTGCCAGGATCCTGTGGAAATTCTGTAACCTGATGGTAGCCAACAACCGCTAAACTGCTAACCCGGGTCCATGGTATACCAATATATAGTCACTTTAAGGAGGAATAACGACCGGTACATTGATATGATGAATATCCTGCTTTGCCTGCTGTCGGCTGCTGCCTTCATTTTCAAACAATTGGCAGCGGGCCGCTTTGATGTATTATTCAGCCTGGTGTCCCTCCTGTTGATTGCAGGTATTGTAGTCAATATGGTGAAGGCCAGGGGTAGCCAACCCTCCCCCCGCTATAAATACCTGCTGTTCCTCTCAGGTACCTGCTGGATATTCATGCCTTACCTGCAATGGGTTTCCCTGCTGTTTTTCCTGCTGTCCCTGCTGGAATACCAGGCAAAGCATCCACTGGAGGTGGGATTTTCCCAGGAGCAGGTTGTCATCAATACCCTGTTCAAAAGAACCTATGGGTGGAAGGATTTCAATAATGTGATCCTCAAGGACGGCCTGCTGACCCTTGATTTCAGAAATAATACCCTCTTTCAGAAAGAGGCCCTGGATGACCCGGAAGGGGAAGCCGATGAAGATGAATTTAATGAATTCTGCAGAAAACAACTCCATGCATCCCAACTCCCGGCTTCCGGTTTGGGTTCGCCCTGATTATAACCGGTTTTTTGTGGAATTCCCGGGCAGGCGCATCATAGCGAATAAATATCGGCCATGGAGTCTCTTTGCCTACCGGTCATTCACCCTGCCATCCAAAAATTGAAATTATCAGGAAGCTGGCTCCATTTACTGGCCGGATTACTGATTCTCATCCATGCACTCAGCCATCTTAATGGCAGTGGCATTCACCCGGTATTTCTATGGTGTCAGGTGCTCATTGCCCTTGATATCATCATCCTGGTATTTGCAGGCAGGGGACTGCTGGCAAGCGCGCCCCGGATAAACCTGTTTTTCCGTTTGGTGGAAGTTGTCTTTTTTGCGGGTATTGGGATCATCATGATGGGAGCCGGGGCCTATTTTTCCGGCATATTCCATTTTTGCCTGAGTTTGTCCTACCTGTACCTTTGCTATTGTGAAAGGCTGGCAGCCCAAAACGAAGTCCTTTGTTTTTACCATACAGGGATCACCCTGCCTGGCATCCCCCGTCATACATTCATGATCTGGACCCATATCAACCGGGTGGAAGCATACTACGACAGCATACGCATAGAAACCTCCAGCCGCCAGGTCTACCATTTCAGCTTCCGGAAAAATCTTGATTACCAGGAACTGGAACAAATTCACGAATTTTGCGAACATTATCTGTAGGCTGACTGGTAAGAGGCGATGGATCTTGCCAGGTACCGGTAACGGCAGCCGCTAAAAGTCAATCGATTATGATGGTTCTGCAACAATCGCCCTATATACTGTATTCTGACGGCAAAGGAAATATATTTGAGGATACGGACCTTTTTGCGACCGGCCGCAGCGGCTGGGATGCATTGGCTGTTCCCGCCGAAGACTGGATTCCCTTGCCGGAAGGCGGGTCACTCTATGAACTCCCCGGCCGGCGCGGTATCGGTATCGATGTGGGGACCGGTGAAATGCGTCTCTGTGACAAGGGCTGGGCTGTGGCTGCCTTTATACCACCCGCCCATACCGGACTCTACCTGGCGGCTTATGAGTCCGGAAAGGACGCCCCCACCCTGCCCCTGTTTTGCTACACGGCGGCAGCCTGGCTGGACGGCACTTTTTATGTTCCGGCCGTGAGGATTGAAGACGACATACGCCAGGAAAACGCCGGCTATGATGCCCGCCTCATTGAAACGGGTACCCGCCACCTGCTGGAGGCCTACCCGCATAACCGGCTGGTCAAACACCTGATGGAGAACTGCTGCATGACCTATCAATGTCCGGCTGCCAGGAATTTCTCCCTGGGCCGGTGGGAATGCCCTGTACCCACTTCACCTGCCTGCAACGCCAATTGTATTGGCTGCATTTCCTTTCAGCCACAGGAGGAATCCATTCCCTCCACCCAGGACCGGCTTAACTTCCGCCCGTCTGCTGAAGAAATTGTAGAATTTACGGTACCCCATCTGCAGACCGCACCTTTTCCCATAGTAAGTTTTGGCCAGGGTTGTGAAGGCGAGCCCCTGCTGATGTGGGAAACCATCCGTGACTCCATCCTTCAAATACGCAAACACACTTCCAGGGGAAGCATCAACATCAATACAAACGGTTCTAAACCGGAGGCCGTTCAAAAATTATGCGAGGCTGGATTGAATTCGATCCGTGTGAGCACCAATTCTGCCCGTAAGCCTATTTATGAGGCCTATTACAGGCCCAATAATTATGCATTTGAGGATATACTGGAAAGCCTCCGGGTAGTGCGCCATTACAAGGGATGGGCTTCCATCAACTACTTCATTTTCCCGGGAATGACAGACAGTGTGGAAGAATACGAAGCCCTGCGCCGGCTTATAAGGGAAACCGACCTGAGTATGATCCAATGGCGTAATTTCAACATTGACCCGGACTGGTACCTGGGCAGGATAGGTGTCACTGAAACAGGTGAGTTCCTGGGAGTGAAACAACTCATGGATCTGATCCATGAGGAATTTCCGCAGGTACGCTTTGGTTATTTCAATCCGCCCATGGAAAGAATCACAGGAGATTTCGCCGCGGATTTTGCCCATTAGGTGCAACTGTTTGCCTGGCCCCCTTTGCTGGGTCTCGGTCAGAACCGGCCGCAAGGGCGGACAATATACAGCCTGTTTTTTTTTGATCCATCCCCCGCTGTTAAAAGATTTGGACTGAAAATTGTTACTGGTTTACAGGCATTCACCTCTTGTTACCCTTTTTTGCTCCTTATAGTATGAAAAAAGTCATCATTATTGGCGCCACTTCCGGTATTGGCAGGGAACTGGCAAAATCATATGCGGCTGCCGGATGGCTGGTAGGAGCCACCGGCAGGAGACAGGATTACCTGTATACCCTGTTGCTGGAATACCCCAACCACATTATCACGGAATGTTTTGATGTTACAGCCAATGAAAGTCTTACCCATTTGCAATCCCTGGTTAAAAAGATGGATGGAATGGACCTGCTCATTTACAATTCCGGATTTGGGGACAACAGCGAGACCCTTGACTGGAAACTGGACAAGACCACCGTGGATACCAATGTCAACGGATTTATTGAAATCATAAATTTCAGTTTTAACTACTTTTTGGAACAGGGATACGGCCACTTGGCGGCCACCTCCTCCGTTGCCTCGCAGCGCGGCAGCAGCCTGGCGCCAGCCTACAGCGCCAGTAAAGCCTTTCAGAGCGTTTATTTCGAAGGGCTCCATATCAAGTCAAAAAAGATGAAATCATCCATTTATGTAACCGATGTCCAGCCTGGTTTCGTCGATACGCCGCTGGCCAAAGGAAGCAGACGGTTCTGGGTTTCTTCCCCCCAGAAAGCTGCAGAGCAGATTGTGGAGGCCATCGAAAAGAAAAAATGGAGGGTCTATATTACCCAGCGCTGGTGGCTGGTGGCCAAGGTCATCAAATGGATGCCCGATTTCATCTACCATAGGATTGCCTGAACCCTGTGGCAATCGGACATGTCGGAAATCAGCTGGTGCAGCCGCCCAATTATTAACAATTACTACGCCCGATTTGTGTGGATTGAAAGGTAACTTGCAATATAGTCGTTGGTTAATGTAGTATATTCGTACAGTTAATTCCCAATACATGGCAGACAATTTTGAATCGGAAAAAAACCTGAAAGCTTCTGGTTATACGCTGGCTATTTGTACCCTGCTGGCCATTATTCTGCTTTTCATAACCTGGACCTTGCCCACCCTTCCCCCCGTACCGGCGGATGAGGGTATAGAAGTAAATCTGGGAAACAGCGACCAGGGGCTTGGAACCGACCAGCCATTTCTGCCCGGTAAGCCTTCCCCGCAGGACCAGGAAAAATATACCCCTCCCAGACCGGCGGTCGTGGAAAATACAGCGGCCAAAGAGGTGGAAACCAATGACAGGGATGCCGATGCCCCGGTCATCAAAAAGCCACTGGTCACCAAGCCCGAAGCCACCAAGATACCTGTCCGGGATGTGGCCAAAAAAGTCCCCGTAAAAGTGATCCATCCCGTAGAGGCTCCGCCTGTTGTCAAACCAAGGCCCAAGGCTGTTTTTCACGGTGTGAGCGGCAATGGTACCGGGGGCAATGATGCTGATAATTTCAAACCGGGCGGTAACCAGGGCATCGCCGGTGGAAAAGGGGACCAGGGCGCTCCGGGAGGAAATCCCAATTCCGATAATTACAAGGGGGCGGGCGGCCAGGGAAACAGTGGGGTAAGACTCTCCCCGAGCCTGCAGGGACGTAGATTTTCCATGCCCTCCTTTACCGATGATTTTAATGAAAATTGCACGGTGGCCGTCGATGTCCATGTGGACGAAAGTGGAAATGTGGTCAGTGCGGCCTACCAGCTGAGGGGATCGACCACTTCGGAATCCAAGTCCGTCAATATTGCCCTGCGCAAGGCCAAACAAATCAAATTCAATGCCACGGGAAATGAGGCCGTGGGTACCCTCTACTTTAACTTAAGGGTCAGGAACTGAATCCAGGCATTTTTTATAAAACCTGTCTGACCCTACCGGGCCGTACAGGTTTTTGCTTTTACTTTGCAGCCTATGACTTACGAGCAGACGATTGAATATCTTTTTACCCGCCTTCCCATGTTCAGCCGGATTGGAGCGGCCGCATTCAAGAAAGATATTACCAATACCATCCGTTTATGCCAGGCCATCGGCAATCCGCAGGATGCCTTTAAGTCCGTTCATATTGCGGGAACCAATGGAAAAGGCTCCACCAGCCATATGCTTGCTGCTATTTTCCAGACAGCGGGTTATAAGACCGGTCTCTATACTTCCCCCCACCTGCATGATTTCCGGGAAAGAATCAAAATCAACGGTGACATGATCACCAGGGAATTTGTGACTGCTTTTGTGGAAGAAAACCAATCCCTGATAGAGGACATAGAGCCCTCCTTTTTTGAAATTACGGTCGCCATGGCCTTTAAATATTTTGCGCAGGAGCAGGTCGATATCGCCATCGTAGAAGTAGGTCTTGGGGGGCGCTTTGACAGTACTAATATCATCATCCCGGAACTTTCCGTCATTACCAATATCAGTTTTGATCATATGAACCTGCTGGGCGATACCCTGGAAAAAATAGCCTTTGAAAAAGCAGGGATCATCAAGCCCGGAGTGCCGGTGGTCGTAGGTGAATCGGACATTCGCACCAATGAGGTCTTTGAATCCAAGGCAGCTGGGCTGAACTGTCACTTATATTTCGCCGACAGGCATATTTTCATTGCTGACTGGGAAATCAGCCCGCACCTCCTTACCGTAGAGGCGACCAGCAGCAGTAACAATGAAAAAACAAGGTACCAGCTTGATCTCAATGGCATATACCAGATTAAGAATGTGGTCACCGTCTTGCAAGCCGCGCACCTCCTGCAGGAACAGGGATGGAAAATAAGCGCCTCCCATATTCATAAAGCCCTCATGATGGTCAGGAAACTGACCGGCCTGCACGGTCGTTGGGAAATCATCCGGGAACATCCGCTGGTGGTGCTGGATGTGGGCCATAATGAAGCAGGCATCCGGCAATTGATGCGTCAAATTGAGATCACAGACCACCTGGAACTCCATATTGTCCTGGGAATGGTGAAGGACAAGGAGGTCGAAACGATCCTTTCCCTGCTGCCCAAACACGCACACTATTATTTCACCAAAGCACAGATCCCCAGGGCTTTGCCCGAAGAACAGCTGCAGAAAATGGCGGCTCTTTGCGGCCTCCAGGGAAATGCCTACCAGGAGGTGAATCAGGCGGTAAGGGCCGCTCTTTCCACGGCAGGCAAAAAAGACCTGCTGGTAATTTGCGGATCGCTCTTTGTGGTGGGAGAGGTGAACCTGGCCCTGGTTCAATAATGCATTTCACCCAGTTTTTCCAAAGCATAGAAAAGTGCGGTGACGTGCATACTTTGAACGATCCTGTTTTGCTTCAGCAATTCCTTTAGCTGAGCCAGGGTAAAGAGCTCCAGTTCAATTTCTTCATTATGATCCAGCTGCTGGGCCTGCTCAAGAATGCCGCCGGTGGCCAGGTACATATGCATCCAATTGTTGTTGGTGGATGGATTGGAGGAGGTCTTTCCCAGGTATTCCAACCGGTCAAACCTGTAACCCGTTTCCTCCAGTAATTCCCGCTCAATGGCGGCATCCAGGGAGGGATCCGTGTCATCCACACAGCCACCTGGTATTTCGTAATCGGTTTGACCCAGCGCGTGCCGGTATTGGCGTTCCATGATGAATTGCCCCTCACGGGTAATGGCCACTGCAGTCACCCAGGTGGGAAACTCATACACATAATACGGAGATATTATTTTACCGGTTCTATCCTGGCAGGTATCCGCCCGGATGGTAAACCAGGTATCCCGGAACAGGTATTGGGTGGAAACTATTTTCCAGCTGAGGTCCTTCATATTCCCGTGTAATTGTTGGGGTGATGCTACCATTTCATCCTTTCACGCAGGTTGTTAATATGGGCCACATGGTGTCTGCCATGCCATGCATACATGCCCAGCAGATGCCAGAGTGTAAAGGTCTTTTGATGTTCGGGATGTAAAATGGTCCTGTTCCATTGCTGTTCACTGAGATGAGCCAGCGTTTCAAACCACCGAATGTGCAGGGCATGCAGGAGGGTAACGGAGATATTGACCGGCAGTTCCCGGACATCATCGAGTTCTGCCCACAATTTTTCATTGTAGGTCCGGATGGTGGGATTTTCCTCTGTAAGGCCCAATTTAAAGCGGGTATAGGCATTCATGTGACTGTCGGCCACATGATGAACCAATTGTTTGACCGTCCAGCCGCCTTCCCGGTAGGGGGTTTCCAGCTGGTGTTCATCGAGGTTGAGTATTGAATTCTCCAATGCCAGCGGAAGGAACTTAATGTCATTGAGCCAGCTGTGCTTCTGGGATTCGGAAAAAGGGCGGGGCTCATATTTTCCGATGGGATAGCGTTGGTCCATAATTTTTTTTATTATCCGTAATGGAGGGTAAAATATTTAACAGGTCGGGCTATTCCTCGCGCAGGACATGGCCGGTGAGTTTGATGAATACATCTTCCAGATTGGCCTTTTTCACTTCCCGGGGCCGCTCAAAACCGGTGGCTACCAGGTTATCGATCAGTTTATCGGGGCTGTCCAGGGCGATGATCCTTCCGGAGTCAATAATAGCGACCCGGTCACAAAGCACTTCGGCTTCATCCATATAATGGGTGGTCATGATAACGGTTGTACCCTTGGAGCGGATGTCCTTGATCAGATCCCACAGGTTGCGCCTGGCCTGGGGGTCAAGCCCAGTGGTCGGTTCATCCAGGAATATGATTTTGGGCTGATTGATCAGGGTGGTCGCTATGGAAAAACGTTGTTTCTGGCCCCCGCTCAATTCCTTGTACTTTGACCTTGCCTTATCGCGCAGGTTGACCCTGTCGAGAAGTTCCAGCGGCTGAACATCCCGGTTGTACAGGCCCCCGAACAAACCAATCAGTTCACTTAGGTTAAGGCCCGGATAATACCCGGATGTCTGTAATTGAACGCCAATGATTTTTTTGATGTCTTCGGGACCCTTATCCAGGTCAATATGGTCCACGATCACGGTCCCGCTTGTCTTCTCCCGGAGGGTCTCTATGATTTCCAGGGTGGTGGATTTGCCGGCCCCGTTGGGTCCCAACAGCCCGAAAATCTCCCCTTCGAACACGTCAAAACTGATGCCTTTGACGGCTTCAAAATCCCCGTAATTCTTTTTCAGGTTTTTAACGGAAATGATACTTTGCTTGGTCATAGACAGGCAATTTACATCAGTTCCTTTTGCGGGCCAATAATTTCGGCAGGACTTTAACCTCGTCCCATTTTCAGCGGGTAAAAATCTGGGTAAAATAGAGCCGGCCCTGCCGGTCCGCCGATACCCCTATTCCAGTCAGGGTGTAAGCTCCCTCCATATTGCCGCGGTGCAACTGGCTTTTCAACCACATATCCACCACGGATTTGGCATCCCTGGGACCAAAAGCCACATTTTCCGCTTCCGCGCTGAGGGGGCCTATCTGCCGGGAAATGACATCGATTCTTTGCTGGAGCCCGTCATGGCCAAAAGGGGTCTTTCCCGAAGCCATCTCCGAGCTGTGTTTCTGGGCTACGGAGGATTCAATGGGACTGAGCCTGAGAGCGGGCATACCCAGTGTTTTTCGGTGCCTGTTTACCAGGTCCAGCACCTCCAGGGCCATAGCCTCTTGGGACTGCGTCTTTGCGTCCATGGCGGCCCCTTGCCGGTGCACTTCACGCTCCCCCCATCCGGGACCGGGAGGCATGGCCGGCATGAACCATAAAAACAAGATCCTAAACAGAAATAATATACGCATGGGTATTTTTCGCTCTATGCATCTTGGAAGAGAAAAACCATGGCGGGTTTAACGGGGCGATGTCAAAGCAGCAGTTCCATTTTTACATCAGCCGTTACAAAGGGGGAATCCAGGACAGGGATATGACGAAAGCCAAACTGGCTATACAGGGAAAGGGCTGTCAGCAGCCGGGAATTGGAAAAGAGAATTAATTTCCGGGCTCCCAGTTCCCTGGCCTTTATCAGGCAGGCCTCCAGCAGCTTTTTGGAAATGCCCTGTCCCTGGTGCCGGGGGGATACCGACATTTTAACCAGTTCAAAGGTCTCCTCCCCTGCCTTCATCAGGGCGGAGGTACCCACTACGATTCCGTCCTGGACTGCCAGGAAGATGTGCCCTCCCCTGTCCAGCACCCAATCCCGGGGGTTATCCAGTATTTCCAGATCATGGGACTCCATCAGGTCATACTGAATGAGCCATTCGGCGTTGAGTCTTTTGAATTCCGGGGCATACCTGTCTTCAAAATCAATGATGGTTACCATGGGGGACTTTTAGGTGTTTGGGTTATCTTTCAGGAAGGTTTCCAGTTCTTCCATCATGTTTTTGCTGCCGATAAAAAACGGGGAGCGCTGGTGCAGGCTGGCAGGCTGGATATCAAGGATTCTTTCCTTCCCATTGGTTGCCCTTCCGCCGGCGACTTCCACAATGAAGGCAAAGGGATTGCATTCATAGAGCAGCCTCAATTTCCCGCCCGGTTTATCCGTAGTGGCAGGATACATGAAGATACCCCCCTTGATAAGATTGCGGTGGACATCGGCTACCATGCTTCCAATATATCGCTGGGTGTAGGGCCCTCCTTCCGGATTACCCTTTCGCTGGCAGAGGTCAATGTATTTTTTTACTCCCTGGCCATATTTGAAAAAATTTCCATGGTTTACGGAATAAATTTTACCATCGGGGGGACATTGGATATGGGGGTGGCTCAAGGTGAATTCCCCGATGGAGGGATCCAGGGTAAAGCCGTTGACTCCCCGTCTGGTAGCATAGACCATCATCGTGGAGGAGCCGTAGATAATATAGCCTGCAGCGACCTGTTTGATACCGGGCTGCAGAAAATCTTCCTTACGGCAGGGTTTACCCAGTTCACTGACCCTCCTGTATACCCCGAATATCGTTCCAATCGATACATTCACATCAATATTACCACTTCCATCCAGGGGATCAAAAAGACATACATACTTGGACTGGTTACTAACCTCATCATCAAAGACCACCACATCCTCCAGTTCCTCACTTCCGATACCCGCGCAACTGATGCCGTGCCGCAGCACTCCCATAAACTGGTTGTTGGCAAATACATCCAGCTTCTTTACATCCTCCCCCTGTACGTTGACTGTTCCTATGTCTCCCAGGATATCCACCAGTCCCGCCTTATTGACCTCCACATTGACCCGCTTGGCTGCCAGGCCAATGTCACGCAGGAGATTACTCAGTTCGCCGGTAGCATGCGGAAAGTCACGCAACTGCTGGATGGTAAATTCATCCAGGGTCAACACTTTTCTGTTAACAATCATGGGGCTTTTTTGTCTGGTAAAGCAATCGTAAAACAAAAATAAGAGAATAATTCCTGGAGATTTATAATCATTTCCTGCCCTTCCATTAAAAGCTTTACAGGGAATTAAATTCCAGTCCCGGCCTGCCGCCCAACATCCATGCTTAGAGGCGCTGCCTGGTTTTGGATGGATCCCCACAGGCGGTCCGGCGCACCGGTATATTCCCATAGAAGCCTGTATTTCTTACACTATATTTGCGGACTGTTTCCGGTATTTTCAAATAATCCACATATGAAAGTTTTCAAATTTGGCGGGGCGAGTGTGAGTAATATAGAGCGCATCTCCCGTTTGCCGGAGATCCTCCGGTCCTATCCGGCAGAAAAACTGCTGGTTGTCATCTCCGCCATGGGAAAAACAACCAATGCGCTGGAAAAAGTAGTGGAAGCCTATTATAAGGGCAGGCAGGAAGAAGCATTCCTGCTTTTCAGGCAGGTAAAGGAAACCCACCTGACCATGGCCAAATACCTGCTGGTAAAAAACTATCTGGCGGCCGAGAGCAGGATCAGGGACTTCTTAACCGAGATTGAATGGCTGCTGCATGACCGCCCCCTGCGGGAGTTTGATTATTATTATGACCAGGTGGTATGTGTGGGGGAACTCCTGTCCACGGCCATTGTCAGCGCCTATCTGAATGAAATGGGTATCGAAAACAAATGGGTGGATGTCAGGGATATTATCCGGACGGATGACAATTTCAGGGATGCCAGCATCGACTGGGAACACACCCAAGCCAGGGTCAGTTCGGTCATAGGGCCACTTTTTGAAACCGCTGATTTGGTAATCACGCAGGGATTTATTGGGTCCACCGATGAAAACGAGAGCACAACCCTGGGAAGGGAAGGAAGCGATTATACAGCGGCCGTATTTGCCAATATGCTGGATGCCGAAAGCCAGACCATCTGGAAGGATGTGGAAGGAGTCATGAACGCTGATCCTAAGGAATTTCCCGATGCGCGGCTGATCAGCGAGCTCAATTATGACGAAGTAATCGAGATGGCCTATTACGGAGCGCAGGTCATCCACCCCAAAACCATCAAACCCCTTCAGAATAAAGGCATTCCTTTATATGTCAAGTGTTTCCTGGACAGAAGTCTTCCCGGAACCGTCATTCATAACAAGAGCATTAAGGGATTACCACCCATCATCGTATTGAAAATGAACCAGGTCCTGGTGAAGCTGCACTCCAGGGATTTTTCTTTCGTGGGAGAAACCCATACGGCGGCCCTTTACCAGCTGCTGGCTTCCCTGAAAATAAAACCCAATCTGATCCAGAGCGGCGCGGTAACCCTGCAGGTCTGCCTGGATGACAAGCCCGACAAAATAGAAAAAATGGCCCTGGAAGCTGCCACTATTTTTAATGTACAGATTGAAAAAGGGCTGACCCTGCTTACCATCAGGCATTATTTGGAAGAGACCCTGCAGCGCCTGACCACGGGAAAGCAGGTGGTCTTAAGACAACAGTCACCCGAAACGGTCCAGGTATTGATGAAATAGGCAGGGCTTTATTCTACGCCCACCATGATGGTTTGTTTGAGTTTGATCCCAATTTCCTTGCCAAGACGCTTGGCGGGATCCCATAAGGGCATGTTCAGAAAAGCGGCCTCAATCTTTTCATTCATTTCCTCATTGCCTCCCCGGATTACCCTGGCATACACGGTTTTACCATGTTCATCGATGATATACTCTACCAGCACAAAGGTTTTGCGCTGCCCCTCCTGGAGTTCCTTCACCATTTCTCCGCTCAGCTTATTGATGAAGGACTGAAAGGCATCATTGCCACCCGGATAGACCGGCAAATTATCGACTGATTTGGCCAAGTCCTCATCGCGTATCGGCTGCAGGGCATGTACCGGCTTCTTTTTAATTTTGGGTTCCGCCTTGATTTCCTCGGCCATGGCTACTTCTTCGGTCAGGTAATCACCTTTATCGTCAATGAGGACGGGTGGAATCTGGTGGAATTTTTCAAAATAATTATAGGCATTGCGAAGGCTCTTTTCAAATCCGGTAAATTCCGAAAAGTTCAGCAGGTATTTATTGAGGTAGCCGACGGAACGGGGATTTTTGAAATTGACCGGGAATATATGGACCGGTATGAAATCATCCCCCTGGTCTTTGGCATGGGCGGCCAGTATATAGACTTCTTCGATTTGGTCATCCGTAATGGGGATGCAACCGGTGGTCACGCAGCTGCCATGGATATAAATATCTCCCCCCGGCTGGGAAATATCGCTCAGCAGCCGGTCGGAGGCATTCGGGTAATTTATACCAAGGGCAAAATGATACTGGCTCCTGGGGTTAAATTCATTGATATAATAAAAACCTTCCGGAACCTGGTAGTCACCGGCCATTCGCTTGGGCCCCAGGGTCCCTGCCAGCGCACAAATTTTATACGTTTTAAAAAAACGGAATTTATCCTCTTTTTTATTTTTTACCCATATTTCCAGTTCAGAGTCGTATTTAAAAGACCTTATATATAAAAATTTGGCAGGCCATACCAGCCCCTTATCCCGGAATTGCTTCATGAGGGTATCTTCCTTGCGTTTCATGATATCACTGACCTTGGGGATGCTGCGCTGGAATTCCATAAAAGTAAAGGAGGAGGCAGAAGATTGTCCCTGCAGGAGCTGGGTTGTCATTAACCCGGACATCAAAACAAGCGCTGCTAAATATATAGATCGTTTCCCTTTCATGAAATATATATGTAAAAAATGATATGATTAAGAATAAAGTTAATTGATAACACTTACTTTAACCACCAGTTTCTTTTGGGCCACCCCCAAATGAAGTTTAAAATTACCATATTTCCCCTAAGAAACGCCTTGAATAACCTACAAATTGCCCCGCAGGCCCTGTTCCCGTTCGATGGCTTCAAATAATGCTTTGAAGTTTCCCTTTCCGAAGCTCCTGGCTCCCTTTCGCTGAATGATCTCAAAAAACAGGGTCGGCCTGTCTTCCACCGGCTTGGTGAAAATCTGCAGCAAATAGCCTTCCTCGTCCCTGTCTACCAGTATCCCCAGTTCCCTGAGCGGCCTGATATCCTCCTCAATGGGTCCCACCCGGTCGAGCAACTCCTCATAATAGGAAGGGGGCACCTGAAGGAATTCGACGCCGCGATCCCTCATCCGGCTGACCGTTTCGACAATATGGTTTGTGGCCAGGGCGACATGCTGCACCCCCTCCCCATTGAAAAACTCCAAAAACTCCTCCACCTGGGATTTTTTTTTGCCCTCCGCCGGCTCATTAATGGGAAATTTGACAAATCCGTTGCCACTGCTCATGACCTTACTCATCAGGGCCGAATATTCCGTGGAAATATCCTTGTCATCAAAGCTGAGAATATTGCGAAATCCCATGACCTGCTCATAATACCGAACCCAGGGTTCCATCATATTCCATCCTACATTACCTACGCAGTGATCTACGTACAAAAGGCAGGTTTCCACCGGGTTATAATGCGTGTCCCAGCGTACAAAGCCGGGGAGAAAAGGGCCGCTATATTTGTTTCTTTCCACGAAAACATGCACCGTTTCACCATAGGTAAATATACCGCTCAGCACAACCTCCCCATCCGCGTCGGAGCGTTTAACGGGTTCCATATAACTTTTACCACCCCGTTTGGTGGTTTCCTCCCAGGCCAGGGCAGCATCATCTACCCGAAGGGCCAGCACTTTGACCCCGTCTCCATGCAGGTAGACATGGTCTGCTATGGCATTACCCGTGCGCAGGGCCGTGGTAAATACCAGGGTCACCTTGTTTTGCCGTACCACATAGCTCACCCGGTCCCTTACACCGGTCTGGGGGCCGGCATAGGCCAGGGACTGGAAGCCAAAGGCTGACTTATAGAAATGGGCTGCCTGTTTGGCATTGCCGACATAGAATTCCACGTAATCGGTCCCCTGCAGGGGCAAAAAATCGGTTTGGGTTTCTTTGGCTGTTCCCGGAATGGTTAAGGTAGACATGTCTGAAGCTGATTTGAATGGTTTGAATGAATGGGGGCCAGCTGAAATGTCAGCCAACCGGAGCGCTGTTCACATGGCAAGGAACAGGCAGACTCAAAAAAAAATACGGGGCTTTTGCCCACTTTGTCAGTAGTGCAGGAATTTAACGGACAGCATCCATGGCCAATGCTTCCATGAGCAGGCAATAGCAGGAGCGTTTATCACCAAAAACTTTATGCGGGTAATCGGGTATCATTTTCTGTTCTAAAGATAAAGCACTTATTGTTAATAACAACACTTCCACCTGTGTCTTTGATGTTAAAAAAACGAAGTGACCCCGCGGTTTCAGGCCATCCATTTGCCGGCTGTTTATTATCTTCACGTCCAAAAAGCAAGCATGAGAAAAGTCGGAATACTCGGGGGAGGCCAGTTGGGAAGGATGCTGTTGCAGGCCGCTGCCAATTACCCGGTGGAGACCTATGTGATGGAAAATGATGAACAATGTCCTGCGGCTCATCTATGCCATCACTTCATAAAAGGTGACATCCGCAATTATGAGGAGGTATATAATTTTGGAAAGGGGCTGGACGCTATCACCATTGAAATCGAATCTGTCAACGAGGAGGCCCTCTGGCAGCTGGAAAAAGAAAATGTGCAGATTTTCCCCAAACCATCCGCCCTGAAAATCATCAAAAACAAGATTCTCCAGAAGCAATTTTATAAAGAACACCAGATTCCCACCGCTGATTTCCTTGTCACGGAGAACCTCCAGCAAATATTTGGGCATTCCGGTTTCCTTCCCGCCGTCCATAAACTGGGCAGTGGCGGTTACGACGGGAGGGGCGTGCAGGTCATGCATACGGCCGATGATATGAAAAAAGGGTTTGATGCCCCGGGGGTCCTGGAAAAAATGGTGGATATACATAAGGAAATCGCGGTGATCATCGCTATTAACCAAAAGGGGGAAGCCGCCATTTACCCTCCTGTGGACATGGCCTTTCTGGCAGACCTGAACCTGCTGGATTACCAGATCAGCCCGGCCGAAATGCCTGAAAAAACCCTCTGGAAGACCGAAGCCATTGCGTTAAAAGTGGTCAGGGAACTTAAAAGCCCGGGGATTTTTGCAGTGGAGCTTTTTGTAGATAAAAACCAGGAGGTATATGTCAATGAGACGGCACCCCGGGTTCACAACAGCGGCCACCACAGCATTGAGGGCAATTACAGTTCCCAGTTCGACATGTTATGGCGCGTCATGCTGGGCTATCCGCTGGGCAATACCTCCCCCATTCTGCCGGCAGCCATCGTTAACCTGCTGGGAGAGCCGGGATACAGTGGGGAAGCCCACTATGAAGGGCTGGAAAAAGTCCTGTCCATGGACAATGTCTTCGTCCACATTTACGGAAAACGTCAGACCAAGCCGGGCCGCAAGATGGGACATGTCACCATACTGGGAAAAGACAAACAGGATCTGGTCAGGCGTGCACATGCCATCAAAGAACAATTGAAAGTCATCAGCAAATAGCCTTTTTTCAACTGCCCTGCCAATTCCTTACATTTACCTGTGAAGACCCTTATGGCCTAACCAACCTGCCAGGATGCAGGGAGGTGCGGGTCACCTTAATGAATTAAATTCATGCCGACTATGTCCAATACCAGTCATATAGAAGCCAAGGAACCCTTACCCTGGGTAGGTATCATTATGGGTAGTGATTCTGATTTGCCTGTCATGAAGGCAGCTGCCGATATCCTGCAAACCTTTGGGATACCCTATGAACTCACCGTTGTTTCGGCGCACAGAACCCCCCAGCGGATGATCACCTATGCTTCCGGTGCACGCGCCCGGGGACTGAAGGTCATTATTGCAGGAGCAGGCGGCGCCGCCCACCTGCCGGGTATGGTTGCCGCCGTAACCTCCCTGCCCGTCATCGGCGTACCGGTCCATTCCTCCAATTCCCTGGACGGATGGGATTCCATTCTATCCATTCTTCAAATGCCCAATGGCATCCCGGTAGCTACGGTCGCCCTGGATGGAGCCAAAAATGCAGGCATTCTGGCCGCCAGTATCATCGGGGCTTTTGATCAAATCATCGGAGAAAAAGTAGAAGCCTTCAAAAAAAACCTGGAAAATGAAGTGCTCTTAAAAGCAGCTAAACTGCAGGCTTCCGGATACCATAACCATTTTGATACCAAGACCCCCTGATAGGATCAGGGCTTCCATTCCAACAGATTCCATTTGCTTCCTTCAAAGGGGGATACAGGAGTGCCGGGCTGACACGCTCTACCATCGCATGCTGTATTCATTAAAGACCTACTATTAGTCTGTAAAGGGCTAAAAAAATGCAGGGTTTGACAGCTGGAACCCCGAGAGAGAGGGGGAACACCGCCTATCAAGGGAAGCCAGGCCTATGGGGCCGGTAACCATCTCCGAATTTTGTTGTCAGAGCGGATCAAAGCTCTTTTCCCGATAGTAGATACAAAAAGGATATTGCCTTGCCATGGCATTTAACTTGGAACAGGTTTCATCGCTGGGAGGGACCAATTTGATCTGGCCAGTGGTGGAGACGGATAATCCCGCAGCTTTTAGCTGGGAGGGCCGGTTATCAACCCGGCAATTGACCCTGGTTTGGTGTATAGCGTGTGGTTTCATATGACATTGATTTAGGATATTTTATCAATAAAAATCGATGCCTGCCATGAGTGAGGAAGCCAAAAATCTTTATTTCAGGGGGAGCGGACAGGTGGGAGTCTTATAACGCCTGTAACCGAAAATAATTGCTTGAAAGTTAAAAAAATCACCGGTATTTAAATAAATAAACCCCTTGGGGGCCCGGATGGATCCGGTGGGATATTCCCTTTTTTTTTGAATTTTGGATGATCCATTGAATCGCTTCTTACATTTACTTTTAAAACTAAAACAGTTATGGTCATCCATTGGGGGAAAATAGTTTTGATAATGTCCCTGCTTCTGCCGGGTTCAGTGAGCTTTAGCCAGCCAACGGGAAAAGTCAATGAGGAACTGAGTATACCAAGCTTCGTGCTGGGCCGGAGTGTGAAATACGCCATTTACCTTCCTCCCGATTATGCTAGCTCCGACAGGAATTATCCGGTTGTCTATCTGTTACATGGTTACACCGATGACCATACGGGCTGGCTGCAGTTTGGTGAGATCAACCGCTATGCAGACAAAGCCATTGCCGAGGGGACCATTCCCCCCATGATCATCGTAATGCCCAATGCGGATTCCAGCTGGTACATCAACTCCTTTGACGGCAAGGAAAAATACGAAGACTTCTTTATCAGGGAATTCATGCCGGCCATTGAAAAGACATACAGAATCCGGTCCCAGAAAAGGTATCGCGGTATTGCCGGACTTTCCATGGGAGGCTATGGCACCCTGATATATTCCCTGAAATACCCGCAGTTATTTGCTGCAGCGGCCCCCCTGAGCGCAGCGGTATATACCGATGATGAAATGCTTGCCAAGACTGCGGGGAACTGGGAAGGCACCTACGCACAGCTCTACGGTCATAATTTAAAGGGCAGGGACCGGCTCAATACCTTCTGGTACAGCAATTCTGTTTTGAAACTGGTGGAAAATAAGACTTATGAGCAACTCAGTGAAGTGCGCTACTGGATCGACTGCGGGGATGATGATTTCCTGACAAGGGGCAATTGCATGCTTCATCTGCTGCTGACCGAAAAAAAAGTACCCCATGAATTCCGCGTCAGGGACGGGTCTCATTCCTGGACTTACTGGCGGAGCGGTATCACCGACGCCCTGCGTTTTATAGGGGAAAGTTTTCACCAGTAGGAAAAATCCGGCTCCGGCAATCCAAGCCGGGTTGTGCCCTTCGGTGGTCAGTTGACGGGCTGTATGTCGCTGAGCACCACGAATTCCTGTTCCAGGGCCAGCGAATGGGCCAGGATCATTTCCAGAAACCGGGGTCCGTATTTGGCAAAATAGGGGATGAAATTATCGATACGTTCCTGCAATCCGTTCAAGGGAAACAGGGCAGTTTTTAGCTGGTGTATCTGGCCTCTCCTGTCGGAGTACTTGCGCTTTTCAGCCCTGAATAATTTTTTTTCCAGTTCTTCCAGGGTCTTTATGGCCCGGGTCTCCAGGGCATTCACGTGCCCTACCAGGGTCTGGTCGACGGGCCGGGCCAGTTCTTTGAGTTTTAAGTAAAAGGATTCCAGTTCCTTTCGCTCCTTAGTCAGGCTGAGTTGTTCACGGGATTCCTGGCGTACGATCTGGTTGACCAGGTCTTCCTCCTTTCGGAAGATATCCCGGATGCCCAGACCGGCCATGTCCATTTTCCTTTTCCATTTATCCTCCACAATCAAAAAAGAATTGCGCAGGACCAGCACCGGAAAAGGTACCTGGTAATGTTCAAATAATGCCCTTAGTTCGAGCCAGTAAGCCGTTTCACCCCCTCCGCCCACAAAAGCAATATTGGGCAGGATGGTTTCCTGCAAGAGTCCCCTTAAAATCACATTGGGGCTAAAACGTTCGGGATGCTCCTGCAATTCCGCTGAGATTTCCTGCCCTGAAAATGAAATCCGGGAATCATGCACGACATAACGGTCACCGGAACGTTCAATCCTGCCGCGGAGATCGTCTTTGAGGTAAAACAAATTAATTTCCCTGGGAGCAGCCTGGACCTTATAATGCTGCGATAGCTGTGATATGGTATGGCCGACGATGGCGGATGGCTTTCCATTAAAAAGGTCATCCTGGAAAACCGGTAACATTTCCTTTTTAAAGCCCGCCTTGTCGGGTATGATAACAACCAGTCCATGATTGGCAAACAGGCGGTTGATCAGGGCAAAAGTGGCAGTCTGGATATCCTCACTGCCCAGGTAGGCCTCCTTAAGCAGTGCAACCAGTTCCGCTCCATGGGGCAGGTTGCCATACTGGCCGGCGATTCGGTCCAGGATTTTTTCCAGACCGGTTGTTTTCATCCTTCCCACCGCCCCCCGCTGGAGGGTATCCCATGCCAGTTTTTCCTGTTCCAGGTATATATGGCCCAGTTCGTCCAGGTCTGCATCCTCACTGCCCATATAGAATACGGGTACAAACTGGTATTGGGGAAGGGATTTACCCAGAAACCGGGAGAGCCGGATCACATGGAGTATCTTATAAACAAAATAGAGCGTCCCCGTAAAAATAGCCGGCTGATGGGCCGTTGTGATGGTGAAGGTAACTGGGGAAGCCAGTTTTTCGATATTTTCCCTGACAAGGGGGCTGGTTTCCACCGATTGGTACTGTTGGCTGATTTCCCGGACCAGCAGTTCCCGGGGTGTGTTGAACCGCTCCCGATCCTTTATGGCCTCCACTATCCCCTTCAGGGAGGCCGGATGTCCATAAAATGGCTCCAGGGCCTCCGCGCGGCGGAGATAATCCGTAATGATCCTGGAAAAATATCCGGTCTCCGAAAATGATAAACGGGTGGCAGTACAATTCATAGAAAAGGCAAAAATAGGAAGTCTGGCCCTACTAAATGGGACCGTCTGTAAAATTAACCAAACCGCTCTACTCCAAAAGCCTCCATATCCATACTGGTTTTTTTGCCGGATAGGATTTCTTCCACCAGTTTGCCGGACCCGGCAGCCAGGGAAATTCCCAGCATGGCATGTCCGCCGGAAATGGTTACGTTGGTATATTTACTGTGCCTGCCTATATAGGGCAGTCCGTCCGGACTCAAAGGTCGAAGGCCGCTCCATATCCTGTCCGTCTCCGGAAAGCTGACTGGCAAATTGGGGTAATAATTTTTGGCTGCCCGGAATATGGACTGTACCCGCTTTATCAGGATATGATCATTAATCCCGCTGATTTCCATGGTTCCTCCCATCCGCAGATCCTTACCCATCGGGGTCATCGCGGTCCGGTCATCCACCAAAATGGCTGGATGATGGAGATTTTTTTCCACATCGGTATAGGTGATACTGTATCCTTTGCCCGCCTGCAGCAGCAGGTGAATTCCCAACTGGTCAGCCACCTGGGGAATCCAGGAACCGGAGGCAATGACCAGTTCATCACAGGCAACTTTTCCCTGGTCTGTAATAACCCCCTGGACCCTGTTCCCGTTTTTTTCAAAACCGGTAACCGTGGTTTGAAGCATGAGTTTGACGCCACCGGCCTGCAGGTGGGATTTCAGGGTCTTCATGAAATCCCCGGGATGTAAGTGACAGTCTATCGGGTACAAAACACCACCCCGTACGGTCACTTCCACTTCCGGTTCCATATCCTGCACCTGCGCCCCGGTAAGGACTTTTGTTTCAATGCCCAGCCTGGCGGCCTGGGCGGCCAGTTCCAGTTCATGCTTTTCGGTGGCTGTACTCTTATATAGCATGAAACAACCCACTTCTGCCATTCGGAACTGATTTCCCAGTTCCGATTTCATATCCGTCATCAGGGATCGGCTGAGATGAAGTATATCATTCAGGGGCGGGATGTGTTTTTCCATCGTTTTTTCATTGGCGCTCCGGTAAAAAGCCATCCCCCACCTGATTAAATCAATATTCATCCTGGGTTTGATGTAAAAAGGGCTGGAGGAACTGAGCATCCAGCGAAGGCCTTTTGCCACGATGCCCGGTGAGGCCAGGGGAATAAAATGGCTCGGTGAAACATACCCGGCATTCCCGAAAGAAGTACCGTTTGTGATATCGCCCTTTTCTATTACGGTGACCTCGTGGCCCCCTTTGTTCAAGTAATATGCACAGCAGAGGCCTATGACCCCGCCTCCTACAATAGTGACCTGTTTTCCCATGTTGATTCCATTTTTTGTCCGGCTGCCTGCCCTGTTGGAATAATGTCTAATGCCGGGCCAGGGCAGCCTTATTTTATTAGTAATTTAATTTTATATCCCCGATCCGGGTGGGAAGCCACACCTGCATTTGGTTACTGCCCCGGTTACACCAGGTATAATAGGGTATGGCGATGATTTTTTTCCTGGAAGTCCTGACCGACAACCCATCCTCACTCACTTCGGTGACGGGTACCTCCCCCGTAATATTTACAACGGGTTCGGTCAATATGTTTTCATGAATGGTGGAAAGCAGGGTGTTATCCGGCAGCAGGATATTCCAGGCCTTTCCGCTGTTATCAGCCCCTTCCACACAATATACCAGCGGTCCCCGCTGAAGGGCTATCCGGTTTTTATCGGCTTTGACATCCTGCCTGGACACAACCTTTCTTATTTCCATGGGAAGCAACCATTCCACTTTATCCCCTTTTTTCCAGGTTCTTTGTACGACAGCATAGCCGTTTTCACGGGAAAAATTCACCGCCTTATTGTTGATCATCAAAACCGGCAGGCTGTTTACCGTATCGGCAAATTGGTAGAGGTTGCCCGGGACGGCTACCCCGTCTGCCCAGCCCGGTATCCTGATATGCAAAGCAAAAGCTGCTTTTTGAGAGGGGTCCAGGTGCAGCACTACCCTGCCCTCCCAGGGATAATTGGTTTCCATATTCACAGCCACCGTTGTCTTGTCCAGGACAAGGGTGGTATTACTGCCCACAAATAAATTGATCCAGATTCCATTGGGTGATTTTGCATATACATAATTTCCCAGAGAGGCCACCAGCCGGGCAATGTTTGCCGGGCAGCAGGCAGTTCCAAACCATTCCCTCCTGGCATTTTTACCCGTTGAAGCCAGCGGGTTCCCGTAAAAGAAGTGGTCCCCGCTCAGTGACAATCCGTCCAGGGCCCCGTTATAGAGGCTCCTTTCCAGCACATCAATATATTCAGCCTTACCCGTGAGGGCGTTCATGCGCTGGTTCCAGAATACCATGCCCACCGAAGCGCAGGTTTCGCAATAGGCCTGCTCGTTGGGTAAATCATAATCGGTGGAAAATCCCTCATTACTGCCTGCCGATCCAATCCCGCCAGTTATATACATGTTACGGTAAACGACATCTTCCCACACGGTTCGCATGGCATTGAGATAGCCCATGTCACCGGTAAGGGCAGCGACGTCGGCAGCCCCTGTATACATGTACATGGCCCGCACGGCATGTCCGGTAATCTTTTTTTGATCCCTGACAGGTACCAGGTCCTGCGCATAGGCCGTATCCTTCCAATCGGTCCAGGTATATCCTTTGGCCAGTTTATGGCCGCGCTCCTCCAGCAACCAGTGGGCCAGTTTAAGGTATTTGTCATTTCGGGTGACTTTAAAAAGTTTTACGAGTGCCAGTTCCAGTTCCTGGTGACCGGTTACCCAATCCCTTTTACCCGGCCCGAACAGGGAATCAAAATAATCCGCCCACCTGATCACCACATCCAGAAATTTTCTTTTGCCGATGGCCTCATAATAGGCCACGGCAGCCTCGATCATATGTCCGGCGTTGTAGTCCTCATGCATGCTCATATCCGTCCAGCGCTGGTCAAGTCCCCGAAGCGTGAAATACGTATTTAAGTACCCGTCGGGTAACTGGGCTGCCTGGATTTTTTCAATCCATTCATCACATTTTTTTTCCATCTCGGCGTTGGGATGGGTTTTCAACGAATAGGACATGGCCTCCAGCGCTTTGAAAACGTCAGAATCATCGTAGAATATTCCTTCATGCTGTTCGCCTTTGTGGCGGGCCACTTTTTCGAAATTGCGTATGCGCGGGGTGGCCGTTTCGGTCTGGTAAATGCAGGCTGCCAGTGTCCTGGTGGCTACCTTGTCAATTTTGGGCTTCCAGAAACCATCGGTTATATTAACCTGGGCAAAACTTACCGGTTCCAGTTTCAGCATGGAGGACTGTCCCCGGGCACTGCCCCAGAGCGCAAATAAAATCAGAACACCCGCGCATTTTTTCATATTGCTCTTTTTTTTTTGAAGGCCTTGAAAACCCGGGTTTAGAGTACCGGATAGGGCCTCAGGTGAAATTCGTTTCTAAATGTAAGCATTTACCACAATGCCCGCCCGGCATTTGTTGGCAAGCCCCTGGCCTACCGGGACCGGGAGACAGCAGCAAACCAGTAATT
Source organism: uncultured Bacteroidota bacterium (assembly GCA_903906365.1). Classification (GTDB taxonomy): domain Bacteria; phylum Bacteroidota; class Bacteroidia; order Chitinophagales; family Chitinophagaceae; genus Puia. The sequence goes on along the minus strand of CAIVKC010000006.1, from coordinate 10,186 downwards.
ATTTGAGTTTAACCTTGATCATGGTAAAAGAATGGGCCGGGAAACTATAAGTGAACCCTTCGCTGCCGGTGTTAATGGTCGTTTCTTTTGTCTTTACCTTTTGCATTTCCGCTGTATTTTCATCGGTCAGGTTTTGGGAATTGACTTCATAAACCGTCGCCTGGGATGCCCATTTGCCAAACTGGCTGGCAATGGAAGTCTCGATGGATTTATCCAGGTGTCTGTTAACGACATTGATGAAGACCTCCTTAGTTTGTTCATTATATACCGAAGATACATCCAGGTAAGGAACCTGCTTAAAGTCTCCGGCATCGTACTTGTCGCATTCCAGAAAGGTTTCCAGGGAATGACCCTTGCAATGCAGGGCAAAAAGCTGCAGAGGATAATAAATGGTCTGCAGCCAAAGTTTACCATTGGTAACCATCATGGGTGCAATTACATTGACCAACTGCGCCATATTGGCCATTTTAACCACATTGGCATGGCGTAGGAAGGTATTGAGGTACATGGCTACGACCAGCACATCCTGCATATTATAGTGTTCTTCGAGCTTTTGGGCATTTTCGGCCCGGTACCATACGTTGTATTCATCAAATGCTATGTAAATGGGCTTCTCCATCTTATAGAGGTCCCTGACCTCGTTGATGAGTCCTTCGGTGAGCCGGATAATATCTTCGACCCTGATGGTAATGGCCATGAATTTATAGTGATCCTTATCATAATTCCCCGAATAATGATGCAGGGAAAGATAGTCTATATGGTCATGCAGGGTGGTGAGTACAGTTTTATTCCAGTCCATCCATCCGGCATTGTAGAAACTCGATCCAGAGGCAACGAGTTTAATGGAATCATCAGACCACTTCATCAGTTTGGCCGCTTCCAGTGCGAATTTGCTATAATCCTCAGCCGAACGGTGTCCCATCTGCCAGGGGCCGTCCATTTCATTGCCCAGCCCCCAGTATTTAACATGGTAGGGCTCGGGATGCCCGTTTTTGGCCCGCAGGTCAGAATAATAAAGGCCTGTTTTGGCATTACAATATTCCACCCAGTTTCTTGCCTCATCCCAACTCCCGGTTCCCAGGTTAACACAAACATAGGGCTCCACATGTGCCTGACGGGCAAATTGCATGAATTCATCGGTTCCGACCAAATTGGACTCCGTATCACCCCAGGCCAGGTCTTTTCTTTTCGGGCGGCCTTCGCGGGGTCCAATGCCATCTGTCCAGTGGTAGCCGGAGGCAAAATTGCCGCCTGGCCAGCGGACCTGCGTTACCCCCAGGTTCCTGGTGGCTTCCACTACATCCTTGCGAAACCCGTCCTGGTTGGCAACCGGGGAATTGGGATCATATATCCCCCCATAGATACAACGCCCGAGGTGTTCGGTGAAATTTCCATAGATAAGCGGGTCGATATCTCCCACTTGCCTTTCCAGGTCGATCTTGATTCTGGCCTTTAGTGATTGCCCCTGCAGCCAGGACGTGAGGATTAAAAACAATAGGCAGGATACCAGGTATTTTTTCATGTCGATCCGTTTTTACATTCAAAATTAGGGTCTTCAGACCTGCTCAGATGACCTGAAACCCCAGGGCATAGGGGTCATCCTCGGGGTCGATGGAAATCGTATTGTATCCGTAGATCCTGGCCCAGCCTTCAATGCTGGGGCGAATGGCCCTGCTGGAACCCACCCAGGTTTCCTCCTCAATACGCCCGGTGAATTGGGAGCCGATAATACTTTCGTGGATAAAATCGTCCCCCATCTTGAGTTTACCCCTTGCATGCCACTGCGCCATCCTGGCGGAAGTCCCTGTTCCGCAGGGGGAACGGTCAATGGCCTTATCTCCGTAAAAAACCGCATTACGCGCGGTGGATGTCTTGTCCAGCACGGCGCCGGTCCACAAAATATGGGAGCAACCTGAAATGGTTGGATTTTCAGGATGTTGAAACTGATGGCTGGCGTTGATGCGCTGCCGTAAAACCCGGCTCCAGGCGATGAGCTGTCCGGCCGTATAGTTTTCCAGCCCGGGGAAATTTGGCTGTACGTCCACGATGGCATAGAAGTTTCCCCCATAGGATACGTCCACCTGAAGGGTACCCAGGTCCGGGCATTCCACCGAAATATGTTCAGCGGCCAGAAAGGAAGGCACATTGGTCAGCCGGACAGATTTTACCTTGCGGCCCTCCTGTCGGTAGCTGATCAATACAAGTCCGGCAGGGGTTTCCATCCTTACCTGACCGGGAATACGGGGAATGATGAGGCCCTCTTCAATACCTATGGTGATTGTTCCGATGGTACCGTGTCCGCACATGGGAAGGCAGCCGCTGGTTTCAATAAAGAGAACGGCCACGTCATTTTCCGGGTCATGGGCAGGATAGAGTATGCTCCCGCTCATCATGTCATGACCCCTTGGTTCAAACATCAGCCCCTTTCTGATCCAGTCGAATTCCCGCAGAAAATGCTGCCGCTTTTCACTCATGTCCTTTCCCTGCAGTACAGGCCCTCCGCCGGCCACCAGCCGGACCGGGTTGCCACAGGTATGTGCATCAATACAAAAAAATGTCTTTTTCATGGTTGTAAAAATTCAATTTCCCAGGATATGGTCCGGGCCTGTTTTGATTTCATGCGCACGGTAAGCAGGCTGTTTTCCAGTTTGCTGCCCAGCAGATCCGCCTCTGTGCTGATCTTACCGGGCCGGTAGCCGGAAGGAACCTGTATATAGATGTCATATTCATCACCAGCCACCAGTTCGCTTTGCCCGCTGAGGAGGCCGCCTTTCCAGTCACAGGATATCAGCTCTACACCCCCGCATGAAATGTGCCGGTTGGTGGCCAGCAGCTGCGGATGTGAAACCGCTTTGCGCAGGCAGAAGACCTGGCAATTGTAGGCGGCATCGATGGCGGGGAAAACCAGCTCCTTTTTTACCCTGCCCAGGTAGGTCCTGGTCCAGAATTCAAATACTTCGTAGGTTGAGTCAGCCTGAAGTCCCAGCTCGGAAAGAGGGAGCCTGGCATGACGGTCATTCATCCTTCCCAAAACGAGCCAGTTTCCAAAAGGACGGGTCAGTTCCAGGGAATATAATTCTGTAAAAGGGGTATAACTGGCATCAAAGACCCTGGGACCATCGCCGCTAACCTCCATGGGATATCTGCCCAGGGACTGTATGCGGGAGGGATCGACCTCATAGACCTGGGCAGGCCGGGTAAAAAGGACGGGCGAGGTTCTGCGTGCAGCCTCCAGGATCGGCCCCTTATAGCGTTCGGGTTTGTCGGTGAGAAGCAAAACCGATCCGGTCAGTGAGGTCACGCTGCAGGAACGGAAAGCTTCCGCATCAGTAAGTTCCACATGGTCGGGATCATTCCTCCATACGACATTATTGAAAGAGTTGAACTGAGCCAACCCTGCATAACTGAATCCGTCATTGCCGATCCGGCAACCGTCCACCAGCCCGATGAGTTCCGGACGGATGCCCCAGCAGGCCAGCAGGTAATTGTCCTTACCCACCGATTTGCGGATGGATGTAACCACCGAGCGAAAGGCATCCTCCCGGCTGATGCCGCGGGCCTTAAAATAGGATGGATAGGAATTATATCCTTCATATCTTAAATGTCGCAGGGCATCCACCTTGAAATAATTCCACCCTTCCTTCTTCAGGCTGTCATAAACAGGGCGGATCAGGTGATCAATGGTAGCGGGATTGGAGCCGTCCATAACATAGCCCACCCACTCCCCGGAAACAGGTTTTTGACGGTCATTTCTGACAAACCAGTCAGGATGGGCGTTGGCAAAGGCACTGTCGGCGAAGGATACATTGGTCCATATCCCGGGTTTCAGACCCCGGTCACTGATGTAGCGGCTCAAGGCGGCCATCCCGGAGGGAAACTTATTATTGGGCTGGAGCCAGTGTTCCGGCTTGCCAATTGGTTCCTGCTGATAACCATCATCAATCTGGAGGTATTGATACCCGTAGGGCAGTAAGACGCTGGACAGAGAATCTGCCACCGTCCGGATATTCTGCTCGGTGACCTTATTGAGGTAGGCAAACCAGGAACACCATCCGACCACCGGTTTGTCCCATATCCGGTAGGTCCATGGTTCAAAATAGGTCAACCCCTTGTGGTATTGGTAAAAGCGGGGACGAAAGCGTATGGATAATTTGGAAGTCTTAACATGGAAGTGATAGATATGGCGCCCCTCGGAGGTTCCGGCCGGTTCCAGGGAGACCGGTGCGGGGAGATCAAAAGACAGCACCCAATCCCTGCTGCGGTCATAAACCGCCCGGTTCAGCAGGCTCTTGCTCTCCCCGGAGCTGTGGCGTACCAGGGCGACGGCCTTGGGGGGATTGTCAGCTTCACAGGCAAAAGACTCCTCAGACCCCTGGATCTGGCCGTCGAGTTCAAATTCTGCACCATTGCCGGATTCCAGGACAAAGACCTGCTCCACCCGGTTGGCTGTCCTGTTCTCTATATGAAGGAATGAAACCTGCTTGGGGTCGACAGCGGCCTCCAGCAATCTTCGGTTGTCATAGGAGATAAGCAGTTGCCCGTTTCGCATGCTGACGGCACATGGTCCGTTAAGGGGCGGCTGGGGCCCCTGTGACCGGGCTGGCCGCCATAGGGAAAAAAGGAGCAGCAGCAGGCAGCGGCAGTTCAGCAGGCAAGACTTCTTAAGCAATATCATGATGTGATGGGTTCCTTGGTCAATTGATCGTTCACGGTACGCCATATACCAAGCGGGTTGGCATTTTTCAGTTCATCCGGGAGAAATTGGTCATCCCAGTTCTGAAAACAAAGGGGTCTGGCGAATCGTTTGATACCGTCTGCCCCTACGGAAGTATAGCGGCTGTCCGTAGTTGCCGGATAGGGACCTCCATGATGCATGGACAGGCAGACTTCCACGCCGGTGGGTACCCCGTTGAGGATAAAACGTCCGCAGAGCTGACCGATGGCATCCATCAACTGGGGGTTATCCCGGATATCCTGGGGGGTCGCCATGGCCGTGCAGGTCAGTTGCCCTTCCAGGTGCCTGGCAACAGCCAGCATCTGTTCCTGGTTGCGGCAGCGAATCACCAGCGAATAAGGTCCGAATACCTCCTGGTGCAAAAGCGGGTTGGATAAAAAAGCATCCCCGTGAACACTGGCAATGGTGGGTATCCCTTCCAAGGCTTCGGCCTGGGTATCGGACTGAGCTACCAGGCGCACCTCCTGTTGGGAAAGGGCCAGCGCCTTTTTTTCCCTGTAGGCGGCCGCAATGCCGGGATGGAGCATGGAGGAAGGCTTTATATGCTGGATTTCCGATCCCAGTATGTCCAGAAAATGTTCCAGATCCGGTCCATCTATTCCGACAAGCAGCCCCGGGTTGGTGCAAAACTGGCCGGCACTCAGGGTAATGGATGCGGCATACATTTTAGCCACGACTTCCGCCTCCTGGCGGATTTTTTCCGAAAGCAGGAATACCGGATTGATGCTGCCCATTTCAGAAAACACCGTTATAGGCTCTTTACGCTGACTGGCAATATCAAACAAGGCTTTACCTCCACTAAAAGAGCCGGTAAAACCTACCGCACGGGCGGCCGGGTGGGACACGAGTGCGCGGCCACCCTCAAAACCCGAAGAATGAATATGGGCAAATACGCCCTTTGGAAGCCCGCATTTTCCGGCCGCAGCCATAATGGCTCCGGCCGCCAGTTCCGAAGTTCGGGCATGGGCCGGATGCGCCTTTACAATCACCGGGCAACCGGCCGCCAAGGCGCAGGCCGTGTCCCCTCCCGCCGTGGAATAGGCAAAGGGGAAATTACTGGCCCCGAAAACCACAACGGGTCCCAGGGGGACCAGCATTTTTCTTATATCCGGTTTGGGGGGCATTTTTTCAGGGATGGCTGTGTCTATACGGGCCTCCAGCCAGTTTCCCGCCACGCAGGCATCGGCATAACTGTTCAGCTGATAAATCGTCCTGTTTAATTCCCCGTTGAGCCTGGGCTGAGGAAGATGGGTTTCCTCCATCGCGGTGATCAGGAGCGTTTCCCGGATGGCATCCAATTCACCGGCAATGGCCCGCATGAACCCGGCCCTGCTGATCAGGGACATTTTACCATATACCTGGGAAGCGAGGGCGGCCTGCTCCATGATCTGATTAATTTCTGAAAGGCTGGCATCCTGAAAACCCATGATTTATAGTTTTATGGAAAGATAATCAGGCAGCAGCGGCCTGTTTGCTATTCCTTTATTAATAATCTGCAAAATATCTTCTCTTTCCCTGCCTGCCAGCATCAGCCTCGGTGCCCTGACATATTCGGTTCCAATACCAGCCTGGGTTTCTGCCAGTTTGATGTATTGAACCAGTTTGGGATGTATATCCAATTCCAGCAGGGGCAAAAACCAGCGGTAAATCTGAAGGGCTTCCTCCAACCTGCCGGCTTTAGCCAGCCTGAAAATAGCCACCGTTTCACACGGAAAGGCACAGACCAATCCGGCTATCCAGCCATTGGCTCCCATCTGGAGTTCTTCCAGGGCAATGGTGTCCACGCCGCAAAGGATCTTCAGCCGGCTGCCAAAACGGTTGATCAGCCGGGTGACATTACTCACATCCCGGGTGGATTCCTTCACAGCCTGGATATTGGGAAGCACCAGCAATTCTTCAAACATATCCAGGGTGACCTCGATTTTATAATCATATGGATTATTATAAATCATTATAGGTAAACCAGTTGAAGCGGCCACCGTTTTAAAGAAAGTCACGGTCTCCCGGTGGTCGGCTTTATAGCGCATGGGTGGTAACAGCATAAGGCCCTCTGCACCGCATTGTTCCGCCATGGAGGCCTGCCCTACCGCCTGGCGGGTGGATCCTTCGGCGATATTCATCAGCACCGGAATGCGGCCGGCTGCCTTCTCCACTGCAAATCGGACCAGGGTCTCCTTTTCCGCAGGTTCCAGGGTGCTCGCCTCTCCCAGTGAGCCGCCGATGATGACGCCCTGCACGCCTGCTGCGATCTGGGCTTCCAGATTGGTTTCAAATGCTGCCAGATCCAGCTGATCGTCGGGTGTAAATTTGGTAGTCAGTGCGGGGATGACGCCATTCCAGTTAATGCTCATGATAAATGATTTGAAGCAAAATTAAGGCAATAACCAACAGCCCCGGATGCGTCAATTAATCTATACTAAACAAAAATTAACCTGTTTTGGTCAATTATCATTCTCTAAGGGTTAAAAAAGGACTAAACTACCACGCCTTCCAGGTCAAAGTCGTAGGCCTTGGTAATCTTTACCCGGACGAAATCCCCGATGGGGAGCTTTTGCCCGCTTTCGATGATGACTTCATTGTCCACTTCCACTGAGTCAAATTCGGTCCTGCCGATATAGCGGCCGGCTTCCTTTTTATCAATGAGGGTTTTGAAAATTTGTCCCACTTTTAGCTGGTTCTTTCCGTAGGAAATCTCCTGTTGGAGTTCCATGATCTCCCTGGCCCTGTTGTCCTTTTCCTCTGGGGAGACATCGTCGGTGAGTCCGTAAGCATGTGTTCCTTCCTCATGGGAATAGGAAAAAATACCGACCCTGTCAAAGCGGTGCTGCTGCAGAAATGATTTCAGGGTTTCCACGTCCTGCCTGGTTTCCCCGGGAAAACCGGCAATCAGCGTTGTCCTCAGACAGATTTGGGGTAGCTTTTCGCGGATGGCCAGGATCAATTCATCCATTTCGGACTTGGTGATCTGTCTGCGCATCGCTTTCAGCATGGGATCACTGGCATGCTGCAGGGGCATGTCCAGGTAGTTGCAGATATTCTCCCTTGACTTCATGACGTCAATAATGTCCAGCGGGAACTTCGAAGGGTAGGCATAATGCAGACGTATCCATTCAAGTCCCCTGATATCAGCGAGCCGGTTGAGCAGGTCCGGAAGCATCCTTTTTTTGTAGAGATCCAGCCCGTAATAGGTGAGTTCCTGTGCTATCAGCATGATTTCCCTTACCCCCATCCTCACCAGTCTTTCCGCTTCCCGCACCAGTTCCTCGATGGGCCTGCTGATATGGGTTCCCCGCATCAGCGGTATGGCGCAAAATGAACAGGTCCGGTTGCAGCCCTCGGCAATTTTCAGGTATGCATAGTGTTTGGGGGTGGAGAGGAATCGCTCGCCCAGCAATTCGCTCTTGTAATCGGCTTCAAACTGCTTGAGCATCATGGGTAACTCCATGGTGCCAAACCATGCGTCCACTTCGGGAATTTCCTTTTCCAGATCCTCCCGGTAACGCTGGCTGAGGCAACCGGTTACATAGACTTTGTCCAGCCGGCCATTTTTTTTGAGGGCAACCTGCTCAATAATGGTATTGATGGATTCCTCTTTGGCCTTATCAATAAATCCACAGGTATTTACCACCACTATATTATGGTCCCTCTTTTTACTCTCATGCACCACATCTATATCATTGGCATGCAGCTGCCCGCTGAGCACTTCACTGTCAACCATGTTCTTGCTGCACCCCAGGGTAATAATATTAACCTTGTCTTTTTTAAGCGTTTTTGTCTTCATAATTTCAGGCGGCAAAGGTAACGAAGGCTGGCCATTCCGCTGCCCCCAGTCCAATAAAAGATCCTGTGCCCTGAATTGGGGGTCTGGCGGACAAAACAGGCGCTCCGGTGGGAATTTACCTGCGGCTCCTGCCGCCTGTTTACCAAATGGCAGGGAATCCAGGCCGCCCTAAGGACTATTGGCCAGGATGGCGGAATTATGAGGCCCTATTTTGGAATATATGGGAGAGTTTGGTAAGTTTACCGTTCACCCTAACCAACCTCATATTTTATGAAAAAACGGCTCTTTATTCCCATGGCCATTATCATGGCCGCTGTGGTATCCTGTAAAAAAGACAATAGCAGCTCCCAAGCAGCCAGTAGCTCCCTTTCCGGAACCTGGGCATTCAAGTACATGACAGCGTCCACCGTCTATAATGCTCAATATACCGACCTGGGCACGCAATTTCTGGACGTATCCACTTCCGATTATACGACCACCAATAATGGCGGCACCGTGGTTTTTGCATCGGGAACAGCCACTTCCACCAATATTACCTATGGGGCCACCGCACAGGTATTGCTTAAGAGTTACGAAAACGGCATGCTGGTGGATACCTTTGTGAGCCCCATTTCCTGGTCCATCCAACCAACCAGTTCTGTCAGTAAATACCAGGTAATCGGCTCCGATTCGATATATTTCCCCGGCGGGGCCTTCATCAGTTCCTCCAGTCTGCCCGGGGGCACCTCCCAAACCATGGCGAGCGGGTATCATTTTACCATTACCGGGGATACACTGTCCATGAAATCCAGCATTATAAAAGATACCATAGAGGTTATTTCCGGCATAACACAGACCATCCAGGAAAAGGCTGATTTTACGGTTAAACTGCTCCGGCAATAGCCATTGACAAACCAGCAGGTCCAAACAGTATATACTTACTTTTTGGGCCTGCCTGCCCCAGGCCTTGCGCAACAGGTCTGTGAATCCGGGGTCATTGCCCGAAAACTCAGCCCTGGAGGCCTATTGGTCCGGGGGGCTTTTAGTGCAGGCCTTTAGCGGGCCTGCAATATGGTTACATGGGAATGCACAGCCTTCCATTTACCCCTTATCTTCATAAACACATTGGAGTAACAGTTGTTGATGGTGGATTGAATACCATTGAGTTTTCGGATAACCGTAGACTTGATGGTAATAAATCCGAGATTGTCAATGACATGCAAATAAGTTACACTATCAATAACGATGGACAGGTATTGCCGCTGTGGATCGGCTAGTTTGATGAGAATGTCCTTTTTGGTGAGAATATCCCCTGTTGCCGTGATTTGTCGCATATCGTCGGAGAGTAAGCGCGAAAGGGAAGCGGTATCCTTGTGAAGATAGGCTTGGATCCAGTCATTACTCAGTTTGCGTATCATGTCCATGTCCCGACTCTGCGCCGAAACCGACATGAAACCGGTGACCAGGATGACAGTACAAACCAGGATTTTTCTCATGGATAAGGGGAATTTAGGTTCTGTTCAAAACGTAAATTTATAATTATGTATTTACACTACCGTCTCGTTTAAACTACCAGATTTTCAATTGATTATATAAAAGTTCTTTGACATCTTGATTGCTTGTTTTCTTAAGTAACTGGTTTATTGGAGTTTTATCCAACAATGAACTACCTAAGATCTGTAAAACTTCGT
>CAIVKC010000005.1 GCA_903906365.1 uncultured Bacteroidota bacterium | reverse complement strand
TCTACCCCGCCCCAAAAAAAGAAGAGTGCGCACTATCAACCAAATGGTTTATTTGAATCTCAAATTTTGTTTTCTTCAAATGATTGATTTGCCCATTTTTTACCTTTCCCTACAAAATCAACTAGTTTGAAATATTGAACCCTTGTATTTTTTGAAATAACGCTGGTTACTTGGCAGGGATGATTACAAATTTGGTCAGGATACTTGCTTGATATGGAGGCTTCGATATCTTCCGAAACAGAAAGGCCCCTTTTCATTCAAAGTGTTTATTATTACCAAACGATGCTTATATGCTCTTGCTTTATTATTTATGAACAAAAGAGAAATGATATCGGGCGTCAATTGACACTGCGCTTTTTAGTCCGAAAACGGGCTTGTACAAAAAATGTCTTTGAATACTAATTGGATTTATCGAATACGGTTTTCCAGGAACGCTCGCCGCCCCATAAGTTTGATGTTGCTTTGGCCTGGACAGAAATAGACTTGCCATCACTGCTCAACTTCCAAACCTCTGTAACGTAATTAAATGCTTGTTCCTGAACATTTATGTGGTAAGGAGTGGGAACCATCTTGTATGCAATAGAGTTAATAGTTATAGTTTGTCCATCAGATGACAACTTTACGGCATACTTCTTTCCGTTTCCCTGGCCATAATCAATTTGGCTTTCTTTACCGTCGAAGGCCAGTTTTTCCCGGGTTGTAGCCAGGACTGCGTCAGTTGACTGGTTTGGTATTTCTATAGTTAAAAAAGCTGCCTGCTCTGCTATTTTCATTGTTTTAGAATTCATGCGATCACCCGGTCCATATGCGCAAAAAATATTTCCGCCCATGCTTATTGACTCCCTTGATTTCCATTCCCCAGAAAAGGTAGCACGATGAGCACCATTTTTTTGCAGTCCCTTTGCGACAAAGTAAATTACCCCTGTTAACAGAAGAATCAGGCAGGTCAAAACGTATCTTTTATTTTTCATCTGTTTTATTATTAGCTTTTTACAAGTGATGAAGCGTTTATGATTTCCCCCGCGGGTTTCTGCAAGAACCTGATGGTTTCATATACTGTCAAAATTGATGCAGCAAATCTACGTTGTTATTTTTTGGCCTGAGACATTTGGGTTGTAAATCTACTATTTGTAAATAAAATCTTGAGATAAAGCTCAAAAGCTGAAATCCCTTGGCGGGGAAATGAAAGTAACGGTCTGTACGGTTAATATAACAAGCATTTGATATATAACTAGATCTTTTTTTGGTATCTTCATTATAAACACCTGATGGTTTCGTTTTAATAGATTTTAAGTGCAACATCCGCGGAAAATATCTGGACCTGCCTTACAAAGAGATTGAATGTGAAATGGTAGGTTCCCATTCATAAACTGAAGCTATGGGACCGTTTAATAAGGGGGGTATATCTTTTGAGGTTTCTGATTTGATGGTTTTCTATATGAGACAATTTCCCAAATCAAGGAATGGGACTTAAATAGATATTTATATTTCTAACACTATTTAAAATGGAGTAATTAGTCATGCCATTGAAAAAATTGATTTTAGCGATTGCAATTCTTTTGAATCTTCCATTTTCAGCCAGGACACAAAGCCACCATGAAAATGTATCGCCATTTTTAGCTGATCGAAACAGTTTTACCATTCTTTCAAGTGCCAAACCAGTGGCTTACGACCGTATGATTTTTGGACTTTTTATTGAACATTTTCATCGTGAAATTTATGGTGGAATATTTGAACCGGGCTCAAAGCTTTCAGATGAAAATGGCTTTCGTAAAGATGTAATAGATGCAATGAAGGAACTGAAAGTTCCGATTGTTCGTTGGCCTGGGGGATGTTTTGCATCTTCTTATCACTGGCTTAACGGAGTAGGTTCAAAACGGCAGCCAGACTTTGATAAAGCCTGGCAGGTGGAAGAGCCAAACACTTTCGGGACGGATGAATTTGTTCTCTGGTGCAAAAAAATCGGAGCAGAGCCTTTCATTTGCAGCAATGCGGGCACGGGATCGTCCGAAGAAATGAGCAATTGGGTTGAGTATTGCAATTTGGATGCCGGAAGATTCGGGCGCCTAAGACATGACAATGGTCACGCACAACCATATAACGTAAAATTTTGGAGCATCGGAAATGAAAACTGGGGTAGCCACGAGATGGGAGCCAAGGCCGTGACAGAATGGGGGCCACTTGTTCGCGAATCAGCCAAAATGATGCGGCGCGTTTCCCCTGATTTAAGACTCTTTGCTGCGGCGCTTCCACAAAAGGAATGGACGCTTCCTTTGTTAAAAGTGGCCGGGGATTATCTTGATTATGTTTCCATCCATAATTATTGGGATGGTGATCATGAACACCTGAATCCTGCATCCTATATGGATTGTATGATGAAAACGAGCTCGATAGAGGCCGAAATTAAAAGGACCATAGAAATTTTAGATGAAAGCGGTTATCGCGATAAAATAAAGATTGCCTTTGATGAGTGGAACCTCCGCGCATGGCTTCATCCCGGACTTTTCAATAGCCGCGCGAAAATGGACATTAAAGCGCGCGATAACAATGACATCAATTCCACCTACACAATGGCTGACGCATTATTCTCTGCCTGCTTTTTGAACACTTGCCTCCGAAATGCCCGAGATGTAAAAATGGCTTGCTTGTCGCCTGCAGTAAATGCCGCCGGCGCCCTCTATGTTTATACGGATGGCCTGGTAAAGCGAAGTACCTTTTATGTGTTGGCCCTGTACGCCAACCAGCTGAAAAAAAATATTGTAAAAATAAAAACAACCTCTGAAATATTACGGAATGGACATCAATCCACCCCTGCCTTGGATGTTGTTCTAACCTGTGATGATAATAAAACACATTTTGTTTTGGCTGCAGTTAATAAAAATCCAACTAAAGAAATGGTTCTTAGGCTGGATTTTAAACAACTCGGATTACAACCATCTAAACAAATAAAGGGAATGGTTCTGTCTGGCAAATCCCAGGATGATTATAATGATGTTGGCAGGGAAAATAATGTGATCCCTTTTGATAAAACCTTTGAAGTGAGCCATTCAACCATTAAAATCCCCGCCCATTCGCTGGTGATCCTGCATCTGGAATAAACGTGTTACAAATGATCAGGCTGATGCTATGCGAAGAAAACTTAATTGCCCGTTCTGTTTTTTATTTAGAGAATTGCCAATGGTTCAACCGATTTTGTCGATTTGATTTAATTCTTAAATAAGGTTTCCGGAGAAATCAGTAGAAATTTCTGCCATGGAATACCGGCATTTCCAATTAGTAACACTTTAGCAGGCCGATACATTTTTTGAAAAACAGCCATTCCCTTGGTAGAAGATTCCTGGCTGGAATTTACTTCAAGGGCGAGCGGTTTTCCGTTATTTTCTAAGATAAAGTCCACCTCGTCATTTCCTTCCTTCCAGTAATACAGGTTAAAATGTCCTGTAACAGCCTGGTTCAGTAAATGCGCACCCACCGCAGATTCTACCACCCGGCCCCATTGTTTAGGCTGATGCAGGATCTCAGCAAAACTTTCCGATTTCTGGCTGCTGATCAAGGCTGTAGTACCTGAAATTTAGGGCCTGATGCCCGCGTTCTTAAAATGGTTCCGGCGTATTTTTCAATACCAGCCAACAATCCGGCTGTGTTTAATAAATCCAGATAGTGAGACAGAGTGGTTGTATTTCCGGCGTCCTGCATTTGGCCCAACATTTTAGTATAGGAAATTATTTGGCCAGAGTATAGACAACCTAATTCGAATAGTTTTTTTATTAATGCCGGTTTATCTCTTCGAGTGGTCATTAAGATATCTTTTGACACACTGGTCTCTATCATCGATGTCTGTATATATTGTTTCCAGCGAAGCTCATCACTTATGAGTGGTGCAGAACCAGGGTAACCTCCAAACCAACTATATTGATTAGCATCCCATCCAAAGGCAGATTGCATTTCTGAAAAGGACCAATGACCCATATAAGTCTTTTCAAAACGCCCGGCCAATGATTCTGTTAATCCTCTTTGCAAAAGCATCCGCGACGAGCCCAGCAGGATCACTTTAATATTATGTCCCAATCTGGAATCCTCATCCCAAAGCAGCTTTACGGTTTCACTCCAGTTGTCGATTTTTTGAATTTCATCAACGATCAATAAGATTTCACCGACCGTTTCCTGTTTTGCCTTAAGCCTGGCGGTTTCCCATTGTTGCCTTAGCCAAATTGTATCCGAAGCGGCGATCGTATCTGCGGATACAAACAGAGTCGGGATAGTCAATTTTTGGGCTAATTGATTTGCAAGGGTTGTTTTACCTACCCGACGTGGCCCTAAGATCAGCTGAATGAACCTTCTTGGTTCAGTCATTCTGCTTATAAGTATTTGCAAATGACGTCTTTCAAACATGTAATTATTTATACTCAATATATTGAGTATAAATAATCAGTAAACTGAGTAATTGTCTCCCTTTGATTTTTATACTGGTTTACCATGACCATGAGGTAAGTGCCTTTCATTGTATTCTTTGAGTTTATTACTGCAACCATTCGGTGAGGGTGGACTTGTTAAATATAGGATTACAGGTCTGCATTTCCGCATTCAAATAGCCAAAATCCCGGTTCAGTCAGGTCCCGGTGTTTTTTGGCCTACAACTTTTCCGGCTTATCCCTGATTTATGTAAAAGGCTCGATCCAGAGAGTCCCTTCCGACCGTGCCAGATAAGTTAAGGAGTTTGCGCGTAAGGATTTGCAGTCGAAAAGAACTTACCTGGATTAAATCCCCGTTATTTTTTCAGACTGATAGTGGAAACGGGCTTATTTAATCCGGTGTGCAGTATCCTGCAGGATACTGGAAGCCTTACTCCCTTTAAATTAGAATATTTCATATTCTAAAAAATCAATACATTTAAAGGAAGTAAGCAACATTATCAAGGAGGGCCATTTTAAGGATGGGTATTTGTTCGCCGTTTTTGAAGGCCGACCCATGTAGCCGGATTTCAGATTGGCGCCGGTCTGAAGGACAGGCAATAAACTGGCCCCTGCCTGGTTTGCTTCATTTGCAGGATCCGGCCCCGGTAAGGGCAACTGGCTTGGTTAATTTATAATAAGAAGGCCCCTAAGGCTTTTTCGTATATCACCCTAAATGAATAGAAAATCATGTCTAAAAAAGTGACTGGAATTTTTTTATCCGGTTTGTTGTCCCTCCTTTTTTTTGCAAACCCATCGTTTGGACAAGCTAAGGCGCCCGGGCAGCCCCTCAGGGTATCGCTTCAAAGAAGAATAGCTTCTGACTCCCTGAAAGGCGTAATAAAAATCGTCAATGAAATCCAGCAATGGGACAGCCGTCAGACAGCCATCATCATTTGCGATATGTGGAACCAGCATTGGTGCAAAGGGGCTACCCGTCGGGTGGAAGAGCTGGCTCCCCAGGTCAACAGGGTTATTTCCATTGCCCGCCAAAAAGGAGTGCTGATTGTGCATGCACCCAGCGACTGCATGGGCTTTTATAAAAACTACCCCGGCAGGAAAATGGCACAGCAAAGTATGAGCAAAAAAGCAGCAGGGATCATTAAAGACGATGAACTGGGCGCTGAAAAAAATGTTCCCTGGCCCATCGACCAGTCTGACGGGGGATGCGATGATTCACCCACCTGCCAGCAGGGAAGTCCCTGGACCCACCAGACAGATCTGATTACCATTGAGGATCAGGATGCCATCAGTGACAACGGAGCGGAGATTGGCGGCCTTTTTTATAAAAAAGGCATCCACAATGTCATACTCATGGGGGTTCATACCAATATGTGCGTCATCGGAAGAACTTTTGGGTTGCGTAATATGGTACGTCTCGGAATGAATGTGGTATTGATGAGAGATCTGACCGATGTAATGTATAATTCCAGGCAAAGTCCTTTTGTGCCCCATTTTACCGGCATCAGCCTGATAGAAGAACATATCGAGACCTATGTTTGCCCTACGATGGTTTCTTCGGATTTTACCGGCGAAAAGCAATTCAGGTTCCAGTCAGACAAGCGGCCGGTCCTAGCTTTTATCATTGCCGAAAACGAATACCATGCCAATGAATCCCTGCCGGCCTTTGCCCATGAACTTCTGCTGAAAAAAGGGGTCAACTGTGAGTTTGCTCTGGGTAAGCCGGTCTATGAAGGGGAAGGCATCCACAATATCGAGAACCTGCAGATCCTCAAAGATGCTGACCTGGCGGTGATTCAGGTCAGGCGCCGGGCCTTGCCTTCAGAACAAATGAACCTGATCCGGGATTATGCAAAAACAGGTAAACCAATTCTGGGACTCCGGACGGCCAGCCATGCCTTCAATGCAAACCAGGTTGTGCCCAACAAGGGGGGCGCTGTAGTGGCAGCCACTGGAAAAGTGCCCGAATTTTTGGACCAGTGGCCCGAATTTGATGAAGAGGTCATTGGTGGTAATTACCAGGGCCATCACGGTCCGACAAAAACAGGCATTGTATTTTCGGTCGTGCCTGGAATGGAAAACCATCCCCTACTGCATGGAGTCTCCTCCCAGGATTTTACCGGACCGGTGGAATCGATACATACCCTATATAAAAACAGGCCCTTACGGTCTGCTTCCGTTCAGGTACTGCTAACCGGAAAAATTCCCGACCAGCCCGAAGAACCTGTCTTATGGATCAACCACCGCCCCAATGGAAAAGTGATCTATACTTCCATGGGGCATTGGATGGACTGGAAATTGGACCAGTTCCACCAGATAATGTTCAATGCAATAGATTACTTATTACAGCAATAAAACATGGCAGCCATGAAAAGAAGAAATTTTATAGAAAAGAGCCTTGCCGGAGCAGTCGGACTTTCCCTGCCGTCCTGGGTGCCATTGCCGGGCCGCATCCTGGGGGCCAACGATAAAATCGTGCTGGCCCAAATTGGCTGCGGCGGACGGGGCATGGACACCCTGATTGGTACCTGCAAAATCAATGATAATGTCGTAGTCAAGACGGTCTGCGATGTAAAATACAATAAGCTGGAGGCAGCCGTCAGCGTGGTGGAAAAGGAATTGGGATACCGGCCCAAAGCGGTAAAAAACATGAAGGAGGTATTTGATGATCGGGAAATTGATGCCGTGATGATTTCCACGCCGGAGCACTGGCACGCACTGGCCACTATCTGGGCCTGCCAGGCCGGCAAGGATGTCTATGTGGAAAAGAACCCTACCATCAGCATCTGGGAAGGACGAAAGATGATCGAAGCCGCCCAGAAATACAAACGGATCGTGCAGATTGGTTTTCAAAACCGCAGTGCGCCTTATGGCTTTAGTGCCCAGGAATATATCAGGAGCGGTAAACTGGGCCGGATCGTAACGGTGAAATGTTATAATCTGCTGGGCGGGGAAAAATGGATGGCCCAACCCGACCAGCCAGATCCCTCCTGGATAGATTGGGATGGATGGCTGGGCCCTGCGGCGGCGCGTCCCTATAATCCGGGTATCACCAATCCAGATGGCCGGGGCGGATGGCTGAACTACTGGTCTTTTGGCGGGGGCGCACTCTCCGATGACGCCAGCCATGTCATGGACCTTGCCCGCATGGTACTGGGCAACCCCCCTCATCCAAAATCAGTCTACGCCTGCGGCGGAAACTGGCCCTGGGGATCCGGTAAAGAAACCCCGGAATTCATCAGCATCAACTATGATTTTGGAAATTTTTCCATGACCTGTGACAGTGGAAATGGCACCAACTACATGAAAAAGACACCCCAAAGCATCCGCCTGGATCCCAATACCTATCCCGACTGGCGAACCAATGCCACCCGCACCGAAATCTATGGCACCGAAGGCCTCATGTACCTGGGACGGCATGGCGGCGGCTGGCAGGTAAAAGGAGAGGATTCCAGGATCATCGCCCAGCATAAAACCATTTTTCCGGATCCCGATCACCAAAAAGACTTCATCCAATCACTGCGCAGTCGCAAAAAGCCAAACGCGGATGTGGAGCAGGGACAGCTAAGCGCCTGCCTGGTGCACCTGGGAAATATCGCTTACCGAGTCGGCAATAAGCAGTTGTATTTTGACGGGGAAAAGGAGCGGTTTACCAATAGCCAGGAGGCCAATGCGTTGCTAAAGCCTTCCTCTAGGGAGCATTACAGGATCCCTGACATCGTCTGAGCGGCCAGCCTGATTTTTTTCCAAAGGTCCTGTCAGCGGCAGGCGGGGGCGGTCTTAGATCAGGGGCTTTTGGGGGGTACTATCGTTCCTATCACGGAGGTCCCCTGGGTACAGTCCTATAGGGAAATGGCCTGTCAATGGGCGGTGCTTATTCAAAATGACCTGATGCATAAACGCCTCTGGCTGAAAAGATCCCTGCCCGCAGGCTTTTATATTTTTCAGGAACCTCAATGCATAACCCCGCGAATCCTATGATTAAATCCCCCAAAAAGATCCCTTCATTAGTTTGGCTGCCGGACTAAACCGGCCCAGAATTGCTGGCTTTTACAGGATCCCTCCCCAGGGTGGACGGGTCCTGACTGCAGGTTACTGGCATGCTAAATATTGCGCATCTGTTACCGGACCCAGCCAGCTAACGGCTCCTGCGGCGGTGAGATTGGTAACGGCGATGTGGGTGAAATGGCTGTCTGCGGTGGCTCCGTGCCAATGTTCTACTCCCGATGGTATAACGACCACATCTCCTTTGGCAAGGTGCCGGGCCGGCCCTCCTTTTTCCTGGTAAAGCCCTTTACCTTCCGTGACCAGCAGGATCTGTCCGGCCGGGTGGGTATGCCAGTTGTTCCTGCAACCCGGTTCAAAGGCTACATTTCCGATGGTATAATGTCCGGTTTCATCCTGGGGGACCAGCACATTCAACCAGGCAGTTCCGGTAAAATAATCCGGCGATGTCTGCTGACCTCTGGGGAAGATGCCGTCCGTGTTTTGTGTGGAATTCATTTTTTTATTTTTTGTGTGAAAGTCCTGGTTTTTTGTTGCGCTCACCCACACCCCTTCAGCCGGGGATCCGGGATACCGCTACCGGTGATGCCTGGTTGCAAAGACTTGCACTACCTACTTCCGATATAGGTCAGCAGCATGCAAAGGGCATACTGTCCTTTTTGCAAATCAGCAATCCGCATAAACTCGTTGTGTGAATGGTAGTTTTCGTCGTCGCGCAAGAATCCGAAAGAATAGGCCGGCTGTCCGAGCTGGGTTTTAAAGATGGCCATGGCAGCATTGCTTCCACCGGTTCCCATGAGAAGGGGTTGTTTGCCGTATAGGTTTGTAAGCACTGCAACGGCCGCTCTAAAAGCATCCGTGTTAGCCGGGAACTTGGCAGCCGCATTGGAGAATCCGCCCAGGTCCTTGTAGGAAATGCGAACCCCCGCAGGCAAATGGGCTGCAATATGTTTTTTAATGAGTTCAATGATCTCATCGCCACGCTGGTCTTCCACCAGCCGGCACATGAGCCGGCAGTGGGCAGAGGCGGGTATGATGTTCAAAAAACCATCTTCGGCGGTATATCCGCTCCACATACCGGTAACATCCAGCGTGGGTCGGTACCATACGCGCTCGGTACTCGTGTAACCTTTTTCCCCGGTAAACAGGGTTGCCCCATAGGTCTTCATTTCATTTTGTTCGTCGTTGGGCGCTTTGGCAGCCATGGCCTTTTCTTCGGCGGTCATGGGCTTAACCCGGTCATAAAACCCCGCAACAGCCACTTTACCATCCCCGGTATGCAGGGAAGCAATGATCTGGGCCAGTGCCCCTGCCGCGTTGGGCAGTTTACCCCCATAGACACCGGAATGGAGGTCGCGGTTAGCCGTGGAAAGGGTAAACTCCATGGTGGCACCTCCCCGCACGCTCATCACCATTTCAGGTTGGGTTTCGCTCTCCTGCATGGCGTCGACGTTGTAGGTATAGGCTGCTTTGAGCAGCTCTTTATGGGTCGCCACAAATTTCTCCAGGTGGGGACTGCCGATCTCTTCCTCCCCTTCGAAAAGGAATTTCAGGTTCACCGGTAGTTGGCCGTCCTGCTGCAGCAGGGCTTCTATTGCCCAGATGGCAGTAATTACCCCTCCCTTGTCATCTGAAGCTCCCCTGCCATAAATCCTTCCATTGTCAATCCTGGGTTCAAATGGTTTTCCGGTCCATAAGTCTTCCTGTACCGGCTGTACATCATAATGCCCGTAAATGAGCACGGTGGGCTTGCCGGGAGCCTTGTTCCACTGGGCAAATACCACGGGGTGGCCATCGGTAGGTATTATTTCGACCTGATCGGGCTTCATCGACTCGAGCCTGTTTTTCAGCCAGCCGGCGCAGGCCAGCACATCCTCTTTTCGGGCAGGCAGGGACGAAATGCTGGGTATGGATATAAAGCCCTTGAATTCCTGTATATGTTTTTGCAGGGTTTCATCGATATAGGTCTTGTATTTACTGATATCCGGCATCTTGCCTGCAGGCCTGACGGCTGTATCGGAGGGAGAGGGCTGTCCTGATGGCCTGTAACTGCCATGGGCGTATGCTGCGTTTTGCCCGATGATGACTGAACCAAACACCAGGGCCAGGTAGGGGATAAACAGTTTCATAAATTGTAATGTTCTTTAAAAGACAAGGTATCAAAAACGCGCCATTCACACAAAATGCGGTTCCGGGCAACCGGGAAGACTTCAGCTACCGGGGAACCGCAAGGGTTTTTATCCACTTTATCTCCTTTTTCCTCATTTTCTCACATTTAGTATATAGAATAGATTTACTGCATGTTATGACGTTTTTTGACCCCCATTTCCCCGTTTTGACACTGATTTTTTCTACATTTCAACACAAATGCAACACAAATTTATTGGGTGTTCCCGCTGACCTTTTTTACCAAAGTTCCTGACGACCCCAGACAGCTCTGACCAGGTAAAGAGGTGTACGGAGTAAATGTCATTGAGGGCACTGTCAGTAATGTCACCAACCGAGCCCCGGACCTTATCAAGCAATGGCAGAATCACCCGCTGGCGGAAATATGTTATATTGTCTGGACGAAAAGCAGTGTGCACCAATTCAATCATAATGGCAAGCTCATCTGCAAATGCATATTCCTGGTCACGGAACTTTAAAATTTCAGCCTTAAAGAAGTGTGGGTCTTGCGGATGGCAAAGACAGCGTCTGCCTCCTTTTGGATGAGCCTGCTCAAGGACCTAAATGCCCTGGGCCTGGAAGATTGTATCCTGGACGGATGCACTGATTGCCTACAAGGCTTTCCTAATGCCATAAAAGGGTTCTTCCCGCAGGCTGGCACGAAGCTCTGCATCGATCATCAGATCCGCAACCGCTGCAAATACACCGTATAAAAGGAAAGGAAATCCTTTTAGGCCGATATCAAATAGGCGTATGCAGAAAACCGACATAGATGCAGCAGCGCATGCCCAGTAAGGGCTCCATGGCAAATGTGGGCAGCAATACCGGCATGCCATGCAGTCCTGGGGGAACAACAGTCCGGGCTTACCAGCTATTTTGATTTTCCCCTTGAAATCAGGAAGATCAAAGTTTGATATTGTACATGCGATGCATTTAATTTGTGATTGTAATGAATGAAATGAGGCAGAATTATTTACATATTTAAAGGATTTAAAAACCAATAATGAAAAAAAACCTATCAATTGCGTTGCTGAGTTCAATTGCATTGCTGCCTTTTGCGGCCTTTAGTCAAAATAATGCCAATACGCAAGAAATAAAAGATAAGATGCAATGGTTTGCTGATGCGAAACTGGGCATTTTTATTCATGCGGGTATTTATTCAGTGAATGGCATTGATGAATCCTGGAGCTTTCACAACAAAAAGATCAGTTATACTGATTACATGAAACAACTGAAGGGGTTCACCTTAAAAAATTACGATCCTGCATTTTGGGCTGACCTGATACAGGAAAGCGGCGCAAAGTATGCCGTCATCACTACGAAGCATCACGATGGCGTGGCAATGTATGATACCAAATTAAATGACCTGAGCATTGTACAGAAAACGCCTGCGAAAAGGGACATGGTCAAACCTTTCTTTGAACAATTACGTAAACGCGGTATTAAATGTGGGGCCTATTTTTCGCTTATTGACTGGAGCGATAATAATTATCCTGGTTTTTTAAATGACAGCTCAAAGTACCAACTAGCGAATGATTATGACCGCTGGAACCGCTTCCGTTCTTTTTTCCAGGGGCAGATCAAAGAGATCAGCACCCGGTTCAACCCCGACCTGTGGTGGTTTGATGGCGATTGGGAACACAGCGCCGAAGAATGGGAAGCGAAAAAAGTAAGGGACTTGATTTTGTCACATAATCCAAAAGCGATCATCAATGGTCGTTTGCAGGGCAATGGAGATTACGAAACGCCCGAACAGAATTTTCCGGTTACAAGGCCAAATTATAAATGGTGGGAACTATGCATGACAACCAATGATAACTGGGGCTTTCATTATGATAACAATTGGAAAACGCCTTATGAAGTCATCAGTATTTTTGTAGATGTAGTTTCAAACGGCGGCAACTTGCTGCTGGATATGGGCCCCAAGGAAGACGGCACAATACCACCGGAGCAGATCAATGTTTTGAAAGAATTAGGGGCTTGGAATAAAAAAAATGGAGAGGCAATATTTAATACAATTGGAGGTTTGCAACAAGGACACTTTTACGGCCCCAGTACACTTTCAAAAGACTCTGCAACTTTATATTTGTTTTTACATGGAAAACAAAGCGGGCCGATAATGATCAAGGGTTTGAACAATAAAATTCAGGAGATAACAGTATTGGGTAACGGCACCAGGCTTCAACCTAAGGTTGTAGGGAAGATATCATGGAGTCCCGTGCCGGGTCTGGTTTATATTGATGTTCCTGATTCAGTAGCGGATAAATATATCACGGTATTAAAAATAAAACTCGACAAGGCTGTTAGTTTGTATAAAGGCAATGGTGGTTTAAATTGAGCACACTCAAAATGTGGAAATTTTAAAAAAATGGAGCAGTCATTTGCTTCACAAATTTTCAACAGATAGGAAACCCCCCAAATTAAACATTGATTTCACTCCGGCCTGTATGGTGCCTGGCTCGAGTAAGCCGGTTAATACTAAATGATAAAATTTTCCCGCCAGTTCATGCAAGGCAAAGAGACCGCAATGTTGAATAAATAGGTTAATTATATTTCATTTTATTTACCAAAACCGAATTTTCAAAATTGAGGCCCAAACAACAAGAGGCAGCCATTTGGCTGCCTCTTGTTGTTTTAGACTATTCAATCTATTTTATGGTTGCCAGAATATTTTGGCCATAGGTTTATTCGTAGCGCCACTGTTTGTTGCAGCATTATAATTTGTAGTGTTATACAACACTTCATTTACAGGATAGTAAAACCTGTTAGATGGCGTGGGGGCAAGAGTAGAAGTATTATCCGGCACAAAATTCAAAGTAGGATAACCTGTCCTTCTCAATTCAGCCCAGCTTTCAACTGGCTCAAATACATTGTAGTTAAGCCATTTCTGTAAACCTATCAGCTCATTTTGCCGATCCTTGTCTGCGGCAGGCCAACTGATGTTACTCGAATTGATATAAGGGGCAATTTTTGCAGCAACAGTATCCGCATTATAGGAATAAGTGCCATTTATCGGTTTGGTATTATTGCTATGGGCATAAAGTGCGGAATACCAGTTGATCGAATTCGTGACGCCAGCCGCATAGGCCTGCCCAGCCAACATCGAATTCGCATTGACGTTGGTGTAATAGTCCGCTAAGAGCAACTGTATTTCCTGGGAAGTAAAATACTGCACCGGAAGATTAGTGCTATAGGTAATATTATAATTATATATCGCGATTGTACCTGCTGCCAGTTGTGTCGCTTGAGTGCCTGCGTCCAGGTTTTCGTCCAATCCGATGAATGTGTTGGATGGAGCATTGGCACCAGGCTGGAACAACAAATTCAGTCTTGGGTCATTGTTGTTATACATCGTATCAATCATTACCTTGGTAGCACGATCCGCATAACCCCAGCCTACCAGACCACTTCCCAAACTGGCAACAAAAGCGACTTTGCTCACAGCGACTGCATCCTTGTAGCTATCGCTACCGCTTCCAAAAACACCAGGTGTTGTACTTCCTCCATTGCAAATTGGGTAAGTTGTGGGATCAGCCAAAATAGAGGCTATTTCCGTATTGGATCTGGAGGCAAATTGAGTTGTGCCGGAAACCCGCATCAGCATTCTGATCCTTAGGGAATTACAATACTTCTGCCACTGATAGATCCCCCCCCCGTTTATAAAGTCCTGATTACCAAAAATAGTGGCGATGGCGGGCGTAAGGGGGTTGGAAGTAGCTATTATGTTCAGCTCAGCAGCATGTCCCTTTAAGCTGTCCAGCATAGTCTGGTAAATATCGGAAGCTTTGTCATATGTTGCATAAGAACTGGCAATATTCCCTCCATTGGTAGTTATCAGCCCTGCCTTTGACCATGGAAGATCACCATAAGTGTCTACCATTTTTTGCGTCTCGTCATAAAAATGGATATCAGCAGAGATCTTAAAAATCCTGTACAGTGCCTGTGTTGCCGGCGGCAGAGCCGAATACACCGCAACAAAGTTTCTGTATTGGGTCATGAAATTGTAGTAATTATTCCATTTGTCATCGCCAGCCGCATATTGAAAAAGAGGCTCGTATCGTTTGCTAATATTCTGATAAGCAGTAGCCTGAGTGAAGTTCAGCGCCGTAGTCTGCCATTCAACGAAATAAGCATAGTACTGAGGTGACTCATAACCAAGTAACGCGAGGTTGAAACCTGTCCATTGCTTTTCAGGTGTAGTCGTACTCGTGCTGGAAGGATTTTGATAATATTCTCCAAATTTACTTTTGCTACAACCAGCAAAGACAAACATTAGAAGAATTATGTGATATAATGATGTTCTTTTCATAATTGTTTCATTTTTACTTATAAATAAACTTAGTTGACTAAGTTAAAAATTAGCTCTTAGCATTACACCATAGGAACGAGAAGATGGGTTCGTATTCCCCAGGTTGCTCGTTGTGTTTCCGTTCTGATATCCCCAACCGCTTCCGGAAGTAAATTGTTCAGCATCGGCGTCTTTGATGGTCCTATAGATATAAAACAGGTTTCTGCCAAATATCGACAGGGTCAAATTGGTTGCATGCAATTTCGTGAGGACCGGTGTTGGGAATGAGTAAGAAAAATTGATTTCACGGAATTTAAAATAGGTGTTTTTTGCAACATATTCATATTCCAGATCCCCTTGCGTTGGTCCTACACTTCCTAAACTTGCGTCACTGGAATTGTATTCCGTACGGTAGAAATAGGCTGAAGATACTACTACGTTATTAGGAGTCCCGTCGAGCTGTACCCCTTTTAGAAGCATCCCATTATCATATACAGGCTGACCTTGGGGGCCTGCGGTTACATTTGATGCGACCTGCACACCCTGGATAGCGCCATTGTTGGATATCTGATAATAGTGAAGCCCGCCATGTTTGGCATCAGTGGCCTGTAAGGTGTTTTTAGTATACCCCAAAGCTTTCAGCCATTGTAAGGCAGTTGTAGATTCTGATCCTCCGATTTTATAGTCAACAGAGAAGTTCACAGCGAAATTTTTGTATCTGAGGGTATTCCTAAACCCACCAACTCCTGTTTCCTGAGAATTACCTACATTTTGCAAATGTTGATAATCCAATAGGTAGAGTCCATTTGAACCGATTGTATTCTGACCATTTGTTTGCCAATGAGTCGGAGCCCAGTAATCACCCAGTGGTCTGCCCACTTTGGCTTTATAAGCAACCTCGCTATCAAACACACCCAACAATATTTCATCCTGACCAGAAGCCAGGCTCAATAACTTGTTTCTGTTATGTGTAAAATTCAAGATCACCGTCCAGGTAAAGTTCTTTGTTTTAATTGGCGTGGCATTAATATTTACCTCAATACCTGCATTGCTCAAAGAACCGGCATTCTGAAGAATACTCGTTGCACCTGTAGTATTTGGCAGGGTTAAATTGGTAATCTGGTTTGTGATTTTATTATAATAGTAAGTGAGGTCAAAGCCCAATCTGCCTTTTAGGATTTGGCCTTCTACACCAGTCTCGAATTCGTGCCTTCTTTCGGGTTTAATGAACTCATTGCCATATGGGGCGGTATTTATCGTTGTATAAGAATATCCCCCAATGTTAGCAAGGCCATAGGATGTATTTGAAATATATTGCTGGGGGTAACTACCTACCAAACCATAAGATGCTCTGGCTTTTAAATAATTAAAGATTGTAGGCAATTTTAATGCATCACTCAAAATATAAGATGCATTTACAGCAGGATAGTAGAACGTATTGTTGCCCGGTGGCATGGTAGAAGTTCTGTCCTGTCTTATCGTTCCTTCTAAGAAAAGATAGTTTTTATAACTAAGATCTAAAATCCCGAACAATGCATCTTTTAACAAATATCCTTCTGTTGAAAAATGATTATTTGCTAAAGTTCCCACCAGTGTGTTGACAGACGCAGACAGATCATATTTATTTTCAACACTTAATCCGCCGTCGGTTCTAATACCCGTATTCAGCGTTTTTTCATATTGGGCAGTATAACCTGCAGAAACATTCAGATTGACGTCCTTTGTCAGGTTTTTGGTATAGTTCAATTTTGCATCACCATAGTATATTTCATCATTCACAGTCCCTATGGTATAACCACCGGAATTGCCGAGTGCCAATGGCAGCTCATTTTTTTCCTTACCATAGATGAGCGTATTGGTAAGATCCGTAGAAGTCCTTACCGAAAACTGAAACTCTTTGTTTATTTTCCAATCTGCTTTGATTACCCCGTTTAGCCTATTTTCAAATTCATCTTCACTATTGGCTTGCCGGTCATACACATAATCAAGCGTATTTGTCTTAAGATTTCCGAAATAAATATTTTCGCTCGGGGTCAAGCTGGCGTTTTGGCCCGTTACATACTTGTAGCCCAAACTTGTCTGCGCTTCCTTTCTATACCAGCTTCCATTATCAGAAGGTCCGAGCATACCGCCAAAGCCAAGAAGCAGGCCACTGGTGCCAGTAGGGCGGTCATGAACATGCCAATTGAAATAATTGACGATTGTCTGGATTGTCAGGCTTGGAGTCAAACGGAAGGTATTATTCAGGCTAAAATTGTGTTTGTCATTACGCGCATTCAGGCTCAACCCTTCCGTATGGTTGTAGGTATAAGAAAACCTTGTCGTGGTTTTTTCCGTATTATTGGTGAAAGCAACGTTTGTAGTTTGATTATGTGCAGTCTGCCACGTGTCGGCATAGCTGTTTTTTTGCGGGAGATAAGGTCTCACCTGATGATCCCAATAAATCGTAGGCTTGCCATCATAAATGGGCCCAAAATAAAGGTTGGGAGTTGTACTGCCCCCCGTTCCGATTGAATTTGCCAGGCTACGATAGGTTGTTCCATTGTATGTTACATGATCCCAACCATCGGCATCTAGACCAGTTTCATTGGAAGCATTGATGTTGCCTGTATGCAAGGTTGAGTAGTTTATGAAATGTCCTGGTCCCCTGTAAGTCTGAAACTGAGGTATATAGGCGATTTTATCCTCATCATAATAAGTACTGAACTCAATACCAAAGCCTTGTTTCCCCTTGCCTGATTTTGTGGTTATTAAAATAACTCCGTTGGAAGCTTCTGAGCCATATAAGGCTGCTGCTGCTGCCCCTTTTAAAACAGTAACATTGTCAACGTCTTCCGGATTAATTTCACTAATGCCGTTATTGCCAATGCGTCCGCTATTTGAGTTAAAGTCGCCATTTCTTGCCGGTACTCCATCAATAATCAACAATGGCTGTTGTTGGAAGTTGATAGAAGAAGCTCCGCGGATGATAACGCTCACACCGCTGGTCGCCCCACCCGGTGCCGCTGCGATTTTAACGCCCGGTATATCTCCATAAAGTGCAGTAACCACATTGGGTGAACCCGCTTCAGTTATCACATCTGATTTTATAGTAGTGGTTGCATAACCCAAGGCCTTTTTCGCTTTGCTGATGCCCAAAGCCGTTACTACTACTTCATCAAGACCTTTATCGCCAGGCTTCAGTTGCACGGTTATGGTTTCGTCTTTGTCAACTACCAGCTCCTGGGTCAAATAGCCAACGTGCGAAACTACAATGGTTGAATGAACGGGCACTTTTATGGTAAAATCGCCGGCTGCATTGGAAGTAGTGCCGGAATTAGCTCCTTTAATTTTGATGCTTGCGCCGACTAAGGGCTGGTCTTTTTCGTCAAGAACTCTTCCTTTTACGGTTACGGTCTCAAGCGCTAAAACAGCAGACGAAATAACGACCAGGTTATTGTCCATTATTTTATATTTCAGCAGCGTGTTCAGAAAAGCCTTGTTGAGCACTTGTTCCAAAGATGCGCCCGATACATCAATATCCACTTTTTTGTGCTGCGGTATGGCTCCATCATAATACAAAAAACGGTAATCAGTCTTTTTTTCGATCATGGAGAATAGTTTTTTTAACTCCACGTTTTTTACAGAAAGGTCAATTTTTTCCTGGCTGAAACCGCTAGCAAAAACATTCATGCAAACGACAAATAGCAGAATTGTGGTCAATTTCATTGCAAGAAAGAAAGATTTCAGTTTTGGTGATGATGCAAAAAACGTCAGATCAGCAGTTTTTTCTTTTCTCATGTTTTAAAAATGCTTAGTAAATGAAAAATGAGGAGCCGCCTAATATTGTAAAATTTGAACGGGTTCCTTGTTTTTGGCCTTTAGTTTTGGTGAAGCTGTTAGGGCAGCTCTTTTCTTTGTATGGGTTTTTTATTTCTTCATACGCGGTACTGTTTTATTGTTTTATGTAAAGTGTTATTCTGTTATTATCTGCGCTTATTTCAAACGGATAAGTAGCTTGTAATGCATTCAGCGCCTCACGGAGCGTTTCATTATTAAAGGCTCCTGTAAATCTTAAATCGTTAAGGCGGTCATCTTTAATCTCTATTGTTACGCCGTACCAACGCTGCATTTTCTCCACAATTTCTGATAAAGGCTCCCCATTAAACACCAGCTTATTTTGCAGCCACGCCACTTCGGGTATAATGCTACTACTGGGCTCGGGCTGCAAATTGTCAATATGATAGGATTTGTTATCATTATTATTTCCCAATAATGCCTTTTTGCCGGTCATTGGTGCCCTTGCTTCTTTTTCAGTAGCCACTGAAATGGTAATTTTTTCGCTGGGCTTTAAAATGAATTTCCTTTTCGGATCTGTTTTGGCGCACACTTCCACACTTCCTTTTAATAAGGATGTTTCCACATTTTTATCTTCAGGATAGGCTTTTACATTAAAAACTGTTCCTTTAACCGTGATATTGATTGTTTTTGCATGCACAATAAAAGGCACACGGGCGTTATGCGCTACATCAAAAAATGCTTCCCCGGTAAGGGCCACTTCACGTTTATTATTCTTTCCAAAGTCTTCCTGATAACTGATATGGCTGTTGCCATTCAGCCACACCTGCGTACCATCTGGAAGCACCATTTTTGTTTTTGAAGGATGCGGTAGATTGTTTTGCGCTGATAATTCAACACGATTATTATTGACCAATGACCGGTTGATCTGCTTTTGATAGAACAGATAAGAAATCGTAGTTATTGCAATAAACATTACTGAAAAAACAAGCGTCTTGTTTCGCTGAAGATGGCTGATTATGGAAAGTTGTCGCGGTGGACTATTTTCCGGCGGTGAATCGGTAAATTCTCCCGGGTACAAGCTGCACATAGACTCCAAATGCTTTTCCCACACCTGGTTTTGTTCTTCGTCAAATGTTTCGGGATTATGTTTTTTTTGAAGATAAGAGGAAACTATATCAATTTTGTAGGCGTCTTCAGGAAAGTTCATCAGCAATTGCTCAAGTTCCCGCAGCTCATCCATATTGGCTTCGCCATCCATCTTTCTTGATAATAATTGCCAAATGCGATTATGGTGCATTTTAAAAGGTTCTTTATAATAGGAACCATTTTTCGGCATTATTCCCTAAACGTTTCTGAGATTTTTACAAAAAAGTTACTTTTTTTCGGCGTTTCCAAGCACAAAATTCATGGATTGGCAGATTTTTTTTGTCGCAATGGTCATTTGAGCGTCGACCGTTTTTACCGAAAGATTCAATATGTCGGCAACTTCTTTATAGCGGAGACCGTCCTCCCGAACCAATTTGTAGATTATTTTACAGCGGGGAGGCAGTTTTTGAATGGCAGCATGTATGGATTTAGCTATTTCAGTGGAAATACAGATTTCTTCGGGATTGGGATAAGCCCCAATTGAGGAGATTTCGACCGAAAGTTCGTCAAGGCTGATGAGATCGTTTCGGCTGTTTCTGTTGGTATGCTTAATAGACAGGTTTTTTACTGCCACATATAGATACACTTTCAGATTTTCAATTTCAAGTAGGCGAATCCTGTTTTTCCACAGGTTAACAAAAACATCGCAAACAATTTCTTCAGCAGCCTCGTTTGACTTTACAAAAGAATACGCAAACCTGTTCAGGTCTTTGTAAAAAGCCTGAAAAAAGGTTTTATAGGCCTGTTGATCGCCCAAAACAGCAATGCGTTCAATCAGCAGTTGTTGTTGTATTGGTTCTATCATTATAAGTAATACAACGGTTAGCTATTTATTTGAGAACAATTCGCCCAATATGGATGCTTTGTCCCAAAAAAAAGTTATTAAAAATCCTTATATTCTTGATCACTACCGTTCGATTAAACGAACAATAGGATAAATTTAAAAAAGGCAGTTCCTTAGAACTGCGGGAAACATACTTATACAGGGCAATTAACTAAATTATAAAAAAGTTATATATAATTCCAAATTATTTTATTATACAACTTTCATTACTCCATTTTCCCATTAAATAAATGACTGAAAATGGTAGCTTATGACTATCCATGTTGATTAAATGGAACCCAAGACTTACGGATGATTTTTGCCGCTCATATACCTTGTTTCCTTCTACGCTATAAAGAAAAATAGTTTCTCAGAGACTTCAGCGCAACTTTCATAAAAGCGCTTCAAGAATTAATTTGCCGTACTTATTAGAATCAGAAGGGACATCGGAGCCTTCCCCATGGCCAAGTACCCTAAAACGCAGCCCAGTCTTGGTTTTTGGAAGCTGCAACCATTCACTTTCTACAATGGCTGGGAGAATTTACTACATATGTGTTATTTGTTTCAAATTCATCGGGATATACTTTCACATCGTCAAAGAACTAATAGGCATCCCGGGGAATTCATTCATGCCTCTGCAGGGACGAGGTCTCCGGCCGCTGACAGTAATTGGGACGGAATCATTGTTAAACACAAAACTACTATTTATGAAAGCGATCATTGTAATTGTCGCCATTTTTACCCTTTGCATCGGCAGGACCATGGCACAAAAGGAAACCAAAAAATTCAGCGTGGGTTTTGGATTGGAAGGTGGCGTACCCACGGGCTCCTATGCTGACCTGTTCAATTTTGCTGTGGGTATTACAGCGCGGTTCTCCTATCATGCGGGGCCCGGCTTTGTGACCCTGACCACCGGTGGTATCGGCTATGATCCAAAGACCGTGGTGGTGGGGCAAAAAAAGAAAGTGGGCCTGCAGATCCCGGTAAGGGTAGGTTACAAATATATTGTGCATCATTTCTTTGCGATGGGAGAAGTGGGATATTCTGAATTCAAATACTATTATGGTGAAAGCGGGGCTCTCGCCTCCACTTCGGTGGGCTCTTTTATCGCGGCCCCGACCATCGGGGTACAATTCAACGCCTTTGAAGCAGGGTTGCGCTATGGGATGGATTTCCGCAGTGGCGGTGGTGGCCTGCTGGGAATCAGGCTGGGATTTAATTTCTGATATTGCTCCCAAGGTCTTTCCGCCTCCTGGATGTCATAAGCGCCCGGAGGCTGTTTGTCAAAATATATCAACGGGGTACAGTCGGGTATTTTTCACAGCTGCGAGGGGCAGCCTGCGGGGCAGGCTCCCTCGCAGCTGTACTGTTAGGGCTATCCCAATGGAACGGGCACTTACCCCAGGGCATCTATTTCCCGGTGAGAACTAAAGAACTTCATTGGACGGGCCTCTTTATCCGAAGGGCCCTGCAGCAGTGGCCTCCTGGCTGCAACTTCATATTGGCCGGGGCTGACAGGGAAATCACAAGCCAATCCTTTAAAAGAAATCATCTTTTTGATTAAACGGGGGCCCTGCTTTGCGGGTGGCTGGCTGCCTAGTGCCTGGCTGCCAGGGATGAAAAAACCCAAAGCCACAGACCGCTTCCAACCCGTGTTTTTTTTGAATTAATGGATTAATCAGATATTTGGGGCTAATAAATACCAGCATGAAAAATACCTGGCTTGCCGCAGTCATGATAGGTTTCTACTCCCTGGGTATGGCTCAAAAAACGGAAAAACCACCTTTTATCTGGGGTGTTGCCAGCGCTTCCTACCAGGTGGAAGGGGCTTACCAGGCAGATGGCAAAGGGCCCTCCAACTGGGATGTCTACACCAATAAGTACCATGTTACCGAAGGGATGACCGGGGTAAATCAGACCGGTAATGTGGCCATCAACGCCTATGACCGGACCCAATACCTTCAGGACATCGCCCTGATGAAAAAATTAGGAGTTAATACGTATCGCTTTTCCATAGCCTGGGCCAGAATATTGCCCCAGGGAACGGGCCGTGTCAATGAAAAGGGGATGGCCCATTACATCCGGTTCATCGATGATCTGCTGGAAAACGGCATTGAGCCGATGGTTACCCTCTACCACTGGGACCTGCCGCAGGCCCTGCAGGAAAAAGGCGGATGGATGAATCCGCAGTCCCCGGATTGGTTTGAAGCCTATGCCAACCTGGTATTCAGCCGGTTTGGAAATAAGGTTAAAAAATACATCACTTTTAATGAACCCTACATAGAAAATTTTTTGATCACGCCCATCGTGGATAATATCATTGCCCAAAAGCGTCCGCCTGTGGGTTTCACCGCCCGGCAGCTTGCCCTTCATGCCACTGCGGCCCATCATCTTCTCATTGCCAATGCCCGGGTGATCCAGGATTTTCACCAGCAAAAGCGCCCGGGCCTCATTGGCATTACCTTAAGCCTGTCCCCTTCCATACCCATGAATCCGGATGATACCGCCGACGTGAACGCGGCCCGGATCCAGGATGGCATGCATAACCGCTGGTTCCTGGATGCCCTGTTCAGGGGAACATACCCTGAGGATATTTTGGCCATCTACCAGCAATACAATCCTGCATTGAAACCAACACCGGCCGATTATGCGCTGTTTGGTTCGGTAAAACCAGATTTCCTGGGAATAAATTTCTATGCACCGGCCTACGTGAATGCAGATAAATCCATGCCCTTTGGACTGAAGGCATTTGGTAACAATCCGGATTCCGTTCAGATGTTTAATGGCCCGGTCAGGCCGGCCTATTTGTATAAGCTCCTGATGCGGCTGAAGGATGAATACCACAACCCGTTGATGATTATTACCGAAAACGGGGCCGGTTTTGGAGAAAGGGATGACAGGCTGGTTGATCACCAGGTCAATGACCTGCTCCGGGCGGATTATGTAAAAAGGCATATTGATACGGCCATGCAGGCCAGAAAAGAGGGTGCCAATTTACAAGGGTACACCCTTTGGAGCCTTTTTGATAATTTCGAATGGGTATCGGGCTATACCAGGCGCTTTGGTATTGTATATGTAAATTTTGACACCCAGGAAAGGATTCCCAAGCAAAGTTTCTTTGCCTACCAGCAAATCATCGCGGCCTTTAAACATGGAATAAATTTACAGTAGGAGTCTTGGGGGCATCAGGTGGATGTTGCCCGGGCGCCCCGGCCCCTGGGGTTTACCAGTGATGCCTCCGGTGCTTTCTGAAGATGCGCCATGAGCCCACCCTGTTTGGGCAACACAGCCTATACCCGGCCACAGTAAAACCCTGCTTTACCGGCTGCCCGCTCTGCGGGAAAACCCCTGTTCCGGCGGCACCTGCATGCTTTTATCTTTTGCCCGCCGGTTGACAGGGGCCCCTTGCCAAACAGATTCCAACAACCAAGCAGGTTCCAAGAAAAAATAGAGCAGGTATTTATTAATATTAATCAGGAATTCAACCCTGCAAGCCCCGTCAAATGCTGCATTCAGAAAGAGCTAAGGTGGGTCCCCGCTGTATTACCGGGTCCTCATTTCCGGATATCGCCCAGGTTCCAACCGCTCAACAAGAACGAAATAATTATTTCCGCTGCACCATAATATAAGCCAGGTCCCCGGCCCCGGCCCGTTGCCATCCCCGGCAGACCGTCGGCAGATTTTTGCCCTTCCCGTATTGGCTTATTTTCCCATTATCGATTATTTATTCCCAATTATGGAACGATTGTAAAAATGGTATTTTATAAAGTGTTATAAAACAATAATATATGTATTGGCATAATATCGGTTAGTATGTGTTTATCATTTCCTTAGAAAAAAATATTTAATCTCAAATCCGTAAAACATGAAACACAATTCTACCCTTTTGAAAAAAAACCTGTCAAAGGTCCTTGCTGCAGCCCTCCTTTGCGCATTTTGTATGCAAACTTCCTTTGGTCAGGTTTGCTCCAATCCAAACAACATTTTTGGCATTAACGGCAGCGGGCAGATTTACCCGATCAATATTTCCACCGCCCATGTAGGGTCACAGATAAATACGGCCACTTATGGCGGCGCGGCGGCCAACCAGGCCAATGCCGTGGGATTTAACCCCGTCAATGGCCTGTTCTATTATTTCCAGGTTAATCCCGGTGCCGGCACGCAGGTCTTTGTCAGCTATGACCCTGTTCATAATACCTATGCCACCCTGGCATCCAGTCCTACCAGCACGACGGTTCATGCCGGTTGCGTTAATTTCAATGGTTCCGGTTACTACTGTGATGATGTCAACGGAGTTTTATATTATTACAACATATCAGCCAATAGCTGGATTACCATCACCTCCAGTATTTTGGACCAGGGTGGTTCCAGTGTGAGTAACACCATCAAGACACAAAGCTCCGGAGATATGGCTATTGACGGTTACGGCAACCTCTGGTTACTTCCTTCGGGAAACAGCAACTTCTCTTTGTATAAGATCAGTGCCCCCCTGCCCACAACGCCCCAGGCCACGGTTACGGCCAAACAGATCATTGCTCCGACAACCTCGACCCCCGGCGGATCTGCCTTTCAGGGTATTGCCTTTAACGCATCCGGTCAGATCTTCATGGCAACCGGTGATAATACTCTCTATGAACTGAAAAATACCTCCACCCTGGTAAGCATCGGCACCCTGAGTACCGCGGGCGTGGGAAATGACCTTACTTCCTGCAGTTTCCCATTTGGGACCCTTGCGGTGGAATGGTCTTCTTTCACGGCTGTCCTGGAAGACAATAAGGTCTCTGTCAACTGGAGTATTTCGGGCTCCACCAACCTTAAAGGGTTCTATGTGGAAAGAAGCACCGACAATAAGTATTGGAAGGACTTAACTTATGTGGAATTCAACCAGGCTGATGAAAATTACAGCTCCCTGGATTATAGCCCGGCTCCCGGCACGAATTACTACAGGATTAGGGAGGAAGATATCAACGGATCAGTCAGCTATTCAAATGTAAAGACCGTGAACCTGACCTCTTCCACCAGGATCACTGTATGGCCCAATCCGGCCAGGGATATGGTGTATATACAAAACAACGGCACGGACAACAATACCAAATCAGAACTATTTGACCAGTTTGGTCGGATGATCTCTTCCTCAGTAATTCATTCCGGTGGCAATACCCTGAATGTAGCCAGCCTGCCTGCCGGAAATTATATCCTGCATATGCAGGCCGCTGACGGGACGGTCTTTAATGACAAAATAGTAAAAAAATAGTCGCAGCAGACTCTTATAGGGCGCCCTGACAGCAGGGGCGCCCTTTTTTTGTTAGCAAACAAATTGGATCCTGAGCCTGGTCTTACTTTCAAGCAGTCAGCAAAAAAGGGCGGCAAAAATCCCCCCTTTTCAGCCAGGCGGTTTTGTCAGGATATGACCAGGCTTCCTGGTGTTACCGGGGGTTGTCCGCTTATGGTTAACGACCCCTTTTTATGGTCAGGTTAATTCAGAAGGGGGCGCGCTCATCACCCGCCCGGAGAAGCCCCGGCTCCGTAAGGCGCGTATTCATTTTGGGAAACCGGAGGGAATTGCGGACAAAAAAGAGTAAACTTGCAACCTTGTCAGAAGCGGCCTGCCCTGTGCAGCAGGAGGCAGGATTCCCTTTCCGGCTAAACGTATTAAAAGGTCCCTGGTATGAAAAAATGGATAAGCGTTAACAGGCTATACCTGGCCGGAGCCCTGGCCGGCGGGCTGGCCGGATTTATATACTGGTATAAGATCGGATGTGCCAGCGGAACCTGCCTGATTACCTCCAAACCCCTCAACAGTTCCCTGTACGGGGCCCTGCTGGGTTCCCTGCTCTTTGGGTTGTTTAAAAAACCCACCCCTGACAAAAGGGATCAAACCAGTCAGAACCTCTGATAAGGCCATTCCTTTGAAAATGGATCAGGGCCGCTTTTTTTATTCACCCAACATTTAATCAAGTTGTATGAAAGGATATATGCTCGCATTATTGATGGTACTACAGGCTTCGGTGATTTTTAGCCAGCAGGGCTCCCATGCCCTCTCTTCCGGGGACAGCCTGTCATTGCCCAAAGGAACAGCAGGCGGATTTGCCCATCACGTGGTCATCCAGCTCAACAGCGGGGATACGGCCGCCTGGAGGGGTATGCTCAACAATATCCAGCACCTCAAAGAGACCTGGGGAAATTCAGTGATCATAGAAGTGGTCACCCATGGAGCCGGTGTGGAAATCCTGACAAAGGAAAAGACCACGCAATGGCAAAGACTCACAGATTTTATGCATTCCGGCGTCAGCTTTGTCGTGTGCATGAATACCATGAAAGGCAGGAACCTGTCCAAAGAGGCCTTTATTCCCGGAGCCGGTTTTGTTCCCTCCGGCATTGTGGAAGTGGTCCTCAAGCAGGAACAGGGCTATAGCTACCTGAAAGCAGGGTTCTAGCGCAGCTTTTTGCAGCCAAACGGGGCGCAAAATAAAAAGTCGGAAAAAAAGAATGACCCGACGCCGTCTCTGCTATGCTGTCTTTTGATCACGGGTGTTAATTGTGCACCCTGTTTAGTTCCTCTTCTGCCCCGGTGGATACATTCCTGCTTGCCTTCAGGGTGTTTTTGCCAAAAGTATGGGTGAAGGTCAGCTTAAATGCGACCATGCCGAAATTAAGGTCTCCGCTGATGGTGGTTCCTTGAATGGGTAAATGCTCCGCATATTTAAAATATCCCCCCGAATTGAACATGTCATTGGCGGTAAACCGGAATACATCCCTGTTGTTCGCCAATTTTTTCTGGATGCCGGCATCCAGCCGGTAAATGGGATTCAACCGGGCTGTACCAAAATAACTGGCAGACATGTAAAAACCGGTCAATTCCAGGCTGTAATTATGGGGGAGGTTGAAGTGCTGGGTCGAATTAATGTTATAACTCACTATGGCCAGCTGCACCGGCTGGCTGTTATAGAAGGTATTGACCTGCTTCCAGTTAAAGTTGAGGTTGTTTTGCATATTCCACCATTTGTTTACAGTAATGGGCAGGGAAAAACTGGCGGTTACAAACTGCTCATAATGGAAATTCTGGGCCGACAGGTAAAGCATATTGGTCACCGTATCCAAATGCTAGGTCTGGAAGTTTTCGATGGTATTTTCTTCATAGGTATAGCTCAGGGAGACGATGAACTGTTTGTGAATATAACTGGCCTGCAGGGAATTGGCAATGGCAGGTTGCAGCGCGGGGTTACCGGTAAAGAAGGTCTTTGGATCAAAAAAAATGGTAAACGGGGCAAGATCGTTAAAGGTAGGACGCGTAATACGCCTGCTGTATGAAAAATTGAGGCTGTTATTATCATCTATTTTTCTGGATATATAGAAGGTGGGGAACAACTGGCCATATTTTCTGTCCACGATATTGGCCACCCGGGTGGTTCCCAGGTTGGAACCGGTATGCTCGTAGCGCAGGCCGCCTTTCAGGGAAGTCTTGGCATCGATGTCAAAGGACAGGGTGGTATAGGCGGCCAGTATATTTTCTTTCAGCAGGTAATTGGCAGACAGGGATGAATCCGTTATCCAGCCCCCAGGATGCAGCCTCAGCAGGCTGATATCGTTGGTGAAATTGGAAAGGGAAAGTTTGGCGCCGGATTCCAGTTTTATTTTTTTGGCAACCGTGGTTACATAATCAGCGGAGAAGACGTAAAAATGGATCGGAGTGTTCTTTCCGCTCTGGATATGTTCATCATAAACGAAGTCTGAGGTCCCCTTATAATACTGATTATAATAATCGTTGGGGTTACTGTCCCGGTAATAGATGTAGTTGGCATCGAGGTA
Source organism: uncultured Bacteroidota bacterium (assembly GCA_903906365.1). Taxonomy (GTDB): domain Bacteria; phylum Bacteroidota; class Bacteroidia; order Chitinophagales; family Chitinophagaceae; genus Puia. The sequence goes on along the minus strand of CAIVKC010000005.1, from coordinate 1,645 downwards.
GAGTATTTGCCCGGGGTGGAAGGTATGCTGGAAATTCAGGTTGGTCATCAGGTTATGCCAGAGGTTCGTCTCGTTGTCAACGGTCCGGATGGTAGAATCCAGCACACCGTTTAGATTAACCGCGGCCCCGTTATTGGCCGTCATTTTCCAGTGGTTGATGTATCCGCTCACCAGGGCACCCAGCACCGTGGAGGAATCCACCTGGTAATCGATGCCCAGTCGCGCATTGTGCACCTGCCTGGAGGCATCCCGGCTGGAAAAAGTCCTGTTTTCCACCAATCCCGCTGATTTGGTAAGGGAGGTATAGCCGCTGCCTCCCTGCACATAGCCGCTGTAATCATAGCCGTAATTTCCAAACAGGTTCGTACGGGCATGGCGGTAATTAAAATTTAAACCGGCCGATCCGAGTGGCTTTTTTCCATATCCCCCGGTGAGAAAATAGGACCCGTTCATGCCCGTATTGGGGTTACTGATCATAACAATATTGATGTAGCCTGCATTGCCTTCTGCATCATATTTAGCCGGCGGGGTGGTTATGATCTCGATTTTCTCAATGTTTCCGGCACTGATCCCGTTCAACAGCTCGACTAGGGCTTCCACGGGCATATAACTGATCTTTTCATTGATCATGACCACCACACCATTTTTGCCGTTGACCGAAATGGTATTGTTCTGCCGGTTAACGGTCACTCCGGGTGATTTCTCCAGGACATCCAGGGCGGTCCCCCCGGCATCGGTGATGCTGTTTTTCACATTGATGACCATACGGTCAATCTTTTGTTCAAACATCGGCTTTTTGGCCGTGATGGTTATATGCTGGAGCTGTTCGGGGGAGACTTTCAGGCGGAGCACACCCTGGTTGACATCCATATTTGCGGCGTTGATGTCAATCAGTCCGCCGTAGACCCGGTCCATCCCGATATGCGATGCGCTGAGCAGGTATTTTCCGTTTTTTACATTTTCAAACAGGTAAATGCCCGCGGAAGTGGAAACAGTCCCCTTCACCAGGGTTGAATCGCTGTAGCGCAGCAGCAGGATATTGGCATTTTGCAGGGGTTTATCCCTTTCATCGGCAATTACACCATGAATGCTTGACTGCCCCCGGGCAGCAGAGATCGAACAGAAAATACCCAGCAGGATGAGTCCGGAACGGAAAAGGTCAATGCGCATAAATTCAATTTTTTTTTACCAGCAGGGTCTCTGCGGCTCCGGGTATTCCAAACAGGAAGGGTTTTCAGGGCCGGGGCCCCGCTGTCCTGAGGTCTGACTGCGCCAGGGAGGAAAATGCCAAAGGGTTATTATTAATTCAATACAGGAAGCGATGCTCTCGGTTTTTGCGGATTAGGTTTTCCAGGAGGCGACCCGCTGACAGCGGACCGGGTATCCTCCGGGTTGACATCCTCCATTCCCGGGATGTAATCATCCGGCAATCTTTATATCCGACCGGTAAAAGCCTTTCCGCAACCAGGCTATTAGGCCGGCTAAGCATTTTTGTTAGCTGTGCCGCAATGGCTCTGCATCGGAGAAGTTGCGCGGGTGGCGTTTTACGGTAGGTGGCAAGTGGAAAAACTACGTATTCGTAATAAATGTATTACTTATTTTTATAATAATTAGTCTTCATTAGTGTCTCGTTAAAACAATAAGC
>CAIVKC010000004.1 GCA_903906365.1 uncultured Bacteroidota bacterium | reverse complement strand
GCTGAGATAATCTTTTCCGAGGGCAGTCTTCGGGTCAATAAATAATCTTAAACCTTTCAATGGGCCATTTGAAACAGTAACCCATTCGGGTTTTGGCTTTTCCTGCATGCTTACCCGGACATAATTGATCATCTGTTTTATAATGGGCGGGGTAAGGCTGTTAAAAAAGGCTTTGATCATAAAATAAGGCTTATAAGGATTGAAAATATGTTCATACGTTATTGCGGGCAGGCCCGCTACACATGCACGTTTTCATCATGAGCCAGAATATTCCTTCACCTTTTGCTCATTTTCCCGGTATAAATACTTCTTATTCAGTTCAGTCGCCGGCCACCATTTCAGACTCTCACTATGAGGCTCGTTTAAAATGATCATCTCCAGGTCAGGGTTAAAAATCTTACTGCAATCACTCAAAATGGAGGCGGTTTTAATTAGCAGGTCGCATTTTGATAACAACAGACAATTTATCAGTGCCTCCTGGTTTATGATGGAAAAATCATTTACAGGGTTTCTGTGAAACTGGTTACCATCCCTGGACCGGTATATGTCGTCCCGCCATATTACCTGAAGGGATGTATCTATGGATTTGAAATAATCTATACAGGAGGATTCGTCTGAAGATATAAAAAGCTTATCATATTTAAACTTTGAGTTCGCCAATGTTTCAGCTATTACTCTGGCGACAAAATCCAAGCTGACTTTTGGGGCCTCACCAATTTTATCAGTACCTCTGTAATGAAGTCCTAATATCCGGCTTCCTTTGAAATGGCCGTCCGCAAATTGATTAACCTGTTCTGCAATATTGGTCTTGAAGCGGTAATGCCTGCTGAACAGTCTGTTGGCAATTCCTGTATCAAGCAGCTTATTATAATCCTTTTCCAGCTGTAATTCATGGTTGGAGCGGATGGAAGTAAAAACAAGGTTTTCGCTGAAATCCAACTTATTCCCTTCAGGGCCGATCTCATCAAAAAGTTCCTGAAAATAATTCCTCCGGTCTTTGGGAATCCTGTAGCTGTATTTCATTTTCAGCATCAAGCCTTTCTCTTCTGCATACATCAGCAGTTCAATGGTCGCGACAATTCTGGTCCCCAGGCCCAGCCAGTCAGAATCAAGGTCTATGGCGAGCACACCGCTTTTTGCCCGCCGCTTGACTATTATGGGAATATAGAAATAGCGAATCTTTCGGACAGCCTCTCGTTTCCATCTATTTACGGTCAAATCTATCCTGATTCCGGTTTGCTTAAGACCGGCTTTCTCCAGGATGAGTCCGATTTTTTTCTTTACCCCCAAATTTCAATAATTGTTAAAAGGAAAATTACCGGCTATTTAAAACGCTGCTTAATCTTACTAAGCATTCCGTAAAAACGAACCACGAGTTTTACCAGTGGCTTATTCATCATTACATGTTGGTAGTTATAAGCATGTATGCGACGAAAAATATTGGGGAAATATTTCTGATATATTGAAAAATTATTCAGGACAATATTATCCCTCATCAGGTTAAACTTATCTGACTTATTTAAAGTGGAACGCCGGGAAGAATCGGTAACTCTATAATAATAGAGCGGTTCGGCGATCTTTATGATCTGCTCCTTGGAATAAGGCTCCAAAAGAGCTATAAAAAAGTCCCAATCCTCCAGGCCGTTGATCATATTTAACCGGTACCCGCCGACCCTGTCAAAGTCTTCCCGGAGAAATAAGCAGGAATTATCAATCATGTTATATTCCAGCATGGTCCTGTAATCAAAGGGTGGTAAGTTCCAGTAACCGCTAGCATCTCCGAACAACTCAGTTTCAGAATAGACCAATTTTACATCAGGATTCTTCTGGAACTCCTTTAAGCACTTTTCCAAGCAGGTCTCAGCCATATAATTATCGCTGTCCAGTGGGAATAAGAAAGTTCCCTGTGAATTTAGAATCCCGATATTCCTGGCAGTTGATACTCCCGAATTATCAATATTAATTAATTTAAATCGAGAATCAGCCTTTATATACGGCTCGATAATTTTTCTGGAGTTGTCTTTAGAGCCGTCGTTTACAATAACACATTCCCAGTTGGTGTAAGTCTGTGATAAAACAGACTCAATCGTCTGATTAATTGTAAATTCAGCGTTAAAGCAGGGTATGATGACTGAAATCAGATCTTTAGGCATTTAATTGCTCTTGAAAAGATTCATCAAAAGTCTTTTTCCAGTCCTTAAGGTAGGAACTAAACTTTTCCACTCCAATGGATTGCCACTCACGGGAATAAGTAAAAAAGCGCACCATGCAGGTTTCATATAACCATAATCAATCATTTTATTGGCATATTTTAAATAATACCATTTAATGCTCTTTTTATAATTATCCCGGATCTCCCTTTTTGTAATTCTTCCTAGAAATTCGGTATAGGTTTTATTGCACTCCTTATCGCAAAGAGCCTTCTTCTTTACACTTACTTGCTGATCATGAAGTCTCCATTTCACAAGAATCTCCTTTATGTGATAGAACTTATAGTCCATCTCAGCGAATTTGAACCAAAGTTCAAAATCCTGTGTAGCTCTTAACGTTTCATCAAAACATCCACATTTCTGAAAACATTCCTTCGGTATAAGTAATGAGCATCCATACAACACGTCCCCAAGAATGAATTCAGTCTTAAATGTTTCAGGCGTAATCTCCCTGGCTGAAATTTCCTTTATGGTACTTGATTGGCTGTCAATAATACAAAAGTCAGTATAGGTAATTGCCTGCGGTATATTATTATGCTCTAAGTATCTTATTTGTTTCTCCACCTTTTCAGGAAAATAAACATCGTCATGGCTTAGCCAGGAAAAATAATCTCCCTTCATTTCTTTTATGCCTAAATTAAGCGCTGTAGGCACGCCTCCATTTTCCTTTTCAAAATAACGTATCCGATCTCCATATTTACCAGCAACTTCTCTTGTTTTTCCATTATCTGATGAACCGTCGTTAATAACTATTATTTCAATATTTCCATAGGTTTGTGCCAGTGCAGAATCAATAGCTTCTGCCAAATAATCAGATCCATTGTAAACTGGTATAACAATCGAAACTAATGGGCCACTAAACTTCATTAAACTGTATGTTTTTAATTCTGGCTATTTAACTTATACCTAATTTCATTCCAATTCCTTCCACACGTTTCTTTTAATATAGTCTGTATAAGAAATAATTATTCTCGGGATTTTATCAGATACATTGGGCATACTATAATCAGAAACTAGCCGAAACATTCTTGTTTCACCGCTTTGGGAAATTACATGAGTTAGGCCTTGAAGCACCCGTTCCGGACTTAATCCTACCATCATCACTGCAGCTTCCTCCATGGCTTCAGGGCGCTCATGGGCGTCCCGTATATTCAAAGCCGGGAAATTCAATATAGATGATTCTTCCGAAATAGTTCCGCTGTCTGACAGAACAGCCTTGGCATTCATTTGCAAAGCATTGTAGTCATTGAATCCCATGGGCTTAAGAAATTGAACCAATGAATGAACAATTACACCCTTGTTTTCGATCATTTTTCGGGTTCGTGGATGAGTGGATACAATTATTGGAAGATTGTATTTTTGAGCAATCATATTGAGCGTTTCAATAAGTCCGCCAAAATTCTTCTCGCTATTTATGTTCTCTTCTCTATGAGCAGAAACAACAAAGTAGCCACCCTTTTGAAGACCTAACCGAATTAAAACCTCCGATTGCTTAATAGAGTTCAAATAATAATTTAGCACTTCAAACATTGGAGATCCGGTTTTAATTATTCGGTCTGGAGCCAACCCTTCCCGCAATAAATATTCCCGTGCAATATCACTATAAGTCAGGTTTATATCGGCTATATGATCAACAATTTTCCGATTTGTCTCTTCTGGGACTCTTTGATCAAAACAACGATTACCAGCCTCCATATGAAAAATCGGTATGTGCCGCCTTTTCGCCGGTATTGCACAAAGGCAACTGTTTGTATCTCCCAAGACCAAAAAAGCGTCGGGATTTACCTCGCTTAAAACGTCATCAATTTTAATTAATATTTGACTAATAGTACCAATAGGGGTTGATAATGCAGCATCGAGAAAGTAATCTGGTTTTCTAATCCCAAGATCCTCAAAAAAAACCTGGTTTAACTCATAATCATAATTCTGTCCGGTATGAACCAATACATGAGTAATTACTTCAGATTCATCTAGTTTGGCCATGACCCGTGACAATCTAATTATTTCGGGTCTTGTCCCGACTACAGTCATTACTTTCAATTTCGTATTCATCGGCAAAAAATTCTAAGATGCTAAACTACTTCGAAAAAGGTATCAGGGTCCTTGGGGTTGTAAAACTCATTAATCCAAAATATTGTATATAATTCCTCTTCGCCAACATTCTTGATATTATGAGTATACCAAATTGGCATATCCACATAAGCAGGTTGATCTCCGGAAAGCCAGAAATCGAGCACCTCCGAGCTTCCTATCCTTCTCAATTGAATTAAAGCCTTTCCTTTAACAACCGCGAAACGCTCAATTTTTCTTGTATGGAAATGATTGCCTCTGGTCACTCCTGGTTTGGTTGTTGAAAACGAAACCTGTCCTCCGACATTAAGTCGAATTAGTTCAACAAATGCTCCCCTATCATCAACATGTGGTGTAAACTTAACAGGGAAGTATTCCTCAATAGGCATATAAGATCGAAAACTGTTGAATAAATTCATTTCAAATGGATTATTCAGGGCAGGGATAACGCCACTATCCTGATATTCCTTCTTAAAACCCGATAATAATCCAAGAAGTGCTGAAACCTTTATTTTGTTTGTGTGATTAATAATTAGTTCATAATTATTTTCCCTTAGTCGAATCTGCTCAATTATTTTCATAACCAATTCCCCAACATATATCAATCCAATATCACCATCAGTTTCAATCCTAGGAGCTTCACCATGTGTTAATTGATGACAGAATGTAGCAACTACTGAATTATATCTGGGAATTCCAAATGGCCCAAAGACATTTGGAATTATCATTCCTGTAAATATTCCTCCTGAATGAATTGCCCATTGCTTTAAAATTCCCCGACTTTCTCTCTTGGAAGCGCCATATTGATTATCCCGGTTTTCTTGCGTTGATGAGGAGAATAAAATGTGCGCCTTGCTTTTAGTTCGTTTCAGGGACGCTGCCAAAATATTCGTTAACTCGATGTTGGTATTATAAAGAATATCAACATCATTGTGACGGTTCAATGATGCCAAATGCACAATGGTATCACAGGAGCTCACGAACCTATCCAGTTCATCTAAATCCTTAAAGTAATCTCGCTTAAAAGGCAAGAGAATAAATTCATCAGGGAATAACCCAAGTGAATTATACAAGTGCTTTCCAATAAACCCTTCCTGTCCAGTAATGCCAACTCTTAACATGATTACCTAACTAAATAATTAAACAAAATTCCAATTAAACCAGAGCCGGCTATCATATCTAAAAATGTCGCCAGAACTTTCCTCAGTGGTAAAATTGGAAAATATCAAAAGCTTCGAGCTAGGATTCAACGCCTTGAACCCATTGGCAAAACCACCTGGAATGTGTAGAATTTCACTTTTACTTGAAGTCAAGTTTCGATATTCAGATTTAAGATCTGCCGAGGGGGTTTCCCAATTATCAATTTTCACCCAGGAAACGACAAAGCTTCCTTCAATAACATAAAACCACTTTTCCTCATACTTATGGGCCTGCCAAGCCCTAACTACTTCCGTTGATGGGTGTTCTATTATATAAAACCTTTTAACTCTCTCCAGTAGAAAATCATTTACATATGAGATTTTCCCTCTCGCATCCGAAAATTCCCCACCAGCAATAACACTTGGTTCGCTCATCATAACCTTCTAATAATTACAATTAACTCCTGATCAATTAGAATGATCGTTAACTTTTTCCCCTAGTATATCGCGTCGAATTAAAGGTAACTTGAGTAATAAATTCTTCATTTCCTCCACATTCAATCTATGGGTATTGTGTGAATGATACTCTTCAAATTTGGAGACATCTGGAATACCTTCGGAAAAATATTGGGCATAATTAAGGTCGCGGTTATCTGCAGGTATCCTAAAATAATTTCCCATGTCGACGGCTTTTACCATATCCTCCTGATTCACAAGTGTTTCATATAATTTCTCTCCGTGCCTGGTTCCAATAATTTTTATTTCGCTTTTAGATTCATAAAGCTCAATCATGGCTTTTGCAAGTACTTCAATTGTTGCCGCCGGTGATTTTTGAACAAAAAAATCACCTTGCTTGCCATTTTCAAAAGCATACAACACAAGTTCCACCGCCTCCTCCAGAGTCATCATAAATCTGGTCATTTGAGGGTTTGTTAAGGTAATAGGATTTCCCTTCTTTATCTGGTCAGCAAAAAGAGGAATTACCGAACCTCTGGAAGCCATTACATTTCCATATCTAGTTCCTGATAACACTGTTGAATTCTCTGTTAAATTCCTGGATTTGGCTACCATTACTTTTTCCATCAATGCCTTAGACATTCCCATAGCATTAATTGGATAAACTGCTTTATCAGTGCTAAGGACTATCACTCGCTTTACCCCGCACTTTATAGCCGCGTCAATGGTATTGGAGGTGCCATAAACATTGGTTCTTAATGCCTCCATAGGATAAAATTCACAGGAAGGCACTTGTTTCAATGCTGCAGCGGAAAACACAAAATCAACATTTATCATAGCCGAATTCAAAGAGTCCAGATCGCGTACATCTCCTATATAAAACTTAATCTTATCATTCATGTATTTATGGCGCATATCGTCCTGCTTCTTTTCATCCCGACTAAATATCCGGATCTCGCCAATATCTGTGCTCAGGAACCTATCTAAAACAGCATTTCCAAAAGAACCTGTACCTCCGGTGATTAAAATAGTAGAATCTTTAAAAACACTCATTTTATAAGAACTTAATTTTAAGAAACGAATTTAGCCTTGAAACAGTAATCTCACCTGTATTCGGGGAGGTCTTCAATTTTTTTTGCAGGTACTCCAACAAATATTGAATTATCATCAACGTTCTTTGTCACAACTGATCCAGCTCCAATAATGGAATTATTACCAACTCTTACACCTGGTAGAATAACGGCATGGGCTCCTATCCAAACATTATTACCAATAATAATATCACCAAAGACACTAGTCTCATTAAACAATTTAGTGGTTTTGGAATGTGTTACTGAGGTTATTGCGCAATGCGAGGCAATCATTACATTATCCCCAATTTTAATTCCCCCTTCACCCCAAAAATGGCAAAAAGAATTTATGACAACATTATTGCCTACTTCAATATTATGAGGTTGATTAATGACAACATAATCCTCTATTATTAGGTTTTCACCATGCTTTTTAAACTTTGCTTTAATAATAGAAACTTTATATCTTTTATACTCTTCAATATAAAAGAAAATCTTCTTTCGAAAATATGACCTTATGCGACTAATCATATATCTCTATATTCCTTTGGCCTAAAAAAACCTTCCCGAGCCGTTTATCAAAAATTTTTTTGTCGGGAAAAAACAATTCTTCTACCTCAATAGATACCGTGTCTTGTACCCAATCCAAAAATTGTTTGTCCTTATCAAATAATCCAAAAGATAAGTAGTAGGTGCCTGGTTTATAATTAAATTCAACCTTGCCTTTTATAGTCCTTTCTTTATCTATCTCAAAAGTTTGGTCAAAATCCTTTGAAAAATAACTTGCAACGTCACCCCCAAAATCATCATAAATGATTGCAAACAATTCCATGCCTGCAAGTGGTTTTGGAGAATCGTTTTCCAATTGAATCTCAAATGAAATGCTGTCAAAAATGCTTAGGTGTATTTTATTTCTCTTGTTATTATATTTTATATCCTTAATTCTAACATTTTTGTTCCCACGAATGGAGGAAAAATTATCAGTACTATGAACATTCAAATAGGTCTCAATTGTATTATCAATAGTATCAAATAGCTTATTATACCCGTTTTCCAATAGGAGGCCTTTTTTGCATAAGGTCCTTAGGGATGAAATATTATGACTTACAAACAAAACGGTTCTTCCCTCCACTTTACTAAGATCGCCCAGCTTGCCTAAGCATTTTTTTTGAAATTCCACATCACCAACAGCCAATACTTCATCAACAATCATTATTTCACTATCTAAATGTGCGGCTACAGCAAAAGCCAGTCGCACATACATTCCACTGCTATAACGTTTCACAGGAGTATCAACATATCGTTCAACCCCTGCAAAATCAACTATTTCATCCAATTTACGATCAATTTCCTTCTTCCTCATACCCAGTATGGCGCCATTCAAATAGATATTTTCTTTTCCGGTCAACTCAGGGTGAAATCCTGTTCCCACCTCAAGCAAACTAGCAATACGGCCTCGAACCTTAATGGTACCACTTGTAGGAGAGGTAACCCTGCTCAGCAGTTTCAACAAGGTACTTTTCCCTGCACCATTACGACCAATAATTCCAACAGCATCGCCTTCCTCAATCTCAAAATTGATATCTCGTAAGCTCCAGACTATATTACTTTTGCTTAACGTAGTCCTTTCATTGACCTCCCCAATTCTTAGGAATGGATCCTCTTTCCCTCTTTTCATCGCCCACCAACGTTCTATATCTCTGGACAGGGTTCCCGTACCAATCTGTCCTAATTGATAAGCTTTTGAAAGATTGACAACCTGGATCGCTACACTCATTAAATAATTTCTGTTTAATATTAATTAAACCGTATCAATAAAGTTTCTTTCAACTTTATTAAAGATAATAATGCCAGTTATTGTGAAAAACAAAGTAATTGCCGTACTAATACCCAGAGAAAGCCAACTGAACGATCCATGACCCAGGAATCCGTATCGCAAAGTTTCAATAATTGCAGTCATGGGATTTAAAACTATTAACCACTTATATTTTGCAGGCGCCGCAGTTAACGGATAAACCACCGTAGTAGCATACATCAATAACTGTACTCCAAAAGTTACAAGAAATGACAAATCCCGATATTTAGTGGTTAATGCAGAAATGATCATACCTGTTCCTAACCCCAAAAGTGCCATTAAAATAACAAGTAAAGGAAATAGGAACACGGCCGGAGTAAATTGAAATGAGGCGCCTTTCATCCAATAAATGCTCATTAATATTACAAACATCACCATCTGAACACCAAATCGAATTAGATTCGATAAGACTATGCTCAGGGGCATGATTAACCTCGGGAAATAAACCTTCCCAAAGACATTGGCATTATCCTTAAATACTGTGGAGGTCTTTGTCAAACATTCGGAAAAATAATTCCAGGCTGTAATTCCTGCCATATAAAATAGAGGCTGTGGCAGCCCATCCGTTGAAATTCCAGCTAGATTTCCAAATATAAAGGTGTAGGTTATTGTAGTAAACAAGGGCTGTATAAAAAACCAAAGAGGGCCCAAGATTGTTTGCTTGTAAAACGAAACAAAGTCTCGTCTCACAAGAAGCCAAAGCAGATCCCTGTATGACCACAATTCCCTAAAATTGAACTGAAAAAAACCAGCCTTGGATTTTATTACAAGATCCCATTGCTGATTTAGTGATCGTGATGCTGAATCACTCATACTTTAAGAAAGTTTTCAAGAATACTATCTAAACCACTGACGCCACCAGCGAGTTGCCTGCCGCCAAAATGTTTTATTTGTCTTTTTGGGTTCTGCTTCAAAATATCCGGATTCATACCCATAACTATACCCTCCGTAATAACCGTATTCTCCATAATACCCACTGTAATATGCGCCTTCCGCTTTAACATCATTTAACAACAGTGAGATAGAGGGCAGTTTTTTCTCCGTATATAATTCATCAATTAGTCTAAGCTGTTTTCGGAAAGTATGGCCCTGCCTAATGATATATAATGTACAATCTGCAAATCGGCTCAAATTGATTGCGTCACTGACCAGCCCAACAGGAGCCGTGTCCATCACAACAACATCAAAATGTTCAATAACCTCTTTCATTAATTCATCCAACTTGTTATCAAGCAGCAATTCCGATGGATTTGGTGGAATAGGACCGCATGGTATAACAAACAGATTTTCCATGCCTTCCACGGGAAGTATAATATCCTGGAATTTTGCCCTTCCAATAATATAATTAGTGATCCCCATCTTGCTCTTCAATTCAAGCCCGGTTACGATCTTAGGTTTTCTAATATCGAATTCCATAATTACCGTCTTCTTTCCTGAAATAGACATTACTGCCGCAATATTGGTGCTAATGAAAGACTTTCCCTCCCCAGAAAAAGAGGAGGTAACCAGGATGACACTCTTTTCCTTCTTGGTAATCACATACTGAAGGTTACTTCGGATTATTCGAAATTGCTCGGAAATAAACCGGCGGCTATTCTTTTTAACAACAAGCGTCTGTTGGTCGTCTGAGTGACCTATTTCTCCAATAATTGGCGCGTTTGTTCTCTTTTCCACATCCACCCTATTTGATATCTTGTCTCGGAGCAACTCAAACACGGCTATAATACCAATTGGAATCATTATTCCGAATAGGGTATATAAAGTGTAAATACTTTTCTTATCAGGTGTTATAGGATAATTTGATGAAAAAGCTGGCTCAATAACCTTAGAATTTGAGAATGTGGATACCGTGGAAATAGATGTTTCTATTTTCTTATTGAGCAGAAATGAATAAAGCTCTTCGAGAATTTTCTGCTGCCGCTGAATGTTGATCATTTCCATAGATTTGCCGGGAAGCGTTTTTAGCTCTCCCTGCATAAGTCCGCTTTGTCTCATCATATCGTTTAGGGCGATTTGATGGGCTTTTTTGACACTTTCCAACGCTTCTGCAATATCACGACGAACTTTTTCAAGAGTTCCTTCAATAGTCAGTATTACAGGGTTATTGGGGGTGGTTGTTTTTAAATTTGTTTCTCTACTTTGCTGAAGCGTATTATATTCAGTTACAAGTTTTACAAGAACAGGTTCGTTTACATCAAGATTTGTGGGAACCAACTTATAAACATTTCTATTGTCCCTGATATATTGAAGCATCCAGTCTATAATATTTATCCGCACTTCTTCCGCAGTAATATTTTTATTGGCTTCAAATATATTGTCAACATATTTTTTTGACTGATCATCAATATCGAAGGCGTTATTTCTTGACATGAAATCCTTCATCCTTCCCTCCTGTCCTCCCAATTGTTGCTTCAGGGTATCCAGGCGTGTATCAATGAAATCTGAAGTGCTGACAGATATCCTTCTCTTATCTTCAACAATAAGAGTATCATATACGGACATCATGGTATTGAGTACGTCCCTGCCCAAATTGGAGTTTTCTCCATCAAAACTTAATGTTAAAATAGTGGATTGGTCCGAGGGTGCTGCCACTTTTATGCTCCTTATAATCCCACTAGCAGCTTCAGGCAGTGGTGACCAGTTAATCCGGAAAATATTACTTGCGTAACCATGCAGGTCTACGGATTTATTCCTTGTGATAATATACTGATTACCCCCTTTATCTATAATTTGTCCAAAAGACACCGGTGTCTTGGAAACACCAATGGTAAATTGATTATCATTCAAAACCGTTATTGAAATTCCAAATCCAACAGACGAATCTGCTATATGAATAATCTGCAGCAGGACCGGACTTTGGGGATACAGTAGACTTGATCGTATTTTTCCAGTGCCGTAATACCTTGTTTGAAAATTAAGGTCCTTAACAACACGTTGAATTACCGGGCTAGATTTTAATATTTGAATTTCATTACTAAGGTTCACAACACCCTGGCTCATGAATAATTCATCTAATTTCTGATCCTTACTCAGATTATTACCTTTATCATCTTTAATCAACAAGAAAGACTGAACATGGAATATAGGCGTGGTATATCTTATTTTGATGTAGGCAAATACCAGGGCAAAAGCGGTGCATATAAACACCCAAGGTAAATACCTCAGATATTTCAATACAAACTCCCTCGGACCTATTGTCCAGGAACTGTCCTGAGCCTGTACAGTACCAGAAACAATATTTTGGCCTAAACCATTGGTTTTTTCCTGCATATATTAATCAATAAATTATTTCCTGAATATACTATAAAGAATAGCCAACGTTGATATAATTGTAGATGCTAAAGTGACATTTCTGGTTGTAACCTGATCACTTGCAACAACTTTCTTCCGGGTCTGTTCTACTATAATAATATCATTCTGTTGAAGGTAATAATAAGGTGATGCCATTACCTCTGGTTTAGTAAGATCCATACGCCCAAATTCCCTCTTTCCATTTTGCTCTCTTATAACCAAAATATTATCTCTTCTGCCATAATATGTCATTTCTCCCGCCAAACCCAATGCTTCCAGTAGATTGATATGATCGCTTGGAATAGTATACAAACCCGGTCGACTGACTTCGCCAAGCATGGTAAACCTGTTATTTAAGAATCTGATGGTATAGTAAGGGTTTTTGAGAAAATCTTTCAATTTAGAATCCAGCAATTGTTTTATTTCACTTCTGGTCAAACCTTCTATGTGAATAATACCCAATCCCTGGAATTCTATATTGCCATTATCATCAACGAGATAACCCGAAGATGTTGCTGATGCGCCATTAATAACTTGTTGAATTTCACCATTACCTGGAGTAGATGTGTTAGAAGTTGTAGCCGAAGCTATCAAAGGTTGGTTATAAATCTTAGTTGCTTCTGGATTGTCACTAAATACAATGATACTAACCATGTCACCCTTTTGCACCACAGGATCGGTTACCTTGATCTGACTAAGCCGGGCAGTATCAAACTGCCCCTGCAGATAAATATACTGTCTTGTACTTCCACAGGAGCTAAGGAAAACAGAGAGAACCCCCATAATACCCACGTTAATACTAACTATCCTCAGAAACCTGTAAAAATTAAACATATTTTAAAAAATTATCGGCCAAAACTACTATTTTTCAATCATTGCCAGGTTCGATTTATCAACACTGGCCACCAGGGAATAACCTATGCTTTCGATATTTACCTGAACTTTATTGCCCTGTACTTTTATTACTGTAGCCTCCTTGTCCATAAATACGCCCCGTCGTATCTTCACACTCATGTCAGGCCTCAGTTCCAATGGCATTGCCTGAACTTCCTTGTATTCGTTTAAAAACTTCCGAATAACTTCTATTTCATTGTCTCTAACTATCGCAGGTTTTCCCTGCCAGTACACAAAGTTGACCACCCCCTGGGTCATGCGAACTTTCAGGTGCTCATCCTCTGCTACCCGAACAAAAACATAGGATTTGAACAGGGGCTCCTCTACTGTCTTGATCCTGTCACTCCATTTCTTGCGAACCTTATTTAAGGGGCAATAAGATTCCATCCCCTTTTCTGAAAAGTGTTTAAAGACTTTTTTTTCCCATCTTGGTTTCGTATAAACTACATACCATTTCAAAATGACGGCATTTCATTAAATAGATTGAAAAACAAACTATTACATATTAATTTATGACGAATTTACAACTTAGAATCTTTTAATCCCTTTCTGGATATATCCCTTGAAGCATTCCCGAAAAAACAAAGCTTCGCCTCCTCAGTCCCATTGCTTTTTTTTGAAACTGAGTGCCAAAACACTAAAATGTACCAACATTCTCTATAACTGAGAAGGGTACAAGCGGTTATTCTGATGAATTACCTCTTATACCCTGCGCAAAAGATTCAGATCCATATTACACCCAACGTCTTCTTCACAAATAGTTTACATGTTTTTTTAAGGTTTCAGGCTGCAACAAAATAATCAAATATAAGTCCCCTTTTCACCCTACTTATTTACACTAAAATCCTCCGGAAATACCATTATGATGTTGGATTGCAAATATAGGAGATTTTGGCAAGCAAATTTTTTTTACTGGCTATTGAAAAACAAGACATTAACATTGAAAAGAAATACCCAAAATCTTATCTTTAATAAACCATAAACTACTGCTCTTGAACCAGCGCTATTACTCATTGGATGTTTTTAGGGGAGCGACAGTCGCCTTGATGATTTTGGTCAACAATCCCGGCAGTTGGGAACATATTTATCCCCCTTTGGAACATGCCCCCTGGAACGGATGTACCCCGACAGACCTGGTCTTTCCCTTTTTCCTGTTTGCAGTGGGTAATGCCATGGCCTTTGTTATGCCCCGGCTGGAATCAGCGGGCAATGCCGTCTTTTTACAGAAGATTTTTAAAAGAACCCTGATTATCTTCGGATTAGGCCTTTTTCTGAACTGGTTTCCCTTCATCCGTTGGAGCGAAAATCATTATGTGCTCCGATATTGGGTAAATCCAACCCAACCCGATAATGGAGTACGTATTCTGGGTGTTCTGCAGCGAATCGCCCTTTGTTATTTATTTGCTTCCCTGCTGGTGTATTACTGCAAACTACGGGGGGCATTAATCATAAGCGCCTGCATTCTACTGATTTACTGGGTATTATGCCTATATTTTGGTCATCCAGGTGATCCTTACAGCATTACCGGCTATTTTGGTCTGGGAGTGGATAAGGCCGTTCTCGGGGTGGCCCATATGTATAAAGGGGAAGGTGTCCCATTTGACCCGGAAGGCCTCGCCAGCACCCTGCCCGCCATTGTGCAGGTTGTGCTCGGTTATTATACAGGATACCAAATCGTTGGGCGGGGTAAAACGCCTGGGCTGCTGAAATGGATGATCAGCGCAGGAATTATAATTGCCGTGGCGGGTTTATGCTGGAATGTCATTTTCCCGATAAATAAGAAAATATGGACCAGTTCCTTTGTACTGTTTACTTCCGGACTAGCCATGCTGGTTTTGGCGGTCCTGATTTATTTGATTGAATTCAGGGGTTGGAAAGGCTGGTTGAGCAGATTTTTTGACATTTTTGGCAAGAACCCTCTTTTTATTTTTGTCATGAGCGGATTGATTCCAAGGATATCCGGGCTGATCCGGTGGGCTGAGGGTAAGCAGGGAAGTGAGGACACGATGGTTTATACCTCACCGCTGGAATGGTTTTACAACCATATTTGCAGGCCTGTATCGGAAAACCTCAAGAACGGGTCGCTTTTATACGCCATCCTGATGGTAATGTTCTTCTGGCTTTTAGGTTATATCATGGACCGGAAGAAAATCTATATCCGGGTTTGATGACACAGGCTTAAAAAAAAATAGGGCCAGGATAGAAATCCAGCCCGTTTTAAAATCCAATATCCTATGAAAAACCATACTATTAACGGGGATCATATTCATTAAATTGTACAAGTTTAAAAATATCTTAACAAAAACTGAACCGGGGACCCGGTTTATCCGGAAGACACAGCAGCTGGATTCCAGCAGCAGCGCGGATTTGGAGGGATTTCATCCGTTTTTATGTAATCGTTAGAAATTCTTTTATAATTTTCCCCTGACTGCCCGGTTCCCTATAGATAGCCTCCCCTGCCCAATGATAGTTGTTTCGATTCCTTATTTAAAAAAATCGTCAGAAAATGACCGGATTATTAAAAATACCCACTTGCCTTGGTTTACTCCTTTTCTGCTTTCCATTGCTCATAACAGCCCAGACGCACAGGGAATCTGATATTGCTGCGATCAAAGCGGCCAGGCAGTCTTCCAATGAATCCATTGCCCGCCATGACCTGGCAGGAATTTCAAAATACATGCTGAACGATTTTGTACAGGTGCGAGGCAATGCGAGCCATATGACCGGAAAGGACAGCGTAGCCACTTCCTGGAAACAGCAATTCGATAAAGACCCGGAAGTATCCTACCTGCGCACCCCGGTAGAAGTGATCATCAGTGCCAACGATACCCTCGCCTGGGAAACAGGGATTTGGAAAGCCACCCATTCGTATAGTAAAGGGGGGAAATATTCGGCGATGTGGAGAAAATTGGAGGGGCTGTGGAAAATTCAGGCAGAATTATTTGTGTCCCTGTATTGAAGCAGCAAAAATCCGAATTGCCGAACCATCAAGAATCCAAATTGACTTCAGCTCGGAATAATCAGCTGTTATGATTTTTCCAATTGTCTTTTTAGTATTTCGACCTTCTCTTTTTCACTTTTTACCAATGCCTCATAAAGCTCCACAATTTTTTCAAAGGGATTTATAATACAATGGTGATTTACCGCATTTAGCGTTGAATGATCGTGGCTATTGAACGTATTTGAAATAATGTTCATTGCAGAATTTTCATCAAAATTCTTGATTGCTTCAACCGGCACTTTCAATACCCTGGCCACTTCTTCCAGCAGACCATCCTCTATGGCATCCTTTTGTTCGAGCAGGGAGACTTTCTTCTGATTCCAGTCCTGCCCCAGTTCCTGGGCCAGGCCCTCCTGCTTAATCCCCAACATCTCCCTGAAACGTTTTACGTTTCGGCCCTGGTGAATAGATTTCTCAGTTGACATATCACGAATTTAAGTAAAGTAATTGCTATAAAAAGGACATTCTAAAATAGTCATTTTTTGTTCTAAAATATCCCGTTCAGGAATAAAATATCCCTTTGAAAATTATCATTTTGCAAAGGTAAAAGGATATTTTATGCTTACTTCCAGAAGTTCAAAAAAGAAACAGCTGTCCCCCTGCCGAAATTCCAAAGAACCCGGCACCATCTTCCTACGAAAGGGCGATTACATTCTTACGGAAGCGGACTTAAAAAAACAGGTTGACAAAAGTCTGTTTAAGAGCCGGATCTGGTTTTTTCCCCGTTTGGAATTTATCTCCTTTCAAAAGAGTTGCCTTAGTCTGGTCAACAGATCAGGCAAATCCTCCTATGAACTCCAAATTACCATCTCCCCGGGTTCATTGCAGCTGACCTGCTCCTGCGGGGTGCAGACCGGGTCTTTATGTATTCATGCCTACCGGGCGCTGGAAAGGATGACCTGGTATGGACAAGCCGATTTTGCCGGTCTGCAGCGATCGGGTGCCCTGTTTGCCTTAGCTGCCAGGCATGGTAAATATTTTGAAATCAGTGCCGGTGATCGCGGCTTTACGATTACGGCCGACAAAAAATTAGGCGGGGTTTTCCAGTTGCCGGGAAATACCCCGGAGATTCCTATGGATAAAATACTGGCGCTTCCCGGCAGCAATTACAACAGCGCAGAGGCACCCATGTCCAAGGTGCTTACCTATTTTTTGCTCTACAGCCGCCGCCAAAAATTCATGCCTTTCCTCGCACCCTGTTTTGGAGTGCCCAATAAGTCAGGTCACGGTATCAGGGGTTTTTACAGGTTTGAGGGACCACCGGGAGACCAGCCGGATCCTGCGCTATTGCCATGGCAGGACAAACTGCTGTCTACCAGCCGGCGGATACGGGAACTGACGCGGGAAAAAACAGGAAAGCTGTTGGAATGGTTGTCGACGGAGGAATTGTATTTGTCCCCGCTTCTTCGAGTCTGGCAAGAGGCCTTCCAACAATTATCAGTTCAGCCCTATGTATTCGGTTATCCCTTATGGGGCCTGGAGGAGCTAAATCATGTTCCAACCAAAAGCAGGATTGAAAAAATCAACATGGTAGCCGAGCCCCCGAGCCTGCGGTTTGTGCTGGAAGATCATGGGCCTTTCTTCCAGTTAAGGCTCAGTCTTTTGATCCGGGGTACCACGTTGAAAGGTTATGAAATCCCCGGTTTGTTTTTCATTCGCCATAACCATCAGTTTTATCTGGCCGGTTGCGTGCGCGATGCGGCCATGATGGCCTGGATGGATCTGGCAGGCGGAAAAATCACCATATTCAAAGAACAATTTAGTGACTTTGAAAAGCAGGTACTTTCACCGCTGAGATCCTGCTATCCCCTGGACATGGTCCCATCCTCCAACAGGCAGCAATAGCCCTTGAACCAGTTGCAGCACTGGCCATAGGTGTCAAATGAGTTATCTGTATTTTTTGTGAATAATGCCTGTAGCCCGCCTTACCAGATGGCCGCTTTGCAGCTTCCTGATTTTACATGGCTTGTTTTCCCATTCAATTTTCAGATCTCCCCCGATTATCATAATTAAGGTGGCTGAATAAGGGGTGGGGGGATTTTTGTATATTTAAGATTACAGTACGGTAGGGAAAATGAGATGGTTCAATTTCCAGTTACGCAATTAAACCCATTGAATTATTGTCTGGTTATCTATTGAGATCAGTTTTCATTATACATATACCATATGGCTACAGTGGAAATAAGGACTGCTCAGGAAAGGGACCTGCCCCAAATTGCCGCCATTGAAATAGCCTCTAAAATAGCCTCCGTTGCGCAGTGGACCGAACCCCATGAACTCGATGCCGGTTTACGGCTGGAAAGCTGGAAAGCCTATCTGGATGGGCAAAGACCCCAAAGCGCCAAACCACAGCGCATCATCCTGATCTCTTTGGTGGAGGAACAATACGTGGGTTACCTGGCCGGGCATCTTTCCACCAGATTTTCAATGGATGCGGAAATCCAATCATTTTATGTCCTGAAGGATTTCCAGCGCAGGGGATTGGGAAGGGCCCTACTCTCTAGTTTTCTGACCTGGCTGGACAATTACCAGGCATCCGGTCTTTGCGTGGGTTTTCACCCGCAAAATCCTTACAAGGCATTTTATCTTAGATTCGGGGGGACTTATATCAATGAGCACTGGATCGGCTGGACGGACCTTGAGAAACTACGTGAAAAGTTGCAGGCCAGCCGCCTGCTATGATGAAAGCACCCCGGTTGGGGACAGGGCTCTTTAAGGCCCTTTCAGTTAAAAAAAACGACAAAAAAAAGCCATGAAATACAAACATCTTTCCCTGGTAAGCTCCCTGATGCTGCTGCTCAGTTCCTGTTCGGTTGATACAGATGGCGAAGGGACTTTTTATTCCCGCCCGGTCTATGTGTTTCCCGGGGTGGGTCTGGGCACCATTATTGCCGTGGTGGTATCCTGGAGCCGCAATAAGAGCATCCTGCTGGCGATCCTGCATGGCATCCTGGGGTGGATTTATGTCATTTACGCCCTTATTTTTCCAAAAAAATAGACAGGCAGGATTTTATATCTCTTCTGCATAGATCTGGGTGGGGTTGCCTTCCTTGATCTCCGCAATTCGGATGAGGTTGTTTTTCCCGTTATAGGCTAATATGATTTCATCGCCGATTTCAGGAATCTTCCTGAATTTTACGCCCACTACTTTATCAGCCGACTTGATGATGATCCTTACGTCTTTGCCCATTGTATTTCTTTGGAAGCCCAATGTGCCGATTTATCCCCTAACCCTCCGCGTTAAGCATATATTATAATTTTTCCATCTTTTTAAAGGGCTGATGGAAATAACCCGCCCTTACATCCCCTGCTATACAGCCTGCGTAATCTGTCCCGGGAATGCACCCGACAAAATGGTTGGCTTTTGAATAATGATGGTTGACTGCAACCCGAACGCCGTAAATCAAGACTCTTTCCCCGAAATTTTAGGCCGGCCGGGGCTGTAGTATGAATACTACAGCAATACGCCTGTAACTCCTACACTTTTTATGGGATGAATTTTTTAGCTTTAGCTATACCATAAAACCATGGTATTTATTTCAAAAGCCATCTGACAGGCTGCCGGAGGTAAGGTTGTAGCCAAATACGCGTAGTTGTAACTCCCCTGAAAATAATTCCGTGAACGCCCTATGGAAGTCATGTAATCCGTTTATGTACTTTATCCTTTCCATCCATGGTAAAAATTGAAAACAGGGAACAGGTCCTTCGTTTAAAAAAAGGGGACATCCTCATAGATTGCTCCGAAGGCGGGATTGAACAATTCCGGATCAGGGAGATCAATGACAGCATTCTGATAGCAGATGGCGTCCAATCCATGAAATTTTTGACGCCTGACAGGCTCCTGACTGACGACTGGTATGTTAAAGGCCATTAAGTGTGGCGGTCACTCTCAGCAGGCAGATCTGTATGGTCAAAGGCTTTTCTTTACGGCCTCCCTGCTAAAAAGTCTTCCGACCTGTTCCCGGAATACCTCGTCGCTCAGGATGGCCAGGTTTTGCAGGTCAAGTGCCTCTCCCTTGGTCCTGGTCAGGCTGGCTGAGGTTAATTCGCTGGCCAGCAATTCCCCGTTTTTATCAAATATTTCCAGCCCCAGATCGCAAATGATCCCGTATTGACTGAAGGAGGAAACAGGCCAGGCATTGGATTCCCACTCGCGAATGGTAAATAAAAGCAGCCGGTCCCGGCTGCCATCTGTTTTAAAGAACCGCAATACGGCATCCCGGGTGACATTACTTTTTGCTGATAATACCTCAAAAGGATACCCCTGTTTTTTATAAGAATTGCTGACAAGGAATGCAAATTGCTCGGCCAGGGACCTTCCATCATCCGTCTGCAATGGCATAAAGCTCATCCCCGGGGCAGGGCCGGACATGCCGGGCAATGACCCCTTTTCTTCCTGCTGATCATTGCCCGGTTGCGCTTCAAAGGAACCGATATGGCCACAGAAGTTGGGCTTCCGCAGTCCCGATACAACCTCTTCCCTTAAATCAATAAACACAACGGCGGTACGTTTTAAGGTTCTCGGGTCCTGCCTACCCGGATTTGCCCCTCCGGATGCATGCTGACCCCCTGCGCATCCTGCGGCATAAGCGGAAAGAAACACCATAACCAGCATGTGTAATGAGCAGACCCTGGGGGTGGTATGTTTAGTCAGACGCATGAAAAGTTAAAGGGTGAATGTAATCAATTCCCCCCACACCTTTCATTATAGGGGTGATTAAAATGCAATGCCAATACCTATGCTGACGGGCATATCATTGATCTTTTGGGTAGCCGTTGCCGTAGCCGTGCCTTCTGCATTGACCAGGTGAAAATTGGGTTTTATATTATAGAAATCAGCCCCCGCCACCAGATAAAGCCTGTCATTGAGGAGGTAACGAAGGTCCATCCCAACATTCATGATAAATGAGTTGACCCATTGCTGCTCTAAAATAGGGGTGGCCAAATAGCTCACCTGTGGGGAATTCACACGGGCAATCCCTCCCAGGGCTTTGAGGTCCAGCTTAAATTTATCGGAAATGGGCATTACCAGCCTGGGTCCGACAGCCAGGCCATAGTATTGCCAGTGGTCAGCCTGAATGCCCAGGGCGGCATAGTCACCGAGTTGCAGTCCGTGCATGGAATACATAAATTGGGCGGTCACGCCCAGGTTCTGGTCGAACTGGTAACCTGCCTGCAGGTTCAAGCTGAAGCCGGTCTTGGCAAATCCCGCCTGTGAATTACCTGCCAGGTCATTGGAAGCAAAATCGGAAATGGGAAATGCTGGTCCGCCGGAAATGGATGCAAAAAACAGCCTTTCCTTTTGGCCATGGGATGGCTGAGCCTGCACCAGGATGCATGCGGCCAGCCATAGGGTTGATAATAAAATGATCTTTTTCATAAAAATAAATTGATCGTTAAATAATCCAATTAAAACTAAGTCGGGACCACGTCGATGCCTCTGACGGGCATCACCATAACCGATGACCCCTATGTGCTCCGAACCTGATTATGATATTGGGCACCGGTGTGCCCGACTGTGCTGAACAGGGGTGTTTGTTGCCGGTGAAGGAAAAGGCAGGCTGCCCGGATTATGCGGCTCCAGGCCCGTGCAGTGCAGCCCGCTGCAATGAGCGGATGACAGCCCGCCGGGAGCCGGGCGCTAGCAGATCCAACCCATTTGCTGGCGCCGAATATTTGCATGAGAATATTATGAAAATATTTTATTTACGTACTGGGGAAAGTTCCTAGATTACAAGGCAAATCATTTCAAAAAAAATGGTTTGGTCGGGAAAATTCTATGTTGCTATATATCATTATATTTCTGGGAACCATCCTGGCTGATATCATTCCGTTCCTTGGGCCGCCAGCCTGGACGATCATGGTATTTTTCCAGATCAAATACCAATTGAATATCTGGCCGGTGTTGTTTTGCGGGGTGGCCGGTTCCACCATCGGCAGGTATATATTCAGCTACTATTTTGCAAAATTTGCAGAACGCTTTTTCAAGCCCAGGAAAAACGAAGAAATGCAGTTTCTGGGTGAAAAACTGCAGCAGGAAAAATGGGGTTTTCTCCTCTTTGTTTTCCTCTATACCCTCATGCCCATTTCCTCTACCCCGCTTTTTTCGGCCACGGGCATCGCCCATATCAAACCCCTAAAAGTCCTGCCGCCCTTTTTCTTTGGCAAATTCATCTCGGATCTCGCCATGATTTCCATGGGAAGTTATGCGGTGACCAATTCCGAAAATTTACTGAGAGATTACCTGTCCTGGCAAAGCCTGTCGGGCATGCTGGTTGCCCTGCTGCTGCTGTGCATGGTCTTTTTTGTAGACTGGAAATTCCTGTTGATCAATAAAAAACTGAGACTGAATTTCAGGATCTGGAAATAACCCGCTTTTTTTGAGGGGAGGGGAAATTGCCCGCCGCGCAAGCGGAAGTCCTATGCCAATAAAATTGCTTTGCCGCTGTCAGCTTTTGGCACACAAGGCATTCGCCTGGAGGATATTAATTTAACTTAATGCAGGTAAACACCCATGAACACGGCACTGAAATAGGCCCATAACAGGGAAAACAGGATATGCATGGCTGTCTCAAAGCCTTTTCCTTTCCACAATCTGGGGGAGTACCACAGGAACTGGATCACCAGCCGGCTTGTCCAGAATACGCCCATGCCAAAGCAGAGTTTTTTACCCAGGGGGGTCGTTGAGAGTTCCAGCGGGGAACTGAGGGCGAGGACTCCCATCAGCAATACCATGAGTGCAATAAAAAAGGTGTGCACATACATCATCTGCCGGTTAATCAGGCTTAAGGGGGCCAGGTCCTTTTCCCAGTTAAAATAACGCGGGAAAAAAAAGTGCATGAAGGCCAGGGCAACCAGCAGGCTGCCAACCAATTTAAGATGCCATTCCATAGTTGCTGAGTGTAAAAATGCGGATCAATGGGGTTATGCTGCCTTCCCGGGTGAGCTTCAGTCCGGCCAGTTCAAAAATGCCCGCCCAGGAATGCCGGGAATAAAAATGGAAGAACCCGATATTATAGGCCAGGAAATTGGCCGGATTGCGCAGATGCTCTACCACGATGATTTGCCCCCCTGGTTTCAGCACGCGGCTCAGTTCCACGAAAAACGCGGTCCGCTCTGCCCTGTCCCTGATTTCATGGGCGGACAGTATAACCAGCACAGTACCCATCGACCGGTCGGGCAGCGGCAGCCGGGACGTACTGACCGGCAGGGTCCCCGGGTAGGGTCCATAGGCTTTGCGGGCCCTTCGAACCGATAATTCCGTATGTTTTTTCGGGTCGTAAAAATCAAATACAAAGAGTGCATGGTCCGGGAAACGCGCCCTGATCAGCCCACTGGTTTCATCAAATCCCGCATGTATGTTCAAAATGGTTTTATGGGCCTCCCCTTCGGGAATAACCAGCCATTGCAGCTGGTAGAGTCCGGAAAAATCATATACATACCAGGAGGTCAGCAAAGACAATAGGATCATCGCGATTGCCACCCAGCACATCCATCCCGCCGGTTTAGCCACAGCTGGCGGCAACAGGGATTTGAATAACAGGTACCCGGTCACCAGCAGCAGGGAAAGCAGGTAAAAATGCCAGTTGAACCTGATGATATTGCCAACCCCCTGAAATGGTTTTCTCATCCTTTCCATAACTCGGCTTTTCCTTTTTTCCAGTAGTAGGGAACTTGCTCGATCATAAAGGCATTGGCCAGCACGGCCCCCTCCAGGCCCAGGCGGTCAATATAGGCAATATGGTAGTCGATGACGTTTACCCCTCTGGGTTTCCAATGCTGCCGGACACCCTCTACCATTAGTACTTCCCTGCTTTTCGCCAGGTAGGAAAAAGTAAATGGCAGGGGGCCTGCAAAACGCCGGGCCTGGTCCCAACGCTCGAAGGGTGACCGGACAGGAAGGGCCGCTTCTTGGGGACCCAGGTCAACCACCAGCTTAAAATCCGAGTGGACAGATTGTATTTCCAGCTGGGTGCCTGCTGTCCTTTGCACAATATCTGTGGTGGTATAATTATAATGGGTAAACATATTGCCCAGGAACTGCATGCTCCTGCGGTCGGTTTCCGACCGCAGGATATAAAGCCCCCTGAGTCTTTTTCCTGCCTGGTTCCGGTAGGTCACAAAGACCCGGTAACCCGTTAAAAAAAAGTCCTGACCCATAAACCTGGGAAATCCCTTTGGGCGCAAACCCCGGGTTTGGACCATGGCCATAGCAATAAATGCCCAACGGTCTTCAAAGCAGTCCGGTTGCAAACAGGGCGGAAGAAAAGCCAGCACCTGTTCCCTGGGCACCGCGAAGGTAAGGACCAGGGACCTTTCGAAGAATGCTTCAACGGCAAAGGGGTGGTTTTTTAAACGGGAGAACATATCAGGCAGCCATTTGTGTTTTATGCAGGAAAAATTCATCGTAATAAATCACTCCAATCAGTACGCCAGCAAACAGGGCATTGAACCTTCCCCAGAGCAGGAGCCCGGGGGCGGCAAAAAATTCAATGGAGTTCATCACAGCCACTAACGTGATCTGCGATATGGCGCAGAACCGGGATTTATAGCCACTGAGTATCCAGCAGGCCATGGTGATTTCACAAACGCCAATCAGAGTGGTCAGGAGGGCTGCATGGGCAGGTCCCAGGATGGCGGCCACAATCTGCCGGTGCCTGGGAACCAGGTTCAGCAACTTGCAATACAGGCCGTTAACCAGCCAGAGCGCAGCCAGGCCATAATGGATGATTTTATGTAGTCGGGACATGAAAAAACAGGCTTGGTTTAATGGCTTATCTGTTTGTAAGGTATACCGAAATAAATAAATATCCGCACAGATATCCCCGCTTGCAGGATGGTTGGCTGTAAGGAGTGTGTCAGCCAGGGGGTCTTTGCTACAGGCTGCCCATTTTAGGCATCCGCTCTATTTCCGCAGGCCAGTTTTGGGAAAAATTTTCTTCAATCAGGGTCCTTTCATCCGCCCCCGATAGGCGGCCCAGGATGACAAAAGCAGCGTAGGCATGCGACCTGCTCTTCCACCGCGCCATCTCCACGATGGCGGCAAAGGCCTTTTGCCTGATTTCTGAAAGCACCTCCGAATCCCTGTCCAAAGTAATGCTGGCCAGTACCATGGCCCATTGTTTCGTTCAGTCCAGACCACTGATAACTGCGGAATCCATTTGAGCCAGGAGCTGATGGTAGGCCTTCGTCATTTTAACCGGTAGTTTCAGGTCTCCCCTGAGCGGGGGCCGAAATACCGGCGTACCGGTCCCGCTCTCATCCGCACCGATAAAAACCATCAGGTGGCCGGATGTATCACAACATACCGGTGACAACCGGGCTAATTTGATTCCACCCAGCCACATCAGCATGCGGATAGGATAACTCTCATGAACCTATTTTTTAGAGGGAGGCCCGAAAAGAAGACCAGGTGGTCCTGGGATCAGGAAAGGCTGTTCTTGGCAATTATGCTCCAGTCGTCATGCCCATGGCCTTTCTGAATCCAGCTGTCCATCGCTGCTGCAATGGTGGGGATCACCATGAGCGGGACCGATGCCCGGGCGGCGGCATCCATCATCAGGCCGGCATCCTTTCGGGCCATGACCAGTTCCCAGGAAGGCTCATCAAATTTGCCTGTGCATATTCTTTTCATACGGGCAGGCATCATCGCTCCCGGATTAAAGGAATCAAACAGGGCCATGACTTCTGGGGTGGCAATGCCCTGTGCTTTGGCCAGGGCCAGCGTGTCGGATATCCCTGCCGTCAGCGACAACAAAAACAGGTTGCCAATCAGTTTCAGCCCGGCTGCTTTGCCTTCCTCGGGGCCGGCATTGAACAGTTTTCCGGTCATTTTGGATAGTTCCGGTTCCATCAGGTTAATTACCGACTGATCCCCGGATAACAGCATGATACCCGTGCTTTCCAGGGCATTGGGCGGCCCCATGAAAACAGGGGCATGCAGATAGATAAATCCACGGGCTTTCCAGGTCTTTGTTCTTTCGATGGCACCTGCTGCCGAGGTGGTCGTGTGATCGATGATGACGGCTCCCTTTTCCAATCCAGGCAGGGCTGCTGCCAGCACTTCATCCACGGCAGCGTCGTCTTTTAGTGTAAGATGTATCCGGCTGGCTCCCCGAACGGCATCACTGACACTGTTAAAGGCCTTAGCCCCAAAGGCCTCCATGGACAATGCCCTGCTGGCTGTACGGTTCCATACCTGCACCTGATCCCCTTTTTTGATCATGGCCTTTACAAAATTGGAACCCAGTAATCCCATACCCAAAAATGCTTTCATAATATTCCGGTTTTGGTAAAATTAGCCATTTTGAACAATACCGTTGAATGACCTAAAAAGTGCTGGGTAATCAATGGAGCGCGGAAATAACCCATATCCTATCCGGCATTTGTTTATTGGGTTTTGGCCATGCCGGATATCGGGGCTTTTTGCCCGAACCCGGTTTTTTTTAAAGTATAAACCCCTGGAAAGGGAATCGCTGACGGAGGGGGCTTTGCTTTCGGCTTATCCCCGAAGGGCCGCAAAAAATGGCAGGTTATTTGAATAATAAATAGCATAAATAATTTCTAAGCACATGAAAAAGACAATGATCGCTGTGATCCTATTAATTAGCGGAGGTTTCCTCTTTGCCCAGGAAAGACACCATGATGTACCAGACCAGGTCAGACAGAACTTCCAGCATGACTACCCGGATGCCCGCCAAACGCACTGGAACCAAAGCAATGGCCACTGGCATGCCAGCTTCAACGACCAGTCTCCCCGTGGACGTGGGGAAATGATTGCCCATTATGACCAGGATGGCAGGCACCTGGATTCCCATATTCCCTATGATGACCATGACGTACCGCCGGCCATCATGGAACATCTTCAAAATAAGTACCGCCGGGGACACTACCGTTTCGAACGGATAGAAGCCCCCGATAACACCGGTTTTTTCAGGGTTATGATCCGCCTGGGCGGAAGAAACAGGATTGTATTTATGAATGAACAGGGAGAAGAGCGCCCTTACGAAGACAGGCACTAAGGGACCTGGCCGGAAGGCCAATCCTACTTAATAAAGAGATTACTGTAGCGTCAAACAATGCATGTCCGGAGATTGCCTTTGCAGGCAAACCGGGGATGCATTTTTTTTACCAGGATTTTTGCACCGCATACAGGGAGGCCAGGTGGCTGGTGCTGGTCTCGCAGCTCATCATCAGCCGGCTGCCGGATATATAATCCAGGCCTTCGGTCTGCCAATCCCGCTGGGATCCGATATTAAAGCGTTGAACCATCCCGCTGAAAAAACGGTCCCCGGGATAATCATGCATCAGCCAAATAAATGACCTTATCTTTTTATTCATATATCCAAGCAGGGCGAGTTCCCCGCTGGCGGGGTTATAGGCGGCAGCCGTGATTTTTCCCCCGGAGTTGAACTGCGCCACCGGGGAAAGGGAATATACCCCGGGCGTATCAGCCAGGCGGTAGCAACGGGTTTGCAGGTCTGCCTGGTCCTTGGTAAAAATATACAGGCTTCCCTGGATGGCAGCCAGGGCTTCGCAGTCAAAATTGGTATTCTCATTGGCGGAAAAATCCGTCTGGTCCGCATAGGAAAACGAAATGGCATCCGCCTGCAGGGTCACAAAAGCTTCCCCTGACACGATATCGGATTTTTTGATACGAAGAATCCTCAGATCGGTCCGGTTGCCATAATTGTTTCCGAAATCCCCCACATAGATATAGCTGGAATCAGCCGTGATGTCCTCCCAGTCCACATTGGGGAAATTGGCGATGGTCACCGTCTGCAGGATGGCTCCAGTGGCCGAATCGATTTTATAAATGGCGTTGGGATTGCCGCTGTCCCCAAAAGTCCAGAGCTGTCCATCGGTATAACAAAGCCCCGAAGATTCTTTAAGCAGGGTGGGAAGGGTATGCTTTAGGTCAATGACCAGGGCTGAATCGGACCCTGCATTGACCGGCGGGCCGGGAACCGCCCCGGTTTTGCCACAGCCGTTCATCAGCTGGACGAGCAATAAACATACTAGACCGGATCGCCACATAGAGTGCCAGTTGTTGGGGATGGAATATAATAATCTGGCAGCTGTCCGCCGGTGAATACCGCCGGTTACAGCTGCCAGATTGCGTTGGATAAGGTTAATGTCTAATGGTATTAAATCAATGCTGGTTACCGCTGCCGTCGGTCTGGTAGCAGCCAATATCTTTACCCGGGCCGGTGATGCCGCTGGAGCCGAAATTGGGATCCACCGGAACATTGCTGATGGCAGCAAAGGCCTGTGTTCCTTTTCCGATGGCAGGAGAACCTGACTTCAGGTGGAAATCAAATCCGTCCACCGAGCACTGGGTCTGGTAACCTGTGTTGGGCAGGGGATAGTTTACAAACAGGGGGTTGTTCTGTCCGACCAGGGAAGTGCCGTCGTACTGCATGCCGAAGGTATAGGAAGCGCCCAGGAAAGCCGCCATGTTGGGAATATCGGAAGCCTGGGGATGGGTCACCACAGCCTGGGCCACATTGGTTGGAACGATCTGGTTGGCCAGGTTAACGGCATCCACATAAAAGAAGTTGTTGCCATAGGCAGTCTGGGAAATCGGATCCCCGGTGTGCGGGCCGGTGGTGTCGGCCAGGTAAACTTTTGCCGTAACATCATTTCCGCCGGCGATGCGTACGCCGAATTTACAGTCAACGATCAGGTTATTGTAAGCCAGTGCCCTGGAATGGTTTTCCACTTCAATGGAACCGCTTCTGGCACCGAAGGTGCCGGTGTTGCGGAAACCGTCATTGACATAGGTATTGTTGAACATGGCGATCATACACTGCCGGCCGGTAGAACCGTCGTTGGCAGATTTGGTGCCGTTGGTGGCCCCGCCGATGATCAGGTTATAGGCCATATTGCCCTGTGTGCCGCCTTTGGCGTTGAAGCCGTCGCCGCCGGTACCACCGCATTTTTCCAGGGTATTGCGCATCATATTGATATTGCCGCCATAAAAACGGATGGCATCATCGGGGGTGCCATAGATCCATGAATCTTCCAGGATGAATACCCCGCTGTAATTGCCGAAATATACCGCGTACTGATCCCCAACGGAAGGGCCTGCAAAGGGAGTGGTCTGAAGACCGGCACCTGCAAAATCAAGATGCGTCCATTTGATGACCAGCAGGGGGCAGGTGGGAGAGCACCAGATACCGCCCCATCCGCCGGCATAGGCCGAATCGGAGGTGGCCGTGGAAGGTCCGGTTGTCTTGGTCCTGGAAGGATCGGTGATGGTGACCGGCGCGTCTTTGGTACCGAGGCTGACCAGGGTCCCGTTGACAAAGAAATTCGAGCCGTTTTTTACCTGTACGGTCACCCCTTTTTGAATCAGCAGGGTATCCCCGGCATTGATGGTCACATCAGCGGTGATGATATATGTAAGGCCTGTCTTCATGGTGCCTTTGATCGCACCAGACAGGGGGGCACTGTTGCTTACCGGCTGACCTACCTGTATCTGGGCCTGCGATACAGTGGTGGAATTGCTTTTGGAACAGGATGCAAAGGCTGCGGCCAGCATCATTGCAAACACGGTCATCTTAATCTGTTTCATTGTTTAACTGTTTATTTTTAAAATTTAAATCTGAATCCGATGGAATAGGAAGCATAAAACCTGTCATACTGTACCGTCAGGTAATCGGAGCTTTCCTGGAAAGGCAGCTTGGTATCGGTATTATAGGCATTGTTATGTTGCTTGACGATCAGCTGAAAGGGGGTGTTGAGCAGGTTGTTGGCCTTTATGTAAATAATATAGTGTCTGCCGAATTCCTTCTGGGCGGAAAAATCCAGGTTGGTGGTAGCCTTTTCCCAGTTGTCAAAACCTTTGTACTGGGAGAGGGTATTGATCCGGGCACCGGTATACACTAAGGCCAGCTGGGCGTCTATTTTACTACGCGGATTTTTATAGAGCAGCGAAAAATTGCCGAT
Organism: uncultured Bacteroidota bacterium; assembly: GCA_903906365.1. GTDB lineage: Bacteria > Bacteroidota > Bacteroidia > Chitinophagales > Chitinophagaceae > Puia. The sequence continues at coordinate 50,804 of CAIVKC010000004.1, read as the reverse complement.
ATGCTCACTTTGTCCCTGCAGCGGCCTGCGGTCGGCCACCGTCGAATAGGTCGTCGAGCCCGAAGGGGTCAAATACACATAGAGTTTGCTGGCGTTGATGACAGAATGGGTGAAGGTGTAATTGCCCGAGACCCCGAAATCCCCAAAATACTTGCGGAAGACCACTTCAATGCCGAAATTATGGGCGGTCCCAAAGTTTTGCGGGGAGAGTACCGGGGTAGCGCTGTAGGATCCGCTGCCACTGGAAAAAGCGTATTCGATGGGGTTATTGATGATCTTATAAAAAGTGCCCAGCATGAACTGGTCCAGTCCTTTGGGGAACATTTCATAGCGCAGGTCAAAATTATCGATGACGGTGTGCTTGATATAGGGATTTCCTTCCGTCAGGTAGGAGTCATTGGATCCGCTTTTGTCCGGGAAGGGGATCAGGTCGGCAAAGGCCGGACGGAATATGGACCTGAAATAAGAGAAGCGCAGGGCCCGGCGGTCAGTAAATGAATATTTTCCCTGCAGGCTGGGTAAAACATCCAGGTAGTGGATATCTGCCGACTTCCCGGGCAGGGCCGGATTGAGGGAGGACAGGTAGTTTTGGTGCGTATTTTCCACCCGCAGTCCGCCAAGCAATTCCAGGCTGGGGGAAACCTGGTATTTTCCCTGCACATAGCCCGCCGTCACATTTTCATAGGCATGGTAGATGCCCGGATTCTGCGCCGCGTTGCCCAGGGCCGCATTGGAGGGAATGAACGTAAACCGGGAGGCGGGTATGGACACGAACTGCTGGTAGACCGAATCCGGGTCACTGACCGGGGTCAGGTGGTAGGAATTGGCATAGTTATCCCTTTCCTTATGGCGGTACATGCCGCCAGCGCTGAACAGGGCCTTACGGCCTGCGATGGATTGTTTGCTATGGACATTAAGATATCCCGCCAGGTCCTTGTCGGTATTGTGTATCCAGTCCCGGGACTGGTTTTCGGTCTGCGGAGCGCCGATGGTAAAAGTACCGTTGCTGGTATTGGGGTTGACCGGCTGACCGGTGGCAAATTCGGCGATATCGGGTATCTCTCTTTTGGCCTCGGAGGCCACCAGGGACCAGTCTCCCGTGAGGCCTGCGGAGAATTTGTTGCGCCCCTGCAGGGTGATATTACTGATATTTTGCAGGTCATTGCGGGTTTCCGTCAGGTTATAGATGGCGTAGGAACCTATATAATTATTGATGGTGCGGTAGCCGCCCAGCAGCGAGTCGCTGGTCAGCCGCGTTCTTCTTTCATTGAGCTGCAGGTAGGTGGCAAACAAACTGATGGAATTGTCGGGGTTGAAATTGTAATCCACTTTGGTTTCCAACCCGGAGCGGTCGATCCGGGAATTATACTGACGGGCATAGACATCCGAAAACGCGGGCTGCTGGGCCGTCGTATTGTTGGGAGCGGCGGGTACCGTCTGGCTTTGCAGCAGCACGTTGGAATTGCTGCCGCGGTAAGCGTTCTGGTAGCTGCCCGAGAAAATGACACCCAGTTTGTTTTTCAAGAACCGGTCTCCCAGGGTCAGGCTGACATTCTTATTGACCGGCGGTTTGGCCGCCGTGGCGACCAGGTTATTGTAAGGGAAGGCTGAAAGGGGGGCAAAAACACCCGGGCCGAGGATCTCTGCGGGAGATTTCAGGGACACCGTGGACTTGGAAAAGGAATAAAAATCGCGGTTTAAAAAAAGCTGGCTGTAGCCTGTTCCCACATTCCCTTCCAGTTTGAACCGCTCCGGCGCATTTTTCATCACCAGGTTGATCACCCCGCCCGCGGCATCTGCTTCCATGTCCGGGGTCAGCGATTTGATCACTTCCACCCTTTCCAGCAGTTCTGCCGGGAATATGTCCAGCGGCACGTAGCGGTTGCGGTTATCGGGGCTGGGTATCTTTACGCCGTTGACCAGTGTCGTATTGTATCTTTTATCCATACCCCGGATGATGGCATGCTGGCCGTCGCCGGAGGAGCTGCGTTCGATGGAAACACCCGATACCCGCTGCATGACATTGGCCACCGTGATGTCCGGGGAGATGGAAATCGAGGTAGCCGAGACGATGTTGACGATATTATTGGCAAACTGTTCCTTTCTTTTGGCGAATTCGTCCGTGCCGCCCCCGCGGGCAGAGGAGACCGTAACGGCCGCCAGGCTCGAAGAAGCCGGGACCAGGTAGACATTAAAGGAGGTGGTGCCGCTGCCAGCCAGGACCAGGGTGGTATCCAGGCTTTGATAGCCTACATAGGTAATGGTCAGGTGGTAGCTGCCACCAGGCAGGTTCCGAAAAGAAAAACCTCCGTCCAGGGTGGTGGCCGCTTTTTTTCCCGAAGGGCTTAAGGTGATGGCCGCACCCACCAGCTGCTCCCGGTTGCTGTAATCATATACATGGCCCCTGATTTCTCCGGCCTTTGCCGCATTGCACAAAACCATGGTCAGTACCACTATGAAAAAGGCCCTTCCGGATATAGATAAACGCATCATCTTTTACAGTTAGTCTTTGATTGAGGTTGCAATATTAGAGCCATCCCCGGCAGCTTCAGGGCCGACTGCGACCAATTAACCCAATGATGACAGTATCTTAATTGATTGGTAATAATAACTTCAGAAAAAAATCAGAATTGGTCTACCAGGAGATCAGGAAGGCATGCTGGTTGCCGCTGAACTGGTAGCTGGCCTGCATGGAAGAGACTTTGGAAATCTGTTTGATGATGGACAGGCCCAGCCCGTTGTGGTTGGAGTTCACCGATTCCTTGTAAAAGCGGGAGAACAGCCGCTGACCGTCCAGGGCATGGCGGGAACCGGTATTGGCCACCTTCAGGGAGTTGGGGGATAGTTCAATGGATATCAGGCCGGAGGGGATATTGTGGTTGGAGGCATTGCTGAACAGGTTATTGAGCAGGATATCCAGCAGTTCGGGGTTGATGCACAGGTAGCTTTCCTGCAGGCGGGTGGTCACCGTAATGTCGCGGCTCAGCCAGAGTTCGTGAAACTGCTGGATTTTTTCGGTGATTTTCTCCGGCAGGCTGATCCGCCGGCTGTTATTGAACTGCTGGTTTTCAATTTTGGCCAGCAGCAGCAGCGACTGGTTGAGCCGGGAAAGCCGCTTGATGGCCGCATAGGCCGCTTTGGCCAGTTCACTTTGCTTTTCGGAGAGCTCTTTATCCTGGATCAGCATATCGAGTTTGGAGCGGATGACCGACAGGGGCGTCTGTATCTCGTGGGAAGCGTTCTCGGTGAATTCTTTCAGCAGCAGGTAATCCTGTTCGGCCTTGCGGGTAGCCATCAGCAGGCTTTCATTCATGAAGGAGAATTCAGCAATGTTGGTAGCCGGGAAATGCAGGTCATTGGTCCGCCCGAGCTGAAAGGAGCGCATGATCCCCAGGGAGGCATAAAAGGGCTTCCAGAGCTTTCTGAGCAGCAGCCGGTGGAGCCACAGGGAAATCAGGATCGTCACCAGGATGGTCACCACCGATACGGCAATCAGGGCGCGGCTCAGGTGGTGCATACCCTCCACGGGTTTGGCCACCCTTACCCGGTACCACTCCCCGGAGACCTGCAGGGGAAAGACCAGTTGGCGGAAATTATGCATCTTCCCCTCCCTTTCACTGAACAACTGGACCAGGGCAAGGCTCCGGGCCGCCTGAAGGGAACCGGTGGGCTCAAAACTGATCTTTTCCTCATCCAGGGGATATCCGGCAGGCAGGGCCTGATAGCGGGCGGCATAGCTGCTGACTTTTTTTTCAATGCCCGAAAGATCCGCGTCCATTTCCCGGATCAGGATGTAGTGGGTAAGCTGGTAGAGTACGGCGCAGGACAGCATGAAGATCATAATCATCACCAACAGGTTGATCCAGGAATATTGGGTGAGCAGTTTCATTTTCCGCTCCCCTTTTCTGCGATTTCCACCTCAAAGCGGTATCCCATCCCGTAGACGGCTTTGATATAATCCCGGCACCCGGCCTGCACCAGCTTTCGGCGGAGGTTCTTGATATGGGTATAAATAAAATCGTAGTTGTCTGCCATATCGATGTGGTCTCCCCAGAGATGCTCCACGATGGCTTCCTTGGTGACTACTTTGTTTTTGTTGGCGCTGAAATAGACCAGCAATTCATACTCCTTTCTGGTCAGCTCAACGGCAACACCTTTGCTTTTGACCACCTTATCCTGCAGGTGGATCACCAGGTCATCGGTCAGGATGCGGTTTTGTCCTTCAAAGGATTTACGCCGGATGATGGCTGCCACCCGGGCCGAGAGCTCGGGCATGTGAAAGGGCTTGGTCAGGTAATCATCGGCCCCCAGGTTCAGGCCCTGCACCTTGTCATGGAGGGAGTCTTTGGCAGATATGATCAGCACGCCGTCCGCCTTGCCCAGGTTTTTGAGTTTCATCAGCAGCTGCAGCCCGTTGCCCATGGGAAGGGTGATATCCAGCAGGATGCAGGCGTAATCATTTTCGAGCACCTTATCCATGGCATCATAATAATCGTAGGCTGCCTCGCAGACAAAATGGTCGTTTTTCAGGTAAGCGCAGATGCTCTGCGATAAATCCCTTTCATCTTCAATCACCAGTAGTTTCATGGTAAGGTCTTTTTGTTGATCCGCCATGGGTGCAGGTCCCGGCCGGCACCGAAAATAAATCATTCGTCTGTTCCCTTTCGTTAATAAAAGCCAAAGGGATGCCCTTATACTTTCTGGAAACAGGGCGGCATGCGCCCGGTATCTGGCCGGCAGCCACCACAGGACTGTAAAGGCCGGGCGGTAGCATCATCCGGGGCATTATTTCCGGACTGGAATAATTAATAATTATATAATCTGCGCTACCCCTCAGATCCCGGGATGGATGTGTCATCGGGCCTGCCTGTCAAAAAAACCGGGGTCCTGTTGTTGAAAAAAAAATAGGCCGCTTCCAGGGTGCATAAACCGGGCAAATGGGCTACATTCATACCTGTAAATTTCCTGGGGGAATTTTCAAATTCCCCCAGAATTGACCGGTCCATCATATCAACTCCATTGCAATGACCCAATCAGATATCGCGGATTTTTTGGGCAATCTCCCCGAAGACAGGAAGGCGCTGCTGAGCGCCATCCACCAGATCATCCTGCGGGATGACAGCAAGGTCCAGGCTTCCCTGGGTAAAATGATGGGAAAAGTGATGATCCTCTATCACTGTGGATCTGTTTTTAAGTATGGGCTGGCCAGTAACGCAGCACATATGTCCCTGCACCTGATGCCCATCTACGGCAGCGCCCCCCTGCATGAAAAATACCGGAAACTGCTCACGCAGGCCAGCTTCCAGAAAGGCTGTATCAATTTTAATAAGGAGCAGGACATGCCCCTGGAGATCGTGCGACAGTTGATTCAGGATTGCGCTGCCGTGGATATGGCAGCCATTTACCAGCAGGCCCGCCTGGCCGCTGCCTCTGTCAAAAAAAAGGCGCCCAAAAAATAAGGCCCGCTGCCCTTAGGCATGCCCGCTAGCAGGACCCAAGGAGTTTGCCACTCAGCTGGGAAAGTTATCCAATCGCCCTTGCAACAGGCTATAGATAGCTGAGCCACCACTTATGGCGGTGCGAAGATTTATAGGCGTCATACCATTTACAGAGCGGATAGAGGGCCAGCACCACCGCGATCCAGACCAGGTATACTACCCGCAGGCCATAGCCTTCCGCCGGAATCACAAAATAAAACAGGAATTCCCTGCCGCCCGACGGGCCGCTGCCAAAGCTATGGCCCCTCATAAAAAATGAGATCGCTTCCAGCAGGTGTATCAGGTAAAGATGAAGAATGTAATAAAAGAAGGCGACCCGCCCGAAAACCCGCAGCATGGAAGGGATCCTGCCCCGGACCCGTTCGAATAATACCAGCAGCAGCAGGCCCGTCCCGATGGTCAGGCAGAGGTAAAGCAGGGAAGGCGGGTATTTATAGACGTTGATAAAGGAAAGCAGGGTAAACAGCGCATTTTTCTGGGTACTCCAGCCAACCGGATCCCCGTAGGTATTGGTGAAACGCAGCAGGGTAAAAAACAGCAGCAGGCCTGTTCCCAGCCAAAGAAGCCTTTTGCTTCGCAAGGCAACCGAAAACCGGGGGGAGAAATAATATCCCAGGCAGTAGCCCAGCATCATCACCCCGGGCCAGGGCAGCAAGGGATAGAGGATAACCACGGTATGGCCGGGAAGGAGGGTATAAAAGGAAAAATGGCCCTTATGCAGGAAATCCCAGAGGAGCCCTGGCTTGAAACCGGGGGCGGATTCGGGAATATCCAGCAGGTTATGGCCAAATACCAGCAGCAGCCCCAGGGCCAGTATCAGCCCGAAAGGCAGGCGGATCACCAGGCTGAGCAGAATCATCGACCACCCGATGACCCAGATCACCTGCAATATGAAATAGGAATAGCCCGGATTGAAGGTCCAGCCTAAGGTGATTACAGCCATTTCCATCAGGATCAGCCAGAGACCGCGCTTGAATAAAAAAGCGCTGAGTTCCCCTTTGCTTTTGCGCAGGCCCTGCAGGTAGATGGAAGTCCCGGAGAGGAAAACAAAGAGCGGTGCGCAAAAATGGGTGACCCACCGGGTCATGAATAACAGGGGTGTGGTGGTAGCGAGGTCCAGCGGATCGCCCGAAATGGCCGCCGCATGAAAATAGTCCCGAACGTGATCCAGTGCCATGACCACCATGGCCAGGCCACGCAGTATATCAATGGAATCGATCCTCTTGGCGGCGGACTGAACAGGTTCTTGCATGTTGGTTGGTTATGATGGGAATCCTTAAACGCTTCGGTGTGCTGATTATACTGAAAGCCGGTTAAAAGATAAGAAAACTATGAATAAATATAAAATAAACTCATACTTCAATCATGCCCTCCGCCCAAAATCCAGGAAAGGGGCCAGCAAACGGAAGGATCCCGGATAAATATCCTACCATATGACCGCTGTAGGGCAAGCGGGAAGAAAATACCGGCAGCGCTGTTTATAAACCCGGGCTGCCTGATTAAAATCATACCCTTCCATGGCTGACATCAGCAGAAAAGCTGGAGACCGCGACTAGTTTAGCGTCCGAAATATTCAAACCTGTTCAAACTGACGATGGTCTGTATCCGGTATGAAGGTTTCACCCGAGCTTATCATACATATTAAACCCTAATTTCTTTACCTTATTAAACCTCACCCCATGCGTTATGACCTTGCATTTCTGGGCAGCGGAATATCCTGCGCCCAAACCCTGTTACAATTCATTGAAAAACTCGAATCCGCCCCCCGGGTGGCCGGCCCCCTGGAGGTCGCCGTCATAGAAAAAGAAGGGGAATTCTGGAAGGGCATTGCCTACGGGAAACGCTCTTCGGTCAATTCACTGATCATTACCACCCTCGGGGAATTCATCCATCCCGACGAAAAGGAAAGTTTCATGCACTGGCTCAAAGAATCCCGCGACCTATGGATGGATGCCATGACAAAAGCAGGCGGTGAGACGGCCCTGCAGTGGATTGAACACAACAAATCCTATATGGAGCAGGACAACTGGGATGCGATCTACATTCCCCGTTTTCTGTATGGTCTCTATCTGACCGGCCGAATACAGGATGCCATCACCCGGGCTGAGCAAAAAGGCATCGCCAGGGTTCATTTGATCCATGCCCATGCAACCGATATCACCCCTACTGCACAAGGGGCCTATGAGATCAGTCTGGAGGACAGGGACCAGAAGAAAAATTCCATTGTGGCCGGCAAAGTGGTGCTCTCCATCGGCAGCGGCCTGAACAGGGCTGTACCCCCGCCGGAGGGCTCCGACCTCTTCCACCAGCCTGACTACCTGTATATCAACGATACCTATTACCCCTCTTTGGAGGATCATATTGCCAGTATCGAGACGGCCCTGAAAAATACGCCCGAGCCGGCCAGCCGGAATATCCTTATCCTGGGCTCCAATGCCAGCTCCCTGGAACTGCTTTACCTGATCCAGACCAGGAGCACGCTGAAAAAACAAATACATAAGGTGGTTGTCATTTCCACCAGCGGCATGCTTCCCCACCGCATCACCGAAAACAGCCATCCTGATTATTTGTTTGAGCACCTCGAAGGGCTCAAAAGCGCATCGGGTTATAATGCCGCTGACCTGTTCCACACCATCCAAAAAGACCTGGACATCGCCTTTGAAAAGGGGGTACATATCGGGGACATGTATTACCAGCTCAGTGACCTGGTCGTGGAATTGCTGAAAAAACTTTCCTTTGAACAGGAAAAAGAGTTTTATGGCCGCTTTGGAAACCGCTTTACCAAACTCATCCGCCGGGCGGGTGCCCAGTACCGTGATGCCGCCCAGACCCTCCTCAACGAGGGGCAAATGGAGCTGCTGAAAGGCAGGTTCCTTCAGCTGAGGCAGTCTCCGGTGCGCAAACAGGAAGTGCTGCTGGAATATACCCCGGCCGGAGAATCAGGAACGGTGACCCATCCGCTGTCCTTTCCCATCGTCGTCAACTGCGGCGGCTTTGAGGACCTGCAGGAATCCTCTTCTCCGCTGATAAGCAACCTGGTTGCCAAAAAACTATGCCGGGTTGGTAAAACCAACCGGGGTTTCGATGTCTCCGCTAAGCTGGAGGCCAGCCCCAACCTCTATATCATGGGACCGCTGCTGGGAGGCATTTTCAACAACGAAGTGAAGTACTGGCATGTGGAGAACCTAAAAAGGATCCATGACCTGTCCAAAATACTGACCAGGGAACTGTCGATGAGCCTGGCCTGATCCATCAGTCGTTTATTCACGCTATAGAGTCAAAGGCCTCCCGTACGAAAGTTAGGGGGGCCTTTTTGTTTCCGATTACTTTTCCTATTCCGGATTTTGGGCATAGCTTTGGTTATAACCAAATAAATAGTTTTCCTATGACAAAAGATATCTGGCTCAACCTGCCTGTTAAGGATGTGGACAGGTCCGTTGCCTTTTTCCGGCACCTGGGATTCCAGCTCAACGCCCGCTTTCCACAAACCGCAGACGCAGCCTGCCTTCTGGTGGGAAACAAATCCTTTGTGATCATGCTTTTTAGCGAGCCGCAGTTCCGGCAGTTCTCCGGTAGCCCCCTCTCGGAGGCAGCACAGGTCGCTGAAATACTCATTTCCATCGATGCGGAATCTAGGCAGGAAGTGGACCAGATGGCCTCTTTGGCCCAGGAGGCCGGCGGCCGCCTTTTTGCCAAGCCGGGGGACAAGGAGGGATGGATGTACGGTTGCGGTTTTGCCGATCCCGACGGCCACCGCTGGAATGTGCTGTATATGGATCATGCCGCTATGCCCAGACCAAAATAACCCCTTATGGCCACCCTCAAAAGAAAAGCATTTGCCACGGTGGATGAATACCTGGCCGCCCAACCGGAAACAGCCAGAATATACCTGGAACAAATACGGAAGCTGGTACAAAAAATGGCTCCCCAGGCAGAAGAGCTGATCAGCTACCAGATACCCGCCTTCCGCTGGAAGGGCATGCTGCTGTGGTACGCCGGATTCAAAAACCACATCGGCATTTACCCGACGGCAGCCACCCTGGAGGCCTTTTCAAAAAAGCTCATCGGCTACAGGGTTTCCAAGGGCACCCTGCAGCTGCCGCTGGACCAGCCCCTGCCCCAAAAGCTCCTGGCTGAGCTCATCGCCTACCGCATAAAAATAAACCAGTCAAAAGAGGTCTAGGCCCCCTACCTGCCCGCCGGGACGTACCGATAACAAAAAGCCCACCCCCCTGGAAAGGAGGTGGGCCCGCAGGCGATTTTTCCGGCGTAAGGGAAATAACTTCCGCGCTAGGTTAATCTTTACCCATGTATTTTCCGTCCAGGCTGAAAATCAGGTCTTTTCCCTTGATCTCCACCTCATAGGACTGCATGCCCGCGGCATCTGTGACCTTGCCTGCCTCCAGGATACGGGCCCCGTGGAAATGGGCTTTGACATAGGGGGCGACGCTGGCCGGCAGCTCCGCAACGGGCATGGCCCGAACGATTTCAACGAAGGCGCCGGAGGGTTTGAAGGTAGCCGAATTGTCCTCTCCGGACTTGCCTCCCCAGTTGGCCTCATAATTTCCTTTTTCCATTTCCCAGCTAACCCCTTTGGAGGCAGGGTATTTCTCCAGGAAGGCCGCCTTTACCGCAGGCGGGGGAACAACGGCTTTTTGTTGGGCCTGGGCAGCCTGTCCAAAACCGGCAAACATCATACAAACAATCAGGGTGTTTTTCATAACGATTCATTTAGGCCCCCAATCTATGGCCGGATTCTGTGACCAATTTGAAGATTTCCCCCCTCCTGCATTGAGTCGGGCCGCAAGCCGTCCGGGAACCGGGGTTTTTGGAATATCCTTCGCGGAAATTCCCGGGGGTATGGGCAGTAAAGGGCTTTGCAAGGCGGGGGTAACAAAAAAAGCCAGGCTTGGAAAAGCCCGGCGGTTGTTGATCGTACCCTTTAAAAACTAAAGCGTTATTAAAGTACTTTTAATATCTTCTTGGTGGCTACCTGATTGCCATTGGCCACTTTGACGATATAGAGGCCGGAAGGCAACCCGGCAATATTGAAGGTTTCCGTCTGTCCCGCGCTGCTGGAGACATGCTGTTTGACCAGGGATCCGTGCATATTATAGAAGCTGTAGGCTATTTCTTTATTTTCCCATCCCGAAGGAATGGTGATGTGCACCTGTGAATAGGCCGGATTGGGGAAGGCCAGGATGTCTGACTGTTCGGTCTGCGGATTGGTTCGCACCACGACCACTTCCGAATAGCCGTATTTGCCATCCATATCCACAATTTTGAGCCGGTAATATATAAGTCCATCGTTGGAAAAGTTGAGGTTGTCGTTGAAGGTGTAATGCTGCTCAATCCCGGTGCTGCCGTCGGTGAAAACCACCCCCGCGTCATCAAAGGATTTTGCGTCCGTGGCCCGCTGGATTACAAAATGACTGGCATTTTTCTGCCAGGTGGTTGCCCAGTTCAGGGTGACCGCCGTGGTGCCTTTCAGCTCAGCGGTAAAGCTCGCCAGGTAAACGGGCAGGGAATTCAGCACGGGTGCATTATAGGTAAACGACTGGAACCAGAGGGAGTTCATACGGCTCGCCGTGACAGCGCCACCCGTTCCCGTCATCTGGCCACCGTAGCGGAAAGTGATCCCGCTGACGCTTTTATATTTTATGGTAACCATGGCGTTTTTGGTGGATGTATCAATCCCGTTGAGGTTTGTCGTGGAGGCGGTAAAGCGCACGCCGGTGGTAATGGTTCCGGCCGATCCCGCAGCCCCGATGGTATCGGTTACCGAAGCGGCTGTCAGGCTGGTGGGATTGTTCACCACGTAGGATCCCGAGCCCAGGGCCGTAAATTGTTCCGACAGGGTATGGTCATCCCCGTCGATATCCAGGGCGGTAGCCGCCAGGCTGTCAACGACCAGGGGAGCCAGGGTGCTGGAATTGACAAAGCTGATGTTGAATTCCATCCACCAGCTGACCGTTCCGTTTAATTTGGAATTGGTGTAAGTGACCATGGGCTGGAAGGCCTTTCCATATCCGGTACTGGTCATATCGACCGAATCAAGGGTCACCTGGCTGGACGATCTTTTGTTGATGGTCAGCAAGGCATCCACATTGGTCTTTACACCGGCAAACCGGTAGACGGCTCCGTCTTTTCCGGCCACACCTGCATAGAGCGAAGGGTTTTGAAAGACCATTCCCTGGGAAAAGGAACGGGTTGTACAAAAAAACAGGAATAAAAACAGGGCTGTTTTCGCCCAGGTTGTTCTTGGGTTGAACTTTTTCATGTGAGTACGATTTAGACTTGGTGTTAATCCAATTTGCTGCCAATGATCTAAATAATTAAATATCAAATACTTACGAATTTGACATTCCGTATTTCATTCCAAATACGGGAATAAATGAGGCTTTTGGGAAGGAATCCTGGCATTATCCCTGCATTTTGGGAGCAACCGGGCGGGGTACCGGCCCAAGGTCCGGCAGCCATCCCTGAATAGGGTACGAACCAACCCCTGTAAGGGCAGCTTTCTGGTCGTAGGACGTTTCAGGAAGGATTTAAATAAAAGAAAGTATAAAAAAAAGGGGTATCTCCATTATTTAACGGTGATGGGTAAGCGGTATCGAAGGCCCCCGTTTTCCTCCGGGGACAATGTGGGCTAATGGGAAAGCCACTATAGCGGTCAGGGGCCTCGTCCCCCCGTCGGGCGATAAAAAAAAGAATTATCCGGGACCAGTCCCAGCGCTTTGGTTTCCCTGGCGGGGAAGGTCATTTGCCAGGGGCAGGCACCCGGCGACTACTAAGCGGATCCTTTGACAACAAACAGCCTTATTTTTTGATGATTTTCTGTGTATAGGAAGCCGAACCGGTCATGAAGCGGATAAAATAGATGCCCCGGCTTAGTTCCGATACGGGCAGGGTAAGCCATTTGAGCATATTGACCTGCCGGGCTAATACCAGCCGGCCTGTTTCATCGGTGATCTGAATGGACACATTTCCCAGCGGGGAGGCAGAACTGATTTGCAACTCACCATCCACCGGATTGGGGTATACCTGCAGGGACAGGAGGGCGCTTTGCCCGAAACTTAAGGCGCGAACCGGTGAATAGCTGAATCTTCCGTCTATGTCCACGAGCTTTAACCTGTATTCATTGATGCCAGCCAGGGGATGTTCATCGGTAAAGTGGTATTGCTGACCGCCGGCCTGGCCGGGGGAAACCGGAAGGGTGCCAATGGTGGAAAAGGCAGAGTCGCCCCCGGCGCGCTGTATATCGAAATGATCTCCATGTAGATTCTCAGAAAGGGTCCAGTCCAACCGGCCTGCCGTACCGGCTTTTGTGGCCTCAAAGCGGCTCAGCAGGATGGGCAGCGGGCCAAACTCGCTCCAGACCAGGGTATAATATCCGGTGGGCAGGTTGGTGGCATTGACCACAAAAGTGACCGTATTGGTTCCCACCGAAGTGGATATGGAAGAAACCACCAGGTTGGTCCCGGAGGAAAAAGTGCCATCGGTGGCATTGTAGAGGATGCCATAGGAAAAGCTGCCGTCGGGGGAAGTGCCGTCATAATCGAGCTGACTGAAATTCAGGGTCACATTGCCGGTGGCCAGCCCGTTGAATTTTTGGATATACCAGGAACGGTTCCAGATATTGGTGCTTCCGCTGATTCCGGCAATATTGGCGTTTAGGATCGTCGTGTTGGCCTGCCCGTTATGGGCCGCCATGATGAATCCGGGCAGGTACAAAAAATCATGGGTTCCCGTAGCGCTGCTAAAACCCAGTCCGTCGGTGGATCCATTGGCAGCTGCGGAGGGATTGGCCAGAAAATAGTCCAGGGCGCTGATTTTGCCGATGCCCACGAGGTTCCTGTTATAGGTTGATGCCGTAGGCGGGGTGAAAACCGAATAGCCCGAGGAAGGCAGTTTGCCAGTAAGGCCCCATCCGCTGGCCTCGTAGTTTTCCAGTATGATCCGCTGGGTATTGTTGAGGGTGTTGTTATAACCCAGGATTTCATAGACCGCATCTCCTCCATACATTCCCCTGGCAAAAGCATCCGTCCCTTTAAAGGTGGTCGACAGGGAATACGTATGGGTGACCGGGGCGTTGGCGGCCGAGACCAAAATATGGTAGGTACTGCTGCCCGCCGATGACAGGGTGCCGTTGAGCCACTGGTTGGGACCTGCCGTTCCGGTGGGCCAGTCATTGGCATTAAAGGGGGTCCCGTCCCCATAGCTGGTTCCGTTTCCGCCGCCGCGTATGCTAAAATCGGTATTGGTACTTCCGCCCACGGCGGCAGAAGGGGTCCCCAGCATAATTCGCACGGCCACCATGGTCTGGAAGGTGGTGGAGGCACCGGTCATGTACTGGGTAGGCGTGGCGCTGGTGAACACCACCCCCGCCCTTCCGTTGAGCTGGTTGGTTTTATTAACGGGCCTGGCCGCTGCCGTGCCCTGAACGGCTGATTTGAGGTTCCCGCTTTTATCGACCCATTTTGCGATGGCTGCGTTGTTGGCGGCCTGGGTGCCGGCTGCATTCAGGATCGTGGTGGGATCTGCGGCCGTCAGCCAGAGTTTCAGGTTGGTATTGCCCAATCCACCCGGATAATAATTATTCTGGGAAAACCCAAAGGCCATGCAGGCCATGAGCATACAAAAAGCAATGATTTTTTTTCCGTTCGGGTACAAAGAATGCATGTTATCGTTCCTTTGGATATTGGCACTTCTCAATAAACTTCCTTAAATAAATAGGTGATTACTATTAGAATCCCTAGTTATTTTATTGAAAGCACATAAGGTAACGGGATTCGCTCCAAAATATTGCCTGTTAAGGCCGGCCGGACGCTGATCCGAAGACCTTCGGCCTTTCCCAAAAAACAGTCTCCCGGATGCAAATTCCCGATTGCATAAACCGAATTCCTGATTGAGTAACCGTATCCCCCCCGGTTTGAATTCCTTTGCCCGTCAAACCATACAAAACCTATTTATGCACCTGAACAAGCCTTTCCGTATCCCCGCCTTTTTTGCCCTATCGCTCTGCCTTTTGTGGAATCTCTCCCCGGCACAAACCTGCCGGCTGAAAGGCAGTGTGACCGATTCAGCCGGCAACCCGGTGGACGGGGCTACCCTTCGCCTGGTGGAAAAAAACCTGAGCACCTCCTCCAACCAGTCCGGGTATTTTTATTTCAACCGGCTTTCTCCCGGGAAGTGGACGCTGGAATGCAGCTGCATCGGCTATGAAACCATTCACAGGGAACTGGATATCCTCTCCGGGCAGCCAAACACCCTTGCCATCGTGCTATCCATGCGGGCCCATACGATGGCCGCCATCACGGTCAATGGCGTGAGGACCATCAGCGGGATGGGCCGGCTCGATGAAATTCACGAAGGGGTCATTTATTCCGGAAAGAAAACCGAAGTCCTGCTGCTGGACAGCCTGGATGCCAACACGGCCCAAAACAACCCCAGGCAGGTGCTGGGAAGGATCCCGGGTTCCAATTATTCGGAAACCCAGGGCAGCGGCTTTCCCTCCAACGGCATTGGCCTGCGGGGGCTAAACCCAAGCCAGTCCATTGAAACCAATACCCGGCAGAACGGCTATAACCTGGCAGCCGACATTTACGGCTATGCAGAATCCTATTACCTGTCACCCCTGCAGGCGGTGGAGCGCATTGAAGTGACGCGCGGGGAATCCTCCCTGCAGTTCGGCCCGCAGTTTGGCGGGGTGATCAACTATGTCCTTAAAAGCGGGAACCCCTCCCGGAAATTTGAATACAATATGGAACAGACCGGAGGCAGCTTTGGCTTTGTCAACTCCTTCCACGCCATGGGCGGACAGCTGGGCCGCTTCAATTATTACGGTTTTTTGCAGTACCAGGCCAGCCAGGGGCAGCGACCCAATAGCGACTACCGCCAACTGAGCGGATTCGGCAAAATTTCCTGGCAGCCCTCCGGGCGCCTGACGCTCAGCCTGGAATATACCCTGATGCGCAACCGGATCCACATGCCGGGCGGATTCAATGATGCCCAGTTTGAAGCCAACCCGGATACCTCCTACCGTGCCCGAAACTGGCTGGAAAGTCCCTGGAATATCCTGGCCGCCAAATCGGTGTACACCATTTCCCCTTCCACCAGCCTGCAACTCAGCCTCGCTTACGTTTTCAGCGCCAGGAACCTGGTCTGGAAAAATGAGGACGGCGGTCCCGCCACGCCGGACAGCATCAGTACGGCCACCCTGCAGTATGTCAACCGGGAAGTGCAGCGGGAAACCATGAACAGCCTCACCCTGGAGGCGCGGCTGCTCACCCAATACAGCCTTTTCCACATGCGCCATACCCTGGCTGCCGGAGTCCGGGCCTTTTCGGGCGGCTTTGGCAGGCTGGGTGGCGGCGAAGGGACTACAGGCAGCGATTTCAACCTGGCCCTGCTGGATCCCCGCTATGAATATGCCCTTCATTTTGGCACCGTTAACCTCGCCCCGTTTGCAGAAAACATATTTCGCCTTTCAGGCAGGCTGTCGGTTACCCCCGGTCTGCGTTTTGAATACCTGCATTCCATCGTGAAAGGCTATATCACCGATAACGGCCAGGTCAATTCCGATCTGTCCCGCAACCGGTATATCCCCCTGTTTGGCCTGGGAGCCCAGTTCCGGACCACCCGGTCGACCAGTATCTACGGCAATATTTCCCAGGCCTACTCCCCGGCCACCTATGACCAGCTGACCCGTTTTGGCAGCAGCTCCCGGATCGACCCCGGCCTCCGGGATGCCAGCGGGTATAACGCGGACCTGGGATGGAGGGGCAGTTTTGGAAAGTACCTCAATTTCGATGCGGATGTCTTTTACCTGGCCTATAATAACCGCATAGGCATTGAACAACGCACCGACCCTTCGGGTAACCCCTATACCTACCGGACCAATATCGCTTCATCAGCCAGCAGTGGCCTGGAAACCTATATAGAATGCCGTCCATCGCTGCTCTTCGATGAAAAACTGATTGGAAAAATAAGCTTCTTTAACTCCTTTGCCTATATAGATGCCCGCTATCTGTCCGGCCCCTTTAAGGGCAACCGCGTGGAATATGCTCCCCGCACCATCAACCGCTTCGGGCTCACCTATTGCCGGAGCATCCTTTCCACCACCTTTGTCATCAGCCATACCGCTGAAAGCTATGGGGACGCGAGCAATATCCCCTTAAGCAGCGACCCTGTGGCAGGACGCATCCCCGGCTATACCGTCATGGATTGGTCCGCCACCTGCAGGCTCCCTTCCCATTTCCAGCTCAAGGCGGGCGTCAATAACCTGGGGAATAAAAGATATTTTACCAAAAGGACCGATGAATACCCCGGACCGGGCATCATTCCCGCCCTGGGCAGGAGTCTCTACCTTTCCTTCGGGGCAACTTTTTAGGGCCCCCGGCTTTTAAGGCATCCCGGGTTGGGTTTGCACCGCCGCCAGCCTCCTGCAGGCGGCAGCTACCGGCAGGATGCGGTATTCAGCATAAAAGTCTGCAAATACCGCTGTCAGCCAAAGGCTTTTCCACCGCTCCGTTACAGTCCCCCGTCCTTTTTTTCCAGTTATATGCTGGAGGAAAAAAAGGGCGGGCGGCTGTTTTGAGATCTAAAGAAACAGGATAAAATACAAGCGATTGAGTATTAAAAATCATAATTATATATTTTAATAAAACTTATCTTCACTGGTCTAGCCATTCCCAACTATGCCGGCCAGCCCATTTTTCAATGGATGAACAGATGATCCTGGAACGATTGCGTTCTGGCGACAGCCTGGTGTTTGAATGGCTGTTTACATCCAGGTATCCCCGGCTCTGCTTTTATGCCACCAAACTCTTGGGCAATACCACGCTGGCAGAAGAGATCGTATCGGATACATTCGCCGATATCTGGGAAAAAAGGGAGCGGATTGTGTTTACCAGTTCGGTAACGGCCTACCTTTTTTCGATGGTCCACAACAAATGCATCAACCAGATCCGGCGGGATAAAGTCATTACTTCCTATAAACGGCACCTGCTGCAAACCAAGGCGGAGTTCAGTCCGGCCGATATGCCCGACCAGGTATTCGATGAAAAGGCCCTGGCAGAAAAGATCAGCCGGGCCATTGAAAGCCTGCCGGAAAAGTGCCAGGTCATTTTCCGGATGAGCCGGTTTGAAAACCGCAAATACCGGGAAATTGCAGAGATCCTCCAGCTATCCACCAAAACGGTGGAAAAACAAATGTCCATTGCCCTGGATAAAATCCGAAGGAGCCTGGGCCATCTGATGACCATCCTGGCCATCTTTTGAATGCGCTTTGTGCCTGCCGGAATTTGTTTGTTCCAGAAACCCCAAAAAAAATAAAAACGGACCTGCTTTACGGGTAAATACAGCCCCGTTTGTCTAATAGTTAATTCCAACTTATGAGCGAAGACATCAAAATTGACCTTGTCAACTATATTACCGGTCAAATCGATCCCCAGCATAAAGCAGGGATCGAACAATGGATCAGCGAAGACCCGGCCCACCAGCAGCTTTATCTGGAGCTGCAGGAAGCCTGGCATGCCGCCCTGTTTGCGGGCAGCGCGGCGGCCCTGCACCCGGAGGAAGCCTACCGTCAGCTGTCCGAGAGGCTGGGGATTTCGGCGCCTGCCCGGCCCAAAAAGGGCTATATCCGCCTGCTCGTCGCAGCGTCGGCAGCAGCGGCCCTCCTAATTATCAGCCTGACCGCTTACCGGCTCTACCGCGGGGGCAAAACCGAAAATCCGGCCTTTAGCCAGAGCATCTATGTTCCGGTGGCGGGTAAGAAAAAACTGCTATTAAAGGACGGCACCACCGTATGGCTGAACTCCGGCAGCGTGCTGCAGCTCAGCAAAGGTTTTGGCGTCGATAACCGGACCGTCTTCCTGGAGGGGGAAGGGTATTTTGAGGTCACGACAGACAAAAAACGGGTATTCACCGTAAAGACCAGGGATTATACCATCCGGGACATCGGCACCATTTTCAATATCAAGACCTACACGGCTGATACCAAATTTGAAGCGGCTGTCATGGAAGGGGAAATATCCATCGAGGGTAAATTTTCCCGCGCTGACAAAACCAGCAAGATTTTCCTGGCCAGGAACGGTGTGCTGAAAATCAATCGCAACGGCATGCTCCCGGACAAACCGGCCGTCAGCTCCGCTTACATTGACACCACTGCGGTCAGGATCGTAAAAGCCACCAATATTGAGGACTATGCCGGATGGAAAGACAACCTGCTGGTCTTCGATGACGACTCCTTCCGCGACATTGCCAACAAACTGCAGCGGAAATACAATGTGGTCATACGCATCGAGGATGAGCAGCTGGCCGGCTATCGGTATTCCGGCAGCTTCAATGATGTCCCGGCCATCCAGAATATCCTGGATATACTCAAAGAGACGACTCCGATGAGTTATACGATGAAAGGAGATACCATCACCATACGGTCCAAACCATAATATAACCAAAACCAGACAACTGCCACTTACATGAACAGTACATAACCAACAAAAAAAAGCCGGAAGATGGGCAAACATCTCACCGGCCATTTGCAGATTCATAACTCCCGAGCTGGGGAAATTATTCACTATCAAACTTCACAAATGTATGAAACATTTTAAAGGGGTTTTACTGCCGCCTGCTTTCCATGTTGAGAAAATGCTACGAATTATGAAACTCACTGCCATTCTGCTTGTTGCGGCAATAATTCAAACCAGTGCCCATGGTTTTTCCCAAACCACCTTTACGGTGAACCGGTCCGCTTCTTCCATCAAGAAGATCATCCGCGAAATCGAGCTGCAGAGCGACTACTCGGTGTTCTACCGCAAAGACCAGCTGGATGTGGCCAGAAAGATTTCCATCGCGGTTAAAAATGTGTCCATTGACTCCCTGATGAAAGAGATGTTGACCGGCCAGTCCCTGACCTTTAAAGTCATAGGCAAAGTCATTGTGATCAAACCGGCTGCGGAACTGCTTTCAGCAGACCTGCAGGGAGACCTAACCGTGACCGGTACGGTCACCGCTGCGGTGGGCAATAAACCGGCTGCCGGCATCACGGTGCTGGAAAAAAATACCTCCAACGCCACCATGACCGATGAGAAAGGTTTTTTCAGGATACGAGTCAGGGACGCGGGTTCCATACTGGTCTTCCACGCCATCGGATTTAAAGAAAAAGAAGTCAGGGTAGGCGCCCAGACCAGCTTCTTCATCTCCCTGGAGGAGGAAATAAAACAGCTCGAACAGGTGGTGGTGGTCGGTTACGGCGCGCAAAAGAAAAAGGACCTCACCGGGGCGGTGGCCGTCATTGACTCCAAGGAGCTCGAAGACAGGCCCAACACCCAGTTCGGCTATTCCATTGAGGGCAAGGCCGCCGGGGTCCAGGTCATCCGCTCCTCCGGCCAGCCGCAGGCGGGCTTTTCCATCAAGGTGCGCGGCACCTCTTCTATAACCTCCGGTTCTGATCCGCTCTATATCGTGGACGGGGTACAGACCTATAACACCAATGAAATTAACCCGGCCGATATCGAAAGCATTTCGGTACTCAAGGATGCCTCTTCGGCGGCCATTTACGGGAGCAGCGGGGCCAACGGGGTGGTGCTCATTACCACCAAACACGGCCGCAATCAGAAAACAAAGCTCAGCTTCAATACCTCCCTGATGTCTTCGCAGGCCTGGAAAAAACTGCCCGTTTTAAACAGCGCCCAGTACCAGGACCTGATGACCGAACTGGGTATCTCCATCAACTGGGCCAACTACACGGATAACACCAACTGGCAGGATAAGGTGTTCAGGAGCGCCCTGACGCAGAACTACAATCTCTCCGCTGCCGGCGGCAATGAAAATACCCAATACTATATGTCCGGTTCGCTGGTCAATATGGAAGGCATTGTTTTGAACAACAGCGTCAAAAGGGCCACCTTCAAACTCAATCTCGATCATAAGGTCTCCAGCCTGCTCAAGATCGGCACCAATATATCCTATGACCGCTGGAGCGACGTGGATGTGCCTGAAAATGACCGCAACGGGGTCATCGCCCGCCTGCTTACGGCCGTTCCCATTATCGGGGTCTGGGATACCAAGAACCCCGGCCAGTATGCCACCAGCCCCGTGGCACCGGTGGATATCGAAAACCCGGTCTCCGTGGTATACCAGCCCGATCACCTCTATGTCAACAACCGCTTCCATGCCAATGCCTACGCCGAACTGAGCCTGCTGCCAGGCCTGAAATTCAAAAGCATGCTGGGCCTGGAACATTCCAACAGCATCTATACTTCTTTTCAGAATTCCATTCAGACCATCTACGGAAGGTCCATGGACGGGCTGGCAACTGAAAGCGACAACAATTATGATTACTGGGTTTCGGAGAACACCCTCAATTACAACAAGAAGATCAAGGACCACAGTTTCTCCCTGCTGGGCGGTTTTATTGCCTCGAGGGAAAATGCCCGCAGCGTTTACCTCGCTTCCCATGGATTCGGGGGAAGTGCAGCCATTACCACCGTCACGGCAGGGACGGTGCAGTCCGTTCCCCAGATTGGCATCACCCAGAAATCCCATGCCGCTTTCATCGGGCGACTCAATTATTCCTACCAGGATAAGTACCTGCTGACTTCCACCTTCCGCGCCGACGGCTCCGGCCAGTTCCCCTCCCAGAACCGGTGGGGCTATTTCCCTTCCTTTTCAGGAGGCTGGCGCATTTCCAATGAGGACTTTTTCCGAAATGTCACCGGCATCAACGACCTGAAACTGCGCGCAGGATGGGGTATCGTGGGAAATGACAAAGCCAATCCCTATGCCTGGTACGGCCTCATCGTGCCCACCACCTATATCATCGGCGGCAGCTCGGTGAATGCTTATACACCTTCCACCCAGGAGAACACCAACCTGAAATGGGAAAAAACCGGGCAATACAACATCGGCGTGGATATCACCTTCCTGTCCAACCGCATTACCGTTACCACCGATTACTATAACAAGAAAACCACCAACCTGCTGCTGTATGTACCCATTCCCGCCAGCGTGGGTACGCCGGGCAATACAGCCCTGCAGAATGCCGGCGCCCTCCAAAACAAGGGATTCGAATTCCAGGTCTCTACCAAAAATATCCAGAAAAGCGATTTCACCTGGAACACCGATTTCAATATCTACTTCAACAAGGGAAAGGTACTGGACATCGTGGGCACCACCATGTATACCGGCGGTATCAACCCCGCGGGCTCTACCTATGATGTGGCCCTGGTGAAAGCCGGCCTGCCGCTGGGCTCCTTTTACGGGAAATACGCCCAGGGGGTGGACCCGGCCACCGGCAATATGATTTTCCGCCCCCAAAAAAGCGGTGGCGACAGCATGGGGGTGATCGGCAATGCCAACCCGAAATTCATATACGGGCTGACCAATTCGGTGACCTACAAAAATTTCAAGCTCGACATCTTCCTGCAGGGCGTGCAGGGCAACCAGATATTCAACGGGACCAGGATACTCTCGGAGGCCATGAGCATCGGGGAGAACCAGTCTGCGGCCGTTCTGGCCAGGTGGAAAAAGCCGGGAGACCTTACTTCCATGCCCAAATCCACCCTGCAGGATGAGTCCAATGTATATCCTTCTTCCCGGTTCGTGGAAAACGGGTCCTACCTGCGCATCAAATCCCTTACCCTGGGTTATACCCTGCCGCAGGGCTGGATGAACAAGCTGAAGATAACGCACTGCATGATTTACGTCACCGCGGAGAACCTGTTGACCTTTACCCGGTATTCGGGTTTTGACCCGGAGGTGAGCATGTTCAATGCTTCCAGCCAGGACAATACCAGCAAGAACACCGCACCCGGCGTTGACTTTGGAACCTATCCCCAGTCCCGGGACCTGATGATCGGACTCAACATTACTTTTTAATTTATTGAACGGATAAAAGGAAAATCATGAAAAAAAATGCATTTTATCTCATCACAGGGCTGGCCACTATCATGCTGACGGGCCTGTCCTGCCAGAAATTCCTCACCGACACACCCAAGACCAGTCTGACCACCGGCAATGCCTATCAGTCTGCCACCGATATTGAAAACGATTTGGCCGGATGCTACAATATTTTTTACGTGGACTACTACCAGTGGGAAAATGTCATGCTCTCCGATAACCGCTCCGACAATGCCTACCCAGGCGGGGGCGGGGAGGAAACCTTTGTGGATGAAGACCAGTTCAAGATGCCCGCCTCCAACAGCCATATGTATACGGACTGGGGACAGCTCTACCAGGGTATTGCCCGCTGCAATATCCTGCTTACCCAGCTGGGCGGTGCCACCAACAATAACCTGACGGCGGAGCGGAAAAACCAGATCATGGGGGAAGCCTATTTTTTGAGGGCCTTCCATTATTTCCAGCTGGTCAAGACCTGGGGCGGGGTTCCCCTGGAACTCCTGAGCAATTCAGCCGATCCTTCGGTAACCCGCAAATCACGCGCCACGGAGACCGAAGTGTACAACCAGATTGACAAGGACCTGCAAATGGCGGTAACCAACCTGCCGGATGCCTTCGGATCAGATCCTACCGTCAACAAGGTACGGGCTACGCGCGGGGCAGCCAACGCCCTGCTGGCCAAAATATGGGCACAAAGGCCCGACAGGGATTACAGCAAGGTACTGACCTACAGCAATGCGGTCATCAGCAGCCCGGCCGGCTATTCGTTGATGCCCAGCTATGCGGCCCTTTTTGACGGCAGCCATTATTTTAACCAGGAATCCATTTTGGAAATCCCCTTTATCGCCGGCTCCGCCAACGCCAACTGGGGAGTGGAGCTCTTCCTGGCCCCGGAGGACGGCTGGCAGAAATACTGTGTTCCCTCCCATGACCTAGTCAACGCCTACCAGGCAGCCGGTGATACCATTCGCCAGAATGCCAATATCGTTTTCTGGAAAGTGGATGCCAATGGCGCTCCCATCGCCTGGGCGGATGAAAACTGGAATCCGTGCCAGGACCCTGCGGTAGCCACCCCCTTTAATTACAAACAAAAACATGCCGATGGCTGGGCCAGCGGCGACGATTATTACCTGCTCCGGCTGGCAGATATCATCCTGCTCAATGCCGAAGCGCAAAATGAACTGGGACAGACAGCGGCGGCTGCCACCGCCCTCAATCAGGTCCGCAGCCGGGTGAACCTGCCTGCCGTCTCCTCCGCCCTTTCCCAATCGG
Organism: uncultured Bacteroidota bacterium; assembly: GCA_903906365.1. Lineage (GTDB taxonomy): Bacteria > Bacteroidota > Bacteroidia > Chitinophagales > Chitinophagaceae > Puia. The sequence continues at coordinate 27,129 of CAIVKC010000004.1, read as the reverse complement.
ACATGAGGGTGGCAATATTAAATGAAAGAAGACTGGAGCTGGCATTTGAAGCACAGCGCTGGGATGATTTGACCCGGATGGGAGTAGCCACCACGGTCATGGGCGCCCTCAACGAAAATAAATATACCTGTAACGGCGGAACACCCAGTGCGCCCATCAAAATCACCTATAACTGTGACAAGAACCACTGGATCATGCCCATTCCGCAGGTTGAAATCAATAACAACCCTAACCTGACCCAAAATCCCGGTTATTAACGCATGAGAACCAGCAGCCTGATATCTTCCTTTCAAGCGGCGATGGCTGCTGTTGTTTTAATTGGACTGCTCTGTGCCACCTGTAACAAAAACGGCACGGCGGCAAAACCTGGTACTGTGTCTGATTCTACCAATGAAACAAAGCCTGCCCTTCGTGGCAGGCTTGTTTTTCATAGCTATTCCTGCTATGACTGCAATGATTCCCGCCTGTTCCTCTATGATTTTTCGGCCAGCACCCTCACCGAAATCAGCAAAGGCTGGACCGGTTTGCAAAACTGCATGAATGCCCAGTTTTCCCCGGATGGTTCAAAACTCGTATTCATGGGTAATCCCGCGGGTTCTGTCAACTGGGACGTATTTATCTGGAATACCCGGTCAGCCTCCCCGCCGGTCAATCTCACCGGCCACCTGGGCAGCGCCTTCCGCGATGAGGATCCCAAATTTTCCTTTCAGGGAAACCATATCATATTCAAGCAAAACGGGGTGCTCACCCTCATGGATACCCTCGGAACCATACTGGGTAAATTCCCCGTACCACAGTCGGAGGCTTCGATGCCATATTTCAGCCGGGGGGATTCCTTGATTTTATATGCCGGCACGGACGGGAGCCTGTCCAATATCTATTTATATCATATCCGGGATTCATCCGTAGAGTTCAAAAGCGGGCTGGCGGGCATTTATTCGTATTATCCCATTACCCGCGATGACACGAGTTTCATATTCACCAGCTGGTACAGCGGGTCCAACCCGCATGACCAGTTGTATCTTGGCTTTTTTGGTAACCGCGCCGCGCGCTATCTGCCCTTCAATGAGCCCGCGGGGGATTACTCCGACGGTTGCCCCGCAGAAAAGCAGTTTATATTCCTTTCCAGTACCCGCAAAGGGTCCAGGGGAGGCTATGACCTCTATGTGGCGGATATGGACAGCGGGAACCTGTGGTCCCTGTCAGACTATTACAATGGGATCAACTCCTCCAATGACGAGCTGGGCTGCACCTATACCCCCCTACCCTGAAGACTCGAGGTAACGGAAATCCCTTTGGCCTATACTTCCTTTCTGAGAATCTCCAGGGGTGTCTGGCTGAGCACTTCGCGGCTGTTGAGCAGGCCGATGGTCATGGTGACCAGGACGATGCTCAAAAACAGGATGATAACCGGTATAACGGAAACGGACAGGGGACTATCAAAACTATATTTGGCCAGGGCCCAGCTGGCGCCGATGGCCAGCAGGAGGCCGGTGGCCGCGGCCAGTGAGCCCAGGAAGAAGTATTCCAGGGCGTTGATGGCCAGGATCTGGCGGCGGCTGGCCCCCAGGGTTCGCAACAGCACGCTCTCCTGCATGCGCTGGTATTTACTGATCAGTACCGATGCGATGAGAACCACCAGGCCGGTAACGATGCTGAAGCCAGCCATAAAACGGATCACAAAACCTATTTTGGAAAGAATATCATCGAGCACACTGAGCACCAGCCGCATGTCGATGATCGACACATTGGGAAACCGGGCAATGACGCTCTGCTGGAAGCGGGCGGATTCCTCGCTGCTCTCCACCCGGGTAATGAGTACATAAAACTGGGGGGCCGATTCGAGCACCCCGCCCGGGAAGGTCACCCGGAAATTGGTACCCACCTGCCGCCAGCTGACCTGGCGCAGGCTGCCGATGACGGTTGGCAGGAGCAGCCCCTGCACATTGAAAACGATCCGGTCACCGGTTTTTACATGCAGGCGCCTGGCATAGCCTTCTTCCATGGAAATAAATACCGTGTCTGCCGGGCTGCGCACCGGCCCGTGCAGCCTGCCGGAAATGATTTTTTCGGTGGCAGAAAGGGAATCCCTGTAAGTGACGCGCAACTCCGATTCAAAGGCGCGGTTGGGAACAGAGTCCCCTTTTTCCCTTTGTCCATAGCCGGCTTTTTTTCCGTTGATTTCTTCGATGCGCATGGTGACGATGGGAACTTTCTGCAAGACGGGCAACCCTGATTTTTGGGTCAGACCCGCCAGCCCGTCCACCTGGGAGGACTGTATATCGAAGAGTATCATATTGGCCTGGTTGCCGCTGGCTGTTACCGAGAGCCTGCTGATGAGCATGTCCTGCACAAAATAAAGGGTCCCGATAAAGGCCACTCCCAGGCCGATGGTAATGATGAGTACCACGGTCTGGTTATTGGGCCGGTACAGGTTGGCAAATCCCTGGCGCAGCAGGTAATTCCAGGAAAAGGGGAAAAACTTCCGCGTGAGCCACATCATGGTCCTGGCTGCTGCTGCCAGCAGTCCCAGGGCCAGCAGGACCGACCCGGTAAAGACCAGGGCCTTGGTAAGGCTGTGCATCTGCCAGCCGGAAAAAGCCAGGATGCTTGACAGCAATAAAATATAGAGCAGCCACTTGAGCGGGTCCCCCAGCATGGACGTCGCCTCATAAGAGAGCCTCAGGGTATTGAGCGGCGAAATCTTCCTGACCGACACCAGGGGCAACAGGGCAAAGAGCATGGAGATGGTCAGGCCAAGCAGCACACCCTGGAAAACAGCCTTCCAGGACAGCGATACCGTTGCCTGGAAGGGTAGAAAATCCTTCAGCACCAGGGGCAGTAATTGCTGAATGAGGGTTCCCAGCGCGGCTCCGGCCACCGAGCCGACGAGCCCGATGCCCAGGATCTGTATCAAATAGATGACAAAGGCCTGCCAGGCTTTCACACCCAAACAGCGCAAAATCGCAATAGGGCCGATTTTTTCGCGGATATAAATATGGATGGCACTGGCCACCCCGATGCTTCCCAGCAACAGGGCAATAAAGCCAATGAGGGTCAAAAACTGGCTGAAATCATCAAAACTCCGCCCGGTGCGCTTTTTCCTGGTTTCCACGGTTTCATATTCGAGGCCCGCCTTTTGCAGCCGGGGCTCAATGGCAGTAAGCACCTGCTCGGCACTGGTGAGGGAATCCATTTTATAATAATACTGGGTGGATACCCGGCTGCCTTTTTGCAGCAGTCCGGACTCAGCCAGGTAGCGAAGGGGTATATAGACCGGGGGGGCTACGGTCAGGGAAATTTCATTCCTGCCCGGGGCCTTGTTGAGGGTGCCGCTGATGGCAAAGCCCAGCGTTCCGATACGCACGGAATCTCCAACCTTTGCCCCATACTGCAGCATGAGGGTCTTATCCACCAGGGCGTAGCGACCCGTGCGAAAGGTCCGGGCCGCAGCGGCAGGGGTGGTTTCCAGGCTTCCGTAATAGGGATAGTTCCCTTCCAGGGCCCGCACCTGTATGAGGCGGGTGGACTTTGAGCGGACAAAATAGATCATGGAGGCAAAACTGCGCTCCTTGGATCGATCCCTTCCTACTGAATCGAGCAGTGGCTGTATCTGCGGGCTTACCGCTCCGCTGGCTTCCACCACCAGGTCCGCGCCCACCATGGTCTTTGCCTGGTCATTGACATCCCGTTGGAGGTTATAGCTAAAGGAAAATGTCGCCACCAGGGCCGCGATCCCCAGTATGATGGATGAAATGAACAGGGCCAGCCGCGAGCGGTTGCGGCGGCTGTCGCGCCAGGCCATTTTGAAAAGCCAGATGATATTTGAATGTTTCAGCGGTTTGCAGTTTTAAAAAAAAATAACAGGTCAATTTGGTGTACGCTCCGGTGAGTGCGGCTACCCCTGGTAGTCAGCTGGTAGTCAGCTGGCAGCCCCTCCCGGAGTATCCGAAATAATCACTCCGCCCTTTAATCCTATAATCCGGTCTGTCCTTTCTGCCAGCTCCCTGTTATGGGTAACGATCACCAGGGTAGTGCCCGCCCGGCGGTTGAGGTCAAAAAGCAGTCCGGTGACCATTTCGCTGGTTTCCGCATCCAGGTTGCCGGTAGGTTCATCGGCAAATAGTATTTTGGGGCTGGTGGAAAAGGCCCTGGCCAGCGATACGCGCTGCTGTTCCCCGCCGGAGAGCTGGGCCGGGTAATGGTGCACCCTGGCGGAGAGTCCGACCTGACCGAGCAAATCCAGGGCCCTTGCCCGGATGTTTTTTTCCCCGCGCAGTTCCAGGGGTACCATGACATTTTCCAGGGCGGTCAGCGTATTGAGCAGCTGGAAGTTCTGGAAGATGAAACCCACATAGAGGTTCCTGACCCGGGCGCGTTCGTCCTCGCTTAAGGCATCCAGCAGGATATGGTTGAGCTCCACACTGCCCGAAGAGGACCTGTCCAATCCGGCGCACAGACCAAGCAGGGTCGTCTTTCCGCTTCCGGAGGGCCCTACCACGGCCAGGGTGGTTCCGGCCTCTACGGAAAAACTGATCCCTGAGAGCACTGTCAGGGTCCTGCCTGCACCCAGGTAGGTTTTGCCCAAATTACTGACCTGTAAAATTGTGTCCACTGATTTATTGATTAATTGGCAGGGGGTGATACCATCGTGTCCGGGCTGTAGGCCCGCCGAACCGGGCCTGCTTAACTGCCGCCGGTATGACGTAATTTACAACCTAATGTCATAGGTTGATGTTATTGAATAAAAACCATCATAAAGTAAAAAGACAATGAAACGAACGCTGCTGGGCTGCCTATTGTCCCTTTGCTGGTTTGCGGGATGCAGACCCGGGCCCGATTCCAATGCTAAAAACCCTCCGGCCCCGCTCGTAAAACAAGACAAAACAGCCTTATCTGGCCCGGGTCCCGAAAAAAGAAAGCGCATCGTATTTTTTGGTAACAGCCTGACGGCCGGTTACGGGGTGGAGCCTGCCGAGGCTTTTCCGGCACTCATCCAGGAAAAAATAGACTCCCTGTCCCTACCCTACCTGGTGGTCAATGCCGGGCTGAGTGGGGAAACCTCTGCCGGAGGAAATAGCCGCATAGACTGGATCCTGCGGGAAAGGGTCGATGTGTTTTTCCTGGAACTGGGTGGCAACGACGGATTGCGGGGTATCCCCGTGGAAGAAACCATCCGAAACCTCCAATCGATCCTGGACAAGGTTAAAAGCAAATACCCATCGGCTAAAATTGTGCTGGCCGGCATGCAGATACCTCCCAGCATGGGACAGCAGTATACGGCTGCCTTCAGAAATGTTTTTCCCGGACTGGCCAGGTCAAACCACCTTACCCTGATACCTTTCCTGCTGGAAAAAGTGGGAGGAGAACCCGAGCTCAACCAGTCCGATGGTATCCATCCCAATCCCAAGGGCCACCGGCTGGTGGCCCAAACCGTTTGGAAGGCCCTGAAACCACTGCTGTAAGATGGTTTATTATTCAGGCTGGCGGACTCCTTTAAAATAGAGCGGCCATTCAACTTAAGACAGCCATCGAATAAAAAAAGGTGATTCCAGGGAGATTACTCCTTGCAGGGCTATTTAATTCATCAGTTAGCAGGAACATCAAAGCTCTATGGGAAAAGGGTAGACCCATCTTTTAAAAAACAGCCGTACCCACCTACCGGCCATTTTATCCACCCGGCCGGCAGGTCCGGCAAAGCCGGTCTTTTGGTCGCTGGCAAAACAAAGCCACTGATGCGGATATTGCCTCACGAACTTTTATGCACTTTTTTTTCATTACTTTAGACCCGTCGTTTTAATAAATCCATTTTAACCGAAGCGCATGAAAAGTAGCCGGATTCTGTTATATAGCCTGTTGATGCTGGTGGTACTTGGAGGACTGGGCCTCTATTTGGTATACCGCATAAAGAATATGGAAACCGCTCTCATGGGAGAGGAGGCCCGCAAAAATACCACAGGTCAATACATCACCCTTTCAGACGGAGTCACCCATTATGAAAGCGGAGGTCCGGATACCGGCAGGGTCATCCTGCTCGTGCACGGATTCAGCGTGCCTTATTACATATGGAATATCACTTTTGACAGCCTGGTCAACCGGGGTTATCATGTGGTGCGCTATGATGAATACGGAAGGGGCTATTCCGACCGGCCAGACAGGGACTATACCCCCGACCTGTATACCAGGCAAATCTCTGATCTCATCGGAGCCCTTCACCTGAAAACACCCCTGACCCTGATGGGCGTCTCCTTTGGCGGGGCTGTCGCAACGGACTTTGCCGTACATTACCCTTCCCAGGTCTCAAAACTCGTACTGGAGGATCCTGTTTTCCCCTTCGTGCAACCCGGCACCCCGGCCTGCATACTGAATTATATCCAGGCGGTGCAGCCCGAAAAGCAGATCTCAGGACAGCTCACAGATTTTAAATACCCAGAACATTTTGCCGGCTGGACGGATCTCTACAAAGTCCAGATGGGATATAAGGGATTCCGTCAGGCGCTGATTAGTACCAGGCTGCATTACCCGGGAAACACCATTCTGTCCAATTACCGGGCCCTGGACAGCCTGCATAAAAGCATCCTGCTCATCTGGGGGAAGGAAGATCATACCGTCCCCTATACATACAGCGATTCTTTGAGAAAGATCCTGCATACGTCCTTTTTTCCGGTCGGGGATGCCGCCCACCTGCCCCATCTGGAAAAGCCAAAGCAGGTTAACCAACAGATCCTTTCTTTTTTGGAGAATTAAATAAAATCGAACATTAATATACCCAGCGGGTTCCTGCGCCCAATCAATACGTGCCGGGAATTAATTTTATTAAATTTTATTTTCAATAATAAATCTCATCAGGGCTATGGGCTTTTTAAGACCCAGCTTTTGCATGATATTTTTTCGGTGGGTTTCTACAGTGTATATGCTTAAATAAAGGGTTGCGGAAATCTGCTGGTTGGTAAACCCATTTTTTAGGAACTGAATAATTTCCGTCTCCCGTTTGGTGAGATTGTATTGTTTTATACCGTTTTCTTCCATTCCCAGCGCAACTGGTTCCTTTTGAAAACGATATGGGAACGTAGTCTGGCCGTTCATAACCAGCCTTATGGATTGCAACAGGTCCTCGCGTTCACAGTTTTTTAGTAGATACCCGTTTACACCCAATTGCTTAGCCTTTTCAATCAAATGCTCCTCATTATAGGTCGAAAGTATCAGCAGTTTTATGGAGGCATACCGCTGCCGAATATGCCTGGCTGTTTCAAGGCCGTTTAAGCCCGGCATATTGATATCCAGTAGTACCAGGTCAGGGGTTTTTTTACCCAGTATATCCAGCAATTCCATGCCATCGCCGGCTATATCAATGACTTCAATCCAGTCAACTTGCTGCAACAGCAACTGAAGGCCCTTTACTACCAGGGAATGATCATCGGCAATAATTATCTTTATACTATTCATGCATGTTCTTTATAAGGAATCTGTATTGAAACGGTTGTGCCATGAGGATCGGAATCTATATGGTAGGTGCCCTGCAGATAGGTGATTCTGGTGTTGATATTTTTAAGGCCTAACCCGTCAGCCTGACCAGGGGTAAATCCGATCCCGTTATCTTCTGCAATAAGGGACAAATGGCTCTCATGATAAACCAACTGAACAGTTGCCTCTGTCGCCCTGGAATGCTTTATAATATTATTTGTCAGTTCCATAATAATTCTATAAATCATCAATTCAACTAGCTTTATAAATTTTCCTCCTCCTCCCGAACAATGGAAATCAAAACGGATACCCCCTTCTGCATTCAGTCGTTTGTAATACTGGTGGAGCAGTTGAGCAAGACTGGTTTTTTCAAATTCCGGCGGCATCAGGTTGTGCGCAATGTTATGGGCGCTTACAGAGGCTTTATCAATGAGCATTGTCAATAATTTTGCCCTATCCCCGTCCAGGCCAATACTCTGTATGGTCATCCTCATAGCTGCCAGGTTACCGCCCAGCTCATCGTGGAGGTCTTCTGCGATGCGTTTTTTTTCAGATTCCTGGGTCCGAAAAATCTGGCTGATCAGTTCCTTTTGCTGCTGACCGACATGCATCAGCAGCTGTTGCTTTTCCTGACCTATCAGGTTATAGCGGTAGGCAAACCCAAATGAGATCAGGAAAGTCTCTATGCTCAATCCCATGGCTATGGGGTTTGACCATCCGAAACTGATATGCGTGATTTCATAGAGATTGCTATATTGTAAAATCACACCCAGAATTACGGGTATATTAGCCAACGCATAAAAGAGTGCCAGCCTGTTTCCTTTCACCAGCCGAATGGTGTTGGATATGATGATAAAACAAAGGCTCGTGACGAACAGCAGGGTACCCGCCGACTGGTAAACATGCTGGTAGGGGGCCTGGGGGATGAAGCCGGTCAGGGTTATCAGGGAAGGCAGGAAAGCAAAAATCAGATTCAGTCCTACAAAAATCAGGGTAACCCGGTAGAACAACCGGTTCCTTTTCCCTTCATTTAGGAATTGAATCATCAGCAGGAGCCACATGGCAAAACCAATATAGAGGTAGCTCTGCCCGGAAAAAAGATTGAGTACCGGAAAAATGGAAATGCCATAAGCAACCGTGCCGACTTCATTGAGTGCAAAAATGCTGATGAAGCATGCATACAACAAATACAAGAGATAAATCCGGTCAAATGTGGTACAATAAATGAGCAGATTAAACAGGATTATGAATAGGAAGATACCTTCAAAAATGCCGAAATAATTCTGCCGGCTGCTGTTATATTTCTTAAAATAGGCAAGATCAAACATCTGGGTGGGTATATACAATAACTGACCCCGGTTGATCACGTGAATCAGCAGACAGGTCTTTTCACCGGATTTCAGGTTAAGGGTATAGGTTTCAGAAAGAGCCAGAAAGCCACCACCGGTCCTATTCCTGGAGAAACTGGATTTGACAAGGGGGACAGTCATTTGGTCGTCATTTATCAGGTAGCATTCGATGCTGTTGGCTCCCGATAAAATAAATTCAAACAAAACGGATGCCTCCGCGGCATCCTGGTTCACCAATTGCAGGGCCAACCAGCTATTTTTATTGACCAGGCCGTCATTGATATTATCATTGTGGGTATTTGGTACTTCAGAGAATTTTCCGGCTATAAAATACCGGTAGGCCAATTGCGCAGAAATGGGGGCCCTGCTTTCTGTATAGGTATGCAGCTGTTTAATTATATCATACTTTTCCGCACCATTAAGTTGAACAAAACCCGAATCGGCATCGTTTCCTGCATGCACTCGGCCCATCATAGCCAGGAAAATAACAAGAAACCAAAGTCGCATAAAGTAAAAATAATAAAATATATTATAAGCTATTTTACAATTATATACCAAGTATATGGTATTATGAATCTCGAAGTAAATGCATATCTTCAAAATCTACCCGGAATGTCTTTACAAATGGGATCATGAAAACAATAGCATCACTATTTTTATGTGGCCTTTTCTTTTCCTGCAGGCATCAAAACGTGCCTGAGACCAAGCCAATTTCCCGGCAAGTCAGCCAGGTGGCCCCGGCCATTTTTAATTCGGTCATTTATCCGGTAGGCAAAGGGTTTGGGTTTGATATATTTAAAAACGGCAAAGTATATATCCATCAACCCATTATTCCCACCTGGCAAGGCTGGCATGCATTTTCCACAAAAGCGTCAGCAGATGCCGTTGCGTCCCTGATTATAACCAAGTTAAAGACAAAAAACTTCCGGTTTCTACTGGAAAAGTCCGAGGTAGACAGTACAATAAGTCACCTCAGCAGAATGGTTTCATCCAACAACCCCCTTTCGGGAAAAGAAGCAGCACAATGGATGAATTATATGGCTACCAGCTTATCCATTCCAGTCAGGTCTGACTTGTCAGAAGCCATTTCGCCCCTGCTGAATTTTCCGGTCAAAAAAAGATGGGTTACAAAAGAACCCGTACCATTCGGGGCGAGGGCCGGAGCGATGAGCTTTGGGATCGGAAAATTTATTTATATGGGAGGCGGAGAGCAAAAGGATTTAAAGACCGCTGATTTCTGGTGTTATAGTGAGCAATTCGATTGCTGGACCTGCCTGCAGGAATTTCCGGGAGATAAAAAAATGGAGGGCGTAGGCTTTAGCCTCAATGGCTACGGTTACTGGAGCCTGGGAAAGGACTACAAACTAAGTTCCGGGCGGTTTGTCAAGGATTTTTACCAATATAATTCCATGACAAATTCCTGGTCCAGAATGGAAGATTTTCCCGGAGCCCCCAGAACAAATGCGACGGTGTTTGTAGCCGGTAAGAAGGCTTTTATTGGACTTGGCTACGCCCAGGATTACAGGGCAGATATGTACGAATTCAACCCCGGCGCAAAACAAAAATGGAAGAGAATTGCCGATTTTGCCGGTGGCCCTGTTTCTTCAGCAACAGGTATTGGCCTGGCCAGCAGTGGGTATGTTATTGCCGGAGACAGTGCTTCAAACAACAAAAAATTTGTTTACCAATACAATCCATCCACCGATAGTTGGAAAAAAATCGGGGACTTACCGGGCCACCCCCGTTATTTCGCCAGCGGCTGCGCCATTGATTCCAACCTGTTTATAGCAGGGTCCGGAACGGCGGAAGGCGGGGAAATCGTTTTCAAGGATTTTTATGTGTTCAATGCCAATACCAACCAATGGACTGCTACTGAAAATTACCCCATCGTCAACAGAGGAATTTACCGGTCCATCAGCCAGAATGCCAATGGTAAGGTATATATGGGAACGGGCCATAATGGGAACTACCTGGATAATTGGAATGACTTTGAATACTATTACTCGGTAAGGGCGACCGAAGGCATTTATGAAGAGCCGCATAGCCATCCCATGCGCTACAATGGGTTTTGGGAGCTGTTCCAGGAATGCGATGAATCAGATTGTTTTGCGGGAATGGAACTAAAAAGCAATGAGCAGCTCGGTTACCTGAGTTATAGCAGCCGTTTGGAAAGCAGCGCAGGTGTCCGCATATTAAAGGATGAAAATGGCCAAAGCCGGTCATTTTTACCCCGCATATTTTCAATTAAGACAGACAAACAACCTTCCAGACCTGTTAGCCTGCGTCTGTTTTTCACTAAAAATGAAATCGCCTCGGCTTTGAGGGATTACATAAGAAAAGACAGATCCACAAACAGCCTTACTGATTTGGCACTTTTACAATATAACGACGAACATCCCGATACAGATCCATCCAACAACCTGCCAGATAAAAAAAGGTATACCTACCTAAAACCAAAATGGCATTACTACGGGTCCAATGGTGAATCACTGGTAGCAGAATTTACAGTCAGTTCGCTTTCTTCAGAGTTCTATATAATCTTTGTCGCAAAATAATCCAAGAAAACTACCCATTAGTTTGTATTGCCGGTTAACACTTTAAATTACATATTTGTCAGATTATAGGATTCAATCAATACCTTCTGATTTACTGCGATTGGTTATTTCCGGCTACTAATTTTTAATACCCGTTTTAGCGCACAGCCTCCTCCACAAACGACAAAATGATGCTGAAATACTTTTTTTATAAGTATTCCAAATCTCATTTTGAATGAACCGCCATTTCATCAATAGACCATCTGAAAAAATAGACTCATTACACCTAGCCATTGCGCTATTCTCCCAAATGGGCAATGGCCATTCACGCTTACTTAAACCTTATTTAATACCATTCTATGAAACAATTTATTAAAAATTTCCTGGCCGCCTTCGCCATTTTATGTATGGCAAACAAAGCCATATCCCAATGCAGTGATGTTTGTACTCCCAATACTGGTACAGCTGCGATTCAACTATATCCACAGTGTTTTAACCAACCATACCTGGTTGCATTAGGCGGGGATTTTCAAACTTTTGATATGACAGCTACGGGGGATGCGGCAATCATTGGTGGTGGAGGTATTCAGGCATTTCAGGCTCAAACCATAACCATTACTTTTCATTCTACCTGTTACCACTATACATTTGTTCCTACTTCCAGTGGCGGGGGAGACTGCGTACAGACCAGCACCTCCGATATAACCACCACCCAAACAGTTGTCATTCCTCAGAATGTACCTGTCTGTAATTTATCGGCCCTGGTGAGCGCCGTTTCCCCGGTATCAAAAACCGGGTGCAGTGATGGCAGTGTCAGCATTACAGCTAGCACCAATGCCTGCAGTGGTTTTTATATCAATGACCAGGTCCACCCCCCCCGTTTTTGGAAATTCGGGAGAAAATGTCGTGATAAACAATCTGGCGGCGGGCACCTATACGTTCTTCGTCCAATCTATCCCGGCCGGATGCCTGCAGCCTGTGACGGTAACCATACCCAATCCACCATGCAACCTGGCGATCACAGATACAACCACAGTGAGCGCAAGCAATACCACTTGTGATAATGGGAGTCTTACACTTACCGCCACGGCCAATGATTGCAACGGCTATAGCGCCAATATCATTAGAACCTCCGACAACTCGATCGTGGGTACCGCTATGGCTGCCAGTGGCCAGCCGGTTACTTTAAATAATCTTCCTGCAGGCAGCTATTATATTCAGCTATTATCTCAAAGTGGTACATGCAGCTACACATCCGGAGTATTCAACCTGAGCTGCAGCTATGTCCATACGCCTCCTACCCTATCGGCCATCAGTGACATCAGCAGCTGTCAGGGGGCTAATATCGCACCACTGTCATTTACCGTTTCTGATGCAGAAACCCCCGCTGACAACCTGCAGATCAGTGTCCAATCAGATAATACCGGCCTGCTGCCCGCTTCAAATATACTGCTGGGTGGCAGTGGCTCCGAAAGAACCCTGTTATTAGCTCTCCTAACCGGTCAATCCGGTGCCGCGCACATCACCATTACCGTCACCAACCTGGCCGGTATCAGCAGCATGTCCAGTTTTACGGTCAATATTCATCCCCTCAGCACACCTGTGCTGGTAATTCAGCCAGCCGGTATTTGCGTGGGTCAGACAGTTCCGCTGAATGGACTGCCCATCAGCGGTTTTACCTGGAGCAGCGATAATGCCGCCGTTGCCACCGTTGATCAAATGGGACTGGTTTCCGGCATTTCCGCAGGTTATGCCAACATCAGCTACGATAACCCCCCTGATATAAACGGATGCAATGTCAGCGCACATGTCATCGCAACGATCAACCCCCTGCCCTTTGTTGCGCCCATCACTGGCAACACCATGGTCTATGCAGGAGGTACCAGTCAGTTGGGTGAGGAGAGTCCCGGTGGAATATGGAGCACCGACAATGTCTCTGTGGCTGCTGTGGATGCAAGTGGTTTGCTAACAGCCGTCACCGCCGGTTCAGCCAATGTATTTTATACCATTACCAATACCAGTTCCTGCTCAGCCTCTGTGTCCGCATTGGTGATGGTAAATACTGCGCCTGCCCCGCCGCTCATATCTGCCATTGCAGACCAAATCCGATGTCTGCAGGCCAATCCGGGCGCCATATACTTCAGCGCCAGCGATGCGCTGACACCGGCAGACAGCCTCACCTACAGCGCCACTTCAGACAATTCAAATGTGGTTGACGGGGGAAATATTATTTTTTTTGGAACCGGAACCAACAGGGCCCTTTCCATTCAACAATATGGGCCCGGAACCGCCCTGATTACCATTACCGCCACTGACAAAGCGGGCCTGAGCAGTTCCACGCATTTTACATTAAACGTACATCCAACGGTGATCCCAACCCTGGTAATTCCGCCACCAAATGTTTGCGTCGGACAGAGTTATCCCCTTGTCACCCCTTTGGTTCCGGGGTATATTTGGGTCAGCAACAACCTCAACGTAGCAACCGTCGATCAACTGGGTGTCGTTACGGCAGTTTCGCCGGGTAATGCCAATATAAGTGTGGACTATCCACCGGACCCTTATGGATGTAATGTCAGTGATTGGACCTACGTTACCGTTAACCCTCTTCCCCCTGCTATTTTACCGATCACTGGAAATACCAGCCTGTATGCAGGCGCCACGTCCCTGCTGGCAAATGCCAGCGCGGGAGGGATTTGGAGCAGTGACAATACCCAGGTAGCTTCCGTAGATGTCAATGGAACAGTAAGCGGTATCACGCCGGGAACGGCAAACATCTCCTATACCATTTCCAATGCCAGTTCCTGCTCCGCTTCGGTTTCCACTCCGGTAATGATAAATGCCGTACCGGCCATTTCGCCCATATCCGGAAATTCAAGTGTATCCGTGGGAACTGCCATTACACTTAGTGATGCAACTCCGGGGGGAACCTGGAGCAGTGACAATGCCTCTGTGGCCACTGTGGATGCCAATGGGGTGGTCTCTGGAAAAGTACTGGGCTCAGCCAATATTTCCTATACCGTGATCTTCCCCGGAGGAGCCAGCGCCAGCGCGACCTTAGGGGTAATTGTAATCAACGGGCAAGTACCACCTGCTGCACCTACTATTACCACACTGGTTGGTCAGCAAATTTGCGAGAATACTTCACTCAATGCCCTGCCATTTATTATAGGGGACGCTTTAACGCCGGCTTCAAATCTGCAGGTCACAGCCGGTTCAGACAATACCCTGCTGGTATCCAATTCAGCCATTGTGATCAATGGCAATGATTCCAATAGGACAATCACGATAACCCCTTCGATCTACCAGTCCGGGACCGCCAATATCACCATCACGGTTACCAATGCAGCAGGCCTGAATTCATCGGCCAGTTTTGCCTTAACCATCAATCCCCTTCCCGCCACCGCACAATTATTTGGCGCAAATTATGAATGCGTTGGCTCGGGCACCAGATTTAGCGTTCAGTTACCCAATGTAATATGGGCCAGCGACGATACATCCGTTGCCCAGATTCTTGGAAGCAGAGTAGTCGGAATAGGTGCTGGTCAGGCCTATATTTCCTATACAGTGCAAAATGCTTTTGGCTGCAAGGCAAGTGTTGGGAAAAAATTCACAGTGATTGCACTTCCCGAGGTCCCTCCCATAACCGGCAATACCACCTTATATGCGGGTGGCTCCAATTTATTAAGTGATGGATCTCCCGGCGGCACCTGGAGCAGTGATAACATAGGCATTGCCACCATTGATGCCAATGGAATATTATACGCATCCAATGTGGGCACGGCAAACATCAGTTATAGGCTGACCAACTCAAACGGATGTACCTCGATGGTGAGTGCCCTGGTTACTGTAAATGCTGTTCCGGCAGTCGCGCCGATAACGGGCAACTCAATAATCCCGCTTGGCACTGGTTCCTCTTTTTCGGACATTACCCCGGGAGGCAGTTGGTCTATTGACAATACCGCTGTAGCCTCCGTTGACGCCAATGGTCTGGTATCAGCCATCTCTCTGGGGATAGCTAATATTCAATATACGGTCACCTATCCTGGTGGAGCAACTTCCTCGGCTACCTTACAAATCGGGGTCAGCCAGCCCCATACCCCGCCAACCATTACATATATCAATAATCAAACGACCTGTTATAATACCCCTTCGCAGGCCATTGCCTTTACGATCGGAGACGACCAGACGCCTCCCGGAAATCTGGTTGTTTCAGCCGTCTCCGACAATCCGTTATTGGTACCTAATGCCAGTATAGCTTTTGACAGTACAGGTGCTAATAGATTCATCTCCATTACCCCCTATCCGGGACAGTCCGGTTCGGCCAACATCACCATTACCGTGGTAAATAGTGCCGGGCTGAGCAGTTCAACCACCTTTAGTTTTACCGTATTCCCCTCCATACATTCGACCATTGGGGGAATCCGCAACATCTGTGCTGGACAGACTTCCGCTTTTTTCGGCAGCAATCCCTTTGGAATTTGGAGCAGTGATAATACGGGGGTGGCCTCGGTAGATGCCAATGGGGTTGTTACCGGCTTAAGCAGCGGTTCTGCCAATATTATATATACACTGACTGATCTCAATGCCTGCCGGGTAACCGACTCGGCGTTGGTAACCATCAACAGCGCTCCGGTGGTCGCACCCATAACTGGTAATAATCAGTTTTGTATCGGATCGGTCATTACCCTTACTGAGTCAACAGCAGGGGGAGTATGGAGTTCTTCCAATTCACAAGTTGCCACTGTCAGTTCCTCCGGCGTAGTTTCCATCCTCAATGCAGGAACTGCCACCGTATACTATACAGTCACCAATAGCAGCGGTTGCTCAACTCCTGCGGGGATTACTTTTTCAACCACTACGCTGAGCGTGGCCCCGATTGCAGGCAGCAGCACTTTATGCAAAGGCTCACTGGTGACACTGGCGGATCCCACGCCGGGCGGTCTGTGGACCAGCAGTAACGCTGCAGTTGCAAGTATAAACGCCGCCGGCCAGCTTACAGGTCTGACATTAGGAACGGCTACCATAAGTTATACCCTTTCCAATGGCAATGGCTGCACTGCTGTGGCTACCCTGGTGGTAACCGTTAACGCCCCGCCTGCTGTGGCAGCGATTACCGGCACAACCACTTTTTGCCAGGGAAAAACCAGCACCCTCAAAGATGCTACCACCGGAGGCGTTTGGTCCAGTGACAACACGGCCATTGCCACTGTAAGTGCTACAGGGGTGGTCTCAGGAATTGCAGCAGGAACAGCTGTTATCAATTATACCATCACCAACAGCAGCGGCTGCAATGCAACAGCCTCTAAGGGAATAACCATTAATGCTTTGCCTGTCCTTGCACCTATCCTGGGGGCCAGTGCCGTTTGTGTGGGATCCGCCCAGACCCTGACAGATGCTACGGCAGGGGGAACCTGGAGCTCCTCCAATGCGGCTGTTGCCACAGTATCTTCGGCAGGTGTCGTTAATATAATTAAAACAGGTGCCGCAACTATCAGCTATTCCCTTACCAACAGCACAGGCTGCTCGGCGAGCGCCAGCCTGACCCTTACCGCTACCAGTGTAACGGCAGCCGCCATCACTGGAACCACCACCGTTTGCGCTGGTAAGACCACGGCCCTCAAAGATGCCACCGCGGGAGGAATTTGGGCCAGCAGCAATCCGGCCATAGCAACCGTAGGTACAACCGGTGTAGTGACCGGTATCTCTGCCGGTACCGCTACAATCACCTATTCGGTAACCAGTGCGAGCGGTTGCAGCGCTGTAGCATCGACCTCCGTAACAGTGAATCCAACTCCGGTGGTAGCTGCCATCAGCGGGTCTGCTAATGTGTGCACCGGTAGCCAGGTCACCCTCACAGATGTTACTCCCGGCGGGGTTTGGAGTTCCTCCACTGCCACCGTGGCCACAGTATCTGCAACGGGAGTAGTCAACGTAATAAAGGCAGGCACCGCGACCATTACCTATATCCTAACCAATACCAGCGGCTGTATTGCCAGCACCAGCCTGATACTGACTGCTAAAACGGTCACCGCAGCTGCCATCACCGGCACAACCACCCTCTGTGCAGGAGCAACCACCACCCTCAAGGACGCCACCGCCGGAGGACTCTGGAGTAGCAGCAATACTGCAGTGGCCACGGTAGGCGTCACTGGCGTAGTTACGGGAGTAAGTGCAGGAAATGCCACCATCACCTATACGGTGGTATCAGGGGTCTGTGCAGCCAGTGCATCGGCCTTAGTTACTGTAAATGCCTTACCTACAGTTGCCCCGGTAACAGGAAATAATCTGGTCATCGCCGGAAATACCATAACGTTTTCCGATCTCACCACCGGGGGTATATGGAGCAGCAGTAAAACCGCGACTGCCACCGTTACGGCCGCCGGTGTTGTGAAGGGAGTGGCAGCAGGGACCGCTACCATCTCCTATAAAGTCACTAGCGCAAGCGGATGTTCGGTAACGGCAAATCAGCCTTTGACCGTTTATGGAGCACTGACTGTTTCACTGGCGGCCAGCAAAATAACCTGCAATGCAGGAAGTTCAACGCTTTCAGCAACCACCACAGGAGGCTCCGGATCCCTGCAGTATGTATTTAACGGGAATGCCCCGCAAAGCACCAACACCCTTTCTGTAAAAGCAGGTGCCCAAACCGCGGTGGTAACAGACCTGATCGATGGTCAGTCAGTGACCAAAACACTGACCATTACCCAGCCAACGGCCCTGATATGGACCCTGGTATCTTCTGTAAACGCCAGCGGAGGCCTATCAAATGGCTCCATCAGTGTAACCGGCTCCGGGGGAACAGCTCCCCTGACTTACAGCATCGATGGAACTCACTACCAGGCAACCGGTTCTTTCACCGCTCTGGCAGCGGGCAGCTATATGGTCTACTTAAGGGATGCCAATGGATGCCAAACCGGCATCACCCTCAATATTAGTACCGTGGTGGCTGCTGTTACCATTCCCATTTCCGACTCGGTAAAATTGGACAATACCGATTCTGCCCTCCAATCCGATAAAGAGGATTTGTCAGCACTTGTCGCGCCCAATCCGGCAGTATCTCAATTCAACCTGGATCTGAAAAGCAGCGTTAAACAGAATGTCGAAATTCTGGTAACAGATATCCTGGGTCATACGGTATATCAAAACAGGGGGGAGGCTACCCGCCAATATCAATTCGGACAGGGATTTGCAAAAGGCGTCTATATTATTCAAGTCCTGCACCGAAAAGGCATTAAAGTCATCAAGGTGATCAAACAATAATCCAGACCAAACATTGAAATACCATGAGATCCATCCGGCATGGCTGCCGGATGGATCTCATGTTAGAAAATGCAATTTGTCCTGCAGCTGTTGAAATCAGTCAAGCGATTCATGGTGGGTTGTTAGTGATATGGCCCGCGATAAAACCATTGTGTACTATTAAACAACCTAAGATCCGTTTTCCGTTATAATCCGCCCGGCAGCCCTTGTCAAACCTGGTACACCGGGGCATATACCAACTACTTTGTATTGACAAATTTTTACATTTATCGCATATTTGATGAATAAAACCCGCGAATACACCTTATTCTTCGGTGTTTTTCCCGTTTCCTATTAAGCTAAAAAGCAGGAGGTTTGTCCCATCGTTTAGGCAGTGTGATAGGTCTTCAGCATTTCAATCCATATTTATCCGCAAATTGATTTTGGCCCCTGTAATAGGAACTGCTGGTATACTGTTTCTGCCATCCGTTTTGAGATATACGTTGTCAAATTGGCGCCGGATATTATGTCAACAGGTAATTTTTGAAACAAAAACCATTCTGACCGGCATCCACTCCTTTTGAATCCCACCTCATTTATTACTCATTAAACCCTTCCAAGTATGATTTACTGTTAAGCTATTTTATGCGCATCTGCCATGCCGGCCGTTTATTCCACCTCCCGTTCAATGCGTTGTATGAAGAAGAATGAATATTCGAACCCTGGCAAGGGAGGTCTGTTACGCTTTTGCCGTATGCATCTATTAGGCAGGTCAACCCTATATAATTTTTGCCAGGCGACTACCCTGCATAGGATATTTTCTTTAGCACCAGCCTTCGGGTTTCAGATGGTGGAAATAGTAAATTAATTCAGAAAGCTTCCATAGAAACAAGATATAATCCGGAAGGAGAGCGGCTAAACATCTGGACCATCTTTGAGCGGACAATGCCCGAAAATTTACCGATCGATGAAACTCCTGACCTTATCTATTTATCATTCAATAGAACACATAAGCATGCCCGTTGAATATACACTTATTAAAAAGTCATCGCATACCATGGATACAAAATGCTACGCTTTAATAAAAAAAATGGTTTCCCATTTCGTACTGGGACTGATGCTGGTATTATCCGCACCCCTGAGCGGGTTTACCCAGGCACCTTCCAATAACAATTGTACCAATGCCATTTCCATTCCAATTGCAAATGGAGGGTTCGGGCTTGGGACTTTCAACTCAGCCAATGTGGATATTTCCGCTGCAACGGTTGAAGGACTTGAAACTTTTGATAATAGTATTAACATGGCAGGGCAGACTTTAAAATCTGTGTGGTTCAAATTCTCGATACCTACGACCCGAAGTGTGCAGGTTACCCTCACCCAACCTCCCGGCAACGCCATCGCGGCTGGTGATGTCGGTTTTGTCGTCTACCAAACCAATACCTGTTTACCCGGAACCGCACAGAGATATAAATCCTTCTCACCGAATACGACCTTTGGTTCAACTCTATTTAACTGTGTTCAGTCAGGAGATTACCTTATCCAGATCTCCTCCAAAAGCTCAGCCAATGGATTGGTTGGGATTCAACTGGTCGTTGACAATCCAATGACGAGCCTGTACGATCACCCTGCCCAGGCCTATGATTTTGGAAAACTGACCAACAATATCAGTCATGTCGATTTCCATGTGGAGTGTCAGTCACTGGAAGACGCCACAGAAGTTTGTCCGGTACTGAGCAATTTTAACCAATACACAAAAAGCACCTGGCATACTTTTACCACCCCTGCCTATATGGATTTTCTGGGTGTGTTTATCGGCTCCGCCAATCCCGACTGCCTACTTGCAAATGGCAGTGCCGTATTTGGATATAACCTCTACCAGGGAGATGTAAAGGTCACCCCCTATAATACCCTCCCGGTAGTAGACGTGTGTGATTCCTTTCAAATCACCGGGCCCAATGCAGATAAGAAAATTTACCAGTGTGGACAGCTAAAGCCAAATACCACCTATTCCATTCAACTCTTTTATAACCAGGATTTCAATGATAATGTCAGGCTGACCCTTGATTTTGACGGAGTAGCCCCTACGCGCGCGCCGCAGCCACTGCTCGCAGGCATACCGGCTTCCAATCAGTTTGGCCTGGTAAATCCGACACCGGCTGGCCTAGTCAAAACCGATACGGATTACCTGGCATGCAACAGCCGCCATATCGTTAGTTCCTGCGGTCCTGCGCAGCCGCTGACCCCCATCTATTCTCCAAACAACCCAGGGTTTGGTTATAATATGAGTACCTTTTTTACCTTTACCCTGGCTTCGGAATCCAATGTGAGTTTTAATGCCCTGGTACAAACGCCGAATTTGGTAGCAGGTCCTCCTCCTTTATTAGTAAGGGTATTCAACCAAGGGGTTTCAAATACCTGCAGCAGCCTCGATCCCAAAAATATTATTGGTCAATATATCCAAGCAGGCAGCCTGACCTGCCTGCCGGCAGGCAATTAAACCGTACAGGTGCTGGGAGTCGATTCCCTGCTTTCAGACGTAAGTCTTAATTGTAGTAATTTAACCGTGACTGGTCTGAGTCGCTTGCCGGCACTCTCCGATTTGGGACAGCTGATCTCTCTTAGTTGCACTTTTACCAGTATCAATGCCATTAACCGTTATTCACTCAACATCAACAATGCCTATGATTCCGTCAACAGCATGAAGGCCATGCAGGACGGGGCTTCCTATGTTTCCAAAGAAGATACCTTTGGCTGTACCAATACCGTGATTCCCGCTGGCAGTTATCAGTGTAACCCCAATAACCATAAGACCATTTACCGGGAATTTGTGATCGGTGATGCCAACGGGGATGCTAAGCTGGACAGCGGGGTACTTTCCCTGGGAAATTTTCTGGGGACCGGTGGTTCATTTTCGCAGCTCTATGCAGGGGATGCCAATGCGCTGGCCAATGCACAAAATGTCCATGTCTTTCCCGATTCCATCAAGGGACTCAGGCAGATTACATCCTGTATGTTCAATCCGGGGTGTACAAATGTCAATCTTTGTCTGATCCCGGGTACCTATACCCTGGTTACCCAGGCCGATAGTACCTTTACGGGTCTGGATCCGGGAACAACCAACCTGCAGCTGAATCTGGTTACTACCCGGCATTATAGCGGTGCCACTGCCCAAAATATGGGGTCCAGTATGGATACAGTAGCTTTAACACCGGGGGTCCAGTTGAGTGATATTGATTATTTTTCCTGCACCGATAATGCGGTTCCCCTGGGCGGATTCGGCCCCCCAGCCCTATCCGGCACTACCACCACCAAGGCCATTTACAGGGAATTCTTCCTAAAGGACAATGCCCTGGTTACCATCAGCAATTATAATCCGGGAAACGACTGCAACTTCTCTACTTCCCTGATTTCGGTATTTGCAGGAAAAGCCTCTGATGGACTAAATACCCTTAAAATTCAACCGATCAACGGCCTGGATTCTTCCCTGGGAGACCTGACTACACCTGCCTGCAGTCCCCTTGCAGCCGGATGGTATACGGTAGTAGCCTATGGTTATGGACCCAATTATGCCAATCCAACACAAAACGCCTATTTGGGGGATGAAAACTTCATTACCGTTTATAACGCAGTCGGGAAAAAACAACAGATATCCATTACCATTACCCCGACATGCCCAGCTCCCAAATACAATCATCCCTTAACAGCTGCCATAGATACCATCACCCATGCCCCCTTTCTGCTGCAGTGGGCACCCAGAGCAGGCAGTACGGCAGCTTACCCGGTAACCGACACTACTTACAACCTGTACACTGAAAACTTCAACTGCTCCATTGACAAGCCCTTCCCCTCCTTTATAAAGCCTTGCGATAACACCGTAAACAGGGTATCTTATTATACATTTCAAATCCTTCAGGAGAGTTATATTCAGATCAATACACAGAATCTCTGGGGAGAGGTCTTTGCCCTGGATATCCGCAAGGACTCCGCCAAATTTGCAACGACCGTTCCCATCCAACCATGCATTCAATCCTATGGGCATATCGAACTTTGCCGGCTGCAACCAGGAACTTATACACTGGTCATGTTTGCCGGAGACCAGGATGTCACTAATGGTTGTGGCTTTACCACGCCCAGCATCTATATAGATAAAACGGGTTATTCCCGCTTTGATCACGCGATCAATGCCTATGATTTCGGAGTCATTCCCCCCGACAGTCTGTTTCACAATGGCAGGACGGGGGATGTCAACCCGCTGGACCCTACAAGGGCACCGAGCAATGATTTTTTCTATTGCACCACGGGAGCCCAGTCCTCCGACCCGGTGGATGCAGATTGCTCGGTAGTCTATACCCCCTCCATTTATAATATCCCATCCACCAACAACCACCTCTTTGATGCCAATCCGGGGGTTTTCAGTGGTCCCAAAAGGAACTTATGGTATAGTTTTGTGATCGATAAGCCAGGGAATATTTATGTCAAAGTCGATCCGAAAACTTCCGATAAGCCCAATCAGAACCTATTTGCGATTTACAAAAGTAATACGGCCGGCTCCCTTCCCCTGGCTACGCTGGCCAGCCAGGGATTATTGGATTCAACCATCAGCCAGGGTTTGACTTTTGTAACGTCCAATTCTTCTGGAGGTTGCTTCGGTTCAAATATGATCAGTTTTTATGTTGACCCCTGCAGCTTTACCACGCCGCAGCGCTACTATATAATTGTTCAAAATCCGGGTCAGCCTTTCTCCACCTATTCCCTGATCTCTCCCAACAGCCAGGTGGAGGTCTCGGTGCTGGTGGATTCTGTTTTCGCTCTGAAGCCAAAATTTGACCATTATTACCAGGCAGATACCATCGGTCAAAATCTTGGCCCGGGGGTCTACAAAGGCGCAACAGATAATTTTACCTGTGCCAGCTCAGACCCCAATGACCCCGTATCTGCTGTACCATGGGGCAATTGCGCTCCTAAGACACTATGGTATAAATTTACAGTGGCAGAATCGGGCTATATCCGCTACAGGTCTTATGTAAACGGGGTGTCCACCAATTATGGATTTAATGATATATTTCTATACCAGCAGACCATACCGGGAGACTCCACTTCCAAAGGATTGATGTATATGATGCCCTCCGGTTACCAGGATTCGGCAGGCAATACCTGGGGGCAGCAGTGCATATCCCCCGGCACCTATTATCTGTTGGTTTCGGGTTGCTCCAGATTGAACGAGGATTTTCAACCGGTCATTTGGCTGACCCAGCAGGTGGGTGACTTTTGCAGTAACCCGGTGGTTGCGGCTCTCAATGGGCCAGGGTCACTGGTTACTTCAGCGGTAGTCGACTGCCATACGATCGGAACTGATTTTGGGGAATTCTCTCCGACACTGGATTGTCCGCCGGGAGCCATCACCAATATGTACAAAACAACCTGGTTTCGGGTTGATGTAACCGGAAAAGATACCCTCGATGTAACGGTATCGTTTACCAACGGAACCAATGACCCCAGTACGTCTGACATCAATTACAGGCTGATGACCGGAGATTGCGGGGCCATGGAATC
Organism: uncultured Bacteroidota bacterium; assembly: GCA_903906365.1. Classification (GTDB taxonomy): domain Bacteria; phylum Bacteroidota; class Bacteroidia; order Chitinophagales; family Chitinophagaceae; genus Puia. The sequence goes on along the minus strand of CAIVKC010000004.1, from coordinate 2,990 downwards.
CAACGGTTGTGTAGAGAATCTAGGTACCATAAATACCTACCGTTGCCTGGCACCCGGATCTTATTTCTTCCAGGTCTTTGAACCTGTAATTACGGCGGGCGTCCAGCTCAAAGGGACGGTAAGCATAAATGTATCCGCCATTCAACATGCCGGTCTTTGTACGCCTATACCGAAATGTCTTGCCAGGGCGCAATTTGATACTATTTACAATTGTACATTAGACAGTGCGGTACGTTTCACCAATTCATCCACCTATGGAACCAATATTCGCTATAAATGGGAATTTGGCAATAACGGTGATTCCTCCAATGCCATATCGCCATCTTATTTCTTTCCAGTTCTGGCGGCAAATAAAACATACCAGGTAAAACTGTTGGTGGAAAACACGGTATGCGGTGCCAAGGACTCTATTACCCATTCGGTATTTGTTCCCGGAAGACCTTATGTGAACCTGGGTCCTGATTTTAAAACCTGTAATGGCGATACCAGTGTTGTCCTGAACGCCACTTCTTTTCCCGGAGCTACCTATTTCTGGCAGGACGGATCTACCGGCCCGACCGAAACAGTCCAGCAATCCGGGCAGAGTCAATACACAGTTACGGTCAACTACAACGGTTGTACCAGCATTGACACCATTGGTATTTACATCAACCCGATTACCAAAAGCCTCCCGCAAAACGCCGTTATCTGTTCTTTAACAGACTCAGTATTACTATCAGATTTTAAAAGTTTTAATAATGGCCTGCAGTTATATTCCTGGAGCAACGGCTCCTCCGGCCTGAACAACGGCTCCATATTTGCCTATACCCCGGGGCTTTATTCCGTGGATGTTATCTATAACGGCTGCGATATTAAGGATTCATTTACCGTAGTCAGTACCGGCAACCTGCACCCGCTGGGAAAGGATACGGCAGTCTGCCTTTCGGTGCTCCAGCCATTTATATTGAATGCCACTGTTTCAGGGGCTACTTCCTACCAGTGGCAGGACGGATCCAGCGGGCCTGTCTTTGGAGTTTCCGCGCCAGGACGTTATAAAGTCATCATCACCTTTGCCAACTGTACCCTGACGGACTCTGTCCTTATTACAAGCGCAGCGCCTCCCGTGCCTTCCATTGGCGGTAAACTGGCCTTTTGTACCGGCGACTCGACGCTGCTGGATGCCGGCAGTGGGTTTAACAGGTATTTATGGAATTCCGGAGATACCACCCAGACCATCCGGGTAAAAGCAGCCGGCTCCTACGGCGTAACCATATTCAATGCGGCAGGCTGCAGTGCCGTTTCTCCGGCCGTGCAGGTTGCAGAAAATACCCGTCCAATCACTACCATCAGCGGTAATAAGGGTATTTGCAACGGTGATTCCGTCCTGCTGGACGGTGGTGCAGGATTCAAGGACTACCTATGGAGCAACGGCCTGTCCACCCAAACCATCTGGGTGGCAAAAGCCGGTAAACTGGTATTGAAAGTAACAGATGCAAATAGCTGCCAGGGATATGATTCGGTGAATATCGGTGTTAGTCCCGCTGCTTTGCTTCTGCCCATCAGTGCCTCCATTTGCAGCGGCAAAGCCTATAGGCTCCCCTCCGGTCAGGTAGTGATGAGCCAGGGCACTTTCCAGGATACGGTGAGATTCCTTTCGGGATGTGATAGTTTGATCACCAGCCTGAACCTGGTGGTGACATCACCGCTGACCCGTTCCCTGGATACTACCCTATGTGCCGGGACTGCGTACCAACTTCCTTCCGGGGTATTGGTCAATCAAACAGGCACCTATAGGGATACACTTCATACCCTTTCGGGCTGTGACAGCCTGATTACCCTTTTGCACCTCAACGTAATTTCTCCGGTGCGGTCGCTCCTAACTGTCCAGATTTGTGCAGGAAGCCCTTACAGGCTCCCTTCCGGCATGCTGGTCACCAATCCGGGGAAATACCAGGACACCCTGCGTGCTGTTTTGGGTTGTGACAGTCTGATTACTCTATTAGACCTTTCCGTTTTAACCCCTCTTTCAAATGCGCTGGAAATATCCATTTGCCAGGGTAAAAACTTTATCATGCCTTCCGGTAGGACGGTGAATGCAACGGGCTTTTACAAGGATACCCTGAAAGCAGCCGGCGGATGCGACAGCCTGATCACCATCTTACATTTGACGGTAGTCACTGCTATTATAACAGATTCAACCCAAACGATCTGCCAGGGAAAAGTTTTTACGCTTCCATCGGGAAGAATCGTTTCTTCTGCAGGTTTATACGAAGATACCCTGCGGTCAGTTACCGGCTGTGACAGCCTGATCACCCGCCTGCAGCTATCCGTTTTCAACCCCCTGCGCCAGGCCGAAGCAGCGAGCATTTGCGCAGGTGCGGCTTTTACCCTGCCTTCCGGAAAGGTCGTCTCCACTCCCGGAACCTATAGTGATACCCTATATGCCGCTTCGGGTTGTGACAGCGTGATTGCTACCATCCAGCTTTCCGTCATCCAACACCTAACCGAAAATAAATCCGTGGCCATTTGCGCGGGCCATCTATATGTACTTCCCTCCGGCCGGGTTGTAAGCCTGCAGGGAATCTATCAGGATACGGTGCGAACTGTTTCGGGATGTGACAGTATGATCACAAACTTGAACCTGGTGGTCATTTCACCAATCATTGACAACAAGACAATAACCATCTGCGCAGGCAGTTCATTTGCATTGCCCTCCGGAAAGATCATCTCCTTACCAGGGTTGTACAACGACACGATGCGCTATTTATCCGGTTGCGACAGCCTCATTACCGGGTTAACCCTGGTCGTGGGAAGCCCGCAAATGGTATCGGTTCATGCAAGTATTTGTATAGGCAGCGAATATCTTCTTCCTTCCGGTCAACGGGTCAGTGTGCCGGGACTTTATAAGGATACCGTGCGTTTGCAGGCAGGCTGCGACAGCCTGATCACCTCCCTTGACCTGATCGTTATTTCACCGGTATTTCTCCATACCCAGGCTTCCATCTGCGCGG
>CAIVKC010000003.1 GCA_903906365.1 uncultured Bacteroidota bacterium | reverse complement strand
GATTTTCAGAAAGTTATGATTTTGGCAATTTCAAATCGTCACGCACCTAAAATCGCCTGAAATACAAGCACATCAAGACTTTCAAAGAACTGCTTATTGTTTTAACGAGACACTAATGTGATATTCTGTAAAATCTATGATGAAAAATTTACAGCCCCTACAGATATAGTAACCTTTAGGGCTGGATTAAATGAGAAATCAAAAGACATTGAAAAAAGAATAATTGATCTTTTTACAGAAGTTAAAAATAACATGCCAGAGGTTATAGCCGAAGAAGATAAAATAATATTAGATACGAACTCAATAGTCTATGTAGTTGGTGAACTTCAGAATTATTCGCTAATGAATAGCGAGAGAGATGTTATCGCTGATGCATTTGAAACTTTTATAGGACATGCTTTAAAAGGCGGACAAGGGCAATTTTTTACGCCAAGAAATGTAGTTAAAATGATGGTTGATGTCATTCAACCGACTGAAACAGATAAAATAATTGATCCAGCTTGTGGTAGCGGAGGTTTTTTAATAGATGCATTGAAATATGTTTGGGATAAAGCAACTCCAAAATATCAAAAACTTGGATGGAAGGATGGACAAATTGAAAAGAAAAAAATTGAAATAGCTACCAAAAATTTTAGAGGGCTTGATAAAGATTACTTTTTAAGTAAAGTTGCTAAAGCCTACATGAATTTAATTGGTGATGGTACAACAGGTATTTTTTGTGAGGACAGTTTAGAAAATCCTGGTAATTGGAAACCTGAAACGCAAGCAAAAATTAAACTTGGTGAGTTTGATATATTATTGACTAATCCTCCCTTTGGAAGCAAAATACCCGTTGTTGGAGCGGATAAAATGAAACAATTTGATGTAGGATATAAATGGAAGTTTGATGATGAAACGGGAGTATGGGAAAAGGGCAATAAGTTAAAGGAACAGGAAGAGCCACAGGTTTTATTTATTGAAAGATGTTTGTCTCTTTTAAAAGATGGTGGTAAGATGGCTATGGTATTGCCCAGCGGAATATTAGGGAATCAACAAGAGGAATATCTGCGTCAATATTTATTAGACAGAGGCAATTTATTTGCTATAGTAGAATTGCCTTTTGAAACTTTTAGCCCTAATATTAGTATTAACACGAGTGTTTTATTTATTCAAAAGGGGAAGAGCAAATTGAAGCAAGAGGATTTATTTATTTCAATAAACGAATACTGTGGTCATGATAAGAAAGGCAGACCTACCGAAAAAGATGATATATCTAAAGTATCTGAACTTTATCTTAACAAAAAATCAAATACCAATAATTTTTTCATAAAACATTCTTTTTTAGAAAAGAGTTTTGTTGCTAAGAGGTATTTGAAAAAGTACATTGATAATCTCAAAGTAATAGAAAAATCAAGTCATCCTGTTGTGTCATTCGGTAGTATTATTTCAAAGGTTCATAATGGAGCCAATATAGATGATTCTTCTATTTATGTAGAAAAAAACAAGGTATTCCGTATATACTGGTTAAAAGTGTAACTAAAGAAGGAATAAACTTTGAGAACCTTAAATACATTAAGAAGTCTCTTATATCTGACAGAGATGTAATAAAAAATACTGTAGATGAAAACAGTATAGTTATGAATAGGGCTGGTACATCTGGTATTGCAGCAAATATACCACCAGATTTAGTCGGCGGTGTTGCATCTGGGTTTATGATAAATATGAAATTAAAATCTGGTATTGACCCATATTATATAGTTTCATTTTTAAACTCTGAATTTGGGCAAATGCAATTGGAAAGAATATCAAGCGGGTCTATCTTGCAAAGTATTCGTTCTTCTGACCTTAAAAATATACGCATTATTTTACCTTCTAAAGATATTCAAAAAGAAATTGGGAAAAAACTTAAAGCGGCAGTTTATGCAGCAGCCAATGTGCGTGCAAAAATTGAGGAAGCCAATGCTGATATTTCAACTTTAGTGTAAACAGATATATCATTGCCTTTTTTTATATGAGTTGCCTGTCCGCTCAAAATATTTTGTTCGTCTATTGAGCTCATTTCCATGGGAAATCGCAGGACTTGACAGGAATGGTTGATTATTATCGGGGAAAAACAAAAAATATTTTTTTGGTTTTCTGCTTTCGGCAATATCTTTGCAACAGTTCTTTAACAACTCTTATCAAGAAAGGCAGAGGGATATGGCCCGTTGAAGCCTTGGCAACCTGTTTCGATCCGTCGGAAAAAGGTGCCAACTCCATCACGCTGGAAATAGCGTGACAGATAAGTCAGATTAATTGCTGTTATTTATACCACTATTTAAATACTTGAGCTCTTCTGACTTTCGGAAGAGCTTTTTTTTGCCCCTACCTTATCGGAGGGACAATGCAGGTTTCTCCCCGGATTGTTTTTTAGGATAAGCGTGTCAATGAACTGCTATTAATTATTAATTATTAAATCCTTCAACATGCATCCGGCAACAAAACTCATCCACAGTATTCCCATTGACCCTTTAACAGGAGCTATTTCAGTACCCATTTATCAAACTTCCACTTTTATCCAGGAGGCCCCCGGAATCAACAAGGGGTTTGACTATGCCAGGAGCAATAATCCCACCAGGGCAGCCCTTGAACAAATCATGGCAGAACTTGAAAACGGAAGTGACGGCGTTGCATTTGGAAGTGGCCTGGCAGCCATCGATGCAGTCATCCGGCTTCTTAAATCCGGCGATGAAATCATCGCCGTTGATGATATCTATGGCGGGGCATACCGCCTTTTTGAAAAAGTCTATAAGAAATTCGGTATCCATGTGACCTATGTGGATGCCACAGATGTGGCTAATATCTCCGGGGCAATTACGCCCCACACGCGGTTAATCTGGTTGGAATCCCCTACCAACCCCACCCTCAAAATTGCTGACATCGAGGCGATATCTGCCATTGCCCGCGAAAATGGCTGTTTGCTCTGCGTGGATAACACCTTCGCTTCGCCTGCCCTCCAGAAACCCCTCCTGCTGGGAGCGGATTTGGTGGTGCACAGTGCCACCAAATACCTGGGTGGACATAGCGACCTCATAGCCGGGCTGGTGGTTACCAAAAACAAGGAACTGGGGGAACAAATCCGTTTTTTCCAAAATGCGACAGGGGGCATACTGGCCCCTTTTGACAGCTGGCTGCTGATCCGGGGTATTGAAACCCTCCACCTTCGCATGCGCCAGCACTGCGCAAGTGCCCTGCGCATTGCCAATTTCCTGCAGCAGCATCCCGCAGTCGACAAGGTTTTTTATCCCGGATTGCCCTCCCATCCCAATCATCAGGTTGCCTGCAGACAATCTTCGGGATTTGGCGGCATCGTATCATTCAGCCTTAAAACAGACTCTGAGGAAGCTGCCCACCAGCTCATTGGCCATACCCGGCTTTTCAGGCTGGCCGAGAGCCTGGGCGGAATCAAAAGCCTTTTAAGTCATCCTGCCACCATGACCCACAAGTCCATTCCCGCCGAGCAGCGCCGGTCTGCAGGCGTTTCAGACAGTTTAATCAGACTCTCCGTAGGGCTAGAGGAAACCGATGATCTTCTGGCGGACCTCGCAGAGGCACTTGAGAAACAGGAGAAGGTGAAAATACGCACTGAGTTCAGTTTCAATTAACAATTCTTTATAAAAAAAACCATCCGGAATGCAGAAATTCAGAAAAACCCTACTAAATTTGTTGGGTATACGAGAATTCATGAATCATAAAAACGAAATAGGACTTTTTCTTCCCCAGCAAGGCTTTTTCTGCGCTTGTTGTATGCCTTGCGGCATACAATAATCTTATTACCCATACCTGGCATTTGCCGTTTTCATTGAAATTTTTACTGAGTCAATAATCTTTCCATTATTCACATTTTAAACTTTAAATCTATATGAGCACTCACCACTTCGAAACTCTCCAGCTTCACGCCGGCCAGCAGATTGACCCTACCACCAAATCAAGAGCCGTTCCTATTTACCAGACAACGTCCTATGGTTTTGATAATTCAGAACACGCTGCGAATTTATTTGGGCTAAAAGCATTCGGTAATATATATACACGCATCATGAATCCCACCACGGATGTGTTTGAACAGCGCATAGCCGCCCTTGAAGGCGGAGTTGCCGCGCTGGCCACCGCTTCTGGTCAGGCGGCACAGTTTCTGGCTTTGAATAATATATTGCAGGCCGGAGATAATTTTGTCAGTACTTCGTTTTTGTACGGAGGAACGCATAACCAGTTTAAGGTGGCCTTCAAGCGCCTGGGAATCGAAGTACGTTTTGCTAACGGCGATGACGTGGAGAGCTTTGTTAAGCAAATCGATAAGAATACAAAAGCCATCTATATTGAGACCATTGGAAATCCGAGACTGAATATTCCTGACTTCAAGAAATTTGCAGACCTGGCCAAGGAATATGACCTGCCGCTTATAGTAGACAATACCTTTGGCGCCGGGGGATACCTGTTCAGACCCATTGAGTGGGGAGCCAATGTCGTTGTTGAATCTGCCACAAAATGGATCGGCGGACATGGAACATCCATCGGAGGTGTCATTGTGGATGCAGGAAATTACAACTGGGGCAATGGTAAATTCCCTCAGTTTACAGAACCCTCCGAAGGCTATCATGGTTTGAAATTCTGGGAGGTCTTTGGAGAAGGCAACCCCCTGGGTCTTCCCAATGTGGCCTTTGCGATCCGTGCCCGGGTGGAAGGGTTGCGGGATTTCGGTGCCTCCCAGAGCCCTTTCAATTCCTTTTTACTCATACAGGGATTAGAAACACTGTCTCTGCGGGTGCAGCGCCACGTGGAAAATGCACTTCATCTGGCTCAGTGGCTGGAACAGCATCCCCAGGTTGAATTCGTGCAGTATCCGGGATTAAAAAGCAGTCCCTATAACGAATTGGCTAAAAAATACCTTGGCCGGGGTTTTGGCGGGGTGCTCAATTTTGGGGTAAAGGGCAGCAAGGAAAATGCCAGCAAATTCATTGATTCCCTGAAACTGGCCAGCCACCTTGCCAACGTGGGCGATGCCAAAACACTGGTCATTCATCCCTCCTCCACCACCCATGAACAGCTAAGCAGCGAAGAACAAATTGCAGCAGGCGTCCAGCCAAATCAGGTCAGGGTCAGCGTTGGAATAGAACATATTGAAGACATCAAGGCTGATTTTGAGCAGGCATTTGAAAAGGTTTTTGCCAAAGACCTGGTAGGATAAACAAAATAATGACCAGACTGTTATGGAATCATCCGTGACGTCCGGCCAAAACCAGCGGGGATCCATTGGTGCGTTTCCGGGACCAGCATGATATCCGGAACGGCTCATACCGCTGGTTTTGGTTATTTAATTATCTTAGTAGACTGTCGCAGGGCTGAAGAAATTAAAAATTCATTCATATTGCCTTTAAAAACGTTCACATATCCCCACCCGTTTGAATTGGAATCTGGGGTCACGCTGCCTGGTTATCACCTGGCATACAACACATTGGGCGAACTCAATGCGGCCAAAGATAATGTGGTCTGGATTTTCCATGCCCTCACTGCCAACAGCAACCCGGAGGAATGGTGGCCAGGACTGGTGGGAAAGGGGAAGCTTTTTGATCCGGCGTCCCATTTTATCATTTGCGTAAATATGCCGGGAAGCTGCTATGGAAGCCTTGGGCCGCTGGATTTGAATCCGGCTTCAGGAAGGCCCTATTTTCATGATTTTCCGTTTTTCACCCCAAGGGATATGATTCGATCTTACCAGCCGCTTAAAACATTCCTGGGAATCGACAGGATACGCATAGGAATAGGCGGTTCCATGGGAGGTCAGCAGCTATTGGAATGGGCGGTGGAAGATCCAACCCTGTTCGAATATATTTTCCCCATCGCTACAAACGCCGCGCATTCTCCCTGGGGCATTGCATTCAATACCTCCCAGCGTATGGCCATAGAGGCTGACAGCAGCTGGAAAGATAAAAACGAGCGTGCCGGGCTGGAGGGCATGAAGGCCGCCAGGGCAATGGCCCTTGTTTCATACAGGCATTATGACACCTATGAAAGCAGGCAGCCCCGTTCCAATTCCTTTCCCTTTGGAAACGGCTGGGATGGTGCGGCTTCTTACCAGCGGCACCAGGGTGAAAAACTTGCCCGGCGCTTCAACGCTTTCAGTTATTATACCCTCAGCCAGAGTATGGACTCCCATAACCTGGGCCGAAACAGGACCTCTGCGAAAGCAGCCCTCCATACCATCGTTGCCAGGACCCTTGCCATCGGAATAAAAACGGACATGCTGTTTCCGGCCATGGAACAACGCCTGATTGCAGAACATATTCCCGGTGCAGGTTTTGAATTGATAGATTCGGCATATGGGCATGACGGCTTTTTGCTCGAATTTGAATCGATCGGCAGCCTGATTAAGGAATTTATTACAAGACAAGAAAAAGCGCATCATACATTTGCAATAACAACATAATAATGGAAGCACACAAACAGTTAACTATCGGGCTATTTGGATTTGGGGTGGTTGGAGAAGGACTTTATAAAATATTGCAGCATACTCCCTCACTAAAAGCATCCATCAAGAAAGTCTGCATCAAAAACAAGGGTAAAAAAAGGGATGCGCCCGCTGAACTATTTACCACCGACAGGAATGAATTACTGTCGGACCCTGATATCAATGTGATCGTCGAAGTGATCAATGAATCAGAACCCGCTTTTCAGATCGTCACAACGGCCCTCAGGAATGGTAAATCCGTGGTAAGCGCCTCCAAAAAAATGCTTGCTGAACATTTACCGGAGCTTCTCAGGCTTGAACAGGAGACGGGCGGTTCCCTGCTGTATGAAGCTTCAGCATGTGCCTCCATCCCCGTGGTGAGGAATCTGGAGGAATACTATGACAATGACCTGCTGCACTCCATGAAGGCCATTTTGAACGGTTCAACCAACTTCATCCTTACCAAGATGTTTGAGGAAAAACTGGACTTCCATGAAGCGCTCCTGATGGCCCAGCAGCTGGGATTCGCCGAATCTGACCCAAAACTCGACGTGGAAGGTTATGATGCCGTGAACAAATGGACCATTCTGCTTACACACGCATACGGTATCCTTACCCACCCGGAAAAACTGGTATTCACCGGCATTCAAAACATACAGGCTGGCGACTCCCTGGTAGCCAGGGAAAAGAATTATGACATTAAACTGGTGGGCCAGGCCAAAAAACTCCTTAATGGCAAGGTAGCCGCCTTTGTATTGCCACAGTTCATCCGGCATGACGACCATCTGGCGTTTGTTAAAAACGAGTACAATGGAGTGGTCATTGAGAGCGGTTTTGCGGATAAACAGTTCTTCTATGGTAAGGGTGCGGGAAGTTTCCCAACTGCATCGGCTGTATTAAGCGATCTGTCTGCACTTCGCTACCAGTATAAATATGAATACAAAAAACTCTATCATCATATTCCCCACGAACTGACCAATGACTTCTATGTGAAGGCCTACCTCAGCTTTGATGACTGGAAATACATTCCCAGGGAAAAATTTGAATGGATAGAAGAATGGCATGCAGAAAGCCAGCGCAAATACCTGGTGGGCGTTCTGCCCTTCAACGAATTAAGGGAAAGTAACTGGTGGAGGGAAAACAACACCTCCCTTATCCTTTCACCCGAGCCCATTATTGAAGACATCGAAATCAGAAAACTAAAGAAAAAAAGCCTGGAACTGGCCGGAATCATGTAAGACGGCACCTTTTACCGGACATAATTCCAACCGGTCCTTTGCCTCATTAAAAGGACCGGATCCTGCGGCTATTTGTTTTGACCAAATCTGCGGGCATATCCCACCGTTAAGAGGACATTACCCGTATTGTTCTTGCCGTTTTCCGAATTCTTCTGAATATTTATCAGCCCGTATTCAAAGCGGACATTGAAAAATAATTGTTCCTTTTTGCCGGCCGGATAAACCACCCCGGCCCCGGCTGTAATGCCGAAATTGAATCGGTGGATATCACTGATGACATTTATGGTGGTGTCAAATGACTGGGAAGGCAATGGCTGTCCGCCAATGGTGAAGGGATCCCTGTTCTTATCCGCATAAATGTCACTGGAACCGCTGAGTTTCTGTCTTGCACTCAACAGGTAGCCGACATACGGCCCTCCGACAGCGTAGACCCTGAACCTCTGACCCCAATACCACTTGGCAAGGATGGGCAGCTCCAGGTAATTGAGTTCCGAAACATTTTTAAAATCCGCATACAGGTATTGGCCTGAAGGAAGGAAGGAGGAAAACTGGGGAGGCAGATCGGTAATAGGCTGAATGCCCTTGCGTTTACCTCCCTGTCCAGCAAAGTTGAGCTCAGCCTGCAGGGAAAACCTCTCAGAGATGGATCTTTCGGCCTGTATGCCGAAATTGGGAGCCAGGCGGGTTGTATATCCCTGACTGAGTTCATTGTTGCCGCCGCTGATGCTGGGCAGGCTGATCCCGGCGTTGAGACCCCAGTAAAGGGTCTGGGCTGCCAGCCGGGGACCAAACAGGATGAATAAGCCACTCAGACTTGCTGCATAAAAGGTTCGCTTTTTCATAAATAATAAGTATTTATAAAAATAAAAAGAGCTTGCCCTTTACCGGGCCAGGGGGAAATGATGGCATAAAAATATCAAAAAGGTCAATAAATTAACATGACCTGAAAAAAATCCCTGTTTTACCATATTTTCAGGCCTAATTCCTTTCCAACAGGGCCCCGCTTATCAGGTAGGCTGACACCTCCCTCAGTAGGGCGTTGGTCTTCTGCTGCAGGATAACAATGTTAAAGGAATCTACAGCGGCTTCCGGGAAGGTCAGTATCCGTTTATGGCCTATGGTGGAACCCTTCAGCTCCCCGACCGTCTTGCCGTCCCTGATTAATTGCACAGAAAACGCTTCGATTCGCTGTCCGAGTTCAACCGGTTCTTTCAGCACTATACAGTTGATTTTCCTGCGTGACCCCACAGAAACCTTATAAACCTCGGAGGAACCCTGGGCATTGATCGGAAATTTCTTTGACACCACTGGTTTTGAAAAGCTTTCCTTTCTGAGTTTGGCAAACCCGACCAGGGCGAGGGAATCATGTTCATTGATCAGACCCCTCCTGTCCGGTGGGACATTGAGTAGCAGGGAAGATCCCCGGCCCACCGATTTGAGGTACAGCTGAAATAATGTTTCTGGACTCTTAACCAGGGTGTCCTCCTGGGAATGATAGAACCATCCCGGCCTGATACTTACATCACATTCAGCCGGAATCCAGTTATGGCCATTTATATTGCCATGGTTGAGTGAATCTTCAGAAGGACCGCCGGATCCCCGGCTGAATCCGGCTGTATCCAGCAAATTCCAGTTTGGATCCCCAGCTATTCCGTTTTCATTTCCCACCCACCGGATATCGGGGCCAATATCACTGAATACAACCGTATTGGGGGCAATGGCCCTCATCACCTTTTCAAACCGGGGAAAGTCATAGACCTGCTTTTTCCCGTTAGGCCCTTCCCCGTTGGCCCCGTCCCACCAGAATTCGAAAAAGGGACCATACCTGGCTGTAATTTCCCGCATCATATTTACGAATACATCATTATAGGCTGGGGTGCCATAGGAAGGATGGTTCCTGTCCCAGGGAGATAAGTACACCCCCATTTTTAAACCGTATTCCATACAGGCCTCTTTGAGTTCCTGCAATACATCGCCCTTGCCGTCTTTCCAGCTACTCTGGGCAATGGTATGCTTGGAGAATTTAGTGGGCCACAGGCAAAAACCGTCGTGGTGCTTGGCGGTAATAATAATTCCTTTGGCACCGGCTGCCTTGGCAATCCTGCACCACTGGCGGCAATCCAGTGCCGTTGGATGGAAGACCTCTTCATGCTCGGTTCCCTTCCCCCATTCCAAATCGGTAAATGTGTTCGGTCCAAAATGCATGAATAAATAAAATTCCATTTCCTGCCACTTCATCTGCCTGACAGAGGGCACGGGGCCATATGGCAATATCTTCTGTGCAATGAGGGTTGTAAAAAAAACAGGGGCCAAAAACAGGAGCACTGATATTTTTTTCATGTTGTTGTATTTATTCCAGTTCAAACCAGGTGAAGCTTTCCGGTTCGATGCGGAATGTTAATTCAATTTCATAATTCCGGTCAACTGTCTTGGTCACTGGTTTTCCTTCACCCTGACGCAACCTGACTTTTTTTGATAACCCGGTATAATATAACGGCACCCGGATGGTTCGGGTAATGGCCTCTTTAAGGGGGTTATAGAGCATGAGGAGTGCTTTGGACTTTAGCAGGGGATTTACGTGCATGATTCCATCCCAGTCCCTGCCGTCCGGTCTCCGAAGGTGAATGATATCAGAATTGAGAATGTCCCTGTATCTTTTATACCAGCTGACAACATCTACCACGGCCTCCTTGCTGATATCGTTGTCAAAGAGGCGGGGGCCCCTGTAACAGGCCTGTACCCCCGATCCATAATATTCCACCATCAACTGCCTGTAATCCGTTACATGTTCTGAAAGGGGTTCTAAAACAGCCTCCGGGCCACCGCCCTGGTAAACGGTCAGGGGCACGAATCCCCAGGCCATGGAAGGTGTCTTTTCCCATAGACCATCATAAATGTTCTGTCGGTTCAACATCTTCTGGTTTTCACGGGGAAGTGAAAAATTAACTTCCCGGTAACCGATTCCGATTTTATTGGTGCCGTCCAGGAAATACCAGTCCGGCGCGTTGACATAAATTCCATTTTCCCTGCACCAGTGATAAAAACCTTTCTGCAATTCCATCTGCCGCCATTGCGAATCATCCAGCCCCTTATGGCCCGGATGTTTGGTCGAGGCACATACATCCCCGGGATAAGGCCCGTCATTTTCAAATAAATCAAATCCGGCACGGGTAATGAAGAATTTCAATTTTTCCAGATAATCAAGACCCCAGATGCTGCCCAGGCAGGGGGCACTCCCGAAAAAGGCCGCGGCATCTGGCTTTCCGGTGACAGGATCTATCACATCGTCCTGGTCACTGATTCTCCTGGAACTGAATAGGGAATAGCCCCCGATCTTGATGCCGCTGCGATGGGCATAATCTGAAAGTCCTTTCCAGCGGGCGATATTGGCCGCGGAAGTGTCTTCCATATCACAATGGCTTCCAAAACTAAGAATAAGTGCCTCATATCCCGTCTGGCGGCACTGATCAACGGCCCGCATGACCTGCTCATCATTGCTGCTTACCAGGTGCATAAAGACCGGGTTTTCAGAGGTCCATGGAGCCAGGCAACGGTACATTTTCCGGATGGCCAGGCCCCGTCTTTCCCTGTCATAGGAATCCATCAGCAGTTCACAGGTTCTTACCGAACGCATGGTGCCTCCCGGAGCGAGGTCCACCCCCGTGACCTTTTCAGGATACACTTCAAGCAGGCAGGGAGTCTGAAAATTATAATTGACCTGAGAGGTGTAGGCAGAATCTGTTTTCCAATGGGTGGTCTGGTCACTGATGTCATAGCGCATGGCATTGTTAAAGGCATAATTTGTCTCCACATAGATTCCATGCTGCTTTTTCATCTGTTCCGGGCTGCCTACCACAGCGCTCTCTTCTTCCACCAAAGCCAGTTGTTCATTCACAGCCTGGTTGATGGTAATTGATCTGGTGCTTTTGTTTTCAATAGCGATCCATTTTACGATTAATGGGATCCCGTCATAAATTTCATACACAACCGTTACGGTAATACCGCTTAAGGCAGCCAGTGGCGACTGGTAGTAAAAACTGAGCATTTTGCCAGCAGGTAAGGAAGGAGGGATACCCCTTGCCATCGGCTTCCACCTAATATAGGGGGCAATATCCCCCACAGCATAGTTTTTCAGGGTAAAATCTTCCCGTCCAGCTTTTAGTTCCGGCAGCCAGGAAGGCATGAAATAGGCATTTTCCCGCTGCCCGTATAAGCCACCCACATTATAGGACTTTCCGTCGATGACTACCCTTGCTTCCGGTTTAACAGCGCGCAGCAACTGCTGACCTGTAATGAGGTTCTTATAGTCGGTACAAACAACATTGGGTGACAGATGAAAAGCCCGCTTGACCAGGCCGTTAAAAAGGATCCAATCTCCACCGTCGGCAGTTTTATAAACCCCCGCCCTGGTTAAAACCGGCGTTATGAGCCAGTCCTGGGCCGGGGCAACCTCCATGGCAGGGTCCCAGGCGGGAATCACGGATTCCTGGGCCTGCCCCCGGTAGGTTATGCCAATACACAGTATCAAAACAGGAAGCAGCTTCCCCAAAAACGCCTTGCCGTCACGCATCATGCAGTTATTAATTTTACAATGATAATCTCCCCAAAACGCTCTATCGAGGATACAAAATACGAAATACCTGTTATGTACATTCAAAGGGAGTAAATCACTTCGGACTGAAATTAAGCGCTGCCTTCCTCAGTCAGTAACCCATCCCGGCGCTTTTTCCGGATTCCGGCCATGCATGCTCCTCCCTGCTATGCATGTATTTTACTCAATGACCACCTCATCCACAAACAGCCATCCCAGGTCACCTGCCCCTATGGCACCGGCAGGAATAATTCCCACGGGCTCAACAATGACCTTCAGATACCTTGCCATTACCGGTGTCCATGAAATGGAAAACGTCATGGGACCTTCCGGGGCGGGTGCGGAGATCTCCGTCTTTGCCACGGTCCTGAAATTCAGGTTGTCATCAGAAACCTGCACGGTAACGGATTTAGGGGCCCATAACCAACTGGTGGGCTTATGAAAGAACCTGGTCTGAAGGGAGCTTGTTGAAGCAGGGCTTTCGAAATCAATGGTGCCTTCAAAGGTCTTTCCCTCCCATCCCAGCCATTGATCATCCTCAAAATGTTCGTTGTTGCCCAGGATTCCGTCCACTAAGGCATGGCTTCCACCCCGGCTGTACTGCGCATCGGGTTGGGTGGCCAATTGTATTTTCCTGCCGACCGCTTTATGCAGTCGGAAGGTCTTTGCGATCTGATCGGTCACTTTCCCCTCAGTCAGAACCGCGACACTCAGTGTTTTGTCATTGTCAATGGCCAGACTGCCCCTTAAGATATCAGCATTCGCTGTAGGGGTGGTTCCGTCCAAAGTATACCTCACTTCCCTTCCCGGTGCCACCCCTTCCACTGAGGCAAGTATCCTGCCCTGCTGATCCCTTGCGGTGAGCAGCTTTATTTCGAAAAGGTGACGGCTGTAATTCACTTGATAGGCATCCAGTCGCTTGCAATACTGGTCCAGCCTTGCAATAAAGTCCTCAAATTTCTTTTTGGCAGGCTGGGTCCAGGCGACTTCTGCCAGGGCAACTGCCCGGGGGAAAATCATATATTCTGCTTTGGCAGGACCCGGTATGTATTCCGTCCATAAATTTCCCTGCGTTCCCTGAATATACGATTTTTCCCCTTCCGGCAGGGAGGCCGGAACAGGATCATATCCGTATACGGTGGAAAGTGGCAAATATCCTCCGATAGCAACAGGTTCTCCCGGGGCATCGGACTGGTAGTGGTCAAGGTAACAAAAAGCTCCGGGTGTCATGATGACCTGGTGATGCAGGTGGGCGGCCTTGATACCCCCTTCAATGCCAGTCCAGCTCATGACAGCTGCATTGGGCGCAAGCCCGCCCTGGAGAATTTCATCCCAGCCAATAATCTGTCGTCCCCTGGAATTGACAAATCGTTCAATCCGTTTTATAAAATAACTCTGCAGTTCCTCCACATTTTGAAGGCCTTCCTGCTTCATTCTGCGCTGGCAGTAAATACATTTCTTCCAATTTTGCTTGGAGGCTTCATCGCCGGCAACATGTATGTACCTGCTGGGAAAAACATCCATGATTTCAACGAGTATGTTTTCCAAGAAAGTGAAGGTTGCGTCCTTTGTACAAAACTCATTTTGGATATCCTGCGGATAGGCAAATTTTTTACCGTTGCTATCCAGACACGCCAAATCCGGATAGGACGCCAGCGCCGCCTGCGAATGAGAAGGCATTTCCAGTTCCGGTACGATGGTTATATACCTTTTCTGGGCATAGCGGACCAGTTCCCTGAGCTGCAACTGGGTATAATAACCGCCATATACCGTGTCAGCGGGTCTGCTGGCAAAATCATAGGTAGTATTCAGCGGGGTGCCTTTTCGAAAAGCCCCCACTTTGATAAGATTGGGGTATTTCTTGCTCTCAAATCTCCAACCCTGGGAATCGGTAAGGTGCAAATGCAGCCTGTTCATCTTCTGCATTGCAAGCAGGTCAATGAGTTTCCTGATAAAATCCAGCGGCATATAATGTCTGGCCACATCCAGCATGACCCCGCGGTATCCAAACCTGGGCTGGTCGTGGATGCTCACGCAGGGAAGCGTCCATAACACATTGTTGCTGAGCTCCTTTTTTTCAATCGCAGCGGGTAGTAACTGAAGCAGGGTTTGGACCCCGTAAAAGGCTCCGGCAGCTGACCTGGCCTTTAGGGAAATCCTGGTTACACCCACTTCCAGGCTATAGCCCTCCGTATTACCAATGCTGCTGTCAAGCTGGACCAGTACGTCTGCCGGGTGGTTTTTTCCCGGGCCATTTATCAGATCATAACCGGCAGCGGTTTTGAATTTGGTTACCAGGGGGTGTATGGCATTTTCCAGGGCCTTGCTGCAGACAATGTGCGTTTGGGGGGTGAAGGTGAAATTTCCGGCAGCAACAGTCATTTCATTGGGCGCGGGAATAACAGGAATGGTCTGCTGGGAAAAAGCGGCGCCATGGAACAAACCCGTGAGTAAAAGCAGTATAAGCGGTCTCATTGGAGAAATTTTATTTTGTAAGATGTATGGGGTCTTCCTTCATTCAATGATAGAACCATGACAGGGGAATATCCATTTTTTCGCGGCCTTCCCCGCCAATACCATATTTCAGGGAAATCATGGCTCCGCCGGTTCCCTGTATGTAGGATAACTTAAAGGAATGCATGCCTTTTTTAAGAAAGGTCCTTTCGGATTTTTCTTCATCACCGTGCAGTCCGTCGTTGTCGATAATGGGATCCAAATCTATCCAGCACCTGCTGCCGTCATCGGAGGTCAGAAAAAAGTTGTAAATGCCGTCAGCCGGGATTTTAATATACCCCTCATAGAGGAGGCCCGTATTTTCCTGACGGAGGGTGTCCTGTACGGAAATGCCCTTGCTCACCTCTTTTTTGGCAGGTGTGGCTTTTGTCAGCTCATCCACTGAACGGGGAGATTCTAGCAGGTATTTGGTGACCAGCAGACCAGGAGAAACAGTCCCAGCCTTTATGGCCGGCTTCCATTCATAGGTACGCAGTTGCTGTTGTATAATCCTGGAAGGAAGTGCGCCTGATTTATAGGAGCGAACTGACAGGAGGGATGCCGAGTTTACCAGGAAAGGTTTTGAGTACAGCGCCGCATGTTCATCGGGCATTGATCCGTCCAGGGTATAATAGGTCTTTGCGTCATCAGCCTGCTGGATATCCACCAGGGGTTTATAGGATGACCGGGAGGGATAATTCACCAGTATTTTTGGATTGGCAGCAAATGCCCCGGTGTTGGAAATTTTAAGTACATACGCATATTGCCCCTTTATCTTGTTGGGATCAAAAGAAGGCATTTCAATGATAAGATCGTTGCCCGACTGTTTCCATTTCAGCATCGTGTGAGATTCCAGCAATTCAATGGAAGTGCCCGTATTTACAGAAAGGTCGTGAATGGTAAAATGACCATTTGAAGGCCACTTGGGCAGTAAGGCATAAAGGCTGTTGGTGCCTGGGTGGTAGGTGAAAAAACACTCTTTCACCGCGTATCCCGGATCAGGATCAATAGTCAGTTTCAGCAGGATATCCCCGCCGCCGTCCTTAGGCTTGTAATTTCTGTTGCCCTCACTCCACTGGGCGGGTGTCCTCCAGCGCGTCGTGCCGTAAATAGCCTCCCCGTTTATCTTCATCCAGTCCCCGATCTGAAGGAGCCGCTCCTGCATGATGGGAGGGATTTTTCCGTGTTCATCGGGTCCGATATCGAGCAGGAAATTCCCGCCACGGCTTACTTTGTCGATTAACTGCAATACCAGGGATTGCGCGGAATTGTAGTCCCAGGAATCTTCTTCTCTGTTGTAGCCATATGAATAACCCATGCCACGGCTCTCCTCCCAGTAATGATCTTCAAAGTCAAGATCCGGCTGATACTCCGGTGTATAGACGCTGCCATGGTGAAAACGTACCCCGCTCCCCCAGCGGTCGAAAGTAACCACCTTATCTTTAACCGGGCTTTCGTTATACATCCATGCCAGCAGTTCCCTGCTTTTCCAAAGCGTATCGGTGGCATCCCAGTCTCCGTCTGTCCAAAACACATCGGGTTTGTAATTATTAATCAGGTCCTTGATCTGGGGCCATTCATGCTCCTGGACATAACGCTTCTTATCTGTCAGCCACAAGGGGTTGTACCATTCATAGAGCGAATAGTACATGCCTGCATGCACACTGGTTTTCCGAACTGCCTGGAACAGATCGCCTAAAAGATCCCTATGCGGACCTGTCTCGGCGGCATTCCAGGGGAAGCCCCAGTTTCGGGAGGTTTCCCTGCTCGGCCAGTTGGCAAAACCGTCATGGTGTTTTGAAGTGAGTACAATATATTTAGCCCCTGATTTTTCAAAGACGCGGGCCCATTCGTCCGGATTGAATAATTCCGCCTTAAAATCATCGGCCAGCTGGTAATAGGTTTTATTGCCAAATTTTTTATGGTGGTAAGCAATCCTGGCCGTGTCTCCGCTCACCAGGCCATTCTGGTACCATTCCGCATAACCTCCTTTGGGACAATACCCTGGCACTGAATATACCCCCCAGTGTATAAAAATTCCAAATTTGACATCCCGGTACCATTGGGGTACCGGTCTTTTATCCAGGGATTCCCAGGTAGGCTGGTAGGGTTGCCCATGGGCATGAAGTGCAAACAGAAGCAGGATGACGCAGGTCTTTTTCATATCAGTTGGTTGGTTTATTACTTGCCTCAGTGCCATTACCCGAAGGTCGGGTGGCTCCCGGCGGGCTTTGAATATAGGACGGATAAAAAATGCCCGAAAACCGGGCCTTCTTTATTTTGCCGGACAGTTTTCCGGGCTGCCCCTACTCCAGGTTCTTTACCCCCTTCAGGGATGCCTCTTTTTGTTGATGGAAATCAAAGATGACAACTTCATTATTTCCGCTTTTCAGCCAGCCGGCAGGGCAATACAGGCGGAACTGGGGACCGGTATTCCAGTATCTGCCCAGGTTATGCCCGTTTACCCAGACCATTCCTTTTTGAAAATTTCCCAAATCCAAATAGGTATCCCCGTTTTCATGCCATACAAAACTTCCCCTGAAGAAAACGCCCTGTTTGGGAGGGATGGGTCTGTCTGCCGGTAATGAACCAATATAAGCCGGGTCCATCGGCAGGCAATAAATCTGCCAGTCCATCAGGGTCATACCGTTGAGTGTTACCCTTTCTGTTATTCCCTTGCGGTCGGTCATGTATTGTGCGAAATTGATATGGCCCATGGACTCGACGAGGATTTCAAGTACCGGATTGGCAACCCCTGTGGAGGGCAAGTCAATGGTCCATTTTCCCCCATCACGATAGACGGTATCCACCAGCTTTCCATTGAGAAAAACCATGGCAAAATCATGTGGTTCGGTGATGGTAAGTTTTCCGCTTTTATGGCCAATCAGTGTTGTTTTATACAGTATCAATCCGCTGCCCTGATCAAAATCCTCCATGGGTCTGGGCTGTGCACTTTGTATGGGTGCAGGCAGGTTGGTCCAGATGCTGGAAAAGGGCACTGCCTCAAAAGCAGGAACCTCCAGGATGGAAACCGGTTTGGGAATATCCGGGATTTTCCAGGACACATATTTGGACAGCAGATTACGGATGGCGAAGTATTTTGGAGTTGGCCTCCCCTGCTCATCCACGGGTGCGTCATAATCGTAACTGGTCAGGTCTGGTTGAAACTGGGTGGGTGAAAAGGCGTTTGCACCGGCGGTAAAGCCGAAATTGGTACCACCGTGAACCACATACAGGTTAAAGGATTTTTTATGCTCCAATAAATAGGTAAGTTCCTTTTTGATGTCTGAGGTATCAGTCCTGGCCCATTTTTCCTTCCAGTGGGTCAACCAGCCAGGATAGGTTTCACTGCTGAAGGATGGCACGTCCGGATTTTTTTTATTGGCCTGCTGAAAATCTTCCTCACTTCCACCGCTGTCCAGGCCAATGGCAGCACTGTCCAGGCTTCCTGCTTCCAGCATATATTCTGTCGGGCCATCAGCGGTATAAAACGGACCCTGAATCCCATTTTGCCGCCAGATTTCCCTCAAAGCCGCCATGTATTTGCGGTCGTTTCCGAAACTGCCATATTCGTTTTCAACTTGAACCATTAAAATGGGGCCGCCCCTGCTGCATTGCAGGGATTCCACTTCACGGGAAAGACGATTCACATAACGACCAACTGCTGCCATGTAATTACTGTCCATGCAGCGCAGTTTTATTCCGGGTATCTTTAACAGATAGGGCGGAAGGCCACCGAAATCCCATTCAGCACAAACATAGGGCCCAGGCCGTAACAATACCCACATACCCTCCTGCTGACAGATTCGGATGAATTCCCCGATATCCCGGTTTTCGGTTTTGAAATCAAATTTGCCGGGGGCTGATTCATGGTAATTCCAGAACACATAGACTGCTATCGTATTACACCCCATTGCTTTGGCCATTTGTATCCTGTGGCGCCAGTATTGCCTGGGTATCCGCGCAGGATGCATTTCACCGCTGATTATCTGGAAAGGTTTCCCGTCCAGCAGAAATTCGGATTTCCGGAAGGAAAAGCTGTGTCTTGTCTGGGCATAGGTCCCTTGACGGGTGATTAGGAATACCGCCGCAAATAACAATAGGGATACAACCCATTTTGCATGCTTCATGGGCTAAAAATAATCAGAGATGGCATAATAAAGAGTAAACTGGAAAATAATAGGCAATCGTTTGCGCCATCGCCGGGCCGGATTCATTGGGCCGTTTACATCTTTTTTGTTAAGAGGTCGGTTATATAATCATTTTTTCGCTAACTTGATTCCTGTTAAGACCTGACTGCACTACCAAAAACGTTGCTTTGAACTGCTATGGGAAGAGAAGAAGTTGCCGTTTATACACTTTGGTCGCAATTTAAAAATGGCGATAAAGATGCATTTGCCAGCCTCTATCAGATTTACATCTCCGACCTGATCTCTTATGGCAGAAGGGTTTGCAGCGACCCGGACCTGCTCAAAGACAGCATCCAGGACCTCTTCATTGAATTGTGGAACAGCCGCAGTCAGCTCTCCCGCCCCTGTTCTGTCAAATTTTACCTGCTCAAAGCCCTACGATACAAACTCATTAGAACAGAAAAGAAAAGAAACCAGCAAAACCCGGTTAACCTCATTCGTTCGGAAATCAATCCCAGCCGTTTTGATCTTCCCGTTGAAATGGCCATCATAGACAAAGAAATCCAGGAGTCAAAGGTGTACCTGCTTCGAAGGGCCATGAAGTCACTTTCCAAAAGGCAGTCTGAGGTAATACAGCTGCGGTTCTATCAGGGCTTGTCCAATGAACAGATTGCCGATCTGATGAATCTCAATTACCAGTCTGTAAGCAACCTGATGCACAGCGCGCTCAGCAGAATAAAGAACAACCTGAAAGCGCCTGCTCTTATATCCTCGCTGGCAGCAGCCTTTTTCCTTTTTTTCTGAGTAAAAAATATTTTTTCCTTTTTTTGAGTATAAAAGCCGGTCCGGCTACACTTAACTCCTATATAAGAGGTTCCTGAAACCGATTCTTTAATACCTAACTATCTATTTTGGAGCAATTTGATGACCAAATACTGTCATTTTTCTCAAACGACCTGTTTATGGCCTGGGTCTATCATCCCGACGACCAAAGCATGGCTTATTGGGAAGGATGGCTGGTTGAAAATCCCGACCAGGCAGAGAACCTGCAAAAAGCCAGGCAGATAGCCCTGCAATTGAAGGATGCACAAAGACCGCCCCATACTGAAAAACTGGCAGCGGATATCTGGCAGGGCATTTTGGCCGGTACAGGCCAGGAACCACAGAGCGTGCTGATCCCCTGGTATTCCGGGAGAATTTTCCTGAAAGCCGCTGCTTCCATGGCCGCACTGTTGTTGCTGGTTACCGCAGCCTATTACCTGGTCGGCAAAAAAAATCTCCTGTCCAAAAGCCCCACACCACAGTCGGTGGCAGCCGTGCTTGAAAACAATGTCCTCAAACATACCAATGGAACAGCCCAAAACCAGGTGGTATACCTGGTGGATGGAACCAAAGTAACCCTCCAGCCTGGTTCGTCCATAAAACACACTGTTTTCCTGCAAAAAGATAAAAGAGAGGTTTTCCTGGAAGGGGATGGTTTTTTTGAAGTGGCCAAGGATGCCAAAAGACCCTTCTATGTTTTCGCCCATGATATCGTCCTGCGGGTTCTTGGCACGAGCTTCAACGTCACCACCAACAAGCATAATGGGAATATTACTGTCATTGTGAAGACAGGAAGGGTATCGGTTTATAAAAAGACCAATCCCGGACGCGCCGAATACATCCTTACGCCTAACCAGCGTATCCTCTATAGCGCACAAACCCAAAGCATTGTTAAGTCAGAACTGGACTCTGCGAAAATTCAGATAAATGTTAAGCCGCTGGGGCACGATATCGCATTCAATTTTGAGGAGATGCCCGTTGCCAAAATTTTTGCCACCCTCCAGGAGGCCTATGGAATACGGATTAACTACAATGAACCGCTGTTTTCACGTTGCGTGGTAACGACCTCCCTGACAGATGAGGTTTTTGAAGAGAAGTTAAAAATTATCTGTGAAGCAATCGGTTCTACCTACCGTATTGAAAATAACCAGGTATATATCGAAGGAAATGGTTGCCGGTAAAAGCCGGTGCTCTATAAAATAACATTAAACAAAATAATTATGAATTAAATAGACTAAAAAAAAGAGTGGTAGTGCGGGAACACCACCACTTCTTAAATCACCCTTCTTGAGTCAATTAGTAAATGCCCTTAAAGGATTCATTTTGCCACTCATTTTAATTAATGACAAAACCGCTTAAAGTTATGAACAAAAACGGAAAACCTAAACATGCTGTCTTATTCATTATGAAAGTCACACTGCTTCACATTTTCCTCACAATCAGCTTTATAAGCTATTCGTTCGCCAACCATGTAGACGGGCAGGAAATATTAGATAAAAGAGTGTCGCTTAATCTGCCGGCCAGGGAGATGAAAATGGTTCTTAAGACCATTGCCGCTTCGGCCGAAGTTGGATTTACCTACAGCAACAATATTCTTCCTTCCAGGAAGAAAATCAGTGTGGTAGCCAATGAAGAAAGACTCGGAGACGTATTGAACAGGTTGTTCAGCCCATTCAATATTTCTTTTGAAGTAATTGGTAAACAGATTATTCTGAAGAAAACAGCCGATAACCAGGACAGCCCCTCCAATCTGAGGGACGTTCTTTTCAAGGGTGTAACCGGGACCGTGGTATCGGCCGACGGCTCCCCGTTGCAAGGGGTCAGTATCACGATCGCCGGATCCACCAAGGGAACCACCACCGACGAAAAGGGGCATTTCCAGATCCAGGCCAATGAAGGGGATATACTGGTTTTTTCCTCTGTCGGATATACCGTTTCCAAGGTCAAGGTGGGTGCATCCGCGGTCATAAACGTAACCCTGTCCAGAGCAGACAATGCCATGGGCGAAGTAGTTGTAACGGCGCTGGGGATCAAGCGGGAGGCCAGGTCACTGGGTTATTCCAACCAGAAAATATCGGGATCCGATGTACTGAAGGCGGATCCGCCCAATATTGCCAATGGACTCATTGGCAAAGCTGCGGGGCTCAATGTAACCATTCCCAATGGGGTAGAAGGAAGTTCCAGCCGGATAGTCATCCGCGGAAATAACAGCCTGTTTGGCAACAACCAGCCTTTGATTGTGGTGGACGGGGTGACCGTTGATAATGAACCCATGCTGCCCGGCGGGCAAAATCTCTCCAACAGCGTATTGCTGAACCAGAATAATTCAAGGGATGTAAGCCAGGGCCAGAGTTCCGATTACGGATCCTTCCTAAATACCGTCAATGCCGATAATGTGGAAAGCGTGAATGTCCTGAAGGGGCCAACCGCTGCAGCCTTATATGGCGCAAGGGGTGCAAACGGGGTCATTTTGATCACCACCAAGAAGGGCAGCAAGGAAAAAGGACTCGGACTGAGCTATAATTTTTCCCAGCGCTGGAACGATCCCTACCGGTATATGCAAATGCAGCATGAATACGGAAGCGGCATGACAGAAACCCTTTATTCGGCAAATCCCGCTTTCAACAAGGATGCCAATAACAATGACAGGGAGTTTAATGAAGGGGACCAGTACGGGGCCCACCAGAATCTTCCCGGCACTTCCATTCCCTTTTACAATATCATCGGATTTCCCGGTGACGGCGCCTCATGGGGTCCAAAAATGCTTGGCCAGCCATTGGTATGGTGGGACGGAAAAACCCGCCCCTACGATGCCAATCCCAATATTTTCAAAAGCTTCTATAAAACGGGCAACACCACTACCCATAACGTATCCTTTTCCGGCGGTGGTGATGTGGGTACCCTGCGTGCCTCCTATTCCCGGACCTCCAATGAAGCCATTACCTACAACAGCAACTATACACAGAATGTATTCAATGTAGGTTCCTCCATCAATATCAGCAAGAAAGTCAAGGCTGAAGTAACGGCCAGTTATACCAATATAAACAGGCTGAATGCAACCAATATCCTCGCTGAGAACAGCACCAGCAATTCACCCCTGCCAACCAGCGGTGTCGGATACATCACCACCTATCATTTACCGGCCGATTACAAAGCCATTGAAAGAGGTCTTACCTATAATCCGGATGGATCTTTCAACAAACAACTGGTTTCTGACAACAGCCCTTATCCGAGTTCCAGTGTAGGAAACTATTGGTGGAATACCCTCAATAACAACACCACCTTCACCCATAACCAGCTGCTTGGATCCATTAAGCTGACCGCCGAAATCCTGCCCTGGCTTAATGCAACCGGGCATGTGGGGGAAGATTACCTGACCAACCAGTTTGAAACAAAGGCCAAGCCTTATGACCCTCAGGGCGTGAAAGGATTCTATTCTAATGACCTTTCCACGGTTTCCACCCAGAATATAGATGGGATCCTGACGGCACACAAGGAAGATGTTTTGAAGGATTTTGATGCCAGTGTGGCCGTGGGAGCCAGTTACTATCATTACAAACTCTATGATCTTGCCGCACAAAATCCCGGTCCTTTCAATTATCCCTTTACCTACAACATTACCAATTACGCAGGCACCAACCCCTTCCCCATACCTTCGGAAAACAGGTCAGAAAGTGAACTCAACAGTGTGTATGGTATTGTAAACCTTTCTTTCAGAAGATACCTGTTCCTGGAACTCAGCGGAAGAAACGACTGGTCGAGCACACTGCCTGCCTCCAAATTGTCCTTCTTCTATCCTTCGGCAAGCCTGAGTTTCGTATTTACAGATGCATTGAAGCTCAATGGAATAAAAGACTGGCTTAGTTACGGTAAACTGCGCCTGGCCGCAGCATCAAGTGCCAACGGATATGTGCCTTACCAAACGGTCTTTAGTTACAGTCCTGTGTCCAATGGCGGATTCACGACCGGACTGGCCGTTCCGGGGACCCTTCCTTCCCTTTCCATCCAGCCACAGCAATCCAGGTCCTTTGAAGCCGGAACCGACCTCGGCTTCTTCAATAACAGGGTGAATCTTAATTTCACTTATTACGATATTTATTCATACAGGCAGATCCTGCCAGTTGCCATCGCCACTTCCTCTGGCGCAGACCAGCTTACCATTAATACGGGCGCCCTGAGAAACAGGGGAATTGAATTCATCCTGTCTGCCAAAGTGATCAGCAAAAAGAATTTCACATGGGATATAGCGGTTAACGGGGCTCACAACCGCAATAAAGTGGTCTCTCTGGCACCCGGCATTGATCAGTTGCCCCTGGGTAGCTGGTTTGCCGGTGACGGCAGCGGCTCAGGCGGTGACGGGGTGAATATGAATGCCCGTGTCGGGGATGATTATGGCTCCATTTACGGGTACGATTACCTCTATAAGAACGGTCAACGGGTAGTAAACCTCCTTTACGCAGATGGCACGGTAAATACAGGAAACGGCCAGGTCATCGGGTCTCAATATGCCACCTCACCCGGTTTTGTAAAAATCGGCAACGCGACTCCCAAAATTACAGGAGGTATATCAAATACCTTCACGTACAAAAGCCTGAGCCTGTACATACTTACTGACTTTAAGATTGGCGGGCAAATCTGGTCTGGAGACTATGCCACCATAATGGGTCAGGGTGAAGCGCCTGAGACGGTCAGGGAGCGGGACGGCCACGGCTTACCGTTCACCTTCCCGGATGGGTCAACCGGCAATGTGGGGGTCATACTTCCTGGCGTCACTCCGGACGGAAAGACAAATACAGCGGTTGTCAACTCCTGGTGGAAATATGCGGGAAACTATCAATCCTGGGATAATGTGCCCATTGTACGTACCAACAGCATTTTTACCAATTCCTGGGGAAAACTCCGCGAACTAAACCTTACCTACAGGCTGCCTGGAACCCTGGTAAGCAAGACCAAAATTTTCCAGAACTTATCTGTTTCACTAATAGGTCGTGACCTGTTCTATTTATTTACCACGCTGCCCGATCATATCAATCCGGAAAGTGTGAGCGGAACCACCAATGTGCAAGGAATCCAGTTCGGTGCCCTGCCAAGTGTCCGTTCATTTGGGTTTTCCATAAGGGCAGGGTTTTAATCGTGATAAATACAATTTAACAACAATAAAAACTTTTTATGACCAATT
The DNA here is from genome assembly GCA_903906365.1 of uncultured Bacteroidota bacterium. GTDB lineage: Bacteria > Bacteroidota > Bacteroidia > Chitinophagales > Chitinophagaceae > Puia. The sequence goes on along the minus strand of CAIVKC010000003.1, from coordinate 21,546 downwards.
ATAAAAAATGTAAATGGCCGGTTGCAGTGATGATACTTTTCTTTAGCCTGATCTTCTTTTCCTGCACCAAAAATTTCAATACCATCAATAAACCATGGAACGGATCTCCAACAGCCACGCTGCCCCAACTCTATGTTGCCTTTCTAAGTAACCTGCAGCTTTCAGGCGGAGACCAGAATGATGATAATGGCTGGCTGTACCCGATTACACAGCAGGGAATGGTGTATGCGCACCCGGATTTCCCCTATGCCTCCACCAGTATCTGGAGCAATTATTACCATAACCTGAGTAATTATTATGCTTTCATGAACCTGATAGCGGCAAGCCCCGATACAACCATTTATACCAATGTCAAAGCCATGATCCGTATATTGAAGGCCTACCAGACCATCAAAGTGACGGATTTCTTCGGGGATATCCCCTATTTTGCCGCAGGCAAGGCTATTGAATACGGAACGGCTAATTATAAGCCTGCCTATGACAAACAGCAGGCCATCTATGCTTCCTGTCTCAAGGACCTGGAGTGGGCCATCGCCAATCTGAACGCTACCGATCCCCATCAGTATTCGCTGGGAAACGCGGACTATGTCCTGCTGAATAATATTTCTCAATGGATAAAATTCGCCAATTCCCTGCGGCTTCGCCTTGCCGTCAACATATATGACAAAGACCCCGCTGACGCCACCCCGCAGATAGCGGATGCACTTACCAAACCACTCCTCACCGATTATACGGTGGACAATATCGGCCTCTACCCTTCCAATATTGTAAATATGGACCTGGGTGCGAGGGCCTACACTTTTGGCACGGAATGCCGGCTCCGCATGGGAACAACCATGTGGCAGATGATGTCATCCAACAACAACACCGACGGGAGCGGGATTTTTGACCCCAGGTGTACCATCTTCTTTGAACCCAACAATGCTGGTGAATGGAACCCCTTTCCTCAAAACCCCACCACCGGCACCCCTGCTGAAGGAGGAGACCCCTATAATACCCTCAGGGATAATGACTGGGCCAATAAAAACGGGAACGGCAACTCAGTAAACCTATATGCCAATTTCAATTACTACTGGAGCAGGGATAAAACCATACCCGAATTATTTATGTCGGCAGCCGAAGTGCATTTTCTCAAAGCCGAGATTTATACCCGTGGAATGGGCGGTATAGCAGCCAGTACAACCACCGCCAAGTCAGAATATAATGCAGGCATTGAGGCATCCTTGAATTTCTGGACACAAATGGCCATCAGCTCACCGGTTTGGGTAGTCAACAAACCCACCGGACTGCCGGACCAAGCAACCATCCAGGCTCTTGAAAATAATCCCATTGTAAGCTACGATGAAACCGATGCAACCCATGCCATCAAGCAAATCTATGCCCAGGAATGGATTGATATGATCCGGCAGCCATGGGATGCCTGGACCCTGATGAAAAGAACCGGAGGACTGACGCCGGCAGATCCCAATAATGCAGCGGGATACACCCAGACCTATGGAGGCTACAACAGATACCAGTATCCGGTATCAGAGCCTACCTTCAATTATACCAACTGGTATGCAGAAACAAACGGAAGCGACCTGATCAGCGGCAAAATCTGGATAGCCAAGTAAGCGCTTTCCCATATTCAATGGGAGGATTTATTCCCCCAAAAGGGTGCTGCACAGACAGCACCCTTTTTTTTACCGGGTCCGCCGGCTTAAACTGGGAATGCGGGCTTTTGAAAAATCTGCCCGCCGGTGACAAAATTAAACGGGTATTGAATATTTTTATCCCATCGGGAATAGGGCATGCCATTAAACTGGTTAAGGCGCTGGGGCGCTTTCATGTGCTATTCTGTATATATTGTTTCAAATATGAAAAAACTAACTGTTTCTGTCCTGCTCCTGAGCATGTTTTTCCCTGGGACTGCTCAAACCTTGCTGCCTTACCGGAACCCGGCTTTACCCATTGAAGTCCGTGTGAAAGACCTGGTCAGCAGAATGACCCCCGAAGAGAAGTTCTGGCAACTTTTTATGATTCCGGGGTCACTGGACGGCGGGGATTCAGGCAAATACATACACGGAATCTTTGGTTTCCAGGTAAGCGCCTCGGCCAAAGGCGACCCGGCCGGACAGTTGCTGAATTACAGTGCCACCGATAATGCCCTGCTGGTCGCCCAAAAAATAAACGGAATCCAGCACTTCTTTATGGAAAAAACCCGGCTGGGCATACCCATCATAGCATTTGACGAGGCCCTGCACGGGCTGGTCAGGGAAGGCGCGACTGTTTTTCCCCAATCCATCGGGCTGGCAGCCAGTTTCGATACCCTCCTGATGCGCCAGGTGGCCGAGGCGATTGCCACCGAAACAAAGGCCAGGGGCATCAGGGATATTTTGGGTCCTGTAATCAATATCGCCAGCGATGTTCGATGGGGCCGGGTGGAGGAAACATTTGGAGAAGATCCGTTCCTGACTTCGCGAATGGCAGTGGCCTATGTAAAGGCCTTTGAACAAAAAGGCATCATCACCACGCCCAAGCATTTTATTGCAAACCAGGGGGATGGAGGAAGGGATAGTTACCCGATCAACTTTAACGAACGATTGCTGGACGAGCTCTACTTTCCTCCCTTCAGGGCCTGTTTTCAGGAAGGCGGCTCGCGTTCGGTCATGACCGCCTACAATTCACTCAACGGGGTCTCCTGCTCTTCCAATAAATGGTTGCTGGAAAAAAAACTGAAAGGCGACTGGAACTTCAAAGGATTTGTGATTTCAGATGCCAATGCGGTGGGGGGTGATGTGGTACTGCATCTGACCGCCAAGGATTATGCCCAGTCCGGTGAGCATGCAGTCGGAAACGGGCTGGATGTTATATTTCAGACGGATTTTGAGCACCATAAACTCTTCATGCCTCCCTTTCTAAATGGCAGCGTGGACAGCAACCGGATCAATGATGCGGTAAGCCGGGTATTGAGGGCCAAATTTGAACTGGGACTCTTTGAACACCCTTATACTTCCCTGGAGGAGGCAAAGGAATGGATGGAAAAGGACTCCCACAAATACCTGGCCAGGCATGCCGCCTTTGAATCCATGGTATTGCTCAAAAATGAACATAATACCCTTCCGCTTTCAGTTTCAACCATTAAGAAACTGGCCGTCATCGGAGAGGATGCTGTGGAAGCAAGGCTGGGGGGATACAGTGGGCCCGGTAATCATAAGGTCAGCATACTGGAAGGGATTCGCCAGAAAGCGGGCAGCCAGGTGGAAATAACCTATGAACCGGGATGCGGCAGGAAAACCCCGGAATGGATGGTCATTCCCTCCGGTGCGCTGCGCCCTTTGCAGGCAGGCACAGAAAGCAGCGGGTTAAACGCCTATTATTTCAACAACCTGGCTCTGCAGGGTAAACCGGTCTTTGGCAGAACGGACCGTCAAATAGACTTCAGCTGGACCCTTTCATCCCCTGACCCAAGCGTCAACTCCGCCTTTTTTTCCGCCCGCTGGGAGGGACTGCTGCAGTCGCCCGGTACGGGGACCTACAAAATCGGGCTGGATGGTGATGATGGGTTCAGGCTATACATTGATAATACGCTGGTCATTGACAACTGGCAGAAATTGTCCTATCATACCCTGTTTGCTCCGGTTAACCTGAAAAAAGGCACTACCTATGCCATCAGGGTTGAATTTTATGAACCGCTGGGAAATGCCCATATCAGGCTTATCTGGGACCAGGGTGCTGATAGCCAATGGGATCAGAAAATTGAGGCGGCGGTCCAATCGGCCCGGAGCGCCGATGTGGCGGTGGTGGTTGCCGGTATCACCGAAGGGGAGTTTCAGGACCGGGCCATGCTTGGTCTGCCGGGTCACCAGGAGGAACTTATTGAAAGAGTGGCCGCCACCGGAAAACCCGTCATTGTTTTGCTGGTCGGGGGAAGCGCCATAACCATGAACCACTGGCTGGAAAAGGTAAGCGCAGTGCTTGATGTCTGGTATCCCGGAGAAGAAGGAGGTCACTCCGTCGCACATGTGCTTTTCGGGGACTATTCACCGGCCGGCAGGTTGCCGGTTACATTCCCCGTCCATGAGGCGCAACTGCCGCTGGTTTATAACCATCAGCCTACCGGCCGGGGGGATGACTACAATAACCTGAGCGGCCTTCCGCTTTTTCCCTTTGGATTTGGGTTGAGTTACACGCATTTTGATTACGATAACCTGGAACTCCGCAATAACGCCATATCTGTTTCGGATTCAACAGAATTGACCTGCAACATTACCAATACGGGTAACTATGAATCCGATGAGGTGGTGCAGCTGTATATCAGGGATATGATCGCCTCGGTCTCCAGGCCGGTCATGGAATTGAAGGGTTTCACCAGGATTCACCTGAAGCCGGGGGAAACCAGGAAGGTGGCCTTTGCCATTACGCCGGCCATGCTAAGCATACTCAATGGTAAAATGGAACAGGTGGTGGAAGGGGGAAATTACAAGCTCATGATCGGTTCATCCTCCAGGGACATTCGCTTAGAGCAGACGCTGCGGGTGAGGCCGTGAACCGGGCTATTGTGGTCACCTGATATCAAGCCACCAGGGTCGGGACTCTCCCGTATTTTTCAGGTTGATCTCCTCCCCGATCAGGGGAGTTACCAGCCTGAGATCAGCCAGACTGCCTGAGGCAGACACCCGGATCACGGGGTCATCCCAGGCATGCAGGGAAAGGGAGAATTTACCCCAATGGACCGGAATTAATTTGACTGCATGCAGATCCAGGGCAGCCTGAACAACCTCTTCGGGCATCATATGGATATATTTCCAGTTCTTGTCATACTGGCCGCATTCCAGAATGGCAAAATCAAAGGGTCCGAATCTGTTGCCGATTTCCTTAAAATGGGTATCATATCCTGAATCGCCCCCCAGAAATAGTTTTAAGGTTGGTGTCTGAAGGACAAAAGAGGTCCATAATGAAATGTTCCTTTTAAAACCGCGGCCGGAAAAATGCCTGGCAGGTGTGGCCTGTATAACAAAGCCGGGGTCCGGCTCGGTTTTCTCATACCAATCCAATTCGTGGATGACACCCTTTCCAAAACCCCAATGGTCAAAATGAGCCCCAACCCCAATGGGGCAGATTACCAGGCCGATGTTGGATTTAAGCTGCCGGATGGTTTCGTAGTCCAGATGGTCCCAGTGGTCATGGGTAATGATCAGGTAATCCAGGAAAGGGAAGTCGGCAGGCGTATAAATATCGGATCCGGGAAAACTCCGGGTCGTGACGGGGATGGGAGAGGCAGACCCGCTCAACACGGGGTCTACCAGTATCTTTTTGCCGTCGATTTGAAGGAAGTAGGAAGAATGGCCGAACCAAATAAATACATCCTTTTCCGGATCCAGGTTCAGGAGGTTTGTTTTCCGGGAAGGAAGCGGCCCGGCCGGTTTGTTCCTTTTGCTCTTTTCAAAAATAATTTCCCTGAGCACCGTGAGCATGCCCACTCCCTCTGCCAGGTCAGGAGTGGGATGCAGGTTCCAGAATTTACCATCCCTGAAATGGGGGGAAGCCTCCATTCGCCGCAAACGCTCCCCTGAGGCTTGCCTGCCGAATTTGGGCTGATGCATAAACAAATAGACAGCAGATATCAGGATAACCGTTACGGATAGAAAAATCAACATAATTGTCTGATTAAGCAGAAGGACCCTTTCTAAAATAAACAAATCTCCTTATAATACAAACCTTCCTCCAAATTGTTGCTTTGCCCGGACAGAACCAGGATGGCTTTTATACAGGTTCGTTTACAAAAAACAGCGTATGGTTACCAGGGAAGATACTCCAATCAGGATCCACAGCAGCACACCCTGAAAAAAAGGCTTCCAACCCACAGAACCCAATACCCGGCGGTTGAGACCACAGCCGATCAGAAACAAGGTCACCGTAAGTCCCCCTTTGGAAAAATCCACCAGGAAATGCCCATAATGCCCTACAAAAGGAATATAGGTATTGGCAACCATCGCCAATACAAACCACGCAATGAAATAGGGAATCTTCACTTTGGAGGCTTTGCGCTTAAATACAAATGCGGATACCACGGTTACGGGGATGATCCAGAGCGCCCTGGCCAGCTTTACGACGGTGGCAACCTGCAGGGCTTCCGGGCCATATCTGCCCGCAGCCCCAACCACCGAACTGGTATCATGAATGGCAATAGCACACCAAAGCCCAAACTGGGACTGGCTCAAATGCCATGCGTGGCCTAAAATGGGGAAAACAAAAAGAGCCACAGAATTCAGTATAAATACGGTTCCCAGCGCCACTGATATCTGTTTTTCTTCGGCCTGAATGACCGGTGAAATAGCCGCTATGGCACTTCCGCCGCAGATGGCAGTGCCTGCCGAAATAAGGAAGGAAGCCTTTTTTTCAGTTTGAAAAACCCGCCCGAGTAGGAATCCCCCGGCCAGGGTGACCGCTATGGAAAACAGGGTTAACAGGAAGCCCTGGCTTCCGGCCTTCCAGGCACCGGCGAGGTTCATTCCAAATCCCAGGCCAACAACAGAGAGCTGTAGCATGTAGTGCGTCGCTTTATGATTGAGATGTAAAAAAGGATGACCAATCAGATGGGCAAACACCAGCCCGAGCAGCAGGGCCCCCGGCGGGGAAATCAGCGGAGAAAAACAAAAAATAAGGGTAAGCAAAAAAAACAGTTCCCTGGTTGTAATACTCCGGTCCAGCCAAGTCTTCATATATGCCAGCACCATGCCTCTGTTTTGAAATCTTCCTTTCATGATTCTCATTTTGAAGACACAAAGTTCCGCCAATCCGGCTATGGGCTTTCATGGCAAAAAGTAATGGCCCATTACCGGAGGTTATGGAAACCGTCCTTTTTTACAGGCCCAACAGGGTTCAGGATGGCATTGCCGGGAAGCTGCCGCTATGATACTTGGCAAAACGGATGAACAGGGTTGCGAGTTGATCCAGGCTGCCTTGAGCCTGTATGAAATAAAAGGGCCTTTGAATGACCAACCCTTTAACGGGAAGTATACTATATTCATGGCCCCGCATTTCCTGCTGTATGGCATGAACGGATAAAAAGGCCATGCAGTTGCTGTGCTTCAGGTAGGATTTTATGCTTTCTGAGCTGCCAAGCTGCATTTCCACCTGCAGCTCGCTGCGTTTAATCTGGCAGCCTTTCAGGGCATGTAAAACCACTTCGAGCGTACCTGAGCCGGGTTCCCGCAGCAACAGGGGTATCTTTTTTAGCTCCTCCGGACGGATTTGGTCCTTTTTGGCAAGGGGATGGGATGGATTACATACCAGCACCAGGTGATCCATGATGAATTCCGTATACCGGATGGAAGGGCTTCTTGTCCGTCCCTCCACGATTCCCAAATCATATCCTTTTTGAAGGAGCCCCTGTTCAATATGTTCGGTATTGCTGTTATCCAGTGTAAGATTCACCTGTTTGAATTTTTTATGAAAATCCGCCAGTACGGGGGGAATCACATATTGGGCAACCGTCGTGCTGGCTCCTATCCTAAGGAGGCCACTATGCTTGTCGGCCAGGTTGTTCATGTCAAATTCCAGGCTATGATACATCGCAAAAATGTTTTCTGTATGCTGCAGCAATGTTTCTCCGGCAACTGTCAGGGAAATCCTGCTTCCGCTGCGCTCAAATAATTTTAGTTTGAATTGGTTTTCGAGTTCATGAATATGCCTGGTGACAGCGGGCTGGGTAATGAACAATTCAGCGGCTGCTTTAGTGAAGCTAAGACGACGGGCAACTGCCCGGAATACCTGTAACCTGAAATCAAACATCGGATGCCTTTGGGCTTATTAATTTCCCGAAAATTAAGTCATAATTGCTGTTTCCGGTAAAATAGGTCAGGGGTAAATATCCCGGCTGGCCCTTTCCTTGAAACAAACCCGCGAATTTGACTTTGGCTGGCAGGTTTGCGGCAAAACATTTGCAAGGGATAGGGAGCGATGTCCGGGTTTCGATCTGGTAACCCACTAGGGCAATACGCATAAAATTCCCAATGAATGAACAGAAAATACCCCTTTTACTTAAAAAGCACCGTTATATTATTCGGTCTCATCCTTTTAGTGTACATCCTGTTTTATCTAAGGGAGGTACTGGTGCCCCTCTCCTTTGCCATGATGCTGGCCATATTACTCAACCCCCTGGCCAATAAACTGCAACGCTGGCATATTCCGAAAACCTGGGCTATCCTGCTGTCCATCACCGCCGCTTTTTTGCTGATTGCCTCCATTGGCTATTTTCTATCGATTGAAATAGCCGGATTTTCGGATCAGTTGCCCGCACTGAAAAAGAAATTCGCAGAACTTTCCATAGAGTTTCAACATAGTGTGAAACAACAATTTGGCATCAACATGCAAAGGCAAAATCAATATTTGAATGAAGCCGAAGATGGGCTGAAACCACTCTTAGGAGAAACGGTCGGTACGGTCATGGGAACTTTGGGGATCGTTTTCCTGCTGCCGGTGTATACATTCCTGTTGTTATATTATAAGACACTAATAATTAATTTTTTATACGAGGTTTTTGCGGAAGAGAATTCCACCAACCTCAGTGAAGTCCTGAACCAGACAAGGGGGGCCATCCAGCGATATACCTTCGGTATTCTGCTGGAAGCCATTATTGTAGCCAGCCTGAACGCTGCTGCTCTTCTCATCATTGGCGTTGATTACGCGATCCTGCTGGGGATACTGGGAGCCATACTGAATGTTCTTCCCTTTATCGGGGGCATACTTGCCGTGATATTGCCCGTAATCATTGCCACTGTCACCCATCAGGGATTTCAAACACAGCTTTTTATCATGGCTTCCTATATAATTATTCAATTTATTGACAACCATGTTCTGGTGCCGTATATTGTTTCTTCCAGGGTAAAGATCAATGCCCTCGCTTCCATTATCATTGTTTTACTGGGAGGGATGGTCTGGGGGGTTTCCGGAATGTTTTTATCGATCCCTTTCATCGGAATCCTGAAAATCATTTTTGACCAGATTCCGGATCTCAAACCCTGGGGCAGGTTCCTGGGGACAGAAGTACCGACCAGGCACAAAGGTCAGCTGTGGAGCCTGCGGAAAAAATACCGTTCAAACCATTATTGATTGGATGTTGTATCATTAAAGAGGTCAGCTGAAGTGACATTGGCGTGAAATTGAAAATCACCATAAATTTCCCCGACCACGCCCCTTCCAGTGGAATTGTTTCCCCATATCGGGATTATGGGGATTATCGTGGTTAGTCCATGGCAAAGGGTTTGACCTTGCAGGCTTAAAAGATGAAGTTATTTTTTAAATTTACACTAGGTAATGTCCAATTCTGCCGATTCCGGTTGTCTTAAACCATGGAATGATCATTTTTTTCAATCAAAAAACCAAACGCATGGACGAATTTATGCTCATCTTCAGGCACCAGGATGGCACTAAAATTGCCTCCCCGGAGCAACTTCAAATCTGGATGAAACAGACCATGGACTGGATCGGACAAATAACCGCCCAAAATAAATTCAGCGGGGGCAACGGACTGCTCTTTGAGGACAGCCGCGTGGTGGGGCACAACCATGTTGTTACCGATGGCCCATTTGGGGAAATTAAGGAAACCATTGGCGGATATATCATTGTAAAGGCTGCATCTGTGGATGAAGCCGTAGCCTTTGCCAAAGGAAGCCCTGTGCTGCAGGGCGAGGGAAACAGCGTGGAGGTCAGAAAGATTGCAAAAAGGGACGGCGGGCATTGAAATCCCATGACCTATCGCGTATTCAATTACACGGACAAATAGGCAATACTGCTTGAACCAGCCAGATCTGATACCGCATCTGTTCCGAAAGGAGTACGGAAAAATTGTCTCTGTACTTGTCAGGTATTGGGGAATAAATCACCTCGAAGCCGCAGAAGACATTGCCAGCGAAACCTTTGTGACTGCCGTACAAACCTGGGTTTACAGGGGAATACCTGTAAACCCAGCAGCCTGGCTGTACCAGGTGGCCAAAAATAAGGCGAGGAATTACCTGAAAAGGGAACAGATATTCAGATCGGACGTTTACCCTGAAATCAGGAACCGCCTGGATGCGTCAGAACAGCCGGATTTAGACCTATCGGTGGATTCAATCCGGGACAGCCAGCTCCGTATGATGTTTGCCATCAGTCATCCCAGCATGGCCCCCGAATCGCAGATTGCGCTTTCCCTGCGTATCCTCTGCGGTTTTGGTATAGAAGAAATAGCGGCCGCATTCCTGACCAACAAAGAAACCATCAACAAGCGGCTACTGAGAGCCAAACAAAAACTGCGCTCCCAGCCCGCTTTACTGGAAGCGCCAGGCCCCGCGGAAATAGCCGGTCGAATGGAAAATGTCTTAACCACCCTTTACCTGCTGTTTTCTGAAGGATATTATTCGATCAGCAAGGACCCTGCCATCCGAAAGGAACTTTGCCTGGAAGCCATGCTGCTGGCCAATTCCCTGCTGCAAACTCAATCTCCACAAAAAAAGGATGTATTTGCCCTTTTGTCCCTGATGTGCTTTCAGGCCTCCCGGTTGGAAGCAAGGGTAACCGCCAGCGGGGAAACGGTTCCCTATGAAGAGCAGGATCCCCAACAATGGAACATGGAACTGGTCAGCCAGGGAATCTATTTCCTTAAAGAGGCAAGTGGGGGTGATCGAATCTCCAGATTCCATCTGGAGGCCTGCATTGCTTACTATAATACCATTAAAGACGACACCCCGGAAAAATGGGAGAATATACTCCGCCTCTATAATATCCTGTTGGAAATAAATAATTCACCCATAACCGCCCTTAACAGGGGTTATGCCATTTATAAGGTAAAAGGGAAAATGGCTGCCATCGCAGCAACGGAAAAACTGCGGCTGGCCAATAACCAGTTTTATTGCACTTTACTGGGAGAATTGTACTCAGGCATTGATAATCAAAAAGCCAGAGCATATTATCAGCGGGCCATTGCGCTGGCCAAAACGATGCACGACAGGAATACTTTACAGACCCATATTAACCGCCTTGAAAACACAGCGGCAAAAGACGGTGTTTTAAAAAACATTTTTGCCGGCTGAAAGGAATTTGAAAACCCGGACCAATTCGGACTTTGCAAGAAATACCCTATTCCTACATTATTATGTGGGAGGACTGAATTTCCAGATGGAACTTCACCTCTTTCCCAATATCTGTCATATTCACTACCGGAAGATTGCTCCCCCTGTTGAAAAGACTGCCAAAGAATTGGGATGTACCCATCATTTAAAACCCGGTTTCGCGGGGCAGTTCATGCTCATGCGCACCGCCTGAAAGAATTGGGCTGGTCTCCTGTTGCCAATGTTTCTTAAATGCAGGAATGGAAAGCGTCGGACGCTTTCCTCCAGGGATTACAAAGGGCTATTCCTGCCTTGCAGAATACCTATAAAGATTTGCCATAATTTGGACCAAACTTTTGTAAAATAATAAACGGTGTTTAGTCAAACCAAATGCCATTGTATTAGAACCTATAATGCCCAAGCCTAGGGCCACTCACAGCTATGATAGCTTAACCCGGCTTACATGATGGATTTGAGCTGTACTTCACAGCGCTTCCAATAATTAAAAAAGGAAGGATAATACCCATTTACCTGGGGATAGATCCAATCCCGACTATCCTTAATGCCAGGATAATGCCGAAATGCCGGATCCCCTTAGCAATAAAAGCTTCTCCGGTGGAAAACGGGCTGTTTTCATATAATGACAGAAGCGTATCCATCTCGCCGCTATAAATCTGAATCCCATCGATGTTCCTGGCAAGGCTTACAATAAAATCTATCACAGCATTTGAAACAGGGTATTTATTGAAATGGGAGGGTTCCAATAATAAAATCCGGTTCACGTCTTCACTCCTTCTCCAAAGCGGATCCAGGTTGTATCCATTATAAATTAATGTTTTCTTTGATACATCTATATCCGGTAAGGGTGTAACGGGGAGTACAGTTTGCAGATCTAAAACGACCCTGGATTCCAAAACAGCCGGCATAGCCATTCCGGGTAATACATCGTATGGCTTATCTAAAAAGGTATTACGCAGATTACTATGAGTATACCGATTGATATTGTCCTGATTACAGTAATATTTCCTGGAAGAAAAAGCGCCGGCCACCCACTGCCAGCTGCAGTTATTACTCGCTAAATCACCATCCAATAAATGGTAGTATAGCCATTTGGCGGGCTGGAGCCAATGCGCTTTAGCGATATTGCAAACAATGGAAGCCACATACATTCTCAGGTGATTATGCATATAACCTGTTGCATACAAATCCTCTATGCCCTTGTCGATGGCAGAAATACCGGTTTTTGCATCTGCTATAGCGGAAACCATTTTAGTATGCAATACCTCTGGCTGGGGTTGCTTCAAATCTTCCCATATCAAATCACCTTTAAATTGCCATACCCTTTGATAATATTCCCGCCAGGCCAGTTCCTGCAGTAATTTTTCAATCTCCTGGTATTTGTAGCCTCGAACCAGCATTTCAGACTGAACCTGCCGGCCACTTATAATACCCCTGGAAATATAGGGAGACAAATAGGTAACCGCACCATGAAGATAATTTCTGGTCTGGGCATACTCAAGCGGATTAATAAGCCGAACCCTTTGCATTATTAAATCATAGTCAGTAGTAAAATCCATTGGGGGTAATCTTTAAATTCTGTATAGAAAGTCTTTCTGTTAATCGCCGGCCTATGGCCAGACATTACTTTGAAAATAGGGGTATAATTTGAAAGGTCCCTGGTAAGGTGTCAGCCTGAAATGTTTTCCCAGCCCACTTTTTTATTCTATCGTTTTTTCCGGCACGCATCACTACAGTATTTAACTTCATTCCATACTTTACTCCACTTTTTTCGCCAGGTAAATGGTCTGTTGCAGGTCAGACAAATCTTAGAAGGCAACTCTCCTTTTTTAACTTTTTTCATCTCCCCGATTATTTATCCATCCCATTTAAAAACTGCTCAGCATGGTTTAAGTGAGCCAGCAACTTTTCAGCCGGCATTTTATCCATGGTATTAACCAGCATAGCTAGACGCGGGTTTTTTACAAAGAAATCACGGTGAGTATGCATAAATCGCCAGAATAAACCATCCCATACCTGCTGCCAATCGCCCTTCTCATAATTACTCATCTTCATCAGATAGTTGCTTCCACTTATATATGGTTTTGTTGTCATTAGTCCACCATCCGAAAATTGAGACATACCATATATATTGGGTACCATTACCCAATCGTAGGCATCAATAAACATCTCCATAAACCACCGGTACACTTCATCCGGATCAAACTCACACAGGAGCATAAAATTTCCCAGAACCATGAGCCTTTCAATATGGTGGCAATATCCGGTTTGAAGAATCTTTTTAATTGTGATGTCTACGGGTGGAATACCCGTATGTCCGGCCCAAAAAGAGGGTGGAATCTTTCGACTAAATTTCCAAAAATTGGCAGTACGTTGTTTGCCGCCTTCCCGCTCATATACCAAATGGATGAATTCCCGCCAACCCATTATTTGACGTAAAAAGCCTTCCATGGAATTTAAAGGGATACTATATTTCCTTTCTGCTGCAAAGGCCTCATCCATAATCTGCTGGGGACTGAGCAGACCGATATTGAGCATGGGCGACAGCACCGAATGATATAAAACCTTTTCTCTGTCGATTATAGCATCTTCGTATATGCCAAATTTCTCAAACCTCTTCTCCAAAAAGCCCTCCAGCCATTGTTGTGCATCTGAAAATGTTACTCCAAATAGATAAGGGCCATGCAGGGACCCGTAATTTCCGGAAAAATGATGTGCCACATACCCTATAGCTTCCTCTATATACTCGTTTGATTTAGGTAGTTCCAATACAGGTAATTTTTCATTCTTAGGTAACCTGCGCCTGTTATCTGCATCATAAGTCCACTTCCCTCCCGTTGGCTTTCCGTCCTTTTCCAACAACATATTCCGATGCTTTCTATGCCAGATATAAAAATCTGTTTGAAAATACCCTTTACTTTTCTGAAAATACCCATCTCCGTCCTGTTTGCTAATTGTAAAATTTGGGTTGTCGTAAATATGAAGTTTAATTCCATTATTGACACAGGACTCTTTCATTCGGATATCTGCCCAGCGATCAGCCACCGAAGCCATATGAATATCGGTAATATGTTGTTTGGCAAGCGCGGCGACCAATACCCTGGCATCATTTTCTTTCGTACCTGTGTCAATATAATGAACGGTGAATCCATTCTGTTGTAACCAATTTTCATAAAACTTCATGCTGGCCCGGTGTAATATCAATTTTTGGCGATGAAATTTATACTGTCGAAAAAACAGCCACTCTTCGATGAGGTAAACCATGCGGCCTGTCTCCAATGCCGGATGATTTTGAAATAACTGATGCGGAAATATAATGGTTACAGCATTTGCCATGCTGTCCCATAACAATCAGGGAAGTATATTGTTAAAAAATAAACGAAAAACCCATTAAGTAAGAACCCGGAATTGAATAGGCGGTTCACATGAAAAGGATTAATACAACTTATTGATAATGTAATTATTACATTTCAAGCGTTAAACCGGCCTATTCAAACGGCCCTACATCAGATTAATCGGTTTTCCTGAATTTATCCTGTTTCCAGCCCCTGAACTTTGTAGCCGCCTGGTCCTATATCCCATCCCTTTGGTAACATGATACAAGGGCTTTGTCCATCATCGGGTTCACTAATTTCGCCCCCCTTCTGGTTCATTTGGCAATCTGTTGGTATGCGTATTAAGCCTTGTAAAAGTCCTTAGAGCTTACCCGGGCAGTTTCAGGTGAGAGAGGAAATTACGGTCATGTTTCCTGACGGGAGCTATCCTTACACGTTCGGTCACCCTGCTAAAAACATTCTCCAAGGCATCGGACTTGGAAGGCGCCCCTCTTCCAGGCCCCATCCGGTTTGTTAAGTCCTAAGCCACACAGTATACACCTCTAAAAGTATAGATAGAAAACTGAACCCTTCTTTAAATGGATCAAACAGCATCTAAAACTTCAATCGTTTAAAGGGTGATCAGGGAAGGCACAAAAAGCTCCAATATGGAATGAATGATCTGTAGTTATGCTGGCTGCTATTACCCAGAAACAAATCCGGATGAAGCAATCCCCTGAAAAATATGGCAGGTAATCCGTATATATTCTTCAATTATCTGCCTTTGCAAAATTTCCCCCAAAATCAATACAAAACATTTTCCAAAAGCCAAATGCTAATCAATTTTATATCTTTTGCTAAGGGCGAAAGCTTATGGAAATAGATTTGTAACTATGTGATTGCACCAAGGCCTCATCTACCATATTAAAATTGGCATGAATCGAGATTACGTAATGGCTTTTTAATAATAATGCCACCCTTGTAGATTCTCAATTAAATGATCTTCTGAATTCAACAGGTGAAACATTGGTTTTAATTTTGAATAGCTTACTGAACGATTGCGGATGTTCAAAACCTAACCTGTAAGCAACTTCGCTTACAGATAAACTAGTGGTGGATAATGTTTCCTTGGCTTTTTCTATCAACTTCTGGTGTATATGTTGCTGTGCATTTTGCCCTGTCAGGGAGCGAAGCATATCACTTAAATAACCGGGTGATATATTAAGATTTTCTGAAAGGTATTGAACTGTCGGTATACCCTGGCTTAATGTTTTTTCATTGTTGAAGAATTCTTCCAGTATTTCTTCCAGTTTAAGTAATAAGTCACTGCTCTCTGCTTTGCGGGTAATGAATTGACGCCTGTAAAAAAGACTGGCATAATTCAATAATAACTCGATCTGGGATATCATAATATCCTGGCTAAAATCATCTATCCTGCAGTTAAGTTCTTCCTCCATCAATGTAAAAAGAGAAATAATTTTTTCTTTTTCAGCCTCTGACAGATGTAAAGCTTCATTGGCCGAATAGGAAAAAAAATCATACTGTTTAATCTTTTTGGCCAAAGGGTAGTTCCACAAAAAATCCGGGTGAACGAGTAAAGTAAATAAGGAACATTCCCGGTTTTCGTCCTGGTTATTATTGCCGATTATTTGATTAGGCGCAGCGAACAATAAGCCGCCTTCGTCAAAATCGTAATAATCCTGCCCATACCTTAATTTTCCGCTGAGTTTAGGTTTATACGAGATTTTATAAAAGTTAAGCACATGAGCCTGCTGAGGTCTGGTAATTTCAGCATGAATTTTTGCACTATTGATCAGGCTGATAAGAGGATGTAGTGGCCTAGGTAATCCAAATGCCCGATGTGCATCTGACAAAGAATTAAATTTAATAGGTATATTTTTTTCCCTTTTCATATTTTATAATTTACTACAATGATAGCCGATAGGGTTTAAACTTACCGGCTATCACGCATTTTTTTACCAATAAATTACTTGAGATTCCCTTGCGCTGATCTGGACAGGTAATCCCACGCCTCCCATGTTTCCAGGCGTTGGGCGTAGGCATCGCGAATACCTGTCAAATTGTGACTACCCAGATTGAATCGAAGCGGTGGATTTTCAGTATCAACAATCTGAAAAAGAGCCTGAGGTGTAGCTTCGGGATCGCCTCTTTCGATTTTTTTTAAACCTTCTGCAAAGTGAGCTTTAAGATCCGAATAAACATCAAGGCCAGCTGCAAATTTTAAAGACTGCGGGCTACCGAATTCGGTTGCATAAGCACCCGGCTCCAGGATAGTCACTTTGATGCCAAAAGCTTTAATTTCTGCGGCAAGGCTTTCATGGAGGGCCTCGAAGGCCCATTTCGAAGAACAGTAATAGCCTATCACCGGTAAGGTTATATGACCAAGGTTACTGGAGGTACCAATAATGTGGCCTCCCCCCTGTTTGCGCAGCAACGGCAACGCCGACTGGATTACAGCAAGCGCACCAAAAATATTAGTCTCATAAATTGCCCGCACCTCATCAGCGCTGGCTTCCTCTATTGTACCGATCAGAGAATACCCGGCATTGTTAAGGACAATATCAAGCCTTCCAAAATGAGCGTGCGCTTTTGCCACTGCGGATTTTACTTGTTCTGGATTAGTCACATCGAGTTCCAAAGTCAGCACGTTACCACCATACTTTTCGTTCAAATCGGAGATACTTTTCAACGAACGGGCGGTAGCTGCTACCTTGTCGCCCCGTTTGAGGGCCGCTTCGGCCCAAATGCGTCCAAACCCCCGGGAAGTACCTGTAATAAACCAAACTTTATTTGCCCTTGTGTTTTCATTTTGATGCATCATGATTATAATTTTTTATAGATGATACTACAAAATTCAGCAGAAGCCAATTGCCAGAGGTTGCCTAATTGAGGATTTTCGTAGGCAAAATGAGAATGTCCCCAATAGCCTTTATAATATTGTTCTTCCCAAAGTTAGGAACCACAAGCGCTGATGGTTGTTTAACCGTGATTGAAAAAGCCAAGGATTGGTGCCAACCGATTTATGGCGCCGTATGATCTGTTTTTTACACCGTAGAAAGCACAGACAGCTAAAGAGGATCAACCCGAGAATGAACCCGCTTGTTTTAACGTTTTGCCTCCTTACACGGACTCAGATTTAAAAAGACAGATTATATAAGTCAAATTGCCAATGTGTCAGTAAGTATATCTTCTTAAAGCCTGCCTAAAATAGGGCTGTTGACCTGAGGGGGGTAAATCGGATACCTATCAGTGGACTGTATAGTATTGGGGTGCAGCAAAGGTAGTTTCTATCGTATTCGAATGAGCTATGAGGATGTTGGCGTTTGGGCGTCTGGTGGAAAAAGCAGTAGCCATCCTATTTAAGGATCGATTACCGAGCAAAATGGGAGGGCAGCGGGGGTTTTTTCAGTTATGCATCAGGAGCCGGGACAGTTAAGCGCCTGCAATAAGCTGAAAAAAAGCCGGCAGGTGTCTTTCACTATCTTACCGGATCCGGGGCCTATTTATTCCATATGGTCGGGAGACCTCTGAAAAGCGGCTGAATTCCAGTTTAGTAATTATAGACCAGGAGCACCTTGCATATCGGCCTTACAGTCTCATTGGCGATAGCAATCACCCCGGAAAAAAACGAAAGAACCTAAATTAATATCTCATGCAAACGAGATAGCCGAACCCTTTTAACAGAAATGTATTCTGCCAAATTCCATAAATAAAGTACATTTCTTTTCAGTCACTTCGCCGGTTCAATAAATAATGACTGCTATTATTTTGACAGTGAGTATTCACAACCAGAACAAATATTGCTATTTAAAGATACTTTTAAAAAAACTGGTAAGAAACCCGTAAACGGAGGAATGAAAACAGAAATAATTACGAATTTAAAAATCCTGGTTGAGCGGTTATGTCATTTATCCAAAATAAGCGTTAGTGGGCAACACGGGTGAATATCACAGCCTGATTATTGGAGAAATAATTATTTGCACTTCACTGTTGATTGTAACCCACCAAAATCAGCCCAATGCATGTTCGTTTCTTGATTCAAAATGCAGTTCAAGGATATTATTTAGCTTGCGGTGCAAGGTCCCCATAAAAATAGGCAGAGGTAACACCGCCATCCATTAAAAAATCGCTACCTGTTATAAAGGACCCATCTGCTCCCATCAGCAAGGCACCCACCGCTCCCACTTCATCGGGAGTTCCCGCCCTGCCTGCCACTGATTTATGAATCATGTTCCTATATCCCTCCCCCCTTGGCCCGCTCAGTTCATCATGGGCAAGCGGTGTCATGATAATACCCGGACTGATGGTATTAATTCTTGCGCCACGTTTACCCCAACGTACGGCTTCTGCTTTCACCTGTAATGAATTTCCTCTTTTGGATAACTGATAAGCGTGCAGCGAATTATCTACGGATTCAGACTGCAGGAAAGAAAGTGACAACAATTCCTCCGTTGGCGCAGTAGCAAGCGCTTTATCCTGTTCAGGCAGTAAAGACGGCAGGCGATGCCCTGACTGCGAAGCAATCACCACGCCAGAACCACCGCTTTCAATAACGTCACCAAATTCCTCCAGTACCAACGCGGTACCATACAAATCCACCTTAAAGATAGTGGATGGAGAAGCTTGCGAAGGAGAGACTCCGGCAGCATGAATAAGCCCGGTAATTCCTCCAATTGCCGTAGCCGTTTCCACCAAAGCATGCACGGATATCCTTGATGAAACATCCACAACAGCGGTACTCACTTCAAAGCCTGCATCCTGCAATATTATGGCTGCAGTAGTGGCATTTTCCAGCCGCAGGTCAGCAAGCAATACATGTTTGCCTGCACTGATTCTCCGTGCAATGGCCTGGCCAATGGAGCCGGCACCAATAACAACAATAACTGATTTACTATTCATAAAATAAGTATTATTTACCTACCCTGCTTTGCAGGCTGGCAGGGTAACGATCACCCTGAACATTGGTTAAAGCGAATGCCTCATCGATCGATTTGATATCGGCAGCGGACAGATTTACAGAGGCGCCCCCAATATTTTCTGTCAGGCGGTGCAATTTTGTGGTGCCCGGAATAGGAACGATCCATGGCTTTTGTGCCAGTAACCAGCCCAATGCAATTTGTGCAGATGTCGCATTTTTATGCGCTGCGATATCACTCAATAAATCAACCAGTTTTTGATTTGCCTTCCTGTTCTCTTCAGTAAACCGGGGCACGATATTTCTGAAATCTGTAGGATCGAATTTGGTGGTTGAGTTAATGGCGCCCGTCAAAAATCCTTTGCCCAATGGGCTGAAAGCAACCAAGCCAATGCCTAATTCTTCCAGCGTTGGAATAATTTCCTTTTCAGGTTCACGCCACCATATTGAGTATTCACTTTGCAGTGCAGTTACCGGTTGCACCGCATGTGCCTTTCTTATAGATGCCACGCCGGCTTCTGACAAACCAAAATGTTTCACTTTACCCTCTGAGATCAGGTCTCTTACCGTTCCAGCAACATCCTCCATTGGCGTATTGGGATCAACCCTGTGCTGGTAGAATAAATCAATGACATCTGTTTTCATCCGCCTTAACGACTCCTCTGCCACTGCCCTTATCCGTTCAGGTCTGCTGTCCAGTCCTTTTTTGGAATCTCCGTCTTTAAATCCAAATTTAGTGGCTATAACTACCTGTTTGCGAAAAGGAGCTACCGCTTCTCCAACCAGTTCTTCATTGGCCGCCCCGTATGCTTCAGCCGTATCAAAAAAGGTAATTCCCTGTCCATAGGCCGCCCTGATCAATTTGACAGCAGCATCTTTGTCCGTTGCCGGGCCATAGCCAAAATTCAATCCCATACAACCCAATCCCAATGAGGATACTTCTAACCCGCTATTGCCTAATATTCTTTTTTGCATAGTAATTTGTTTTTGTCGATTATAATGGAAGAACCTGATTTTCCCGCTTTCTCCAGCAAAGATGAGTACAATTGATGAAGGTGATTGTATACAGATTACTGCTTTTCCTACCATAATTACTGATATTGGTATACGGATAATCAGGGGGACCCGTGAATGTTTAAATTTGTGTAGATATAATATAAATGTTATGGAAGAAATAGTAAAACTGGACAGTGTGGCGGCCTATAATAACATGCGGGGCGTCAGCACATTACACCCGCTGGTGACTGTACTGGATTTATCGAAAGCAAATCCGATGCCTGCAAAAACCTTCAATTTTGGCCTGTATGCAGTATACCTGAAGGAGTTGAATTGTGGCGAATTAAAATACGGCCGGGGCCATTATGATTACCAGGAAGGCACGCTGGTATTTATCGCTCCTGGCCAGGTGATGGCGGTGGAGAAAAGCGTAAAGACTTTTGCGCCAAAAGGATGGGCTTTGTTGTTTCATGCCGATTTGATTAAAGGAACCTCCCTAGGAAAGCATATTCATGATTACTCTTTCTTTTCTTACGATGTAAACGAAGCCTTGCATCTGTCAGACAAAGAGAGGCAGCTTGTATTGGATTGTTTTGCTAAAATTGAATTTGAATTGCAGCACGCCATTGACAAGCACAGCAAAACACTGATAGCATCCAACATTGAATTGTTTCTGAATTATTGCACCCGCTTTTACGACCGGCAGTTTATTACCAGGGACAATGCCAACAAGGGCATTTTAGAAAAATTTGAAGATTTACTGAATGGATACTTTTCTTCAGATAAGCCATCAAACACTGGTCTCCCTTCGGTTGCCTACAGTGCCGAAGCATTGAATTTGTCTCCAAATTATTTTGGGGACCTGATCAAAAAGGAAACTGGCAAATCCGCGCAGGAATACATACAATCTAAAATAATAGATATAGCCAAAGAGCGAATATTTGACATTAACAAATCAGTAAGTCAGGTTGCTTATGAACTAGGCTTCAAATATCCGCAGCATTTTACCAGGCTGTTTAAACAGAAAGTGGGGGTCTCACCAAGCGAATATAGAATGCTCAATTGATTTTTTCTCCTTGATTCGACCTTTTGAAAAGGACAAGGGGGATTCAATAATCCAAACTGTTTCTTCATGAATAGGTATATTAATACCTGCTAGGGGCTTGATTATATGCGTACATCCTAAATCACCATTTCTCTAAACTTTATG
>CAIVKC010000002.1 GCA_903906365.1 uncultured Bacteroidota bacterium | reverse complement strand
GTGAAATGCTCCACAAAGGTATCCCCGAACAATTCAGCGGCAATGGCCGATTTTTTCATAACCTGCGAAGCTTCCCAAAGATCCTTCGGCAAAATGCCGTTCTTTTTATCAGCGTATCCGTTGCCAATGGTGGCGGGTGTTTTCAGTTTCAATTTGTTTTTTATTCCATAAATTCCAGAAGCCAGACAACCAGCCATGGCCAGATAGGGGTTCGAATCAGAACCGACAACCCTGGTCTCCAGCCTGGTGGAGGCAGGTCCGCCCGGTAAGGCACGCAGGGCGGTGGTGCGGTTATCCACGGCCCAGGTAAGTGTGGTGGGTGCCCATGCCCCTTCCACCAGTCTTTTATAACTGTTAACGGTGGGGGCATACATGGGTAGAATGTAAGGAAGACAATACAACTGGCCGGCTATATAACTTTCCATCAGGGGACTCAGGCCGTTTTTGGACCTGGAATCATAAAACAGGTTTCTTTTGCCGTCTGAGGACCATATACTCTGGTGAATGTGTCCGCTGCAACCGGGCAGTTTTTCGCTAAATTTTGCCATAAAAGTGGCAATGACCCCATGTCTGTGGGCTATTTCCTTCACCCCCGTCTTGAACAGAACCGCCCTGTCGGCAGCTTCCAGCACCTCGGAATACAAGATAGCGGCCTCATACACACCGGGACCTGTTTCTGTATGAATTCCTTCCAGGGGAACCCCGAATTTTTTCAGTAAATCAAACAGGTCATGAAAATAGGCGCTTTGCTGGGAGGCCCTCAGCACCGAGTATCCAAACATCCCGGGGGTCATCGGTTTGAGGTCCCTGAACTGATGGGCGTAGAGTTCATCCACATTATCTGTGAGATTGAACCATTCAAATTCCTGTGAGAAATAGGGTAGATATCCCGATTCCGCCGCCTGCCGGGCCGTCTTTTTGAGTAAACTCCGGGGGCATATAGGCAGGCTATTGCCCTTATTATCCCTGAAATCAGCCAAAAAAAAAGGCAGGCCGTGCTCCCAGGGAATTTTCCGGAATGTGGATATGTCGACAACGGCCTGAACATCGGGGTAGCCTGTATGCCATCCGGTGAATAGGGCATTGTCATAGGCAACATCACTGCTGTCCCAGCCAAATACCACATCGCAGAAGCCGAAACTTTTTTCAGCCACTGATCTGAATTTGTCAAAACTGATCACCTTACCCCGAAGAACGCCGTCTATATCCACGATGGCGACTTTGACTTTCTGGGTATCATGTTCGGCCAACATTTTCAGGATCTCAGGTATTGAGGGATTGTGTTGCATGCAGGGATTTTTTTACAAAGAAATGAAACCAAATATAGGACAGGGCCAGAAAAGCCAAATAAATCAATAATATTTTAATATTTAACGTAGCCATTGCAATCAGGCAAATTGCTGAAACAACCAGGGCCGTGAAGGGGAAATAAGGGTAGAGGGGAACCTTAAAGGGCCTGGGTAAGTCAGGCTTCTTTTTTCGGAGTGCCACCAGACTTACCATGGCCAGAAAATAGAGTGTAAGGGCGCCGAAAACACTGATGGTGATAATATCGGAAGTTCTTCCGCTGAGCAGGGCAATAATCCCTATGACCATGTTTACCAACAGGGCATTGGACGGCGTCCGGAACCGGGAATGTATATTCCCGAATACTTTTGGTATGTACCTGACCCTCCCAAACTCAAAAGTTGCCCTTCCGGAGGCCAGGATGATTCCATGAAAGGAAGCGATGAGTCCCATCAGGCCAATGGTTATCAGCAGGTGATATAATATCCCGCTGCTTCCCGTGATTTTTGACAAGGCCAGCGGCAGGGGAGAGTCCGAAGGGGCACTGCCAGGCAGGGGGAACACGACGGCCTCCCAGCCTGCAACACCGACCGAACAGCTAAATACGAGGACACAAAGGACTATAAGGGTTATCAGTGCTGATCCGAATCCCCGCCATACATTTCGCTGCGGGTTGACCGTTTCCTCAGCCACATTGGCCACTCCTTCCAGTCCCAGGAAAAACCAGATGGCAAAAGGGATGGAGGCCCAGGCTCCGGTCCAACCGTGGGGGAAGGCATTTTTTTGCAAATTGGCCCAATGGAAATGGGGAAGGGTGATGCCTGAAAAAAGCAGCAGTTCAAATACGGCAAATACGGTGACGCAGAGCTCAAAGGTAGCAGCCGCTTTCACACCATAGATGTTGAGGGCTGTAAAGAGCAGATAGGCTGCAATTGCAATGGCATTGACCGGCCATTGGGGGAAAAACAGGTGAAAATAGGCCCCAATGGCTGCCGCTATGGCCGGGGGGGCAAACACGAATTCTATGATCTGTGCCATCCCGGCCAGGAAGCCCCAGTCCCTGCCCAGGCCTTCGGTGGCGTAGTCAAACACGCCTCCGGCCCTGGGAATGGCGCAGGCAAGCTCGGTATAGGAAAATGTAAATGTAATATAGAGCAGGATGCTCAACAGGGTCGCCAGGGCCAGGCCCAGGGTGCCCCCTTCTGCCAGTCCGAGGTTCCAGCCAAAATACATGCCTGAAATGACATAGCCGACCCCCAGCCCCCAGAGCATAACAGGCCCCAGCGACCGCGACAGGTGCCTGGCAGGGGATGGCGTTGACTGGTTTTGCGGCATGTTTGTTTGTTATCGGATGAAGATAATGATTTCAGCATAATCGGGCCGCTCAAATTCCCATTTGCCTGGCAAAAATTCCTCTGGAACATCAATAAAGGAACATCAAAAAAGAAGGCTGAATGAGGATCCTTCCCCAATGACAGAATGTACCTGGATATTGCCTTTGTGAAGCATCATGATCTGCTTGCAAAGACTGAGGCCGATTCCGCTCCCGTTCTTTCGGGTACTGAAGAAAGGAATGAAAATATTATCAATCAATTCCTGGGAAATGCCCGTTCCATTGTCGACTACTTTGATAACTATCCGATCATTACTCATGACCGAGCCGGAGAGAATAATATGAGGGGCTTTTTTTTCTTTGACTGCTTCCATCCCGTTTACGATAAGGTTAATAAGCACCTGTTCGATGAGGCTTGGATCCGCATCAATGGAGAGTTCCGGGTCTTTAAGGATGACCTCCAGGTCGATATTTTTTTGGACCAGTGTTGGCAACATAAGTTGGTGCATGTTCTCAAAGAGATCCCTGACAAAGACCTTTTTTTTGTTGGGAGTGGTAATTTTATTAAGGCTCCGGTAGGTTTCGGCGAATTTCAGTAAGCCTTCACTTCTGCGCCGAATCGTATCAATTCCCAGCTCAAGGTCCTCCAGTACACCGGGTTGCTCCCGAAAATGAAGGGCGGAGTGCTGCAGCCGGTTGAGCATGGTGTCAGCAAGGGAAGAAATGGGGGCTATGGAATTCATGATTTCGTGTGTCATGACACTGAGGAGTTTCTGCCAGGCTTTTGCCTCCGTCTGGTCAAGGGCCTCATCGATGTTCTGAAATGCTATGAGCTTATATATTTTATCCTCCGTCTGAAAAGCAGTCGCTGATAACAGCGCTTTGAAAATATTGCCGTCCCGGGAAATGGATACTACTTTATTTTCACCGGGTTTCAGCGCGAGTACCTCCAGGTAAAGAAGATGATCCCGCTTATCCATGGAGTGAATCGTCTTGAGATAGGGTATGGCCAGCATCTTTTTTAACGATTCGTTCATCCAGGAAATTTCACCTGTTTTGTGTTCATAGGAAAGGATGCCTGTATCAACCAGCTCAAGAATCTTCTGCAGGTACTGGTATTGGGTCTCCCGTTCCCGGCTGATGAGTTTGAAGGTAGTATTGATGTCATTGAATCCCTTGCGCAGGGGTTGCAGCTCCATCGGAGCATGTTTGACATCAAAATGCCTGGAAAAATCCCGGTAATGCACGGATTCCACAAATTGCTGGACCTCATCCTGGGCTTTTCTGTTAAATCTATAAAAATCAATTAATTGTACTATTAATATAGGCAGCATCACCACCAGGTACACCACAGTTCCCTTAATGATCATAAAGGAAGTGCATGCAAGCATGGCAAACAACAGGGATATCCTGATGAGCAGCCGGATATGGTATTGCTTAAATATCATATTTTGTCAATCGCCTGTATAAAGCAGTTCTTGTCAAACCCAGTTCTTTGGCAGCCTTGCTGATATTACCGTTGTTTTTTTCGATCACCTTCAGTATGGTATTTTTTTCTATAATACTTAATTTTAATTCATTGGGTTCCTCCGCTGTTTCCTTGAAGGACTCTATCGGGGAGAAAATCAGGTCACTGGCCTGGAGGATCTCATGCTCAGCCATGATTACGGCTCTTTCAATGGTATATTGCAATTCCCTTACATTTCCGGGAAACTGATAACCCTTTAGCTTGTCGAGCGCCTTGGAATCAAAGTCAGCCGTGGATTTCATGTATTTTTTTGAATAAACCTCCATGAAATGCCTTGCCAGCAGGATGATGTCATCCTCCCGTTTCCTTAAGGGGGGAATCATGATTTCAACGGTATTGATCCGGTATATCAGGTCTTTACGGAACCGGGCTTCGTTGGCCATTTCAACCAGCGGAATATTAGTGGCGCAAATAAGGCGTATATCAATGGGTACTGCCGTATTTGAACCAAGCCTGGTAATCTTACGGTTCTGTAAAACGGATAATAATTTGGCCTGCTGGTGCAAAGAAATATTCCCGATTTCATCCAAAAACAGCGTGCCCCCGCTGGCTGTTTCAAATAGGCCGACCCGGTCTTCGCGGGCATCGGTAAATGCCCCTTTTTTATGACCGAAAAGCTCACTTTCAAATAAACTCTCCGTTAAGGCCCCGACGTCCACCTTTACGAAGGGTTTGTCAGCCCTCAGGGACTGCTGGTGGATCGCACTGGCAACCAGGTCTTTACCAGTACCATTTTCGCCTAAAATCAGTATGTTGGCTTCGGTAGGCGCAATTTTCTCGATCTTGTAGAGTATTTCCCGCATGGCCTGGGAAGTCCCGAGGAGTTCCCTTCCTATAACGCTTTGGTTGATCCTGCCATATTCCCCATTGTTTTTGCCGCTTTCCCTTCTTGTTAATGCTTCCCGGATGGCAGCAATTAATTTTTCGTTGTGCCAGGGCTTAATGACGAAGTCTGCTGCCCCTTCCTTGAGGGACCTCACCGCCAGATCAATGTCCCCGTAGGCAGTTATCATGATAACTGCTGCCTCGGAGCCAAATTCCTTGATCTTTTTGAGCCAGAACAATCCTTCATTGCCCGTATTGATGGAACTGTTGAAATTCATATCCAGCAAAATCAGGTCAAATTTCTTTTTTGCAAGCAGGGATCTGATGTTTTCCGGGTTTTTTTCAATGACTACTTCCGTCACTTCGGTTTTCAATAACAGCCTGACGGCCGTAAGGACATCCGTATCATCGTCGATCACCAGAATGGAAGCGTTTTTCAGGACCATATATGGGATGTGAAGTTTATTTTGATTTTCATGCAACAATTTACGACCACAAGTATACCTTAAATATAAAGTGGTGGCAATTAATTTTTTAGAGAGGATCACTGCCATAGCTAGTGTATCGAAACCGGACAGTTTTTGTATCAGAAACGAACTAGGGCCCAAGGGAATGTTGGATAAGAAATTGTAAATCACCTACATGGCTTTCTGGCATGTGATTGAGTATAGATTAGAAGCTAAATGACTCCTATTTTCAATCAGTGCAGGCCGCCTGGTCATTTTGGTTGAAGGATCAAAGAAATTTGGCTATTACCGGGGGTCCATTGGATGGCCTGGCTGATTGAAGGAGATACAAGTTTCAGGATTTTTAAAAATACAGAAAGTGGATAGAGTTATAGAAAAAAAGAAATGGTCAACCAAACGTCTGCTAACCATCGGAGGAATTACTGCCCTGGTCTTACTGATAGCGGCCAGCTATTACTTTACCTCCGGCAAGGCAAAACTAAATGTGCCGCTGGATCGGATCCAGATCAACGAGGTCAAGAAACTGCCCTACCGGGATGCCATTCCGGTCAATGGAGTGGTTCTTCCCCTTACCACCATATACCTGGATGCTACCGAGGGAGGAAGGGTGGAGGAAAAATATGTAGAAGATGGAGCCATTATGAAAAAGGGCCAGCCCATCCTGAGATTGTCCAATACGAACCTCATGATGACCATGATGAGTCAGCAAAATACGGTCTATAATACCCTGACCCAGATGCAAATAAATCAGAATGCTGCATTGCAGAATACGGTTAATAAGCGTACTTCCATGGCGGACGTGGAATCCTTGTATAATGAAGCCGAACGGGTCTACAAACTGGATAAGCATCTTTTTGAGGAAAAAGTGATTGGTTCCCAGGAATTTAAACAGGCCGAGAACAATTATAATTACTACAAACAAAAAAAGGAGCTGACCCAGCAGATTCTCCAGCAGGATTCGGTTTCCCGTGCCCAGCAGGCGGCACAGGACAAAAGATCCTATCGGGGCAGCCAGGAAGCGCTGAATATCATGCAAAAAAAGGTAGATGACCTGGTTGTCCGTTCCCCGGTTGATGGACAGCTGACCTCCCTGGATGCGGAAATAGGGGAGAATAAAAACCAGGGACAGCGTCTTGGTCAGATCGATGTCCTCAGTGGATTCAAAGTTCGAGTGAATGTCGACGAACATTATATTTCCCGGGTTTTTATCGGTCAAACAGGCACATTCACTTTTGCAGAAAAGGAATTTAAACTGAGGATCAAGAAGGTATTCACCCAGGTAACGGCCGGTGGAACATTCCAGGTGGATATGGAATTCGTCGGAGAAGAGCCTAAGGGAATCCGGAGGGGTCAAACCCTCCAGATAGTGCTTGCCCTCAGTGATGAAACTACCGCGGTACTGGTGCCCAAGGGCGGGTTCTTCCAGCAGACCGGTGGCAGTTGGATTTTCAAAGTCAGCGACAATGGAAAAACAGCTTACCGGGTAAATATCCAACTGGGCCGTCAGAATACGGATTTTTATGAGGTGCTGGAAGGGTTGAAGCCTGGTGATAAAGTTATTACCAGCAGCTATGAAACCTTCGGAAACATGCAGGTACTGGTATTGGAAAAATAAGCAGGCCCCTAACTTTTAAATAGCTGGTTATGAGATGTAAATTCATTTTAATTCTGGTAATGATTCTGAGCCTGGGGGCATTTGCCTCTTCGGAAGAATATTCCTATTGCAGTAATGGCCATGAGGACCACAGCAAAGTCAGGGAGAAAAGACAGGCCGTAACTT
Organism: uncultured Bacteroidota bacterium; assembly: GCA_903906365.1. GTDB lineage: Bacteria > Bacteroidota > Bacteroidia > Chitinophagales > Chitinophagaceae > Puia. The sequence continues at coordinate 68,766 of CAIVKC010000002.1, read as the reverse complement.
CGGATGAGTTGCTGGAAATATCGCCTTTTCGGCTCCTGATTTCCCAGATTTGACCCATTGAAATATGCAGTAATTTCTAAACATTCATTTTTAATATTTACCACCATGATCAATATCAAGGATCTCGAAAAGATTTACAGAACCGAAGAAGTAGAGACAATCGCTCTCAATAAACTTACCCTCGAGGTCAAAGAAGGGGAATTTGTAGCTATCATGGGCCCTTCTGGTTGCGGTAAATCCACCTTACTGAATATCCTCGGTTTGCTCGATGATCCCGATTCCGGGAGTTTTATATTCAATAATATTGAAGTAGCCCATTTCAATGAACGCAAGCGGGCTGATCTTCGAAAGCATAATATCGGGTTTGTCTTTCAGAGTTTTAACCTCATTGATGAACTTACCGTATTCGAAAATGTGGAACTGCCTCTCATTTATACCGGCGTTAAGGCCGCCGAAAGGAAAAAGAAAGTGGAGGAAGTCCTTGATAAGGTACAGATTATGCACCGCCGTAATCACTACCCCCAGCAATTGTCCGGCGGTCAGCAGCAACGCGTGGCGGTGGCCCGGGCCGTAGTCAATAACCCTAAACTTATCCTGGCCGATGAGCCTACCGGTAACCTGGACAGCAGCAATGGCAATGAGGTCATGCAACTATTGACGGAGCTCAACGAGCAGGGAACCACCATCGTAATGGTCACCCACAGCGAGCACGATGCCCGCTACAGTCACCGTATCATCCGTATGCTTGACGGACAGACGGTTACCCAGAATATCCTGATTTAAGCAAGGGCGCATGGTATTACATGGGTCGGTCCAGACCCTTTCCAATGGGGTAACGGTGTAGGGAAGCCTGCCTGATTGTGATTTTCGGCAGTGAGGCAAAAGCGGGCAGCAGCGTAATATAATGGGGAAACCCTATTAGTCAGGCCAGTGGGCCTGTGCCGGATAAGTCCTGTATATAATTTGAGTTATCAAAATTTATGCTGAAGAACTTCTTTAAAATAGCTTATCGAAATCTCTGGAGAAGCAAAGGATTTTCAGCCATCAATATTTTTGGGCTGGCCATTGGGATGGCCGCGGCCATGCTCATCTTTATTTGGATTCAAAATGAATTGAGCTATGACAGGTTTCACTCCAATCGGGCCACCCTCTATGAAGCCTGGAACCGTGAGGTATTTGACGAAAAGCTGAGCTGCTGGAATACAACTCCCAAAATTCTGGGACCCACCCTTAAACAGGATTACCCTGATATCGAAAATACAGCCCGGGTCAACTGGCCCAATAGTTTCCTGTTTTCCATTGGGGACAAAAGAATTAAAGCCAGCGGAAACTGCGTAGACCCCTCATTTCTGTCCATGTTCAGTTTTCCGCTGCTTAAGGGTAATCCGGGGACTGCGCTGGGGGACGTCTATTCCATCGCGATCACGGTATCCTTTTCAAAGAGATTATTTGGAGATCAGGATCCTGTCGGGAAAATAGTCAAAATCGACAACCGGGATAATTTTACAGTCAAAGCACTTATGAAGGACCTGCCTGGCAACACCAAATTTAGCTTTGATTTTCTATTACCCTGGTCTTACCTGGATAAAAGGGGCTGGAGTGACAGCAATTGGGATAACAATTCCACCGAGACGTATGTGCAGCTGAAGACGGCGGCCTCTCCAGAGTCCGTAAATGGTAAGATCAGAAATATTACGATCAAGCACCTGGACGGCAAGGAAAAAATTGAGGTGTTCCTGCATCCTATCGACAAATGGCATTTGTATGCTGATTTTAAAGACAGCAAGCTTTCGGGAGGTTTTATAGAAACCGTCCGCATGTTTGGGATCATTGCCTCTTTCATTTTGATCATCGCCTGCATTAATTTCATGAATCTGAGTACGGCGCGAAGTGAAAAACGGGCCAAAGAAGTGGGATTAAGAAAGGTGGTGGGTGCCCAAAAGAAGTCCCTGGTTCTTCAGTTTTTGGGCGAATCTGTTTTGTTTGCCTTTCTGGCTGGCATCATCGCTTTGATCCTGGTTCAGTTAAGTATCGGGCCGTTCAATAATCTCACCCAAAAGCAGCTGTATATCAAATATGGCAGTGCCTGGTTCTGGTTTTTGGTGCTGCTCTTTATCCTGGTCACCGGCATGTTGGCTGGAAGCTATCCCGCTTTTTACCTTTCCTCCTTCCAGCCTGTCAAGGTATTAAAAGGTTCGTTCCGGGCCGCACATAAATCTGTCAACCCCAGGAAAATCCTGGTTGTCCTTCAGTTTTGTTTTGCCATCATATTGATTATCTGTACCCTCATCGTTAAACACCAGATTGATTATGCCCAACATCGAAAGATTGGGTATGATCGGGAAAACCTGGTATTTCATATGATTACCGGGGATATCGACAAGAATTTCGAACTGATACGCACAGAATTACTCAGCAGCGGAACAGGGGTTTCCGTCAGTAAGACCAGCGCTCCCCTTACCGAGGGTTGGAGCAATACCTGGGGGCTTGGGTGGGAAGGAAAGGATATCAATGACAAAACCATTTTTGACCGTTTTTGCGCAGACAGGGATATTGTACGCACAGCCGGATTTAGCCTGGTTGAAGGAAGGGACCTTGATGTAAAGGAGTATCCCACGGATTCCATGGGTTGCCTGCTAAATGAATCTGCCGTGCGAAAAATGGGATTCAAGCAGCCTATTGGCCAAATCGTAAAAGATGACTCCCGTGACTGGCATGTTGTGGGTGTTATAAAGGACTTCGTGCTGCAATCTCCCTATGCTCATATGCAGCCCATGATTATTGAAGGCGCAAAAGGGTGGTTCAATGTCATGCACATTAAACTGAATGCCTCCAGGAGTACCTATCAGAATTTGCAGGATGCCGAACGGATCTTTAAAAAATACAATCCGCAATACCCGTTTGAGTATAAATTCATCGACCAGGAATATGCCCTGAAATTTGAAGATACCCAAAGGACGGCCACCCTGATGGGATTGTTTGCCGGTCTGACCATCCTGATATCATGTCTGGGTCTGTTTGGACTGGCAGCCTATATGGCAGCAAACCGGACTAAGGAGATCGGTGTACGAAAGGTGCTCGGCGCCTCTGTAATGGGTATTGCCGCCTTACTTTCCAGGGAGTTTCTTGCCTTGGTTATGATCGCCCTGATAATAGCCGTTCCGGTGGCGTGGTATGCCATGTTTAACTGGCTAAAGGGGTATGAGTATCACATTACCATAGAATGGTGGGACTTCGTGGCTGCCGGATTACTTTCCCTGTTTATAGCCCTTATAACCGTCAGTGTTCAGTCGGTTCGGGCTGCGATGTCCAATCCGGTCATTAGCCTCAGGGCAGATTAGGGGGCAGTCCATTGGGGCAATTTGAGCCGGGAGGGGGAGGGCAATGTTTCCATAGGGGCAAACGGGGCTGACCGTCCATGCCCGCCCCGAGACTGAGGCAGACAAATTGATTTTTACATAAGAACTAATATATCGGACGCATATGATAAAAAATTATATCAAGATAGCCTGGAGGAATTTGAAGCGCAATAAAGCCTATGCCATGATCAATATTACTGGTCTGTCCTTGAGTATGGCCTGTGGACTGCTGATATTTACCCTGGTTAGTTATCACTTCAGTTTTGATGATTTCCACCCCGGAAGAGACCGTATTTACCGCATAGTAACAGAGATACATAATGAAAATATATCGCATACACCGGGCGTGCCTCCGCCTTTTGCCAAGGCCTTCCGGCGTGATTTTACTTTTGCTGACAAAACGGCCAGGGCGGTAACATTTGGAAATGAACTGATTTCCATCCCATCTTCGCCAGACAATAAGAAATTTGTGGAGGAATCGGGGGTAGCATGCGTAGAGCCTGATTTTTTTGACATTTTTAATTTTCCGCTGGTACAAGGCGATAAAAAAACCGCCTTATCCGCTGCCCAATCGGCCCTTGTTACCGAACATATTGCCAAAAAATACTTCGGTACGGTCAATGCCATAGGGAAGGTTATTCGAGTTGACAATAAAACGGATTTTACCATTACGGGGATACTACAGGATATCCCGCTGAATACCGACCGTAAATCCGAGATCTATGTATCCGACCTAAGCATGAAGGATCTCAGTGAGCAGGTGGCCAATGATAACGCCTGGGGCGACATCAGCAGCGAAACCCATTGTTTCATCCGATTAAAGCCGGGGATAGGTCCCGCTACGGTAGAAGCGGCTTTCGATGGGATGAAGAAAAAGTATTATGCGAATAGACCGGGTAGCCAGAAGGCTCTAGTATTCAAACTGCAACCCCTTTCGGATGTGCATTTTAATCCTGACTATAATGGGTATGCGGATAAAAAATACCTCTGGGCCCTTGCCCTGATTGGTGTTTTTTTGATCGTAACGGCCTGCGTCAATTTCATCAATTTGGCTACTGCCCAGGCAATCAACCGTTCCAGGGAAGTGGGCATCCGCAAAGTACTTGGCAGCCTGAGGTCCCAGTTATTTTGGCAGTTCATTGTGGAAACTGCCCTGATTACCCTGTTTGCCCTGGTAGTTGCCTTTGGCCTGGCCCAATTGGGATTGCCCTTTATAAACAGCCTGTTCAAAACAGAACTTACCCTCCATTTGCTGGGCAATCAATTACTTCTGTTGTGTATGCTGCTGGTTTTTTTGTTTGTGGTTTTCCTTTCGGGATCTTACCCCGGTCTGGTCCTGTCAGGGTTTCAGCCAGTGCTGGCCCTAAAAGGAAAACTATCGCAAAAAAATCTGGGCGGCTTTTCATTAAGGCGCCTGTTGGTGGTTGCCCAGTTTGCCATCTCCCAGATACTTATTATTGGCACCATTGTCATTGCCTCTCAGATGCATTATTCCAAAACATCCGACCTGGGGTTTAGAAAGGACGGCATCGTCCTGTTACCAGTCCCCATCAGCGATTCGGCAGGCCGTACCAGAATGGAAACCCTTCGCAACAGACTGGCTTCCGTTTCAGGCGTTGAAAATGTATCCTTTTGTTCCCAGGCTCCCGCCTCTGATGCAAACAATAAAATGGATATCACTTTTGGCAACAGGCCAAAGCCCGAACTGTGGTCTGTTAACATTAAGTGTTCGGATCAGGATTATCTAAAGGTCTTTAATTTGAAACTGGCAGCCGGCCGTAACCTGAGCCGGTCAGATACCCTGCGGGAATTTTTGGTCAACGAGACATTTGTTAAGAAACTGAACCTGTCCTCCCCCGAAGAAGTCATCAACAAAACAGCCACTATTAATGGAAAAAAGGCCCTTATAGTGGGAGTAGTCAGGGATTTTTACAATTACTCCTTTAGGGATGAGGTCGACCCGGTGGCCTTATTTTCCTCCTACCCCCAGTATCAGCAATGTGCCATACAATGTAGCCTCCTGCATGCAAAACCCGCGCTTGCTTCCTTTGAAAAAATCTGGAATGAAACCTATCCTGAATACGTCTACAGTTTTCAGTTTCTGGATCAAGCCATTGCCCGTTTTTATGAGCTCGATGATATCATGCTGCAACTCATATAGGCTTTTGCCGGCATTGCCATTTTTATTGGGTGTCTGGGTTTGTATGGGCTGGTTTCTTTTATGGCCGTTGGCAGGACCAAAGAAATCGGCGTTCGCAAAGTGCTGGGCGCCAGCATTGCGGATATCCTGTGGATTTTTGGAAAGGAGTTTATCCGGCTGCTTATAATCGCTTTTTTGATTGCGGCGCCAATTGCATGGTTTGCCATGTTTACGTATCTGCAGGATTTCAAATACCGGATCCATCTGGGTGCTGGTATTTTCCTGCTGGCCATATTAATTACATTCTTCATAGCTGCCTGTACGGTTTCCTTCAGGTCTTTTAGGGCTGCCCTGACCAATCCGGTCAGGAGCCTCCGGTCGGAATGAGCCTATGGGGGATGATGTTAAGTGGATGGTACCATTTTTCATGGCTGCGGGAATCGATATCCTTTCCCCGGAGGCCTAAAATATTTTTACCATGTTTTATTATTATATTAAAACAGCTTTTCGAAGTATCCGCCGGAAAAGAATTTTTTCTGCCCTGAATATCACCGGACTTGCTATCGGGACCTGTGTATTCCTGCTGAGCCTCGAATATTTTTCCTTTGAAACAGGGTACAACCGCTTTCATAAGAACCTTTCCCGCCTCTACAGGGTAAATACCGTGTTTGCTGACGGAAAATCCGGCAATACCGTTCCCAATATGGCCCCCCTTATGGAAAAGGGTGTACCCGGCGTAAAGGCAGCCCCCCGATTTATGGACAATTTCAACAGCGGAGCCATCGTTACCTACGAGCCTGGCCACGATAAATCCCGGGTGGTCTCTTTTCGGGAACAAGGTTGTGTTTTTGTAGACAGTTCATTTATCGGCACTTTTAGTTTCCCCCTGCTGGAAGGCACCAATCGGCTCGGATCTGAAAATACGGTCCTGGTCACTGCGTCTGCTGCCTTAAAATTGTTTGGACGGGAACCGGCTTTGGGTAAAATTATTGAGCTGCATAATCAATTTGGGGTCCTCCCCTGCGAAGTCACCGGCGTACTCAGGGATGTTCCGGTCCAAAGTGATATCCGGTTTGATTTTCTGTTTTCCAATGAAATCCTTAAAAGCAGGGCCTATACCTATGGCGCGGATTGGGCCAGGCTGGATAACTGGAATAACTCTTCATATACCACGTTCGTTTGGCTGGAAGAGGGTGCGGACCCGGACAGGGTGGCCAGCATGGCGACGAATCTCTGGGCAAAGTCCAACCCGGATTACAAAAAAGAGGATGGCAGGCTTTCCCTGCAGCCCATCAGCCAGATACACCTTGGATCCGGACTCACGGACAGTAATCCCACCTTTGGCTCCAGGTTCATGGTTTATCTCATTTTCGGCCTGGGTATACTGGTTCTTGCCATGGCCTGGATCAATTATATCAATTTTTCTACCGCCCATGCCCTTAGCCAGGTCCGCCAAATCGGCATTCAGAAAATTGTAGGAAGCAGGGGCAGCCAAATTGTGCTTCGATATGTTACCGAGTCGATCCTGCTTAACGGTTTTAGCCTGATCATGTCCTTTAGCCTGGTTCAGCTGACACAGGGCCTTTTTAATTACCTGACTGCAAAACCCCTGTCTTTCCAATACATTGACAGGCTTGATATCTGGCTATTGGCTGCTGCTATATTGATTTTCGGGGTGTTGTTGTGCGGTGGATATGTGGGTTTGGTACTCGCCAGGTTTACACCACTCAAGGCCATTCGCTCCCAGCTGCCCGGTACAAGGGGCAGCCTTTTGCTGCGAAAGGGACTGGTCGTTTTTCAGTTCGTCATTTCCATCCTGTTCATGGCCTGTACCATAGCAGCCTACAAGCAGGTGGATTTTATGAAGGCCCACGATTTGGGAATGAACTTAAACAACCTGATGGTGGTGAGCGGCCCCCAAATCAGGGATTCCACCTCTGCCAATAACGCGGCGGTATTTGTCCATGAAATGGATAAAATCCCTTTTATAGATAAGATAACCGCTACGGGTAGTATTCCGGGAGCGGACTTTACGCATAATTTCGGAGCAGACGGGGTAACCAGCCTGCATCCATCCAGGGGAGACGATAAGAAGAACTATTTTGTAACCCTCACCGACCAGCGTTATTTTGACACCTACGGAATTGGCTTTGCCGCCGGAAGGACCTTCACGCCGGCTGAAGTCGACCTTGGATTCAAGGCGGGAAAGGTCATAATAAACCAAACCGCTGCCCTTTCACTTGGAATCAACCCCCTGTTGGCCGAACACCAAATGATCAAATGGAACGACCGGAACTGGGAAATTCTGGGTGTGGTCAAAGATTATCATCACCGCGGACTGAAGGATCCAATAGAGCCCATTTTGTTTGTTCCCCAGCATAATATGGCATTTTTTACGCTCAAGGTAACCCCGGATCATTTTAAAACAAGCGTATCGGACATCAAAGCGGTTTATGAAAAACTGTTTCCCGGCAATCCTTTCGGGTACAGCCTGGTTAAGGACGCCTATAATGCCCAATACGCCCAGGACCAGCGCTCCGGTAAAATAGCGCTGAGCTTGTCGGTTTTGGTGATTGTCATAGCCAGCCTGGGCCTGATAGGTCTGTCGGTCTTTACGGCCAGGCGCCGGATCAGGGAAATCGGGATCCGTAAAATCCTGGGAGCAAGCAGTTCTTCCCTGTTTGTTTTAATGTCCAGGGAGTTTTTGGAACTGGTTGTGGCGGGAACTTTTATTGCAGCACCGATAGCCTGGCTGGTATTGAATAAATGGCTGCAGAATTTTGCCTACCATGTGGAATTGGGGGTCTGGATATTTGCGGCTTCCGGCTTGCTGGCAGTGCTGATTGCCCTGGTTACCGTCAGCTTCGAGGCTGCCAGGGCCGCCTTGGCAAATCCGGTTACCAGTTTAAGGGCCGAATAAGCGGCATTGGTGATGATGGTCCCATTGATTGTTTGTATTGATAGCCTTTTTATCATATTCCATAAAAACCAACATCATGTTTAAAAATTATATAAAAATCGCTTTGAGAAGCCTTAGAAAAAATAAGGTATACTCCTTCATCAATATTATTGGCCTGGCCATCGGCCTGGCCTGTTTTCTGTTAATTGCGCTGTATGTACTCGATGAGCTGAGCTTTGACAAATTCTACCCCAATGCGGAGCGGATTTACAGGATCAACGCCAGTATTCGGTTTGGCGGATCCGACCTCAATTTTCCGCTCACCTCCGATATGATGGGCCAGATGCTGAAAAAGGATTATCCCGAAGTGGAAGGATACACCAGGATCTATAATTCAAACGGAAATAAATTGGTAAAAAAGGGGGCGGATTATATCAATGAAAGAAATGTCTGCCATGCCGATTCAACCATTTTCCGCATTTTTGAACTTCCTTCCCTCTATGGTGACATTCGGAATGCACTAAACGAACCCAATTCGGTGGTTATAACCGAAAAAATCGCAAAAAAGTACTTTGGAGCTGCCGATGCGTTGGGCAAGACCCTGGAAACCAACGATAATAACAAAACACTCTATAAAGTAACCGGCGTCATTGCGGATATGCCACACAATTCACATTTCAACTTTGATTTTTATTTTTCGATGAAAAATGTGCAATACAACTGGGGGACTTTCCTGAGTCATAATTTCCATACCTATCTCCTGATGAGGCCGGGGGTGGACATTCAGGCATTTGATAAAAAGCTTTTTGACTATATTGACCGGTACTGCCTTCCTGAGGCAAAACAGTACATGAAGATCAATACCATGGATGATTTCCGTAAATCCGGCAATAAGATCGAATACTACCTGACCCCGCTGAACCGCATACACCTGTATTCTTCCCTTCAGTACGAGTTTTTGCCAGGCGGAAACATACAGTATGTGTATATATTTTCTGCCGTTGCCATTTTTATACTCATTATTGCCTGTATCAATTTCATGAATCTGACTACGGCCCGTTCAGCCAACCGTGCCAAGGAAATCGGAATCCGAAAAGTGCTCGGTACCGAAAAAAGGGAACTGGTGGTTCAGTTTCTTATTGAGTCCACCCTGATGGTTATGTTGTCCCTCCTGCTGGCCATTGGAATGGCTGAGCTGGTCCTGCCCTTGTTTAATGCGGTTGCTGATAAGACCATGCATATCCAAAGCCTTTTTTCCCCCATGTTATTGCCTTTGTTGGTTGTCCTGCCATTTGCCGTTGGCCTTATGGCTGGCAGTTATCCTGCTTTTTTTCTCTCCTCCTTCAAGCCCATTGAATCCCTTAAGGGCAAGTTAAACCTGGGTTCAAGAAGCGGAAGCCTGAGGAGTATCCTGGTGGTATTGCAGTTTGCCACTTCCATCATTTTGATCATAGGCACCCTTGTTATCTACAGGCAGCTTCATTATATACAGACCAAGAATATCGGATTCGAAAAGGGCCAGGTTCTCATAGTAAATGACGCCTATGCCCTCAATCAGAATTTGAATGCGTTCAAAGAGGAGGTACTCCAGGTTCCGGGTGTGGTCAGCGCAACCATCAGTGGCTATTTGCCGGTGAGTTCCTATCGCAATGACAACACTTTTTCGACCAGCCCGGTTATGGATGCCAAAAACGGCATTGATATGCAAACCTGGGCCGTAGATTATGATTACTTTAAAACCATGGGTATTCAGCTATCGATGGGGAGGACTTTTTCAAAGGACTATGGCAGTGACTCGCTGGCCGTGGTTATAAACGAATCCACAGTCAAACAGTTGGGTCTGAAGGATCCCATAGGAAAGAAAATATATGGGACATATAATAGCCCGGATAACCATCGTGTGGGGTATACCATCATTGGAGTGGTGAAAAATTTTAATTATGAATCCCTGAAGCAAACGGTGGGCCCCGTCAGCCTTTTTTTAGGAAAGAGCACCGGGTCTGTTTGTTTTAAGACGGGCGCCGGCAATGCAGCTGATTTGGTAAAACAGGTGGAAAACAAATGGAAGTCCCTCGCGCCGGGAATGCCATTCAGTTACCGGTTTTTGGATGCGGCTTTCAACGATATGTACAATAACGAACGCAGGATAGGTAAAATCATATTGATATTCTCCGCCCTGGCCATCCTGATTGCCTGCCTGGGCCTCTTTGGCCTTTCCACCTTCATTGCAGAGCAAAGGACCAAGGAAATAGGAATTCGTAAGGTACTGGGCGCAACGGCAGCTGGCATGGTGCGGCTCCTTTCGGGGGATTTTATCAAATTAGTGGGATTTTCTTTTATTCTGGCGGCCCCGCTTGCCTGGTATTTTATGAATAGATGGCTGCAGGATTTTGCCTACCGGGTTGAGATCAGCTGGTGGATATTTGCGCTGGCGGCCATACTGGCCATGGTGATTGCGCTTGCCACCGTTAGTTTTCAGGCAATCAGGGCGGCCCTGATGAATCCGGTAAAAAGCCTCCGGACAGAGTGAGGTGCTTTTTCCCTGTAATGGGCCACCCTGCATGAACCCCTTTGACTTTGTTTCATGGACCCGTTAACCCCAATGGGTAACTCCATGATAGGGATACATGTTGTATCAAAAGCGGACGGAGCCTGTATCGTTAGCGCACGTATGGGCAGGGGCCATAGCATGGATATGATTGTTTATCAGCTGTATAATCTCCGGCACGCCGATTGGGCGTTGGGTGTGGGGGCATCTTTTCATTTTAAATAATTCAAAAAATGGCGCCGGTTGATTGTCTGATTACAGCCTGGAAAAACATGATGCATAACCGGGTCCATAGCATTGATAATCTGAGCGGACTTTACGTGGCCCTGGCCGGTGCTATCCTCACTGGATTTTACCCCCGCAACGGGCTTGGCTCTATTGCCTTGCGGATTTTTATACAGGTGCAGTTGTTTGTATTTGCGTGCCTGCCGGCCCTGGTCATTGCGCTGCTCACCACCGGATGGCAGTCCCTGCGGGCCGCCTTAGCCAATCGGGCAGAAAGCATAGAAGCGCAATAGGCAAGGCGCTGTCTAGACAGCCCGGACAGTTAAGTACGGCCTTTTATCCACTCTATTAATGAAATAAAAAATGATAAAAAATTATTTAACGATTGCCTTTAGAAACCTCAGACGTAATAAGATATTTTCCATCATCAATATACTGGGTCTGGCTATTGGTATCAGCGCCTCGCTGGTAATATTTCTGCTGGTGACCTTTGAATTCGGGTTTGACCGCTATCACGGGGACACTGACCGGAAATTCCGCGTGGTCTCGAATTTTAAGTTTTCTGGGGATGTAGTCCATAACTCGGGGGTAACCGAAGCGCTGGTAGGTGCCATTCGTCAAAAAGTAACGGGCGTTGAAGCGGCGGTACCCTTTCACATGCCCAATTTTGATGTGAAAGTATCTGTTCCTGCCGGAGCTAATATGAAAGAGGCTGTCTTTAAACGCCAGCAAAATATCGTATTTGCCGATGCTGCCTATTTTGGTTTTTTCAGTTATCACTGGCTGGCCGGTTCCCCGCAGGCTTCTCTAAGGGAACCCTATTGTGTCGTATTAACAGAAAGCCGCGCAAAGTCTTATTTCAACAACCTGGGGTATGCAGACATGGTCGGAAGGATGCTGGATTACAATGATTCCGTACATGTGAAGGTAACCGGGATTGTCAGGGACCCGGGTAAACAAACTGATTTTGATTTCTAGGAATTTATTTCCCAGTCCACCCTGACCGCTACTTCCTGGAAAACTGACTATTATGGGGTTGACTGGGGCAATACCAGCAGTAATTCCCAACTCTATGTAAAGACCGCCAAAGGAATTACCCCCTCTGGTGTGGAAAGGCAGCTCAACGCTTTACTCCATCAATACAATACGGATCAGAAGTGGGACAGCCAAAATGAGGCATCCTTTCAATTGCAGCCTTTGGAGGATGTACATTTTAATTCCTTCTATGAAAACTACGGCGGCCATCAGGCCCATAAACCCACCCTGTATGGGCTGATTATACTGGCTATTTTCCTGTTGCTGCTCGGGTGCATTAATTTTATTAATCTCACGACGGCCCAGGCCACCCAGCGGGCTAAGGAGATTGGCGTGCGAAAGACCATGGGCAGCACAAGAAATCAGCTGATCCTGCAATTCCTTTCAGAAACCTTTCTGCTGACGCTGATGGCCACTTTTTTATCCATTGCGGTGACACCCCTTTTGCTGAAGGTATTCGCTGATTTCATGCCCGCTGGTATCCATACTGATTACCTTCACCAGCCTCAGGTCATACTCATGCTCCTTTTGCTCACCCTGGTAGTAAGTGTTTTTTCCGGCTTTTACCCCGCCATGGTACTGTCGGGCTATAAGCCCGCGCATGTATTAAAAGGGCAGTTTTTTACAGTACCGCGCAGATTTAGTAACCTGGGACTGCGCAAAACCCTGACGGTCTTCCAGTTCGTTATTGCCCAGTTTTTTATAATGGCCACCTTCATTGTGGGTAATCAGATACATTTCAACCTTACCAAAGACCTTGGCTTCAAAAAGGATGCAGTTGTCTTTTTCCAGCTGCCCTATTCCGACACCCTGGTATTGCACAGGACCCAGCTGGTAAACCGCCTGAAATCCCTGGCAGGCATAGCTTCGGTAAGCCTCTCCAATTATCCGCCTATTTCGGGGGGATCGTGGAGCTCTACCATGATATACAGAGACGGCAAAAAAGAAAAAGAATCCAGCGTGCAGATCAAGTATGCGGATACCGCTTTTGTCGGTTTGTATAAAATGAAAATACTGGCCGGAGCCAACCTGACCAGCAGCGACACGCCCCGTGAGGTATTGATCAATGAAACCTATGCCCATATACTTGGCTTCCAGGACCCGGGCCAGGCCATCGGAAAATATATTGAATGGAATAACAGGCATGAAATCATTACAGGGGTATTATCTGATTTCCACCTAAATTCCCTGCGTCAACCTATTAAACCCATGGTGCTGGCCAGCCAGCTCCGGCAGGAACTTACCATCAATGTTTCCCTGCTTCCGGAAAACAGGGAGGGGACCGGTTGGACAGGAACCATCGGGCAGATCAAAAAGGCTTTCGGAGAGACTTATCCGGATGAAACCTTCGAGTATAATTTTCTGGATGACAGCATTGCCAAATTTTATAAAAGTGAACAGGACATTTCGCGGTTGTTGAAATGGGCAACCGCGCTGGCCCTTTTTATCAGCTCCCTTGGTCTGCTGGGACTGGTCATTTATACCACCAATCAGCGGGTCAAAGAAATAGGTGTTCGTAAAGTGCTGGGGGCTTCATCCGTTCAGATAGTATCGCTGCTGTCGGTTGATTTTGTAATTCTGGTCGTGGTTGCCTTTGCTATAGCCTGCCCGCTGGCCTGGTGGTCTGGTCACAAATGGCAGGATAATTTTGCCTATAAAGTGCCTCTGGGCTGGTGGTTATTTGGGGCAAGCGGACTGTTGATGCTCCTGGCTGCCCTGGTTTCCATCAGCCTGCAAACCCTGCGCGCGGCGACGGCCAATCCCGTAAAAAGCCTGAGGTCGGAGTGAAGGTACCCCCCTGGGGGTTGCTTTGGGTAGAGTAAACAGGTCCTGCCTTATTTGGTGGCAATCCCGCGGGCAGAACAGAAAGAGTAGGTCAGGCTGAAAGATCCCGGCCCGGCCTTTAGATCCAGCTCCCGTATACGGTTATTGACCCTTGTTGTGTTTTTATGATGCAGGCTGAACAGGACAGCGTCCATTGCCAGCAGGAAGGTGCCCTGGAGGATGACGGCAGTTCCATATCCGCTGAGTTGGGCCTTTTTATCCGGCCTTGATTGATTTTTTCCGCTTTCCCGCAGGTAAAGCCCCCCGGTAATATAGACCAAATCAAGGCCTGCGTTGAACAGGTATAGTTTTTCTATGGCCTGCTGGCTGGTATTGTTCTCAGCGAGGCTCCATTTCCTGCCGGCCGTTTTTATCAGGCTGTGGTAGCCCAGCCCCGCAATGCCCAGGTTGAAGATATTCCAGTAGGCATTCATTCTCCAGACATATTTGTCCTGGCCTTGGGTGGTGCCTGCGATGAGGAAACCGGAGGCTATATTTGCAACAGACCAGCTTCCCAACACGACCATGGCCTGACGGGTCAGCTGGTTCCTGGAAGCGGAAATACTGTCGTTAAATCCGGACTGGCCATAGGCCAGGCAATGACTTGCAAAAAGGATCAGCAATAAGGCTCGAAATTTCATGAAGTCCTAACACGCAAAGCGGGCTTTGGTTCATTCCGTATGGCCGAGGCGGGTAGACCGGGGCGGGGCAGGAAGGCCTGCCTGATCAGGATGTATCAAAAACGTACAGTTCTTGTATCAATAACGAACTGACCGGCTGGATGAGGCTATATATTATATTGAAGATCAAAGCGATGTCTTTCCGGCACGTCATTTCGGTCATTGTCATGGATGGGGCAAAGGAAGATGCAGGAGGATGCAACAGGCGCGCATGGTTTACCGACCTTATCCAGGGTGCGGAAACCTGATTAGGGTGGGTCTATATGGGAAAATACATGTAAAGTCAGAAATTATGATAGAACTGCAGCATATTTCAAAATGGGTAACCGTTGGCGGGGTACGGACTTTTCTTTTAAAGGACATTAACCTGCACATCGGGGAAGGCGAATTCATCTCGGTCATGGGGCCTTCCGGGTCTGGAAAATCCACCCTGCTCCATGTGCTGGGCATGTTGGATGAACCCTCCGAAGGGGAATATATTTTCCTCAACCAGGCGGTTCAAACCCTGAAGGAAAAGCAGCGTGCGCAACTATATAAGCAGCATATCGGCTTTGTGTTTCAGGCCTATCATCTCATCGACGAATTAACGGTGTATGAGAATATTGAAACCCCGTTGATCTACCAGAATATCAAATCCTCCGAAAGGCAGGCCATCGTAGCCGATGCGCTGGATCGCTTTCATATGGTAGGGAAAAAGGATCTTTTCCCGACCCAGTTATCCGGGGGCCAGCAGCAGTTGGTGGGAATAGCCAGGGCCCTGGTTGCCAAACCCAAATTACTGCTGGCAGATGAGCCTACCGGAAACCTCAATTCAAAGCAGGGCGAGGAGATAATGGGAGTATTCCGGGAACTCAACAGCCAGGACGGGGTTACCATCGTGCAGGTGACCCACTCAGAAAAGAATGCAGCCTATGGCTCCAGGATCATAAACCTGCTGGATGGCAGAATAGAATCAGTGTCCTAAAATCAAATCAAAACAGGTTTCCATGCAGAGTATTAAAATTTCCTTTCTGTTGTTTTGCCTCTTTTTATGCAGTACCGCCAGCTACCCGCAGGATACAGCCAGGCTGTCCCCCGGGCAGACCCTGACCCTGTCCCAATGCGTGGAAATTGCCTTAAAGAACAACCTTCAGGTTGCCCAGAGCGAACTGACCATGCAGTCCAGCGGCATTTCCCGGAACCAGGCCTTATCGAATCTGTTGCCGTCCGTCAATGCGTCGGCCAACCAGGGTACCAATTTCGGCAAAAGCATCAACCCTACAACCTATACCTATATTAACCAGACGCAGAATACAGGTAATTATGGATTAAACGCGGGCATTACCCTGTTCAGCGGGCTGACCTTGCAAAATGCCATCAAAATGAACCAGTATATGTATGATGCCAGTAAAATGGACTGGCAGCAGCAAAAGGACAATATTACCCTCAATGTCCTGCTGGCCTATCTGCAGGTGCTCAGCAGCGGGGAACTGCTGGGAATATCCAGGGAACAGGCAGCCGTAGATGCCAAAAACGTGGAAAGGCTGGAAATACTCAACAGGGAAGGGGCTATTGCCCCCTCCACCCTCTATGACCTGAAAGGACAGTTTGCCAATGACCAGGTCAATATCATCAACGGGATAAATGCCCTGGAATCCGCCAAAATTTTCCTTTTTCAGATACTGAACATACCCTATCAAAGGGACATTGTTTTTGAAAAAATCCCGACCGATATTTCAGTGGCCGATTATCAACCGGGTTCCGACAGCCTGTATCAAACGGCGCTGCATACGCTGCCGGTCATTAAAAGCGTCGATCTCAGGATTAAGGCCCAGCAGAAAGCCATTCAGGTAAACCGGGGACAGTATTTCCCCACCCTGTCTTTTTATGGGAGCGTCAGTTCCAATTATTCGGACCTGTCTACAACCCGGATAGCGGGGACGGTTTTACCGGTGTCCACTGGGGACTATGTGACGGTAAACGGGACCAATTACAACGTCATTACCCAGCAACAGGAGGCTACCTACGTCAAGACCTCCTTTGGTGACCAGTTCAAAAACAACCGGTATACCCAGATCGGGTTATCCCTTCAGATCCCCATCCTGAATTACCTGCACGTACGCAATAATATCAAACAGGCAAAAGTCAACCTGAAAAACGCCGTGTACGTGGCTGACAATACCCGGCTGCAGCTGCAGCAGAATGTTGAACTGGCCTATCAGAACATGATTGCCGCCCGGGGACAGTTTGCCTCTTATACCGAACAGTTTGCCGCTTACAATGAGTCCCTGCGTGCAGCGGACGTCAAGTTTCGCGCAGGAGCCATTACTTCTGTAGATTATGTAATTGCCAAAAATAATGCAGACCGGGCCAGTCTCAACCTGGTGGCAGCCAGGTATAACCTCACCTTCCGGGCCAGGATTCTGGATTATTACAGGGGGAGCCTGAGGTTCTGAGCTGCCCAGGCCTATGGCCCGGCCGGGTGCGCCTGACCAGGGGCAGGGCTTTATCCGTTTAATGCGGGGTATTTTCCATTAGCCAGGTACCCAGAAGGCGGGAAATCTTTTCCACTTCCACCATGAATCCGTCATGACCGTAGGCTGAGTCTATCTCTTTATACCGGGCACCGGGCATATGGGCAGCCAGGTATTTTTGTTCCTCCACCGGGCATAGAATGTCACTGTTGATTCCGACAACCAAGGTTGGCTGGCTGATGGTTCCCAGCACTTCCCCCACAGGTTGATGCCTTCCCCTGGCCAGGTGATGGCTGTCCATGGCCTTGGTAAGGATCCAGTAGGAATAGGCGTTGAAGCGCTTCATAAGCTTATCGCCCTGGTAATCAATATAGGATGATGCTTTAAAATGATCAATTTTTTCGGGGTCCGGATCGGTTTGCTTTTTCACCAGTATGCCATAGTTGCGGTAGGTCAGCATACCGATGGCCCTGGCTGCCTTGAGCCCTTTTTGCCCCGCAGCCGGGGAATGGTCCCTCCAGGTGGCATCCGCCTCAATGGCCAGCCGCTGGGTACTGTGAACGGCAATCCCCCAGGCACTTTCGGTGGGGGAAGTGGCCGCCAGGAATAACCTTTCGATCACCAGGGGCTCCATCACAGACCATTCCAGGGCCTGGTATCCCCCCATACTGCCACCCATCAGCAGGTAGATGCTCTCTATTCCCAGGTGCTTTCGCAGCAGTATGTGGGCGCGCACCATATCCCGGATGGTGATGATGGGGAAATCACTGAAATAGGGTTTTCCGGTCAGCGGATTGGTACTTAAAGGGCCTGTAGAACCGTAACAGGAGCCCAAAATATTGGCGCAGACAATGAAATGGGATTCCGGGTTGATCACAGATCCCTGACCTACGACCCCCGGCCACCAGGCCGCGGCATCCGCATTGGCGGTAAGGGCATGGCAAACCCATACCACATTGCTTTTATCGGCATTTAATTTGCCATAGGTATGGTAGGCGATTGTTATGGCCGGCAGCGTTTCCCCGCATTCCAGTTCAAATGGTTTTGTATGATGAAATGATTGCATTGGCCAGATTCTCTTGTTCAGGATGCAAAATAAGGCCTTGTATGAATTACATTTGCAAAAATCTTTTCAATGATAAATATTGAAGTTAAACGCGTACAGGGTGATTTTGGCTTTGAAGCCAGGGATGCCTACGGCCATACAGTAAGACTCGATTCAAGCCCGGAAAGCGGCGGCGAGAATTTTGGGGTCCGCCCCATGCAGATGCTGCTGATGGGCCTGGGGGGATGCAGCGGGATTGATATTGTATCGATCCTGAAAAAACAGCGCCAGGTGGTTGAAGGGTTTAACATGTTTATAGAGGGGGATAGGGAGCAGGGCACAGAACCCTCGCTGTGGACTACCATCAACATAGTTTTTGAACTCAAAGGAGATATTGATCTGGAGAAGGCCAAAAGGGCCTGCGAATTGTCTATGGACAAATACTGTTCGGCAGCTGCCACCCTTCGAAAGGCAGGCGCCCGCATTTCCTGGGAAGTGAGGATTGTACCATAGCAGCAACCTGGCTAAACCAGCACCCATTATTTAAAACCTTTTTATCAGCGAATTATGCCGCAGCACCCCATAACCCAGGCCATCCGTATTCAAACACCGCGCACCGATGAGATGGAACACTCTTCGCCGCTTTTTTTGACCAGTAGCTTTTGTTTTGATAATGCCGAAGAAATGAGGGCTGCCTTTGCGGACGAAACGGATGATAATATTTACAGCCGGTTTTCCAATCCGGGGGTGCAGGAGTTCACAGACCGGATGTGCGCGCTGGAAGGAGCCGAAGCCGGTTTTGCCACCGCTTCGGGGATGAGCGCCGTTTTCGCAAGCTTTATGAGTTTTCTCAAAAAGGGGGATCACCTGATCTCCTGCAATGCCATTTTTGGAAGCACCCATACCATCATTACAAAATACCTTCCCCGCTTCGGCATTGAATACACTTATGTGCCGGCGGGAAGACCCCAGGAATGGGAGGCAGCCATCAGGCCCAATACAAAAATGATATACCTGGAGTCTCCCACCAACCCCGGGCTGGATATCATTGACCTTGAATTTGCCGGTAAACTGGCCCGCAAACATGCCCTCCTGCTGAATGTGGATAATTGTTTTGCCACCCCGGTGAACCAGCGCCCTATTGATTTCGGTGCCGACCTGGTGGTCCATTCTGCAACCAAATGGATTGATGGCCAGGGCCGGGTCCTGGGCGGCGTCGTGGTGGGGAAAAAGGAGCTCATACATGAATTATACCTTTTTTGCAGGAGCACGGGTCCTTCCATGTCCCCTTTTAATGCCTGGGTGCTGAGCCGTAGCCTCGAAACCCTGGATGTTCGGATGGAAAGGCATTCCTCCAATGCCCTCTATATTGCCCAGCAGCTGGAAAACCATCCGGCCATTTCCTGGCTGAGGTATCCTTGGCTGAAAAGCCATCCACAGCATGAAATTGCCCGCAAACAAATGAAAAACGGGGGTGGTATCATCTGCTTTGACCTAAAGGGCGGGGTGGAAAGCGGGCGCCGGTTTCTCAATAACCTGAACATGTTGTCCCTGACGGCAAACCTGGGTGATACCAGAAGCATTGCTTCCCACCCGGCAAGTACCACCCATGCCAAACTTACCGAAGAGGAAAGGCAGGCGGTCAACATCACACCCGGTCTTATCCGCATATCCGTAGGCCTTGAGCACCGGGATGATATCCTCTCCGATATTTTACAGACCCTGGATAAATGCTGAAACCAAGGCCTGCCGATCCGCTGATAAATTCCTGTCCCCCTTTGATTGTTCCGTTGCGACGGGCCCTGGTATGCCATTTCCCGGCCATTGTGGAAGGCTGAGGAATTTTTTCCGCGCTTCCCCCCGGGTGGCCTAAAGGAAACAAGCGGATATAATTGTCAATCAATTTGTTGAAAATTCACCTGCTTTTTGGAATCATTATTTCAATGGAGGGATCATTATGTCCGCTTAAAAAAAATGTTATGATTCAAAAAACGGTTTTTGCCCTGCTCCTTTCAGCCCTGGCCGGCTCCGCGGGGGCCCAACAGCAGACACCCTTAAGCCGGCATCCGGAGCCCGGGGTACAGGTGGGAATCAAAGGCGGGCTGAGTATTGCCAGCGTCATTAAAACCAGTGACAACAGTTTTTCATCAACCCCTTTATTGGGATTCCATGGAGGCCTTGAGCTTCAGTTACCGCTCGGAAGGGTTTTATCCATTCAGCCCGAAGTCCTTTTTTCCCAGAAAGGGTACAGGACCACCGGAACTGCGTTTGGAAACGACTATGACTACAGGCGTTATCTGAACTGCCTGGATATTCCCCTGCTGCTGAGAATCAATGCCTCCAGGGCATTTGGCATCCTGATCGGGCCGCAGTATTCCTATCTGCTTGGAACACATACCACCTTTAAGACTGGCAATAACACCATCGTGGAGGACGTCAACAACAACAATGGCAATATTCAAAAAAACCTGCTTGGAGGTGTCATCGGGGCGGAGGTTCAATTAGACGAACATCTGTTTATTTATGGAAGATATTCCCTTGATTTCAGGAACAACAATGGCGACGGCACTTCCACAACGCCTTCCTATAAGAACCAGGTTCTTCAGTTTGGACTGGGAATCTTGTTGTGATGGAGCCTCACCGGCGCATGGGCCCCGAACCTTATCTTTGAAAAGGTCAGCATCAACAGATGTATTGTTGGATGCATTGATGGGGAAGGCCACCGGGCCGGTTTAAGGCAGCCCGCATGATACTGCGGGCCTTTCCAATAAGTAGAGGTCATTTTTTTTAGGGTTCCCGAAGCAGTGGAGTACTGCTTAATCCCCCCATATTTCATCCTTTCCCGCCAGCCATAATTTGACCAGTTCCGTGGTAACGGATTTTGGCCTTTCCAGGGGGAAACCCAGTGCCCTGTCCCAGCATAGACTGGCCAGCACGCCCAGGGCCCTGCTTACGCCAAAAAGGACGGTATAGAACTCATATTCGACCATGCCATAATGCACCAGCAGTGCACCGCTGTGCGCGTCCACATTAGGCCAGGGATTCTTAATTTTTCCAATGGTCTGCAGGATGGGGGGAACAGTCTCATAGATATTCCAGACCGTTTGCACCAGCGGATCCTCGGGTAAATGCTTTTTCCCGAATTCCATCTGGGCTGTAAAACGGGGATCTGTTTTGCGAAGCACGGCATGCCCGTAGCCGGGGACTACTTTACCTTCGGTGAGGGTCTTATGCACATAGGCTGCAATTTGCTCCTTGCTTGGAAGTTCTGTTTCCAGTTCCCGGCACATTTCCAGGATCCATTTAATCACTTCCTGGTTGGCCAGACCATGCAAGGGGCCTGCCAGCCCGTTCATGCCGGCCGCAAAGGAAAGATAAGGATCGCTCAGGGCCGATCCAACCAGGTGGGTTGTATGGGCACTTACATTTCCACCTTCATGGTCCGCGTGAATGGTCATGTACAGGCGCATGAGTTCTTTGAATGAGTCATCTTCAAAACCAAGCATATGCGCAAAGTTTCCTGCCCAGTCGAGCAAACCGTTGGGTTGAATATGTTCTGCAAACTTGTATTTGCGGCGGTAAATATAAGCGGCCACCCTGGGCAGGCGTGCTATCAGGTCCATGGAGTCATCAAATACAGCTTCCCAATAATCCTTCTTATTCATCCCTGCTGCATATTTTTTGGCAAACTGGCTTTCCGTCTGGAGGGCCATGACCGCCACTACGAATTGGGTCATCGGATGGGCGCTGATCGGGAGGGCTTCTATGGAATTAAATACATGCGTGGGGACATGGCTTCTGCGCTGCCATACGGAGGTCACATGATGCACATCGTCCTCTGTGGGTAGTTCCCCCAGGAGCATCAGGTGGAACAGGCCTTCGGGAAGCGGCTCGGTGCCATGTGGCGCCTTGGGTAATTTTTGCTGTAATTCCGGAATGGAGTAGCCCCGGAACCGGATGCCTTCCTGGGCATCGAGCAGGGATGTTTCGGTGACCAGGCCGGTCATCCCGCGCATTCCCTGATATATCTGGGACAGGGTAACTTCTCCTATTTTCCTATTTCCGTGTTCCTTGATGATTTCTTTGATTTCCAGGCTCAGTGCATCTGCTTTTGCTTTAAACCTGTCTTTTATTATACCCATGAGAAGCTATTTTATACAGTATGGATGTTTTAGATATAGGCGTATCCGGTTTTCAAGATAAAGTTAGGGCAATCAATGAAGTACAACAAATGATTTACAACAGTGGTTGCCCATGTTTCCAATTCCTGTCCAGGGCCCGTCCTGCCCCAGATTATTTGGGTGTTCTGATGTACAACCAAAGGGCGACCCCGCTAAACAGGATATTGGGGGTCCAGGCTGCCAGCATCGGGGACATATTGCCCTTAATGGAAAAAGTCACGGCAAATTTATCCATCACCACAAAAAATGCCGCCATGACTATCCCCAGGGCCAGATGCAATCCGCTGCCACCCCGCACTTTGCGGGAAGAAACAATGGCCCCGATCATGGTCATGATGATCACCGAAAAGGGGGTTGAGTCCCGGTGGTATTTTTCCACTTTAAAGGTATTGAGCCCTTCTGTTCCCCTGATCTCTTCCATCCGGATGAACTCATTGAGTTCCGGGGTGGTCAGTTTGTCTTTGAGGTATTCATCCCTTTTTAATTCCCCTGGCTTGACATGGAGATCGAGCCGGACTGTGTCTATTTTACGGACCGTTTCATTCAATCCGTTGATGGTCCTTTCGATGGCATTGGTAAGTCTCCAGTTCTTTCTGGCCGTATCCCATACAAGCCTTTCTGCGCGCAGGTTATAATACATTTTATTATCCCGGATCTTTTCCAGGAAAAAGGCAGAGGCTGATTTGGAAGAAGTGTCATAAGAACGGATGCCGACAAAGGTGGCGGAATCGACCCTGAGGTAGTAATTGCTTCCAATGAATTGATTGGGGTTATAACTGCTGTTGCGGTCAACATAAACGGTCTGAAAATCGGTTCGGATCACATTTGCCCGGGGGACCCATACCCGGCTGGCGAACCAGAAGATGATGCTCAGCAATACAGCCCCGATGATATAGGGCCTCAGCATGCGGTTATAGCGCACGCCTCCGGTCATAATGGCCACAAATTCGGTCCTTCCGGCCATCCGGGATGTAAAATAAATGACCGCGATAAATACCATCAGTGGAAAAATCATGGACATGATAAAGGGGATAAACCCGATATAATATCGCATGATGATCTGACTGGTGCTGAGCCCAGATCTCACAAAATCGTCCGCTTTTTCCTCTGTGTCAATAACCACGGCAATAACCGTTATGACAAGCATGGTGAAAACAAAGGTGGTCAGGAATTTTTTGAGTATATACCAGTCAAGTATTTTCATGTAGGCGCACCGGTTTATTGCAATTTTTTTTGCTGGGCAAAAGTAGCACAAAAAACAGAAGGGCCGCCCTATGTTCCCTTAAGGCTTTGTGAAACAAATTCCGGCGGCTGTTCCCAAAGAGAAGTTCCTTGTTATTATTGCTCCTAAACAAGACCGGTGACCGGGCAGGGCCCAAGGCCGGAGTAAAAAAAACAGGTACTTTGTCAAAAAGTACCTGCCTTAAACCAATCATAGTTAAATGCTGATTGTTGCCATTGTAACCAAAAAGAGGTCGTGAAATGGAAATTACGGTGACCTTTCTTAAATGCTTAACCAAACTTACAAACTATCCCGTCCCAACGACCAGTCAAACGATTGCGCGATTTTTGGTAATGGACGTTTTGTTTGATTCAGGGGAATAGATGCCTTTCTTTCGCCCTGATCAAGATCCGGAGCCTGCGCCGGGACGGGTTCCAGCCGGGTGCATTCAGGGAAGTTTTGCCAGTTCCCCGAGATCTGAGAGATTACAGCAACTGGATGTGATGATGATATTGCTGGTAGATTGCTTCAGGTAGTTGACCACCAGGCATTCTTCCGTCTGGCTTTGGTAGCGTTTGGTAAAGGGGATTTCCGCCTCCTGGATATTTTCAAATCCGGGGTCGTTGGACTGCTGTTTGACCAGTATGTTTTTCAGGGCTACCGCCTGCCTGTTCCTTACACTGACTGTATTGGATACCCCAAAAAGGACCTGGGGTTTCGTTTCAAGCCCTATGTTAAAAATATATTGTTCCACTTCCTCAAAGTCGAGATTTTGGCAGTTTATATATAAACAGCCTTCCCTGATACCGCTGACCTGCCCGCTGTAACGATGGCCTTCTGAAACCGACTTGACCATGATTTGCCCGTTTTCGTTTTCCTTGATGATAAAGGGGGTTTTAATGATCAGCCTGCTTCCATCGGTTTTTTGGTAATACAAAAAGTAATTGCCCAGGTAATAGTTCTTGATGATGGAATAAGAAGACTGGGATAGGCCCGTGGCCGGCAGGGTATGCCTGGACAGGGCGGCTCTGTTGGATGGGGCCCTTTTGCGGCGGTCGGTCTGCCAGTTTTCCCATTCAATGAAGGGCACCTGCAGGAAGGTAAGTAGCGCGTTGATTTTTACATATTTGGCTTCACCGCCGCTCCAGTAACTCTGCAGTGTTTTTCCGCTAACCCAGTTAAATACCCGGTATTCCCGGTAATTGCCGATATAGCGGATGAATTCATGGACGCTGTTTTGACGAAGGGTGAATAACTGCTTTTCGAGCTGCTGTTTGCCCACAATAAGATGCATGCCGACCAGGTCTTCGTTGGCCTGGATTTCCCGGGTAATGAACTTGTTGATGACCCTGGCCACCAGGTTGAACTGGGTTCTTGTAAATTGTTCCCAATGCAGCACCCGGCTTTTTGACTGAAGGACCGCTATTATTTCAGGATGTACCTCAATGGCCCGCTTGATTTTTTCAGATAAAATCATAGACTCCGATCATATTAATTAAAAAAATAATGTTTGTTTTTTCTTGGTCAAATCAAAAAGTAATTTTCGGCGATATATTTGACCAAACAAGTTACCAAAATCTGACCAAACAAAAGCAATTGGGAATCAATGTCTCCTCCTTTTATTTAAAAAAAAGTTCAAAAATGTTTTGACAGGTTTGACTGTATGAAATTCATATTTCAAAGACGGTTGCTCGCTTTATTGTTCTAAACTGCTTTATAAACACAAAACGACTCTTATGAATCGAACCGTTCAGTTCTTGGCGGCAACTGCTGCTCTTATGTGCTGTTTATTATGCACGACCGTACTTTTTGCCCAGAACCAAATTGTAAAGGGCACCATTAAAGATGCAGAGGGCAAGCCAGTTGCCGGGGCCACCCTGGTCATCAAAGGAACAAAGAAGGGCACCAATTCCGGCAGTGACGGCACCTATTCCATCGTGGTGGGAAAAGGCGACGAGATACTGGAAGTTTCCTTTGTAGGCTACAGATCCAGGTTGGTAGAGATAAAAGGACGCATCCTCCTGGATATTGTACTGGAGGAAGCAAAAAGTCAGCTCAGTGATGTGGTCGTGGTGGGATATGGAACCCAGAAAAAAAGCGATATCACCGGTGCTATTTCCAGCGTGCGTAACAAGGAATTCAAGGACCAGCCGGTCAGTAACCTGGCACAAAGCATACAGGGGAAGGTAGCCGGAATCCTGGTGACGACACCATCGGGTACTCCGGGGGCCGGTTTGCTGGTAAGTGTGCGGGGTGCCAATAATCCCCTCTATGTGGTGGATGGCGTTCCCATGCTCAGTGAAAGTAATTCCTCCCTGTCCACCTCTTATAATACTACCGGAGATGAGGAGGGAAGCGGACAAAATATCAGCTCTATCAGTGATATCAATCCAGATGACATTGAATCTATTGAAATACTCAAGGATGCTTCCTCCGCTTCCATTTACGGAGCCAGGGCCGCCAACGGCGTGGTCCTGATCACTACCAAAAGGGGTAAAAACGGGAAAACGGAGTTCGGGTTCAACAGTTTTGCCGGCATACAAAATGTGTCCCGGAAGATCCCATTTCTGGACAGCAAGGGTTTTGTAGCCCTGGAAGAGGACGCCAGAAAACAGGATCTCATCGCCTATAATCAGGATCCGACCCCCTTCAACAACCTGTATCCGGGATTTGACCCCAGCGTGCTGACAACCCCCCTGCCCTCCTCCTGGAATACGGGCGTCAATACCAATTGGGAAAACCAGATCTTCCGGACTGCTCCCATCAGCAATCTGCAGTTATCGGCCAGAGGCGGCAATGAAAAGACCAAATTCTTCCTGGCCGGCAATTATTTTGATCAGCAGGGCATCGTCATCGAGAATTTTTATAAACGGGCTTCCTTCCGGATGAACCTGGACAATAAAGTAAACGACCGCATCAGCCTGGGAGCCAATACTTCGTTTACCTATGGGCGAAACCGAAGGAGTTTCAATGATGACACCTATACCGGCATTGTTACCAATGCCCTGGGTGCTTCTCCCCTCATGCCGGTGTATAATGCAGACGGTAGTTATGCCGATTACACCCTCTACCAGGCGAGCTGGTTAAGCGATAATCCGGTTAAATCAGCCAAAGAAATCAAGGCATTTACCACCAACTACAGATTCATAGGAACTGTTTTTGCAGATATCCAGCTGCTAAAAAGCCTGAAGTTCCGCAGTTCATTTACGGCGGATTATACCAACCTGATTGATAACCAATTTTTTGATCCCATTACCTCTGATGGGGCTCCCGTCGGAGGCAAAGCCATAGAAGGGACTTACCGCAACCTGACCTGGCTCAATGAAAATATACTGACCTATACCAATAATTTCGGCAAAAGCAGTCTTTCGGCGGTAGGCGGCTTTACCGCCCAGTCCTCGCGGTATGAAAAAACGGCCGTAAAGGCACAGGGTTTCCCGGAAGGCAGTGGCCTGGAAAATATTTCCAGCGCCTCCACGGTCACTTCCGCTTCCGCACAGAATTTTGGATGGGGGCTCGCTTCTTTCCTGGGCAGGATAAACTATGCCTATGATGAAAAATACCTGTTTTCCTTATCTGCCCGGTATGACGGATCCTCCCGATTTGATCCTTCCGACCGTTGGGGCCTTTTTCCCGCCTTTTCTGCCGGCTGGGTCCTGTCCAAGGAAAAATTCATGGAAAAATCCGAATTCATCACCAACTTAAAACTCAGGGTGAGTTACGGGCTGACCGGTGACCAGGAAATTGGTGATTTCCAGTTTCAGCGCTACTGGACGCCTTCCAGGTATGACGGAAATGCGGGACTACGTCCCACCAATATTGGTAACCCGGGACTGACCTGGCAGCGCAATAAAATGTTTAATATCGGGGCTGATTTTGAAATTCAGCATGGTAAATTAAGCGGCTCCCTGGAATTTTTCAGGGGTGACAGGACCAAACTGCTGGCCAACGCGGTACTGCCAGCCACTTCCGGCTTTGCTTCCTACACCACCAATGCAGGAGACATAGAAAATAAAGGGGTCGAGTTCTCGCTGATGGCCTATCCTGTGAAGAACCCGCATTTTTCCTGGGCCATCAGTTTCAACATGAGCTATATCCAGGATAAGATCAAGAGCCTTTACAGCGACAATGAACTGATTTTCGCCTACGCTGACCTGTTCCCTACCCATATACTGAAAGTCGGCCAGGCTGTGGGATCCTTCTGGGGATATAAGTACCTGGGTGTTGATCCCAAAACCGGTAACCCTAGTTATTCCAATGATCCACAGATTTTGGGTAAGGCCACCCCGGATTATTTTGGGGGTCTGACCAATGATTTTAAATACAGGAACTTTGATCTGTCCATTTCCACCCAGTTCAGCCTGGGAAATAAGGTCTACAATCTGATCAGAACCACTTACCAAACCCTCGGATACAGCCCGGGCGGATGGGATGCGAATAACAATCTATTCCAGGTATATGCCAACAACGCCACCATCGTGAACAAGCGATGGGAAAAACCCGGAGATGTTACCAATATCCCCAGGGCTTCCCTGATTTTTCAGAATTATAACCAGCAATCATCCCAGTTCGTGGAGGACGCTTCCTTTTTCCGAATTCGCACCGTAAACCTGGGATATACCCTGCGCCCCAAGCATCCCGGATTATACAACTCGCTCAGACTGTATCTGCAGGTACAAAACCTATGGGTGCTGACAAAATATTATGGATTTGACCCGGAGGTCTCCTCCAACGGAGGCAGCAACCCCCAAACGGCCGGGGTTGATTACGCAGCCTATCCCCAGGCCCGGACACTGACCTTTGGATTAAACTTTAATTTCTAAAAATCAAGTTATGATTAAATATATTATATCAGGGGTTCTTTGCCTGATCGCCTTATCTTCCTGTAATAAGATACTGAACGTTACTTCGCCCAATGCTGTTGACAACAGTACCATATTTACCAGCGTGAATGGCCTTAGAAATGCGCGTATAGGCATGTACAGCACCCTGCAGGACAAGAATTACTACGGAGGTTATTTCCCCCTGCTGTCAGAATGTTATGCAGACAATGGAACGACGGGCGGCTATGATGTGATTGATCTCAATGATATAGCCTCCAGGACGGTCCAGACAGCCAACCTCTACACCACGGGAATATACCAGGCCATTTATAACAGTATCTATACGGCCAATTCCATCATCAACAACATCTCCAAAGTGCCCAATCTGGACCCCACCGAAGGAAGTAACATTCTTGGCGAAGCGCTTTTTGTAAGGGCCTTGGGTGAATTTGACCTGCTCAGGCTCTATGGGGAACACTGGAATAAATCATCCGAATACGGAATATCCATTGTTGTGACCATCGGCCAGCCAAAGGTCCCCATAGCCCGCAGTACTGTGGACGCTTCCTACAAGCAGATTATAGCGGACCTGCAGTCGGCCATCACATCCCTGAATACCTTTAACGGAAACCAGTATATTTCCCTTTCTGCCGCCAAGGCACTGCTTGCAAGGGTTGACCTGTATTATGGGGATTACGCCCATGCGGACTCCCTTGCCACCGATGTCATCAATGATAACAATTTTGCCTTGTTCGGGCCTGGTTCGGTGCCTCAGGTTTATTCCAGCCGGCTGACCCCGGAGAGCGTGTTTGAATTGAAATTCGACCTCCAAAATCCCAGCGCCTATAATACGCTGACTTACGTAAGGACCACCGCCCTTAGAACGGATGTGGCTTTTCTTGCCTCCGCAGGATTGAATACCTTCTTCCAGGGCCGGCCCGGGGATGTAAGAGGTGCCCTGGTTGACTTTGTCAATGAGGATCCTTCCATCATGCCGGATGGACGAACCCAGAAATACCGCGGGGAGCAGACCAAAGACAACTCGGGTTATGTCCTCCGTCTGGCTGAAGTCTATCTCATTCGTGCAGAAGCCAGCGGAAGATCAGCCGGACTCCCTGATCTCAATACCCTGAGGGAAAGCCGCGGTCTGGCTGATTTGACGGGCGCCGACGTGCCGGACAGCACCAGTTTTCTCAATGCGGTGCTCGATGAAAGAAGGGCAGAATTGAATTTTGAAGGACACCGGTTGTTTGACCTGGCCCGGACTGGCAACGTAGGCTCCATACTCGGAGCCGGCGTCAATCCAATCATGCCCATCCCCCAGCGTGAAATAGAGGGTACCAATAATATCGTAAAACAAAATCCGGGGTATTGAACTGATTCAAGAATCTAAGATTATTATATGTCGCATAGCCCAATTGCCAGCCTGCTAAAAAAAATGTTTTCCGATGCACTCAGCAATGACCCGCAGTCAAAGGAATTGTTTTGCAGGAACCTGGAAAGCCGTAGAAAATTCCTCCGCGATACAGCTTACACCGCTGGGGGCCTGCTGGCAGCCCCTGCCTTGTTCAGGCACAGGAACCCGGACCAGGATTCCTCCCAGCGCAGGGAGGTTGCCATAGTAGGAGGGGGCATGGCAGGACTGAACGCCTGCTACCAGTTGGGGAAAATGGGCATCCGCTCCAGGATATATGAAGCCTCCGGCAGAACCGGTGGCAGGATGTATACGCTCAAAGATGCTTTCTGGCCTGGTCTTACAACCGATGTCGGCGGTGAGTTTGTGGACACCTCTCATGCCGAGATCCTGCACCTGGTAAAGGAACTGGGCCTGGAATTATATGATTTGCGAAAGGATAGACTCCTGCCCAAGGAGCTGTATTTTGGTGGCGCCCACCTGTCAAACAGGGACTTAATCAGCGCTTTCAAACCTCATATTAAACAATTGGTCATGGATATCGGTTCGCTGCCGCATTCCATCAATTATAAAACCGGCGCCTCCTTCAGCCGCCTGGATAACCTGTCCATCACAGAATACCTCGGGTCCATCGGTATCCGGGGATGGCTATACGATTTCATTCAGGTGGTACTTACCAGGGAATATGGAATGGAATCCTCCGAACAATCGGCCATTAATTTTCTGATCATGTTTACTCCGCCTGCTGCTGCAGGCTCCTATTATGAGATGTTTGGTGATGACCATGAAGTATACAAAATAAAAGGGGGAAGCCAGCATCTGGTCGATACCCTCTATGACAAAGTAAAGGATCATGTAACGCTTGGAAAGAAGCTTGTTTCCATTTCCACCCTGCCGGCGGGAGGATACGCCCTTTCCTTTGAAAACGGGAAGACCCCATCGGTCATTGAGGCTGATCAGGTGCTGCTGACCCTGCCCTTTACGGTTTTAAGGAAGATACAGCTCAATGTCCCGATGCCCGCAGAAAAGAGAAAATGTATTGACGAACTGGGGTATGGCAACAGTTGCAAGTTTATCATGGGTTTTAACGGCAAGCCCTGGCGGGATGCCGGCAGACAGGGATATACGTTTACGGATATCTCATTTGGCTGCGGGTGGGACAGTACCCAGAGCCAGTCTGACAAACAGGGCAGCTTCACGGTTTTTGGCGGGGGGGATTTCGGCGAGCGGATACTCAATACCCGCAATGAAGACCTGTCCGGCGAATTTGTACAGGGCCTTGAAACGATCTATCCGGGAGCCAAATTGGCCTATAATCATAAAAATATTTCTTATTACTGGCGGCAGAACCCCTTCAGCCTCGCCGGTTACAGCGCTTACAGGAAAGGGCAATGTTCCAGACTGGCAGGATGGGAGGGTGTGCCGGTCGGAAACATCCATTTTGCAGGTGAGCATGTCAGCCGCGATTTTCAGGGATATATGAACGGCGCGGCCCAAACCGGCCGTCAGGCCGCAGCGTCCATAGCCCTTGCTCTCAAGAGGGGGCACATAATAAAACACGCTGGAAGCGGTTCTCAGTAATGAATCCTTTACTCCGGAGGACTTATAGGACAATGAACAATTACAATTACTTTAGTCTAATGCATGCGACCATGAAAAAATCAGAACAGTTACTGGAAAGAAGAAAAAGATTTGTTCCCAATGCCATTGGGATATTTAATCCTTCCACGGCCGTCAGTGCCAAAGGCAGCGTTATTGTGGATGCTGACGGAAAGGAAATGATCGATTTTGCAGGCGGCATAGGCGTGGTCAATGCGGGGCACTGCCCCCAGCCTGTGGTGGAAGCCATTGCCAGGCAGTCGGCCAGCCTGATCCACTGCAGTTTTAATGTCGCCACCTATGATCTGTACATGCAGCTTGCAGAAAAACTGGCCGGGCTGCTTCCCCATGGGGAGCATACCAAGGTAATGCTTACCAATTCGGGTGCTGAAAGTATTGAGAACGCCGTTAAGATCGCCAGGCAGGCTACCGGCAGGCAGGCCGTCATTTGTTATGACAGTGCCTTTCATGGACGCACTATGATGGCCATGACACTGACCTCCAAGGTCGGTTATAAATTGGGTTGCGGTCCTTTTGCCCCGGAGATTTACCGTATAGCCTTTCCGGATTATTACCGGCATGGCAGCGGCCTGAACCTGGATGAATTCTCCGATAAGCATCTGGCTGATCTGGAAGCGTTCTTTCATACCAATGTACCGGCCGAACAGGTGGCCGCCATTATTTTGGAGCCTGTTCAGGGGGAGGGAGGTTTCAATGTGGTTCCTCAGAAGTACCTGGAAGGTGTCCGTCAAATATGTGACAGGTACGGCATCATGCTGATACTTGATGAGGTCCAGAGTGGTTTTGGTAGAACCGGGAAATGGGCTGCCTACCAGCATTATAACGTTATCCCCGACATTTCTACCTGGGCTAAAAGCATGGGAAGCGGAATGCCCATCGGCGCTGTAATCGGTAAGGCCCATATCATGGATTCATGCAAGCCATCTACCATCGGGGGCACCTATCCGGGAAACCCTGTTTGCTGTGCGGCGTCCCTGGCGACGCTCAATTACATGGAGCAGGTTAACATCAATGCCCTGGGTGCCAGGGTTGGCAGCATTGTACGGGAACGCTTTGAGGCTTTCAAGCTTAAGTTTCCTGCCATTGGGGATGTCCGGGGCCTGGGGGCGATGATGGCATTTGAACTTGTCAGGAACAGGGATCCTTTTCAGCCCGATGCCGCCTTATGCCGGGAATTAATTTCGTATTGTGCCTCAAAGGGGCTAATTGTAATTAATGCCGGGGTCAACGGCAATGTGATACGCATCCTGAGTCCCCTGGTCATTGAAGAGGAATTGCTGAACAAAGGGCTTGATATTATTGAACAGGGATTGGAAACACTTACCAAAAAAGCGTAGCATATGCATAAACTCTTTATCAATGGGGAGTGGACTCTTTCCCAAGACGGACAGCACCTTCCACTCATCAACCCAGCTACCGAAGAAATGATCGATACTATCAGTGCAGCCAGTGGCCAGGATGCACACCTGGCCATCGGTGCTGCCCAGGCGGCTTTTAAGTCGTGGAGCAGGACCACACCCTACCAGCGGGCTACGATATTAAAAAAAGCAGCCGACTATTTGCGCGAGCATATGGACGACCTTTCCCGTGACATGGTATTGGAAAGCGGTAAGCCGCTTGGAGAGGCGAAAGGCGAATGGGCTGTCGCTGCCAATTTGTTTGAATGGTATGCTGAGGAGGCAAAAAGGGCCTATGGCAGGGTCATTCCAACAAACCGTCCGGACAAAAGGAGCTCCGTCATTTGGCAGCCTATGGGCGTCATCGGGATTATTACAGCCTGGAATTTCCCGGCTTACAACCCGGCCCGTGCCTGGGCGGCAGCACTAGCAGCCGGGTGCACGGTGGTGGCTAAACCATCCGAAAACACCCCCCTATCGGCCTACCATATGGCCCGGGCCCTGGCCGAGTCGGGGATTCCAAAAGGGGTAATCAACGTTGTGGTGGGGGATGCCCAGTCCATCGGTACTGCATTCCTGGATAACCCGGCCCTTAAGAAAATCAGTTTTACGGGAAGTACCAGGGTAGGCAAAATATTGATGGATGGTGCATCCAAAACGCATACCAAGCTCTCCCTTGAACTGGGTGGTAACGCGCCAGTACTGGTGTTTGAGGATGCGGACGTGGATGCCGTGGCAAAGGCTGCTTCCATAGCCCGCTTCAGAAATAACGGACAGGTATGCATAGCTCCTCAGCGATTTTATGTGCAAAGGCCCATATTTGACCGATTTGCAGAACTTCTAAGCGGCTATGTATCAAACCTGAAAGTTGGAGGCGGTTTCGAACAGGGTGTCCAGCTGGGACCACTTATCACAAAACGCCAGCGCGAATCGGTAATGAACCTGCTGGACCAAGCAAGACAGGAAAATGCCAGGATACTCACCGGCGGGTATGTTCCCCATCATTTGGAAAAGGGGTATTTTTTCCAGCCTGCCGTAGTGACGAACTTAAATCAGTCTTCCCCGCTTGCACGCAATGAGATTTTCGGACCTGTACTGCCCTTATTTGTCTTCGATGATCTTGATGATGGCATTGAAATGGCCAATGATACGGAATATGGTTTGGCAGCCTACGTCTTCACCAACAGCCTGAAAACGGCCATCTATGCATCGGAGCGCCTGGATTTTGGTATGGTAGGGGTCAATGAGTGGGCCCCACATGGCACTGAATCTCCTTTTGGAGGATGGAACTACAGCGGCCAGGGTCATGAAAGCGGTTCGGAGGGCTTATATGAGTATATGGAGAAAAAACTGATCAGCATTGGCGGCTTATAATCCCTGCAGGACGGGCCGTGGATTCCCTGGTCGGGCGGTTACCAGCCATGGTTTGTTGTACTTTCTGATGGGTCTTTTGGTAAATTCCGCAGGGCAGGTGCTTGCAATAAATGTAAAATTAGAACGAATATGACTGATTATGGCGCATTGGCATTAATACCCCCGCTGGTTGTAATCATACTGGCAATTATCATGCGCACCTCCTTTGAGCCGTTGCTTATAGGTTGCCTGGTAGGATTTATCATCATTAGTTTTCACGGAGGGGCCAATTTTTTTTCTGGTTTTGTCGATTCCATGATGAGCACCATCGGCGATCCGAGTTCCGGGGGAGCGGTTTGGGTCATTTTGGTATGCGGACTGTATGGCTCGCTCATTGGGCTTATGGTTAGAAGCGGGGGTACCCTGAAGTTTGGGGAATGGGCTTTAACCAGGATAAAAACCAAAAGGGGCGCCCTGATGGGAGCATGGGGTCTTGGCCTGGGGATTTTCCTGGATGACTACCTGAGCGCCCTTACCGTGGGATTATCTATGCGGAAGATAACGGATGCCTTTAAGGTCCCCAGGGAAATGCTCGCCTACATCGTCAACACCACCGCTCCGCCCTGGTGTGTCATCGTTCCGATTTCCACCTGGACCATCTATATTGGGGCCGTCTTGGAAAAATCACATGTGGCTCAGGCCGGTAAGGGATTATCTACCTACTGGAGAATGATTCCCTACGTCTGCTATGGCTATATATCAGTTTTGATCATTCCTCTGTTCATATACGGAGTGCTCCCCTGGTTTGGCAGAATGAAAAGGGCTTCCGAGAGAACCGAAAAAACCGGCAAACTGACTGAAGGGGAATTAAACGTAACGGCTGGCCTGGATATCTCTGTCATGAACCCCGTAAAAACGCCCAGGGTAACGTATTTTCTGGTGCCAATCCTTGTGCTGCTGGCTGCTACCATTTATTTTAATATTGATGCGCTGAAGGGGGTCATGATAGCCGTTGCATTTACTTTTCTATATTACCGTGTCATCAGAGTCGGAACATTTAAACAACTTTCCGAGACCGTATTCGGGGGGTTCAATAGCATGGTGTACGCCCTGGCTATCCTCATGATGAGCTATGTTCTGAAAGATGTCAATGATAAAATGGGCCTGACCCTCTATGTGCTGCACAGTGTCTCCCCTTATGTAAACAGGCAAATGCTCCCATTCGTTGTATTTGCCTCCCTGTCGGTAATATCTGTTACGACCGGATCATCCTGGGGGTTGTATGCGGTGGCCATTCCGCTGATTGTACCGCTTGCCCAGCACCTCCATTCAAATATATTGCTTAATTGCGGCGCCGTTATTAGCGCGGGGGTATTTGGTGCAAATGCCTGTTTATATTCCGATGCCACGGTCCTGACAGGCCAATCAACGGAATGCAGTAACCTCGATCATGGCTTATCCCAATTACCCTTTGCCCTGATTGCCTTTGGCTTGTCCTGTATAAGCTATGTCGTACTGGGTTATCTGACTTCCTAAATGTATAATATGCTTGTAAAAAAAATGCCATACTTTAAAAAAATCGGCGAACGATTAGTGGTATCCAATATGGAACCAGCACACGCGGAGCGGCTCGAAGCGCTTCAGAAAATTGTCTTTCCCACCCTTTCGGAGGATGAACTCATTAAAGCAAAGCATTACCTGAAGCACCTGGAATTATTTGCGCAGGGGCAGTTTGTCATTACAGATGGTGACCGGGTGATCGGTATGACTACCACCATGAGAAGCCGGTTTGATTTCTCCGAATACCACCATACGTTTAAGGAGACCATTGCCGGCGGATGGATGACCAACCATGACCCCCAGGGTGACTGGCTCTACGGACTTGATATCGGGGTTCACCCTGATTACCGCGGTTTGGGACTTGCCAGGGTGCTCTACAGGGCAAGACAGGATGTAGCCAGGGAATTGGGTTTGAAAGGTCAGTTGACGGTGGGGATGATGAGCGGTTATGGAGCACTGCAGGGTCAGATGAGCGGGGAGCAATATTATGAGGAACTGACCAGCGGAAGGCGGTTTGATCCGACCATCAGCACCCAAATAAAGATTGGTTTTGAGCCCGTGGCCCTTATCCCTGACTATGTCAATGATCCCGTATGCGGCAATTACGGAGTTCTTATCAGACTTGATATTGACAAGCAAGTATGAATGTATTTTAAGTGTATTTAAAACAATAGATTAACATCTGACATGAAAATTCAAATCGCCCGGAGCGGACATGATATCCTTAAATGCTGGGATTGCCTGATGGAACTGAGGCCACATCTCCTTAAGGAGACTTTTGTAGAAACCGTCCTTGAAATGATCAACGAAGGCTACCACCTTGCTTTTATTGAAGAAGAAGGCAGGGCAGTGGCTGCTGTGGGATTCAGGTACCAGCAGTTTCTTTACAATGGCAAGCATCTCTACATCGATGACCTTTCTACCCTTCCTCAGTCGAGGGGCAGGGGACTGGGCGGTTTGTTGATTGATTATGTTGTTTCAAAGGCTACCGAAATGGGTCTTAAAACAGTTACCCTGGATTCCGGATACCTCCGCCATGATGCGCACCGGCTCTATCTCAACAAGGGGTTTACCCTAAATTGTCATCATTTTTCAAAAACCATATAAGGAATATTATGTCTTACATACAACTAAAAACAGCATTACCTGGCCCCAGGAGCCAGGCAGCCCTTGAAAGGAGAAAGAATGCCCTGCCCTCCGGCCTTGCTAAATCAACAGACGTGGTGGTGGCCAGTGCGGAAGGCGCCCTTATTCAGGATATCGATGGCAATCAGCTCATTGATTTTGCCGGCGGAATCGGCATGATCAATGTGGGGCACCGGGACCAAAGGGTGGTTAATGCCATCAGGGAGCAGCTCGATAAGTATATTCATACCTGCTCACTGGTTACTACCATGGAACCCTATCTTGAACTGGCGGAATTGCTCAACAGCCTGACGCCGGGGGACTTTCCCAAAAAGACCCTTTTGGCCAATTCGGGATCCGAGGCCGTTGAAAACGCAGTCAATATCGCCAAGTATTATACCAAGCGAAATGCAGTACTCTGTTTTGAAGGAGCTTACCACGGACGCACGCTGCTTACCTTAAGTCTGACCAGTAAATACGCATTGTTCAAAAAGGGATTCGGTTCCTACGTTTCCGATATATACAGGATAGCCGCACCCAACATGTACCGCGGCATTCAGGGAATGAGCCAGGCGGATTATCTGCAGCATTGCCTGGCCAAACTGGATGAGGCGTTCATTTCACAGGTGGATCCCGAATCACTGGCTGCCATCATCATTGAACCGGTACAGGGGGAGGGCGGATTCCTCCCGATCCCCGCCGAGTACCTGAAAAGGTTAAGGGAAATTTGCGATAAATACGGGATTGTCTTTATAGCAGACGAGATTCAGTGCGGGGCTGCAAGGACCGGAAAACTATTTGCCGTGGAGCACAGCGGTGTAATTCCGGATATCATTGTCAGCGCCAAGTCCATCGGAGCGGGTATGCCTATAAGTGCAGTAACCGGAAAGGCTGAAATAATGGATGCCCCCCACCTGGGTGGGGTAGGGGGAACCTATGGGGGCAGCCCCCTGGCCTGCGTGGCGGCCATTGAAGCGCTGAAGATCCTCAAAAGCGAGGCTTTTCTAAATAGGGTCCATGAGGTGGGGGAAATAATCCGGCTGACCCTGGAGGATTGGAAAGGGAAATACCCCATTATAGGAGATGTTCGCGGAATAGGAGCCATGCGGCTGGTGGAATTTGTCAGGGACCGCCACACCAAGGAACCCGACGCGGAAGTGACCCTTGAAGTGATCAAGGATGCTGTTTCAAGGGGTCTGGTAATGATCAGGGCCGGCTTATTCAGCAATTGTATCAGGCTCCTGCCGCCCATTGTCATCACTGATGAGCAGCTTCGCGAAGGG
The DNA here is from genome assembly GCA_903906365.1 of uncultured Bacteroidota bacterium. GTDB lineage: Bacteria > Bacteroidota > Bacteroidia > Chitinophagales > Chitinophagaceae > Puia. The sequence continues at coordinate 30,580 of CAIVKC010000002.1, read as the reverse complement.
CTCGGGGTATTGGAGGACTGCATTGCCAGGGCCCAGTCAAAAAGGGCCGGCAGATAAACAGCCGGGCATGCTGGCAGGTCCGGTAACAACAGGCATGACAAGCAGACCGGGCGTAATGTACATTGTTCGGTTATTTTTGAAGCCGTTTTGTTTCGTGAAGGGATCAATTTACCAAACAGGTTAGAATCATATGGCCATCGCTAATCTCATTATACGTAATGCCCGCTTGCATTCCTTTCACCAGGGGTGGAAGGAAAACCAGGCCGATACCCTTGCCATCAGCGGCAATAAGATTGAGGCTGTGGGCAAATGGGAGTTTCTACAGCCCCTGATAGGCCCGCAGACGGAGGTGCTGGATGCCAGGGGAAAAACGCTGCTGCCGGGTTTTAACGATACCCATATCCATATTTGGAAAGTAGGGAACCTCCGGACCTATATGCTGGATGTGCGGGCAGCCGGTAGCCTGGAGGAAATGCTGCAGATGCTGGACCAATATGCCAGGGCCTATCCGGAGGCGCCCTGGATTACGGCCAGGGGATTTAATGAGGCAGGATGGGAAAAAGGTCAAATGCCCACCAGCGATGACCTGGACCGGGTAATCCCATCCAGGCCGGTATTTGTGATCCGAACCTGCGCCCATATCGCTGTTGCCAATTCCAGGGCAATGGAGATTTCCGGTATTGACCAGACAACACCCGCTCCTGTTGGCGGGATGATCTACCGGAACCATGCCGGAAAATTAAACGGAATATTTTCCGAAACCGCGCTTGGCCTGATTTCTGGTCATATTCCGCCTTACAATTCCTTTCAGTTGAAAAAGATGATTGAGGCAGCCCGGGAGCAATTGTATGCAAAGGGAATAACCGCGGCGACTGATCCTGCTGTGGATCCGTTGTTATTGGACACTTACCGGGAAATGGACCGCAACGGGGAACTCGGCTTTCGCCTCAATGCCATACCTATTCTGCTGCCCGATGGCGGAGGCAGGCCCTATCCGGTGGGAGACTGTTTCTCCTCATCGTTTATGCAGGTAAATATGGTGAAATTTTTCAGTGACGGGGGCCTGAGTGGAAAAACTTCAGCCCTTAAAGGATATTATAAAAATTCCCATGAACAGGGGGTGCTCCGATTGGACAGGGACCAATTCCGCGCGCTGGGTAAACAGGCCATGGCGAAGGGTTTTGGCATTGCCACCCATGCCATAGGGGATGCCGCCATTGAATTTGTCATTGAAGAGTATAAACAGCTTGGGGCCCAATTCCCGGGAATCATGAAGCGCATCGAACACCTGGGCCTCCCGGAAAAAAAACATCTGGTCGATATGTCAGCCTATCATATCGCGGCTTCGATGCAAACCATTTTTATCAGTGAACTGGGAAAGAATTTCATCAAATACCTGGGCCAGGAATATCTGGATCATTGTTATCCGGTTCGTTCTGTGCTTGAGCATGGCATTTTAATGGCCCTTTCCTCGGATGCCCCTGTTGTCAGGGAGTTCAATCCTTTCAAAGGAATGGAAGCTGCCATAACCAGGAGGGACAATGAAGGGAATATAATAGCCGCTCATGAAAGCATCGGTATCAGGGAGGCTTTAAAGGCCTACACCAGCGATGCAGCTGCCCTGAGCGGGACTCCGCTCATAGGTGCCCTCAAAGAGGGGATGCTGGCAGATTTCATTGTGATCGACGGGGATCCGTTGGAAACCAAACCCGAGCAGCTTACCGGTATTCGGGTCGAAAAAACCTATGTTAATGGGAAGTGCGTATGGGAAAAGAACCCCTGAAGCCGGCGCTTGCTCCAGGGGTTGAACAGGAATTCATATTTATTTTCTGCTCAGCCACCAGCCAAGCCAAATCCCGCAGAGCCCCCAGCTGATCAGTGCATCCCAGAGATGGGCCATGATATCAGCCTTCTGGTACCAGATATGCACTGTATAGGGGGAGTTAATAAAAACAATCAGCCCTGTCAGCAGGCAGGCCGTAAAGATCACTCCGAAACCTGCAGTGGATATCCGCATCAGGATCCAGCACATCAGCCCGACCATGATGATGTTAACCAGAAATCCCCGCGCGATATTAGCCCCCATGTCTACGCTGAGCGACTTATGGTATTGAATCTGGACCCAGGGTTTATCTTTATATTTTGGCATTTCCTTTTGCATCTCATCCCAGGAAGTATTTTTAGGATAGCTGGGAAGCAAATAGGACCCGTCTTCCGAAAACTGGGTATTCAGGAAATTCAGGATGCTATCCTGTTTGGGCGTGTATTCCTGGGAGGCATGATGGAGATTCAGTACTGTCCAGGAAAGGGTTTGCCAAAGAAAAATGATGAGGCCGCCTACAAGGGCCCCAATAATTAACTTTTTCATGCTGGTTGTTTTTGGTTTAACCTAAAAGTTACGAACAATTATCATCAACTTCAAATGGGGCTGCCCTGGAAAAGCCATCGCTTTGCTGGGGTCACCCAAAAACAGGTATGGACCAAAACCAGATAATCTGCGTACATTAAATGGCTGAAATCAATCCAATTAAATGAATTATTCCGCCCCGCAGGCTTTGCTGTTTTTACTGACAGGTATATCCCTTATCGTGATCCTGACGGCTAAATTCCGATTGCATGCTTTTTTCCCCATCCTGATTGCAGCATGGGTGGTAGGCCTGGGGGTCCATATGCCCGTGGCCGATATCCTCAATGACCTCAAAGAAGGTTTTGGCGGCGTGATGAGATCATTGGGGCTGATCGTTGTATTGGGGACGGTACTGGGTATATTGCTCGAGTATACAGGCAGCAGCCGGATCATGGCTGATTTTATTCTTCAAAAAGTTGGGGAGAAGCATGCGGCCCTGGGTATCAGCATAACCGGGTTTATCATAGGGTTGCCAATTTTTTGCGATGCCGGTTTCATTGTTCTGAGCGGACTAACCCATTCTTTTTCAAAAAGAACCGGAATACCGATGCTGGTGCTGGGCGTTTCCCTTTCCACTGCCCTGTTATCCGTGCATTGTATGGTGCCTCCCCACCCAGGTTCGGCGGCTGCAGCCGCAGCCCTGGGGGTTGATCTCGGGAAATTAATGATGGCCGGAATCCTTATTTCCATTCCTGCCATGCTTACCGGATATTTATGGGCTCTCAGAGCCTGCAAACAATTTCCCTCCACCCAGGGGGAGCGCGTGACGGACCGCGGGGAAAAAGTGAGTTCGCTTGGGGCCTTGTACTCTTTTTTGCCCGTGGTCATTCCCATACTGCTCATCGCCCTGCGGTCCATGCTGCTGATGCGTGCAGGAAGCCTGCCAACGCAGATCAGCGGATTGCTTTTTCTGGGAGATCCGGTCATTGCCCTTTCAGTAGGGGTAATACTGGCCTTGGGTAACCGCGCGCTCTGGACCTCCGGAAAGATCGGGTCTCTGCTGGAAGAAGCCGCAGAGAAAGCCGGCGGGATCCTGGTGATTATCGGTGCCGGCGGCGCTTTCGGTGCTGTACTGGCAGCATGCCGGATGGGGGAAGTATTCAGCCGTTCCATCCACCTGGAGGGTACCGGTATTTTTTTCCCTTTTCTGGTCACCTGTATCCTAAAAACCGCACAGGGTTCTTCCACGGTTGCCATTATTACAGCATCGGCCATCATCGTACCCTTATTGCCGCTCCTGGGTTTGGATAACAGCAACGGCAGGCTCCTCTGTGTGCTGGCCATGGGGGCCGGTTCCATGATGATCTCCCATGCCAATGACGCCTATTTTTGGGTGATTGCACGGTTTTCGGGCATTGCCATGAAATCAATGCTCCGGGTCTATTCGGTGGCGACCCTGTGGATGGGACTCATAACTTTGGCCATGGTTTATTTGTATTCACTGCTATTGAAGTAAACAGCCTATGCATATTCTAATTGCACCCAACGCCTTTAAGAACTCCCTGTCGGCGCCCCAGGCTGCCGACCTGATTGCCAGCGGCCTGCAGGAAAGCATACTGGAGTGCACCATGGAAACCTTTCCCATAGGGGATGGAGGGGATGGTACGGCCCGGCTGATCAATCTTTACGGCAAAGGAGCCGTTGGGGTGGCGCAGGTGCATGATCCTTTGGGAAGGGAAATAACCGCATCCTATGGAATGCTCGATGGTGGCAGGACCGCCGTATTGGACCTGGCCGAGGCGTCGGGCCTGAAATGGCTCAAAGAGAGTGAATATAATCCCCTGGCGGCTTCCACCCGTGGAACGGGCGAACTGATCAGGGATGCGGTGCAGAAGGGGGCAAAAAAGATCCTCCTGGGGGTAGGAGGTTCTGCGACCGTGGACGGGGGGTGCGGTATATTACAGTCCATGGGAATCCGATTTCTGGGTTCCTCGGGTAAGCCGTTGAATATATTACCAGCGGAACTGGTCCAGCTGGAACAGATAGATTTCTCAGGGCTCGATCCGGCAATACGGGACATTGAACTGATTATTCTTTGTGATGTGGAAAATAAATTACTGGGAAAGGATGGGGCGGCCGGGGTATTTGGACCCCAAAAAGGGGCTACCAGCCAGGTAGTGGACAGACTGGAAGCATCTCTTCAGCAATTAACAGATATCACCAGGCTCCAGACCGGACTGGATCTGGGAGGCATTGTTCATGGCGGAGCAGCGGGCGGGGTGGCAGCCTCCCTGCACTGTTTTCTGGGTGCCAGGCTGGTATCCGGCATTGAATATTTTCTGGATATAACCGCTTTCGGTGAGGCATTGGACAGATCCGATATCCTTATAACCGGGGAAGGCAGTATTGATATCCAGACCCTCTTTGGCAAAGGACCCTATGGGGTGGCCAGACGTGCCAGGCAACGGGGTGTTCCGGTGATTGGTTTGGCAGGACAGGTACCGGTAGCAGCTGAGCCGGCGCTGAAAGCCTATTTTGATGTGCTGATTTCAACCGGTAACCAACCCTCCGGTCTGCAGGATGCCATGGAGCATGCAGCAGAAAATCTTCAGAGAACGGCCTGTGAGATGGGCAACCTCATGGCCCTGGGCAAAGGAGGAATCAGGCGAAATAAGATAAATTCATTTGTTGGCACACTTTAGGCTGTTTTGGCGGTGGCTGAATAATCAGGAAACATGAAGATTTCAACAGAATTGGTTGCCCGGATGAAGAGATATATACGTGTTCTCGGCCCGGGGCTTATTACCGGCGCCAGTGATGATGACCCGTCCGGCATTGCTACCTATTCCCAGGCCGGCGCGGGATTTGGATTTTCAACGCTCTGGACTGCCCTGCTCACCTTCCCATTGATGGCAACCATTCAGGGCATGTGCGCGAGAATTGGCATTGTGACTAAGACAGGTCTGACCGGCGTTCTGAAGGTTCACTATCCCAAATCCCTGCTTTACATCATGATGGTCCTTAGTTTTCCGGCCATTACCCTTAACATTGGTGCTGATATTGAAGGCATGGGGGCGGTGGCAAATCTGCTAGTACCCAAAATTCCCACTTTTGCTTTTTCCATCGGCTTTACCGTTGTGCTGATTTGGTTTATTATCAAATATCCGTACAGGAAAATTGCCGCCGTACTGAAATGGCTTTGCATCAGCCTGCTATTATACCTCCTTGTTCCCTTTCTGGTACACCCTGACTGGAAAGCCATCTTCCGCAATACCCTTATTCCGGTGATCCATTTAAACAGGAATTTTTTTGAAATCCTGGTTGCCATTCTGGGAACCACCATCTCGCCCTACCTTTTTTTCTGGCAGACTACCATGGAGGCCGAGAATATGGCACACAAGCCGCGAACTGCAGTGGTCAGTAGCCGCATGCTCCGGGAAATGCGCCTGGACGTCAATATGGGTATGCTTTTCTCCAACCTGGTCATGTACTTTTTGATTCTTACTTCAGGAGCCGTTCTCTATAAAGCAGGGGTCCGCCAAATTGATACGGTGGGACAGGCTGCCAAGGCACTCGAACCCCTGGCAGGCGAATTGACCTACCTCTTATTCGCTCTCGGAGTCATTGGCACCGGTTTGCTGGCCGTACCAGTACTGGCAGGTTCGCTTTCCTATATTATCGCCGAAACCTTTAACTGGAAACAGGGACTTGACAAGAAATTCAGGGAAGCAAAGGGTTTCTACCTGACCATGATCGTTTCCCTGCTGGTTGGACTATGCCTTGATTTTTTGGGCATCAGCCCTATTCAGGCTCTCATATATACAGCCGTTCTATACGGACTGACTGCTCCGGTAATGATCCTGGTATTGATTCATATCTGCAATAACAAAAAGATCATGGGAGCTTTTACCAATAACCGCCTGTCCAATATAATGAGCATCATTACTTTTGTTTTGATGACAGCAGCAGCCGTCGCCCTGGTCTATCTGCAGTTCAGGTAAGGGTCCCCAAACTTCATTTACAATAACATAATTCTTCCATAAATAGTAATTTACATCGTATGAGAATACTAATATTACTGGGGTTACTAATGGGTGCCCTTGGCGGTTTTTCCCAAAAGGAGGTTCCGGTATCCATGGTTCCATTGGGCGTGGTCAAATGCGCAGATTTTGAGCCTGATGGCCAGGGCAATAACATCCAGTGGCAAAAGACCAGCTGGAACAGCCTGACCCGGCTGGATTCCGGTGAGGCAGATTATACCTCACAGTTCAAGATCTTATATTCTGCTGCGGGCATCTACCTGCTCTTTTCAGGCATCGACAATCACATCAGTTCTGACTTCGATCAGGACTTTCAGGATTTGTTCAAAGGGGATGTCTTTGAGGCTTTTTTTCATCCTGATACGTCCATTCCCCTTTATCTGGAGTATGAAATCAGCCCGCTGAACAAGGAACTTGTTTTGATGGTTCCCCATATAAACGGGAAAAATTATGGCTGGCTTCCGTTTCACTACAGTGGTGACCGGCGGGTAAAAAAAATGGTTCATGTCCAGGGAGGGAAATCCGCTCCGGGCGCCACCATCAGTTCCTGGACAGCAGAGCTGTTTATTCCCTTTGCCCTGTTTTTTCCACTCAATAAGGTCCCGCCTGCACCTGGTAGCATTTGGAATGCAAATTTTTACAGATTGGATTATGATAGTGGACAGATGATAAAATGGGCCTGGTCTCCGGTTGTACAATCCTTTCATGAATTTGAAAAATTCAGGCAAATCCGTTTCCAGTAACGGGCGCCCGTTGCAGCCCTCTTCATGGAGACACTCTGTTGGTTCTCCCCGGGTTTTTTCCTAATAATTCGGCCCATTGACCGGCTGGTCCCACTGCCTTACCCATCAGGCAACTCAGATGGCCTGACCAACTCCCGGCTTGCCCGATTGATTTACAATAATCAGGCAATTAACAGTTACCTTTAAACAAACCAAACTTCAATCTGGCTGAAAAGCAGCCTGAATAAATTACGCGCTGCCATGAAGTGGAGGTTGGAAGGCCTATTGTGGCGCTCAAATTGGTCTTTAAATTATTGGTTCCATGCATTCAGACATACAGCCCCGGCCAAATGAGCGGCGTATTCAGGGAAGCGGGCAAATGTACGACCTGATTCAGTCCAAGGACTGGGAAAATAATGCCATGGGAGCCATACCGGATTGGTCCCCGGTCCTGGTTAATCTCCTTAACGTGCTGCTTGCTAGCGGGGTTCCCATGTTTTTATTCTGGGGACCCGAATTCATCTGTTTTTTTAATGATGCCTGCCTGGCGGATCCTGCCGATGCAGGTAGTCACCTGGAAATGTTGGGCTGCCCGGCAAAGGAAGCCCGGAGGGACCTTTGGCCCGTCTTATCCCCTGCCATTGAGCTTGTTATCCACAAAGGCATATCTGTTGGGGCCGTGAATCAGCCTAACCCGGTTTACGGCTTGGCCGGCGGGGCTGATTCCAATTGGACCTTTAATTACAGTCCGGTTAGAGATGAACAGGGCGCCGTCGCGGGGGTCTTGCTGATTTGTATTGATAATACGGCCCTGATAATGGGATTGAATAAGGCCGTCGAACACGAAAGGCAGTTCCTTAACCTGGTTACCCAGTCTCCTGTAGCCATGGCCATATTCAAAGGAAAGGATTTTATGATAGATACGGCCAATGACAGCCTGCTGGAAAAAATCTGGTTTAAGAAAAGGCAGGACGTTCTTGGTCGCCCCCTGATGGAAGTATTTCCGGAACTGGCCACCCAGATATTTCCTCAACTGCTGAAGGAAGTTTTTGAAACAGGCCGGTCACATATTGAAAATGGCGCGGTTGCTTATATTGATACCCATTCAGGGATGAAGAAGTTTTACCTGGATTATGAATATGCGCCATTGTATAACCCTGATAAAACCGTATATGGTATCATGGTTACTGTCATCAATGTAACCGATCAGGTGGAGGCCAGACAGCAGATCAAAGATTCCGAGGAACGCCTGCAACTGGCAACGGAAGGTACCCATCTGGCCATATGGGACTTAAATCTTCAAAATGGCCAGTTCGTCTATTCTCCACGGTTGGCCATGATATTTGGTTATCACGGATCAACAGCGCTTAATTACCAGGAAATGCAGGGACTGACCCATCCGGACGATATGGATGCTGTTGTGGGCAAGGCATTTGCCAGCGCCCTGCAAACCGGTATATACGGATATGAAGCCCGTATTTTCCATTCAGAAAATGGCATACGCTGGATTCGCACCAGGGGTAAAGTCATTTTTGATGCCGAAAAAAGACCGCTTCGCATGCTGGGTACTATGATGGACATAACCGACCAAAAGGAGATTCAGGATAAGGTGGCCATGATGGCCGCCATTGTCCAGTCCTCAGAGGACGCTATTATTACCAAAGACTTCGAAGGACGGATCACCTCCTGGAATAATGCGGCTCGCCGGATTTTTGGATTCAGCCCGGAAGAAATAATCGGCCAACCCATTACCTGGCTTATTCCTGATGACCGAATGGAGGAAGAACAAAATATACTGAAAAGATTAAGGAATGGGGAGCGGGTGGAACATTTTGAAACCCAGCGGAAGACCAAGAGTAATGATATTTTAGACATATCCCTGACCATTTCGCTGGTAAGGGGCGCCGGTGGTGAAATAATCGGGACTTCCAAGATTGCCAGGGATATTTCCTCCCAAAAGCGGATTGAGCGGCTGGTCAGCGTGAGCGAGGAGAAATTCCGGCTGCTGGCTGACATAATGCCGCAGTTCATCTGGACCGGTAATCCCTCTGGTGGTCTTCAATATTTCAATCGCACTTTTATGGAATTTTCCGGCCTGACTTCAGAACAACTGGAAGAAAACGGCTGGCATGTGGTAGTTCATCCTGAAGACCTGGAAGAGAACTTGCATCAGTGGAAACATTCGGTGGCTAATGGAGAGCCGTTTCTTTTTGAACACCGTTTTCGCAGACATGATGGCCTATACCGCTGGCACCTGAGCCGGGCCGTCCCTTCCAAGGACCTGGACGGGAACATTCAGATGTGGGTAGGAAGCAGCACTGATATAGATGAAATCAAAAGGCACGAACAGCAAAAGGACGATTTCATCAAAATTGCCAGTCACGAATTAAAAACCCCGGTAACGACCATAAAGGGGTATGCCCAGCTATTACTCAAAACACATGGCAAGGGCGATGATGTATTTCTGGCAGAGTCCCTGTTAACGATTGAAAAGCAGGTTTCCAAGCTGACAAAACTCATTGCTGATTTACTGGATATCACCAAAATTGAAACAGGAAATCTTCAGTTGCGAAAAGAAAAAATATCGATCAATGCCCTCGTGCAGGAAGTCATTAAAGAGATTCAGGCGACTACCCCGAGCCATATCATTTCCCTGCAGGATCCAGAGACGCTATTTGTCTATGCTGATCGTTATAAAATGGAGCAGGTCATTATTAACCTGCTCACCAACGCAATCAAATATTCTCCCAAAGCCGGTAAAATCCTGGTAGACATCAGAAGGTCCGGACACGAGGTCGATTTTTCTGTCCAGGATTTCGGAATCGGTATTGCAACCGCGGATCATAAGAAAGTATTTGAAAGGTTCTACCGCGTTTCCGGTAAAGATGAAAAGACCTATCCTGGTTTTGGGATAGGCCTGTTTATTGTCCATGAAATCATTTCCCTGCACAATGGTAAAACCTGGGTAGAAAGTGAAAAGGATAAAGGTGCTGTATTTCATTTTTCACTGCCGGTTTGTTCAATTATTTAGTTATGAATGCAAATAACCCGGAGGTTTTATTGATCGATGATGACAGGGACATATGCCGCATGATGGAGTCCATCCTAAAGCAGGCAGGTTTCCACGTTCAGTATTGTTTATCCCCCGAGCGGGTCCACCAGTATGTACTTACCCTAAAGCCCCGTGTGATTGTAATGGATATGTTCCTGTCCGGGATGGATGGTACTGACATATGCAGGAAACTAAAAAGCGACCCCCATACTTCCGGCATCCAGATCATTATGATGTCCGCCCACCCCGACGCCGAGCAGCTTTGCCGTTCGGCCCTGGCCGATCAGTTCATTTCAAAACCCTTTGATATCGACGATTTCCTCGACAAGGTGAAGGCTGCCTTTGCTTCGCCCTGAATTTGTCCGGCTGCTATTCTTTATAAAATAAGGTAACAACCTGTTGCAGCCCTGCAGTTGGGTTGTGGCGTTCGCCCAAACAGCAGGATGGTTAATGGGGTACTCCCCTGTTTTGCAGCCAGCCAGGCAAAATGAAATGCCCGGATACTGCCTCCCGGGGTGAGTACCGGACTTTTTCCGGCCAAAGGGCAGGCTGATCCGCTTACCGGTGTCTTTCGGGACCCTGGGGCCTGGGCGGCTGATTGTGAGGCTGCATCTGGACCTGCGGTCTTGCAGCGGGGCGGGGCCCTGCTTGCTGGAGATGCTGCGGCTGTTGATGAAACACCGGCTGAGCCCTGTACTGCTGGGGAGCTGGGCGCTGCGGCTGGTATTGCTGGCGGACCTGCGGTATCCGGGTCGGAGGTGTATGAGAGACCGGTCTTGCGTCCGGGAAAGATCGTTGGTTATGCTGCGGCTGATTGATCCGGGAGGCCGGATTGGGAGCTGATTCATGTTGCTGGTTTCTGCCAGCTGCAGGCTGACTGAACCTACTGCCCTGGCGGGTGTAATTGCCGGAAGAGGGCGTCCTGACCTGTGCCACCGTACCTGAGGCCCCTATTGTGCTCAGCGAGGCCGTGGCAGGCCTTCCGTGATTAAAAGCCGCAAACTGGTTTCGGTCCCTGGCAGCAGATTGCTGATGAGACAGTTGATCTGGGGTGGGGCGGATATGGTTTTCTCGCATTGCGGCCTGTTCTTCGGGCCTTGGCCGGGCATTTACACCCCCGGGACCGTTATAACTATACCTGTTATTGACCACCGTATTGTTAATGACCGTCCGGTCAATATAGGTGTTACGGACCACCCTGGTATTTACATTCACTACGGCTGTATTATACCGGAAGGAGCGGCCCTGCCACATGCCCCCGCAGAATCCCACGCCGCTATAGCCGTAACCGTAATTAATTCCTCCGTAATAACCGACGTGCGGTCCCCAGTAACCGGGATGCCAGCCGTAATAACCGCCTTCATATCCCCAATAACAGGGCGTCCAAAGGTATCCAATCTGAGGCGGCATCACCCAGACACCAGGTACCCAGTAGTATCCATTATCCCCATAGGCCCAATAACCCGGGTTCCAAATATACCCATCGTATGGACAGGGTGGCTGGACATATACCGGAAGCGGCGGTGGGGCTATGCTGGCATGTATGCTGATTCCAATGCTGACCTGTGCCTGGGAATGGATGCAGAAAGCAGGAAGCAGGATAAGGCAAAATGTGGCAATTTTTAAAACTTTCATATTGCTGTGTTTTGAAATTTCCAGGATGTCCCTGGTGAAGGGAATGCCCTTTGTCAATAGACAGCTATATGAACTCAAAATTTAAACCAGGAATAGGTAAACATGGAATCCGTTGCTTGGGCCCTGTATGGGGAAAATTTTCCCCTCCAGAATTAATGGGGACCTGAAATTCAGTCTGAGCGCCAATATGGAAAGAGGCGATGGATTGCTCCATCGCCTCTTTCCGGCGCGTTTTTTCTAGGTTGCAGGCCATAGGTTAACCCGCCTTTAACCGGCTTTAACGATTCTTTCAAACTGGCAGGGCCAGTAAATGGTTGCCCGGTAACCTGCTTGTACCCTTTCTTCTATTTGGCCGGTGTCAGAATGATATTGCGGAAATCCACCGGGCCGTGATCACCCTGGATAAGTATGGGACCTGGTTCACCTTCCTGGCTGTTGATGGCCCCCCCGGTTATACCGGGGATCTGCTGGTGGCAGATGACCGTTTTTCCGTTGGCAACCACGGTGACCAACCTTCCTACCAACGTAATGTCAAAGGACTGCCATACCCCCGGATCTCTGGCAACCATTTCACTGGGGGCGCAAAAACCGTAAATGGCGCTGAACAGGTCGCTTAGGGGTTCCTTGCCTTTTCCATCCTCAATCTGGACTTCATACCGTCCACGCAGATATACGCCGCTGTTGCTTCCCTTTGGGTATCTGAATTCTATATGGAGCTTGAAATCTGTAAAGGTCTGGTCGGTGACCAGGTTGGAACCCGAGTGCGGACTTTGTAAAATGCCATTGACTGCCACCCACTGGTTTTCACCCATGGCATGCCAGCCCTTCAGGTTTGAACCATTGAAAAGGGTGATCGGCTTTCCCCAAACCGGGTTGGCCTGGCGGTGAAGCAGGGGAGCCCTTACAGCAGTCCAGTCATATTTTTTTCCATCCGTGTAGATCATGGTGCCGTAAAGGCTGTCACCCAGGAAAGTCCCTTCGAATACCATGTCACTGGTTCCCTGTTCCCATTGCGGAGGGATGGAAAAACTAAATTTACCATCACTGTAATTGATCTTCGAAATAGGCCGGGCACTGCCAAAAGCATAGACAAAGCGACCTACCAGGGTATGGTTACCGGAATGATTTACTTCAAGCCAGGAAGGTAAAACCTGCCCGTCTTTCATCATATTGATGTCCCATCGTCCTTCCAACGTGCCGGCGGACCAGTTTGATCCCGACAGGGGGGCGGCCTGGGTTGCAGGCATAGTTAGCACCCACAGAAAAACGAGCATCATCGATTTGAAAGAAAAATAAGGCGGTCTGAAAAGGGAAACTGTTGTCATATTTTTAAATTTCGGAGTGAATTGAAATGGGCTCCCGGGATCTTACCCGGGCATATCCGGCTTTACATGTTTTGGCAATAAAAATAATATTAACTACCAATAACTTAAAAAATATTCTAATACCTGTTAGGGCCCCTTTCCAAACCAAACCATTGCTAAAACAATCAGCGGCAAATTAATTGAGCGGTTCAAACAAAAGTCAACGCGCTATTGCCTGCCATGGCTTTACAACGAACAGGGGCTTATTTGAGTTCAACCGGCCCTAAATTGGCTGGTATAAGGAAAAAAAGGCGCCGGAGGGTGTTTAATGAAAACGTATATTAAACACCAAAATAATTGTAATGATTGCAAGCGAAAACAAACCAATAGTCAATGGAATTTTAAAATCCTGCCGTATAAGCACCTCTTTATTTTTTCTAATTCGATTTTTAAATAACCAGTAAATAATAAAAGGAACGGTCGCCACAAAGCCCCAGCCATAAAAGGTTGTCGGCTGCAATAGTTTGTCCGCCGCTTTTTGGATGCCTACAAAGAGTATCAAGTCAGAAATGATGGCCTCTGAAATAAAAATAAGGCTATTTAAAAGAACGCCTTTAAATAAATCCCTATCGGGATATGTTCTGATGCAGGAATAAGTAGCAAATCCCCATAATAGCGGATTAACCGTCAGCATTAATATTTGCCCTAACTGTTCATTTATGCTCCAAGGATACCATAATATGAGATTCGACAACCAGTAGATAGCGAAGCAAACAATAACATTGTATATAACCCATTGTTTTATACCTGTTTCCATATTGTTGGAATAAAATGATTTTAGTGATTCAAGACCTAAAATTAGGATCCTTTCCTAGCTTTATATTAAATCAGCAAATTGTCACCACCGGCTAGGGTTAAATCTGCTATTGGCTCCATTTTGGACACAAGGTACTTGGATTTGGATACAACCAGGCAATAGGAACCGAAGACCTTTGTATTTCAATAATTACTCGAATATGAAATACAGAATTTTAGGAAACACAGGTTTAAAAGTATCGGTTCTTTGTTTAGGTACAATGAATTATGGCGGGAAAGGGTTTTTTGGCTATATGGGTGATCTGTCACAGGACAAAGTAGATGAGCAGGTCAACACGGCGATGCAGGCCGGTGTTAATTTTATCGATACGGCAAATATTTATTCAGAGGGCCTTTCAGAAATGATGATAGGGCAAGCGATCAAAAACCTGTCTATACCGAGACACCATCTGGTTTTGGCGACAAAGGTCAGAGGCTCGATGGGCAAAGGTGAAAATGACAGGGGGCTATCAAAAAAGCATATCCTTCATCAAATTGAGGGAAGTTTGAGGAGGTTAGGGACTGATTATATCGATCTCTATCAGATTCATACAGCAGACCCGTTGACTCCCATAGAAGAAACCATCAGAACTTTGGATGACCTGGTGAGGAGCGGAAAGATCAGGTACTTTGGTGCAAGCAATATCCCAGCATGGCAATTGATGAAAGGACTAGCCTATTCTCAATACAACCATTTAGACAGGTTCGCTTCGCTTCAGGTGAATTATTCATTGGATGTAAGAGACATAGAGCGTGAAATCGTTCCCGTTTTGCAGGATCAAAAGGTGGGTATGATGGTATGGAGCCCCTTGAGTGGCGGCTTGCTTACCGGCAAATACACGAGAGGAGTACAAAAGGAAGAAGGGAGACTCAGAAGTTTTCCATTTCCTCCTTTTCACGAAGAACGGGCCTACGATGTATTGGACGTGCTCATCCCAATGGCAGAACAAAAGAAGGTATCCGTTTCTCAGTTAGCACTTGCCTGGTTGTTACATCGCCCTGTAGTCAGCAGTGTCATTATCGGGGCGACCAAATTGCATCAGTTGCAGGACAACCTAAAGGCTGTTGACGTTGCCTTTACGCC
Organism: uncultured Bacteroidota bacterium; assembly: GCA_903906365.1. Classification (GTDB taxonomy): domain Bacteria; phylum Bacteroidota; class Bacteroidia; order Chitinophagales; family Chitinophagaceae; genus Puia. The sequence continues at coordinate 15,541 of CAIVKC010000002.1, read as the reverse complement.
GGATGAACTAAGCCTGCTGAATGAAATCAGTCAATTACCGGTTGAATATCCCGGCAATGTGATTGAAGTGATGACCATGGACAGAAGGGAGGGGGTTGATTTTTTAAATGCTTAAATTACAGTAAATTAGGGTGGACAGAAAAATTGGGATAGTCCACCCTGATTATTTAGTTATGAATAGTCAAGAGCGAAGCATCCTTAACCTGGATACCGTCAAAGAAGTCCATTCATTGATGGGTTTACCTGTTCCTTTAAGTCCCCTGATCACTATTATTGATCATGCACAGACCCAGGATCTCCATTTGCCTGTCCAGCAAAAATTATTGATGAATCTTTATAATATTACCATCAAACAAAGCTTTAAGGGAAAATTGGTATACGGCAAGAATCACTATGACTTTGATGAAGGTATTATGTCCTTTGTTGCCCCGAAGCAATTAATTAGTATCGATAGTAAAGAAGACAGAAACACAGATGGCTGGACACTCCTATTTCACCCGGATCTGATCAGGTCATACCCCTTGGGGAAAGCGATCAAACAGTATGGTTTTTTTTCTTATGCCGTCAATGAGGCCTTGCATCTTTCAGGCCTTGAGCAGCAGACCATTGAAAATATCGTTCAAAACATTCAAAATGAAATTGATTTGAGGTTAGATCAATTTAGTCAGGATGTGATCGTGTCCAATTTAGAACTTCTGTTAAATTATTGCAACCGGTTTTACAACAGGCAATTCATTTCCCGAAAGATGGCATCAAACGATTTGTTGGTAAGGTTTGAAAGAATCCTGGAAGATCATTTTCAGGGTAATTCCGATTCCAAATTGCCGACGGTTGAGAAAATAGCCTCTTCATTGAATGTGTCCCCTCCGTACTTAAGCGATATGTTAAGAACCTTGACAGGGCAAAATACCCGTCAGCACATCCATAATAAGATTATAGAAAAAGCAACAGAATTTCTGACGACGACTAATTTGTCTGTCAGTGAGATCGCTTATAGTTTAGGATTTGAATATTCACAATCTTTCAGTAAGCTGTTTAAAAATAAAATGAATGTTTCGCCGGGAGAATACAGAAGTCAGTTTAATTGAAGCTGCCGGATTTTCTTGCTTCCAGTATCAATTGCCCAAACCAAAGGAAGTGTTTAATAAATCTGGGTAAAATTCAGAAGGGCATGTTAACCAATTGGTATATAATCAATTACCTGGTTGTTTTCCTGTAATTTTTGAAACCTTAAAACACCGGCATTTTACGGACCGCCGCAAAAAGCCCTTCAGGATCTGCCGGCTGTACCTATATTGTACACACAACAAAAACAGGCTTTTAGAAATTAATCTAAAAGCCTGATAATCATTATGTGGAGAGTATCGGGGTCGAACCGACGACCTCTTGCATGCCATGCAAGCGCTCTAGCCAACTGAGCTAACCCCCCATTTGTAACCAGGTACCAGGGTATCAAACGGGTTAAAAATAGCCGGTTTGCAGCCCTAAAACCTGAGGGATTGCAAATATAGGAGATTTAACAAAAACAGAAGCGGTATTTTTTTATTGCAAACCTTTTTTGCAAACAAATTAAAAGCGTTCATTGTTAACTAGATTTGAAAGATAAATACTTTTATATGGGTTTATGGAAACAAATAGCTGAATATCTCTATATCAGGAAGAAAGACCCGAATGCTCCCCATAGCGGTTGGATTAAATATATGCATGGAATCAACCGGATTTCCATTTTCATGTTTCTTTTTGCCCTGGCGGTTATTTTTGTCAGGCTTTTATTTCGCCATCACCAGTAGAAAGGAAGGCAAAGATGCTCCTGGCTGCGTTGGCAGAAGCATGTCCTCCTTTTCCCAATAAAGCCCTCAGTTCCAGGAATTCTTGTTCCATCTTTTGTCTCATTCCCCCATTTTCCAGCAATTCTGATAAGGCAGACCTTAGATTTTCTACCGTCAAATCATGCTGAATCAGCTCTCTGACCACCAGTCTGTCCATGATGAGGTTGACCAGGGAAATGTATTTTATTTTAATAAGGCGTCGGGCGATTTGATAAGACAGGCTGCTCCCTTTATAACATACTACTTCAGGGACGCCAAACAGGGCTGTTTCCAGGGTCGCTGTGCCGGAGGTGACACAGGCGGCCCTGGCATGCAGGAGCAGCTGGTAGGTCTGGTTACTTACAAAGGAGACATTGGGATATCCAGCCGTCAGATCCTGGTAAAAGGAGGACTCCAGTCCAGGGGCCTGGGCAACTATAAAGCAGTATTGGGGAAAATAACGGCTGGCCGCCAGCATGACCGGAAGTTTTTGAAGGATCTCCTGTTTTCTGCTGCCTGGAAGCAGGGCAATGATGGGTTTTTCCGCATGACTGATTTGGGGTACCGGAGAAGGCTGATTTTCCCATTGTTTGCGGAAAGAGTCCACTACTTCCACCAGGGGATGACCCACGTACTCTACAGGATATTGCCATTTGCGGTAAAACGACTCTTCGAATGGCAGGATTACCAGCATTTTATCCACGCAGGATTTAATCAGTTTTACCCTGTTTTCCTTCCAGGCCCAGACCTGCGGTGAAATATAATAAATGACCCTGAACCCGTTTTTCCTGGCCCATTTGGCGATGCGCAGATTAAAGCCGGGATAGTCAATTAAAATCAGGGTATCGGGCTGGAAACCAAGGATATCCTCCTTGCAGAATGCCAGGTTCCTGAAAATGGTGCCCAGGTTGGCCAGTACTTCTGTAAATCCCATAAAAGCCAGGTCGCGGTAATGTTTCACCAGTTCGCCCCCCGCCCCTTGCATCAGGTCACCACCCCAGCATCGGATATTTGCCTGGTTATCGAGTTTGACCAGTTCCCTGATCAGGTTACTGCCGTGGAGGTCTCCGGATGCCTCGCCTGCGATGATATAATAGCGCATAGTAGCAATGGGGTTGGGTAATTGGGACAAAATTAGTTGAATCTGCGTCTTTCAAAGCCCCTTGGGTATTCTGCCTTGTGTAGACGGCTGGTACGGGTTAAAAAAACTTTACCGCGAGAGAAGCAATGGCATAGAGCAGGGTAATGGTAAAAATGCCCTTGGCGGTCTGATCCCGGTGGGTATTTATATAATAGGTAAACAGGGCAATATTGAGCACCAGACAGGGCACAGAAATGGCGGTAACCTGATTTCGGTTCGTGCTTATAAAATGCATGAAATCCCTGATGGTGAACAGGGGATAAAATTTGACAAAATAATAAATAACGAGGCTCAGCAGGGGGGCGAGGAAACCAAGGAGGATGCCGAATTTAAGGTTATCTTTTTTTAGCATGGGAATTCCAAGTTTTTTCAATTTTGCTTTTGATCGAATAGTTGGTAAGGTCGAACTGCACGGGTACCACGCTTACATAATGGTTTTCCAATGCCCAGACATCCGTATCGGTTCCGGCGTCGAAATTGACGAATTTACCCGTAAGCCAGTAATATTTCCTGTTATTGGGGTCGTGGCGTTCCACAAAATCTTCTTCATATTTGGCATAAGCCTGCCTGCATATCTTCATGCCCCTGATCTGCTTTTCATCGGCCATAGGTATATTGACATTGAGGATAAGATGTTTGTCAATAGGGTCCTTCAGCAGCTTTTCCACTATGATGCGAGCATATTTGCGGGCGGCGCTGAAATCTGCTTCCATACTGTAATCCATCAGGGAAAACCCCACGGAAGGGATGCTTTCAATGGCTGCTTCCACGGCGGCGGACATGGTTCCGGAATAAATGACATTGATGGAATGATTGGAGCCGTGGTTGATGCCGCTCAGGCAAAGATCCGGTTTGCGGTGCAATACCTTGTCCACAGCCAGTTTTACGCAGTCTACGGGTGTACCTGAACATTGCCAGGCCTCGATTCCCTCAAAGATATCCACGGGGTAGAGCCGCAGGGGAACCCCGATGGTTATGGCATGTCCCATGCCCGACTGGGGTTTATCGGGTGCCACGACCACGATTTTTCCCAGTCCCCTGACTGCTTCAACAAGGCTTCTTATGCCGGGTGAGGTCACTCCGTCATCATTGGTAATCAGTATAACAGGTTGTTCCTTGATTTTTCTCTTTGCCATAGCACCTTAAAGGAGGCAAAAGTCTGTAATATTTCGGATATTCGCATTAATCTAATATTAACCATGGGGGGACCGGATTTTTCCACATCCCAATGGAATTCCGGTAGCAAACCGCTACCTTTGCGGCCGATTTAAATCAGAATTATGGCAGGACAACTCAAGGAAGTTCGAAACCGGATCAAGTCCGTACAAAGCAGCCAGCAGATTACCAAAGCCATGAAAATGGTCAGCGCGGCAAAACTGCGCCGGGCACAGGATGCCATCCTGCAGATGCGCCCCTATGCCAAGAAATTACAGGAGGTACTCAGTAATATCGTCAGCAATGCCGAAGGGGGATCAGGAACGAGCCTGGCCGTTGTCAGGCCGGTGGAAAAAGTCCTGATGATAGTCATTACCAGCGACCGCGGACTCTGCGGGGCTTATAATTCAAATATTATCAAACTCGCCAAAGCCACCATACAGGAAAAATATGCCAGCCAGGCTGCAAAAGGCCAGGTTTATATTTGGAGCATTGGAAAGAAAGGCTATGAGCATTTTGCAAAAAACGGTTATAAAGTAAGTGAAACCTACAAGGATATTTTCCTTTCCTTAAGTTTTGAAAACGTGCAGGCCTGTGCCCAGGCAGCCGTGCAGGCCTTTTCAAACAAGGAATTCGATGCGGTAGAATTGGTGTTCAGTGAATTCAAGAATGCGGCTACCATGAAGTTTGTTACCGAACCATTTCTTCCCATTCCCCGGGTGGCTGGCAAGGACGGCGCTACCAGAAGTGATTTTATATTTGAACCCCAGCGTGAACAGCTCATCGCGGAGCTCATGCCCAAAATACTTAATACCCAGCTTTTTAAAGCCGTACTGGATGCCAATGCATCTGAGCACGGCGCCCGAATGACTGCCATGGACAAGGCCAGTGAAAATGCCAATGAGATCCTGCGTTCACTGCGTATTTCCTACAACCGGGCCAGGCAGGCTGCCATTACCACTGAATTGACAGAAATTGTGGGTGGTGCAGCGGCCCTCCAGGGTTGATGCGGGGATGGCCGTTTGTTGGGGCAAACAGGGATTTTTTCAAACAGGGTTTCTGCAACTAAATCAATCACATGGAAATCGGACATATCATCCCCCATATTGAAGCGCTTGTATTTGCAAGTGATAAGCCCCTTACTTCCATGGAACTGACCGAGCTCATCAATAATGCCTTTGGGTTCATGGAGGAAAAACTGACTTTGGAGCAGATCCAGACAGCCCTGGATGGTATTGTGGAAAAATATGCCTCTGAGTTCTATCCTTTTGAAGTGAGGGAAAGTGGCGGTGGCTGGCAGTTTTTGACCAAAAAGGACTTTCACAGGACCGTGGCCCAACTCAATGGGGAAAAATTCCTGAAGCGTCTTTCTACGGCCGCACTGGAGACCCTTGCCATCATTGCCTACAAGCAGCCCATCACCAAGGGGGAAATTGAATCGATCCGGGGGGTAAACAGTGATTATTCCATTCAGAAATTACTTGAAAAGGACCTTATAATCATTACCGGACGAAATGAAGAATTGCCCGGCAAACCCCTGGTTTACACAACCTCCAAGTCCTTCATGGATTATTTTGGCATCAATTCCCCCGAGGATCTCCCCAAACTAAAGGAAGTTTTTGCAGAAGCCATGGCGCAGCCTACCATGATCCACCCGGTTATTTCCGAAGAATCCCAGCCCCTGGAAATAATAGAACAGGAAGTAATAGAAGAGACCGTGCTCATAGTAAGTGAAGACGGTGAACTGATTGAACACGCCGATAACCCTGCACCACAGGATTCGCCGGAAGATGAAAACAAACAGGAATAGCCGTCAAAGGGGCTAAAATATTTGAATAGGATGACCAGGGTAATGGTCATCCTTTTTTTATTTACAGTATATTCGCAGGCTATGGTACAGCAATTATCCAGGGAATTTCTCATTGATTTGGCCAATAAATTTGGTACGCCGCTCTATGTTTACCATGCTGAAAAAATTAAGGAACAATATGAAAGATTGCTGAAGGCATTTAAAGGATCGGGGGCCCGGTTCTTCTATGCGGGAAAGGCACTTACCAATATAAACGTACTTAAATACATACGGGAAATCGGCTGCCAGGTGGATTGCAGTTCCATCAATGAGGTGCTTTTGGCCCTCAGGGCGGGTTTTACCCCCGATCAAATCTTATATACATCCAGCAATATTGCCTTTGCCGAGATCGAGGCTGCCCAGGGCTACGGCGTGAGCATCAATATTGACAGCATCTCCAACCTGGAAAAATTTGGAAAAAAATTTGGTCATTCCTACCCGGTGGGCATCAGGTTACGTCCCAACATCATGGCCGGCGGCAACCTGAAGATATCCACCGGTCACCAGGACAGTAAATTTGGCATTCCCCTGGAACAAATCGACCAGGTAGTCCGGGTGATGAAAGATACCAGGGTCTGCGTCAACGCCCTGCATATTCATACCGGCAGTGAAATCAAGGATGTTGAAGTCTTTGCTAAAGGCATCGAGGTACTCTTTGACATCGCCGGAAATTTCCCGGACCTGGAAATCATTGACCTGGGTGGAGGCTTTAAGGTGGCCTACAGGGAAGGCGAGGCTGTCACCGATATTGAGCGGTTGGGTCAAAAGGTCGCCGAGGAATTTGATATGTTTGAAAAAAAGACCGGCAAAAGACTGAAGGTATGGTTTGAACCAGGCAAGTTCCTGGTAAGTGAGGCAGGCTACTTCATTACCCGGGTAAATGTTCTGAAGGAATCGGCCACCGCAGTTTTTGCCGGCGTTGACAGCGGGCTGAACCATTTTATCAGGCCCATGTTTTATGGAGCTTATCATATCATTGAGAATCTTTCCAATCCCCACGGACCCCTTAGAACCTATAACGTCGTCGGAAATATATGCGAAACCGACACTTTTGCTGAAAACCGGCCCCTGCCCCAGATCAACGAAGGCGACCTGCTTATGTTCCGGAATGCGGGCGCATATGGTTTTGAGATGTCCTCCAATTACAATGCGCGGTTTAAGCCGGCAGAGGTACTTGTTCGAGGCGGAGAAGGCTACCTGATTCGAAGAAGGGATGTTTTTGAAGACCTGCTGCGCAACCAGCTGGAGGTGTTATAGCCCCTTTGGAGCCCGCCATCTCCGTACCGGGCGAGCCTTGTATACCCCTGAATTTATTGGGAAAAACTGCCTATTTTTAGGATAACCAAACTTTATTTTTATGCCGATTCGAATGGAGGATGATCCCCAGGATTCCGAACAGAACAGCGGTGACCAGGGGGGAGGAGGCCTTCCAGGCGGAGGTGGGGGCGGAGGCGGGCTTTTTCAGCTGCTGCCCTTGCTGTTGATGTTGTTCCGGGGCCCTAAAATTATCCTGCTGCTGGCCATCCTGGCCGGCGGTTATTTTTTCCTTGGCCGTGGAGGCGGATGCAATTCATCCGCCCTGCAGCAGGTCTCCCAGCTCGCTACGGGCGGATTTCTTGACCCACGGCAATTTGAAAAAGCAAAAATTTATGAGCCACTCTCGGAGGATAATGCCAAGAATCCGCTGCCTGAGTCCGCCAACCTGCAAAAGTTCGCCCCGGCTGTCGGCGACCAGGGGCATCAGGGCAGTTGCGTGGCATGGAGCAGCGCCTATGGGGCCAGAACGATTGTGGAAGCTGCAAGGACCGGCCAGGATCCCAACAGCCTTCGGTTCAGCCCTTCTTTCCTGTATAACCAGATAGGTCTGCAGGGTTGTGACGGATCCTATGTCGAAAAGGCTATGGAATTTATGACCAATAAGGGGTCCGTTCCCTACGATCAGTTTCCCTACAATGACCAGGACTGTTCCAGGCAGCCCAGCCAGCCATTGCTGCAAAATGCTGCCCGGTACCGCATGCAGGGATTCAACCGCCTCTCCAGAGGGGACCGCAACGATGTCATAGATCTGCGTGCCATCAAAGAAAATCTTGCCCAGGGTGCACCGGTGGTCATCGGGATGATGGTAGGAGGCTCCTACATGCAGCCTATGATGGGCCAGGATGTATGGAATCCCACAGACGATGACAGGTCCATGCAGGGGTTCGGGGGGCATGCACAGTGCGTGGTCGGATACGATGATGCCAAATACGGCGGGGCTTTCCTGATTATGAACAGCTGGGGTTCCCAATGGGGAAATAATGGTTTTGCCTGGGTGCGTTACCCGGATTTCAGGGACTTTGTGAAGGAGGCCTACGGACTGGAAGGGATGGCCAGGGTAGGGGCAGCTGCCAGTGCGCCATTTGACTGCGAAATAGGCCTGGTATCGGTCAGTCTAACTGGGGGTAAGACCCTGGCTGGAGGATATATTCCCCTTCGGAACAATTCGGGAGACCTGTTCCAGACAGCATCGCCTGTAAAAATGGGCACAAAATTCAAGATGGAAATCCGCAATTCCGGTGAATGTTATATATATGTTTTTGGCAAGGAGACCGACGGAAGAAGCTATACCCTTTTTCCTTATCCTGCCCCGGAGGACCCTGCCAGGTCCAGGTATTCTCCCTTTTGCGGTATCGCAGGATACCGCCTTTTCCCCAAAGACAAGCATATGACCCCGGACAGCCTTGGAAACCGGGACTATATGGCGGTTGTGGTCAGCCGGGATTCGCTGGACTGGAATGCCATCAACGCCCAGATTAGCCGAAACCCCCAGCAGGATTACGCAGAGAGGCTGCACGCCGCCCTGGGTGATAAACTGATGCAGGGGGTACGCTTCGAAGCATCGCCCAAAGGAAACATTCATTTCAGGGTGGATGGCACAAAAAGCGGTGTGGTAGCCTGCCTGGTGGCCATAGATAAACAGTAAATGAGCTACCTTTCCCCCTTTTGTACCCATACCCTCATAAATAAACCGCTTACCATGAAAAAAATGTGGTGGATCGCTTTGATGCTTTTTGCATTTTTACGGTCATTGGGACAGTCCGGTGATTCGCTGCTTTATCATCCGCAGGCGCCTGCCAGGCAGGACATTGAGGCTGCTTTGAAGAAAGCCAGGGCGCAGCACAAACATGTTCTGTTGCAGGCGGGGGGCAACTGGTGCAGCTGGTGTATCAGTTTTGACCGCTTTACGCACCTTAACAAAAGCATAGACTCACTCATTGACAGGAATTATGTGGTATACCATCTCAATTATAGCAAAGAGAATACGAACGCTGACCTATTTGCCCAATATGGATATCCCCAGCGATTTGGTTTCCCGGTTTTTATAGTCCTGGACGCCGCCGGCAACCGCATACACACCCAAAATTCCGAATACCTGGAACTGGGAAAGAGCTATCATGCTCAGAAAGTTTATGAATTCCTGCTTCAATGGTCTCCACAGGCCCTGGATGCGGCTCAGTATAAATAAAGGTCATGAATGCTGAAACATCGAAATTTATTCAATTTACCAGGCACCCCCTGAAATTCAGGATATTCCTGTTTACCAAACTTCCGAGTGCTTTTTTTTCCGGATTGCGTGTCCGTGCCCTGGATGAAGCGCATTGCGTAGTATCGGTGCCATTTACCTGGTTTTCCAAAAACCCTTTCGGCTCCACTTATTTCGCCTGTCTTTCCATGGCTGCGGAAATGAGCACCGGCGTTCTGGGACTTATGCATATCCATAACAGGAAGCCGGGCGTCTCCATGCTGGTTCGGCACCTGGAGGCATCCTTTTTCAAAAAGGCTGTCCGCCCCACTTTTTTTACCTGCCGGGATGGGGCCGCTATTTTCAACGCGGTGGAAAAAGCCATACTGACCGGAGAATCCCAGGAGGTAATTGCCAGGTCAGAGGGTCTCGATGCGCAAGGCCAAACAATTGCCACCTTTTTGGTCACCTGGTCGTTCAAAACCAGAAAACACTGAAAAGTTCGGTAACCGTCTACCCCATCCAGGCTACCTGACCAAAACCACGGTACCTTTCCTAACCAGGCTGTTTCCATTAAAATCAACGCCAGAACACATCCACACGAAGGTTCCCGCATTGAGGGTCCTTCCCTGGAATTTTCCGTCCCAGCCCGCTGAAGGATTGGCGGAGTAATACACCTGCTGTCCCCAGCGGGTATACACAGCGAAAAACTTAAACTCCCGGATGCCTACCGCCACGGGCCTCAGGACATCATTTCTGCCATCACTGTTGGGAGAAAATGCGTTTGGCACAAATAGGTCAGCCTCAGAAAAGGCACGTATATGAATACTGTCCGCACCTACGCATAGATCCGCTGAGCTGGCAACGACCATATAGGTGATGTCGCTGCTGATGGTAGCCAACGGGTTTGCAATATTGGGATTATTCAACCCCCTGGATGGCGACCAGTTGAATTGTATGAATCCGGTATTGTCAATATCTTCTGCCCGAAGCTGAATGGTTTGGTTGGTCACCACCGAAGTGTCGTTTCCTGCAAACAGTTTGGCCGGCGGCGAAACCACCACCATCACCGAATCGGCTTTGGCTGAAGTGCATCCATTTTGGTCGGTCACCCATAGAAAATAGGTCGTCGTATGGGAGGGCTGTCGCACGGTGGGGTTGGAGGAGGCTGTATCATCCAGGTAGTCCGGAGGGGACCAATGGTAGGAAAGCCCGCCGCTTCCGGATAACTGTACCGATTTGCCAAAACAGATGGAGGCACCATTGCCTGCGCTGGCCCTGGGTAAGGGCAGGATGTTAACCAGGACAGAATCCTGGGCATTACAGATTCCAAGTGTGGCCCACACATGATAGAGGGTGGTCTCCGTCGGGCTAGCCACCGGGCTTTGGCGGGAGGGATCGTCCAGTCCGCCAGCGGGATACCAGCTAAAGGAACTCCCGTTGGAATTTACCTGTAAGTGGGTTGGAGACCCCTCACATATCTGGCTATTGCCGCCTGTAAGCAGATATAGATTGTCCAACAGGGGCACTGTGACTGACCTGGTTGCGATACAGCCGTTGAAGTCCCTGATGGTGACCTGGTAGGCTCCGGTATCCAGATTACCAAACTGATTGCTGTTCAAATACAGGGTCCCGTTGACCGAATAGCGATAGGGTGCCGTTCCGGCTGAGGCGGTGATGCTGACCAGCCCGTCATGGTTCATGCAGCTCGCCGGGCTCACGGCCACCTCCATGGCAGGAGCGTCTTCCTTTCCGATGGTGAGCGTGGAGACGGTGATCTGTCCTTTGGCATCCCTCACGGTCAACTGGTAGGTGCCTGCAGATAGACCGGTCAGGCTATCGGTTACTTCAAAATTTGTTCCGTCCAGACTATAACTATAGGGGGGAAACCCTCCGGCGGTTTCCGGTATGATTTTTCCGTTCTTTAATCCACAGGTGGCATCCCTGACCACTATATGCAAACTGATACAATTGTCGCCAACGATTGCCTGCACCTGATTGGTAAAACCGCCCGCATCCCGGATGACCAGGATATATTTTCCGGGAGCCAGGCCGGTAAATACCGTATCGGTCTGAAAATGGATTCCATCCAGGGAATATTGGAACGGCGCATTTCCTCCAGAACCTGATGCGGTTAATATTCCATCAGATACTCCGCAGGTTGCGTTGGAGGATTTGACCGTCACGGCAGGACATCTGCTTCCAACCGTTATAATGCGCGAGTCAGCATTCCCATTGGCATCCATCACGGTGATTGTATAGTTGCCTGTCGTCAGGCCGCTAAAGGCAGGACTTGATTGAAAATGCACTCCATCCAGGGTATAGGTAAAGGGAGCAAGCCCTCCTGTTGGATTTACCAGGATGGATCCGTCTTGCAGGTTGCACTGCCGGTCCTTAACCACAAAGTCAAAAGAAACCGGGCAGACTGAAAGAATGACGTCACTGAATAGGGCAATGGAGCCGGATGCGTCCTTAAGATATACCGTGTACAGGCCCGCAGAAAGATTGGGGAAATGCCCGGTGGGCTGGTAATGTATTCCGTCCAGAGAATAGGTACAGGGATCCCCCGGGGAGACAGAAGATATGTCAATGACTCCCGGTCCTGTTGAGCACGAAAAATCGGACCCGGAAAACCGGAAGGCAATACAGTTGCCCAGGGCAGGAAGCAGGTGAAATCCCGTGGGCGGGACTGAGGCCTGGCAGCCGTTGCCGTCCCGGACCGTCAGGTAATACTGGCCACCCGTCAGATTGGAAAAGGTAGGGTCGGCCTGAAAATGAATATTGTCCATGCTGAATACATAAGGAAGCATTCCCCCGGTTCCCCCCAGGGTGAAACTTCCGTCGGCCGTATTGCAGCCGGTGGGGTATTTGTAGCTCAGGATGGAGACCGAAGGGGAGGAGTACGTATTAGCCACCTGGATATTGGCTGTTATCGAATTCCCCAGAGAATCGGTAACACCCACAGAATAAGTTCCCGAGGCCAGTCCGTTAAAATAGGGAGAATTGGTGGGTACATTATTACCCAGGAAATAAGTGTAGGGTGGTCTGCCACCGACGGCGGCTACCAGGATCGTTCCATTGTTGAGTCCGCAGGTGGTTCCCTTGGTTGACAGGCTGATTTGGAGGCTCCCCCCGGGGCTGCCTACCGGGATCCCGTTGCCGGGGGCCCCTGAACCTATAACAATTCCCCCTTCGGGGATGGGAGCTTTTAATGATTTGCCGTATTTCCTGCCAGCTGCCTTGTTTGGAGTGGAAAAAGTGGCCAGCATCAATGCCAACAGGCCCCTTATCAATAAGGGGTAGGAAATAACTGAAAGTATATTCATGGATGACCGGTAATGAAGGCAATTTTGGCATATAAAAGTATTTATTAATCCCTTCAATTCAAAAGGAAATCAGGCCAGTCATAAATCCTTTTTTTAACGAGGGAATCCAACTATCTTGATTATCTTCATAGGCCTTCGTAATCTTTAAACCAGCAGTATGAAAATTGCTTTTCACGGCGCGGCCCGGGTTGTTACCGGCTCTAAACACTTACTCACCCTGACCAGCGGAAAGAAATACCTGCTGGATTGCGGAATGTTTCAGGGAATGGGCCCGGAAACCGATGTACTGAACAGGACATGGGGGTTTGACCCCGCTGAGGTGGACCACCTGATACTTTCCCATGCCCATATAGACCACAGCGGACTGATTCCGAAACTGGTCAAGGACGGGTTTTCCGGGAGGATCTTTTGTACACCGGCCACCCGGGAACTTACCTCCGTTTTACTGGAAGATTCCGCTGCCATACAGGAAGAAGAAATCCGCTTTATCGCCAAGCGGCATGGCATGCCCTCCAGTGCCAACCAACCCCTATATGATCAGCAGGATGCCAAGGCAGCCCTTGACAAATTTGAAACGGTTGAATATGAAAAGTGGTTCAAAATAGATGAACAGGTCCAGTTTATGTATACGGATGCAGGCCATATCATCGGCAGTGCGGCCGTACATCTGAAGATCCTGGAAAACGGAAAGGAGACCCGTCTTACTTTCAGCGGGGATGTTGGGCGTTACCGGGATGTGATTCTCAATTCCCCAGAAAAGTTTCCCCAGGCAGACTATATCCTCATTGAGTCAACTTACGGAAACAGCCTGCATGACCCGGACGTTTCCACACCGGACCTTTTGCTGGAATGGGTAGAAAAGACCTGTATTACCAAAAAAGGAAAGCTGATTATACCCGCCTTCAGTGTAGGTCGAACCCAGGAAATCCTGTTTGCTCTCAACCAGCTTGAATTGGAAAACCGGCTTCCTGACCTCGATTATTTTGTGGACAGCCCGCTGAGCATTGCGGTTACAGAGATCGTGAAACATTTTCCGGCCCTCTTTAATGACAGGATACAAAAAATACTGCAAACAGATCAGGACCCTTTTGCCTTCAAGGGGCTCAAATACATTCGCTCCGTAGAAGAATCCAAGGGCCTTAATTACCGAAACCAGCCCTGCGTGATTATTTCTGCCAGTGGAATGGCTGATGCCGGAAGGGTAAAACACCATATCAGCAATAATATTGAAAACAGCCGCAATACAATTTTGCTGGTGGGATACTGTGAACCCCATTCCCTGGGAGGGCGTTTAATGGCAGGAGCCAGGGAGGTCACCATTTTTGATGTGCTCCATGAGGTAAATGCAGAAGTCGGCAGCATTCGGAGCATGAGTGCCCACGGAGATTACCAGGATCTAAGCCAGTTTCTTTCCTGTCAAAACACCGCTGCCGTGAAAAAAGTTTTCATTGTGCACGGTGAATATGAAGTGCAGCAGGCCTTCCGGGAAAAGTTGATTAAGAAGGGCTTTGTAGATGTTGAAATACCTGCACTTCATTATGAAATTGGTCTTGGTTAGTATTACCAGCGAATCACTAAACCTCCCAATGACCTAAGACCGGCTGGTTTCCCGTTGGTATAAACTGGAACCAGACCAAAAAATGGACTCAATGCCTGGCCCGAAGGTACTGGTTGGGCCAGGGCTGCCCATCCCCCAATGCTTCAGCCGCGTGCAGCGCGAAATAGGGGTCTCTCAGGGAAGCCCTGGCGATGAAGATGAGATCCGCCTGCTGATTATGAAGTATTTCTTCGGCCTGCTGGGGGCTGGTGATCAGACCAACTGCTCCGGTCAGCATTCCGGTTTGTTTTTTGATGCGACTTGAAAAAGGAACCTGATAACCAGGGCCGGCCGGGATCCTGGCATGGGCTACCAGCCCTCCTGTAGAACAATCGATCAGATCAACACCCAACTTTTGGAGAATTTGGGCAAGTTTTACAGACTCCTCTTCATTCCAGCCGCCTTCGGTCCAGTCCGTAGCCGAAATCCGCACAAAAAGGGGAAGGCTTTCCGGCCAGATGCCCCGGACGGCTTTGGTGATTTCCACCAACAGGCGGACCCGGTTATCAAAACTTCCCCCATACTCGTCGGTTCGGTGGTTTGACAAAGGGGAGAGAAATTCGTGGATAAGATAGCCGTGTGCGGCATGCAGCTCTATAACCTGGTAACCGGCCTGCAAGGCCCTGTGGGCAGCGGCTTTGAAATCTTCGATGACTTTCCGGATCCCCGAGGGGTCCAGTTCCCGCGGGGGGGCATCCTCATTCAAAAATGGAATGGATGAGGGGGCCACTGTGTCCCATCCTCCGGAGACGGATCTGATTTGTTTGCCCCCGTTCCAGGGTTCCTGCACACTGGCTTTCCTGCCCGCGTGTGCCAGCTGGATGCCGGCAACTGCACCCTGTTGGCGTATGAACTGGGTTATTGCTTTCCATTTCTGGATATGTTCATCATAATAAATACCTGCATCTGAGGACGATATGCGGCCTTCCGGGGAAACGGCGGTGGCTTCCTGGATGATGAGTCCCGAGCCGCCTACTGCCCTGCTCCCCAGGTGAACCAGGTGCCAGTCGCTGGCAAATCCATCGGTGGAACTATACTGGCACATGGGGGAAATACCCAGGCGGTTCCTGAAAGTTACTTCCCTTATGGTTAAAGGCGTAAATAGCGCTGACATAGACATTTTTTGGGTGTTGTTTGGAAGCAGGAATCGGAAAAAATACGGC
>CAIVKC010000001.1 GCA_903906365.1 uncultured Bacteroidota bacterium | reverse complement strand
GAGTAAGGCCACGGCCAACCAGGTCAGCCTGACGGGCCTGCCCGAGCAGCACTGGTGTCTGGCCACCGTCACGGTGACCTCCGTGGCCACGGCCACCAACAGCTCCTCCCAGTCATTTACCGTGGTATATAAATAGGAGCCGCTGCCCGCAAGGCGGCAGCGCCCCGCTCAGAACAGCTCCCCGGAGGCGGCGAGGGTCAGGGCAGCCATGTCCCCGATTTGCTCGGAGAGGCCTGCCGGAACAATTTTGCAGACCCGGACAGAACCGGCCAGTGCCTCCCGGCCAATCACTTCCATCATGACCGGCTCAAGCAGGGCATGGGCCCGCTCAAAGATGCTGCCCAAGATGATGAGTTCGGGGTTCAGTATATCGATCAGCAGGGCCAGACCGCGGCCCAGGTAGCGGGCACATTGCTCATAGACGGCGAGGGCCAGGCTGTCCCCGCTGAAGGCTGCTTCGGCCACCAGCCGTGCTGTAACGGCAGGCAGATCCCGGAGGCTGGGGCACCAGGCGACCTGCTTGCCCATCTGGATTTTTTCCCTGGCCATGCCCTGTGCCAGCTGGGCTATCCCCCCGCCGCTGCAAAAGCCTTCGAAGGAGCCTGCTTTGCCAAAGCCCACAGGCCCCATATCGGCCAGCCGCAGATGGCCGACTTCGCCTGCCAGGTCGCAGGTTCCCGAATAGAGCTTACCGTCCAGCACCAGGCCTGCCCCCATGCCGGTGCCAAAGGTCAAAAAGATCAGATTACGGGCGCCCCTGCCAGCCCCGAATTTCCATTCCGCTACCGCACAGGCATTGGCATCATTTTGCAGGTATACTTTTTTATGGAACCTTTTTTCGGCGAGGTCGGTAATGGGGATATGGTCCCAGCCCGGCAGGTTGGGGGGAGACATAATAATGCCTTGTTGGCTGTTTAGCGGACCCCCGCAGCTGATGCCTATGCCCCGGAGGTCACCGGGAGGGACCCGGTGTTTTTCCAGCAGCAGCTCGGCAGCCAGGAAGAGGGACTCTATCATTTCGTAGACCGGCAGGTTGGTGGGAAGCACCGTCTTATCGAGGATCTCGATCCCTGTTTGGTGATGCAACCGGCCCAATATGGCGGCAGACTTGGTGCCCCCGATATCAAATCCCAAAAGCATGGTGCTGGTTTAAGGTTGGTAGATGGATCATGGTGTTATTAAGACGTATACAGGCAATTCAAAAAAATGGTCAGGATGTAATTTCCCGAGGACGCCCGCAACGGCCCGCTAAACTTACGAAAATCAGGAGAGCCCGCCTTTATTAACCACCCTTTATTTATGCTCAGCCCTCCTTCCGCGGCCCGGGCAATGGAAAACAAGATGTATCTTTTGTTCCTGATAGTTCAAGGAGTCCATCCGCAAATCAACTGTTCATGAGCACAACCCTGCTTTTTTTGATCATCGCCGGTTATTTTATGATCCTGATGTTTATTTCCAGACTGACTTCCCGCCATACCGGAGACACCACCTTCTTTGACGGGAACAGGCAGTCTCCCTGGTTTTTGGTGGCCTTTGGCATGATCGGCTCGGGCATTTCGGCCGTTTCCCTGGTTTCCATACCGGGCAATGTGGGCAATGACAACCTGTATTATTTCCAGTTCATCCTGGGCACCGTCGCGGGCTATCTTTTCATCGCCTTTGTACTTACCCCCCTATATTTCAGGCTGCGGCTGGTTTCCATATACGCCTACCTGCATGTGCGTTTTGGGCCGGTAACCTATAAAACGGGGTCCCTTTTTTTCCTGGTATCCCAGTCCTTCGGGGCGGCCCTTCGGCTGCTGCTCTCCGTGAAAATCCTCCAGTATGCCTTCTTTGACCCCTTGCATATCCCCTATTTCCTCACCATCGGGGTGGTGCTCGTCCTGATCTGGTTATACACCAATAAATCAGGCATCCGCACCATCGTTTGGACCGATGCCCTGCAATCCCTGTTCCTGATTTCGGTGATCGTTATTTCCATCTTTACCATCAGCCATGCCCTGGGTCTTGGTCCCGCCACGATGGTTAACGCCATGGCCTCCCACCCCTATGCCCGGGTATTTAACTGGGACTGGCATGCGGGCTCCAATTTCTTCAAACAGTTTATTTCCGGGCTGCTCATTACCGTAGCCCTGGTCGGACTGGACCAGAGTATGATGCAAAAAACCCTCACGGTCAGCAATACGCGCGACGCCCAAAAAAACGTGCTTACCTTTAGTTTTTTCATTGCCCTGGCCCAGACCCTTTTTCTGGGGTTGGGCATACTCATCTACCTGTATGCGGAACGCAATGGCATCCGGCTGGCTTCCGAAGGCGGCAGGATCCTGGATACCGACGGGCTCTATCCCCGGCTCACCCTGCATTATTTCGGCAGGGTGGGAGCCATCGCCTTTCTAATCGGGGTCATCGCCTCCACCTTCGCCAGCATAGACGCCTGTATAACGGCCCTGACCACGGCCTTCAGCTATGATTTCATGGATATGGAGCACCAGCCCCCTGAAAAGCGAAAGAAAATCAAAAACGCCGTGCTGCTGGGAGTGAACGGGGTGATGTTTGCCATCGTCATGGGTTTTTGGAACAGCCAGGGCGCCATCATCAATACCATATTTACGATTGCCGGCTATACCTACGGACCCCTGCTTGGACTGTTTATGACCGGGCTTTTTTCCAGGATCACCCTGCATGAAAAATGGGTCCCCCTGGCCTGCCTGGCAGCAGCCCTGGCCACTTATTACCTCAACGGGTATTGCAACCGGGCCCTTCATTTTGATTTCGGGTTTATGAATATTTTTGTCAATGCCCTGCTCACCGTATTTTTTCTAGTCATCCTGCAAAAGAAAACCAGATGGATACCCATGCAACCCTAACCATCACCCCGACCGGGGATGCGGCCAAAATAGCCGACTGCGCCCGGATGATGGCTGCTTCCGATCCCTGGGTCACCCTTGGGCTGGACTACCTCCAATGCCTGGCAGCCTTCGAAGGGCCCTGCCGGGAAATATACCTGCTGGAATCCGGACCGCAGATAGCCGGGTTTGTGATTTTGCAGGTCTGCGGATCCTTCAAAGGATACATACAGACCCTTTTTGTGGCAGCTCCATTTCGGGGTCAGGGTCACCAATTGTTGTTGTTTAGTGAACAAAGGATCCTGGAGATTTCCCCCAATATATTTATCTGCGTATCTTCCTTTAACCAGGAAGCGATCCGCCTGTATTACCGGTTTGGCTTTCAGCTGGTGGGCGAACTGCCGGACTTTGTCCGCAAAGGCTGCACTGAGCTGCTGCTGAGAAAAACCGTTGGCCCGATGGCGGGGTACAGGCCGGCGCTGCCTGCTCAATGAAGCGGTCATTATTATTATATCCGCCCGAGGGGGTTTACTCCCAGGGCTTAAATACACCAATTGGATGAAGCATATAACATTTGTATGGGTGCTGTTTTTTTGGGCAGGCCATCAGCAGGCCCTGGCCCAGCCATCCCTCCCGGAGGCCAAAAAAGGAATCCTCCTGGCCCGTATTGACAGTATCCTGCAGGGGGAGGTGGATGCCGACCGCATTCCCGGGGCCGTCGTTGAAGTTAAGCAGTCGGGCCGGCTTATTATTCGCAAAGCCTATGGATTTGCCAACAGGTATAATTATGATCATTCACCGGCCATCCCCCCGGAAATAATGACCCCCGAACATCTCTTCGACATTGCTTCGCTGACCAAAGTAGTAGGGACGACTACTTCGGTCATGCTGCTGGCGGATAAGGGAATCCTGAAAGTCGACGACCCGGTCTACCTGTATGTTCCAGGGTTCGGCACCCCGGAGAAACGTTCCATTACCCTGCGTCACCTGCTGACCCATACAGCCGGACTGGCAGAATGGTATCCACTTTATTACCGCTGTTCCAATAAAAAGGAAAGCTATAAACTGATTGAAGACCTTCCCCTGCGGTTCCCGGTAGGCAGTCAGCGCAAGTACAGTGACCTGGGTTTTGTGATCCTGGGGGAGATCATTGAAAAAGTGTCCGGCATGCCCCTGGAGCAGTTCATGGAAAAAAACATCTTTATCCCCCTGGACATGCTTCATACCACCTATAACCCGCTGGCCAGGGGTGGCTTTACCCGGATTGCCTCCACCTCCCATGGCAATCCCTATGAAAAAAGAATGGTCCATGATTCTGCCCTGGGTTTTCGTGTCCCGGAAATTGATCCGGATTCCTGGAATGGCTGGAGAACCTATACTTTAAGGGGGGAGGTCAACGACGGCAACGCCTGGTATGCCAATGGCGGCATTTCCGGGGCGGCCGGCCTTTTTTCCACAGCCGATGACCTGCAAAAACTTGTGGACATACTGCTGGCAGGGGGTAAGGCAGGAACAACCCGGTTTTTGCAGCAAAAAACCATTGATCTGTTTTTGACAAAGGATGCCTTTGGAAACGGACTGGGGTGGATGATGGATCCGGCTGGCTCGTTCATGAAAAATGCGCCTCCCGGCAGTTTTGGCCATACCGGATTTACGGGAACCAGCATCGTGGTGGTGCCCGGTTCAGCCCTTTCGGTGATCCTGCTGATCAACCGCCAAAACAGGGGCCTGCTTTTAAGCGGAGAATATTACAATGTGACCCCGGTGCGCCGGCAGGTATTCGAAGCGGTGATGCAGGCGCTGTAGCAGGCAGCCCAACGGGGCCCTTAACCCGCCAAGCGGTGATCCCTGCCAATGGGGACACCGCCTTGGGGAACATCCCGTGGTTATTGGGATATCCCGGCCACCCCATATCCTGCAGGCATACCTGCACATTTGCACTGCCTAAACCATCCATGGCCCCTCAAACGCGCTGCCTCGCAGCGGCATTGCCCCGGGTAATCAGGGTCCGCTGCTGCCGGGCCATTACGCAAACGATTGCGAATTAAAAATCTTCCCCGCGCCCTAAAAAATCAACCCTTCTTTTGTCTGCATTTGTCATTATATTAATATATTGGCATACTTTGAATGCCCTATCCTGCACGCTGTAAATACTCATCACGCGATAATTTAATTCCATGAGCAAAAAAGAAAATTCAAGGAGAGTCTTCCTGAAAAATTCATTGGGTGCCCTGGCCGCTTTCACCATCGTTCCCCGGCATGTACTGGGCGGTAAAGGGTTCATTGCCCCCAGCGACCAGCTGACCAAGGCCATCATCGGCGTGGGAGGTATGGGTCGCGGCCATATCGGTTATGGCGGTACCCGGGTGGTGGCCATCTGTGATGTGGACAGCAACCACCTCCAGGAAGTATATGCCATGATCGGAGAAAAGGGCGTCAAAATGTTTTCCGATCACCGGGAGGTCATCCAGCTTCCCGAAGTGGACATCGTGCACATTGCCACGCCTCCCCACTGGCATGGCATCATTGCAGCAGAGGCTGCCCGGGCCGGTAAGGATGTCTGGTGTGAAAAACCCATGACCGCCACCATCGGGGAGGGAAAGCGCCTGGTGGAAGCAGTGCAGCAGCATGGCAGGATCTTCCGCCTAAACACCTGGTTCCGGTTCACCGACCGGTTCTATGGAATGGGCACGACGGTCCGCCCGATCAAAAAGCTGGTGGAAAGCGGCCTGCTGGGCTGGCCCCTAAAAGTAACGGTCGGCCGTCACACGGGTTTTGACTGGAAATTCTACTGGGTCGGCCGGACCAACCTGGAACAGATGCCTGTTCCCAAGGAACTCGATTATGACCGCTGGCTTGGGCCGGCTCCCTATAAACCCTATCATCCCCACCGGGTACACCAGACCTTCCGGGGTTACTGGGATTATGACGGAGGCGGACTCGGCGACATGGGACAGCATTATATAGATCCCATCCAGTACTTCCTGGGAAAGGATGACACCAGCCCGGTATCCATTGAGGTGGATGCCCCCCAGCAGCACCCGGATGCCGTTGGATCCTGGAGAAGGATCACCTATACCTATGCCGACGGATGCCAGATCATCCTGGACGGGGAAGGCGCCGATGAAAATGCCGCCTATATAGAGGGTCCCCAGGGAAAATTATATCCCGGTTTCCGTTCCGACATCCCGGACCTGGAAAAGAAACTGGCCGCATTCCCGGAACCCGAAGAACAGGTTACCGATTTTATTGATGCCGTGAAAAACAGGAAGAAATTTGCGCTCAACGAAGAAAACGGGCACCGTTCCTGCACCCTGATCAATCTGGGGAAAATCGCCCTTAAACTGGGCCGTTCCCTGAAGTTTGACCCGGTAACCCAGACCTTTCCCGGCGACGAGGGTGCCAATGCGCTGATCGATGTGCCCATGCGCGCGCCCTGGTTTATTTAACCCGTTTTTTTAGGACCTGATTTGAATTTTCGGATTTAGATAAATAGACATTATGAAACAGCTTCTTTTCGCATTTTTGATATTGCTTTCGATTTCCGGCCTGAAGGCCCAGGCGCCCGCCGACCAGCGTACGACAACAACCCGGATCGCAGACCTGCTGGCCAGGATGCCCGCCAGCAGCAAGGAAGAGTTTGACCGGGATATGCTCGAGGCAGCACAGCTGGGCCAGGAAGGCCTGGTTGAAATGGCTTCCATGCTCTCCGCACCGGGAAAGGGGGATAATACCCGCCTGGAATTCGCGCTGGGTTCCTATTCGTATTATACCACCCGCTCGGGTAATGAAGCCCTGAAGGCTTCCGCCGCCCGGGCCTACGCCACGGTGCTTTCCAAACTAACGGATAAGGAAAACCTGGCTTTCATCATCCGCCAGCTGCAGATCACCGGTTCGGACGCTTCCGTCATTAGCCTCCGGCCCTTTTTGTCCGATGAAAGACTTTGCGATCCGAGCGCCCGCACGCTGGTCAAGATTCATACCGAATCCGCCGGTGCGGCCCTGCTGGAAGCGCTGGGTACTTCCGCCGGTAAAACAAAGGAGACCCTGGTGCAGGCACTCGGGGATTTCCGCTACAGTCCCGCCGCCCCTGCCATCGAAAAACTGGCCGCCGGCCCAGAGTCCACACTCACCCGGCTCAGCCTCTACGCGCTGGGACGGATCGCTGCCCCCTCCTCTGAAATGGTCCTTACCGCGGCCGCCCAGAAATCGGGATTTTCCTTTGACAAATCCGGTGCGCTGACGGCCTTTATCGATTATACCCGGCAGCTTTCCCAGGGCGCATCCAAACCCCAGGCAGAAAAACTGGCCAAACTCCTCTACAAGAAAACCTCAGGCGAATCCGCAATCATTGCCCACACGGCGGCCCTGAAACTGCTGGTGGAAATACAGGGAGACAAAAGCCTCCCGTTGCTCCTGTCGTCGGTGGACAACAGCCATGCGGACTACCGTGAAGCGGCCCTCAAATACGCCCTTCCCCTGTCAGGCCCCGCGGCCACGGAGGAATGGCTGAAAAAGCTCAAATCTTCGGAAAAAAATAAACCGCTCAAGGCCGCTATCATCACCATGCTCGGCCGCAGCCGCAATAGGGAAGCCCTGGGGGCCGTTACGGCCGCCCTCACCGATGGCGACGACTCCGTCCGGATCCATGCCATAGCGGCTGCCGCAATGATTGGCCAGGCCGAGGCGCTGCCTGCCCTGCTGGACCTGCTTCAGAAAAACAATCCCAAAGATATTAACGCGGTTCAAAAAGCGTTGCTGGTCATGAAGGGCAACGGCCTTACCGATAAAATCGGACAGGCACTGCCTTTGCTGCCAGCCGCGCCAAAAGCGGCCATGATTGAAGTGCTGGCTGCCCGTTCCGCCAGCTCCCGTATCGGAGATGTGCTTCCGCTGGTAAAAAGTACCGATCCGGTGGTAAGCAGTGCCGCCTATGCGGCACTGCGGACCATGTCCACCCAGTCCACCCTGCCCAGCCTCTACCCGCTGCTGCTCAGTGCCCAGGCGCCAGCCGATATCCATGCCCTGCAGGATGCCATCGTGGCGGGCAGTGCGGAAATCCGGGATACGGCCCAAAGGACCGGACTGATCCTGGCCCAGATGCAGGCGGCGCCCCTGGAAAAGCGGCCCCTGTTTTATGAAATCCTGGGCGGCATCGGAAGCAAACAGTCCCTGGAGACTGTCTACGGAGCCTTCGCGGGCGGTGACGCGGCCGCCAGAGCCGCCGTAGTGGGCGCCCTTTCCAAATGGCCCAACGCCTCGGCTGCGACCCCCTTGTTTGCCATCGCCGGACAGCCGGGTGCCGAACCCTATTTTGAGGAGGCCTTCAAAGGATATATTCATCTCATCAGCAAATCATCCTACCCCGACGACCAGCGTCTGCTGATGCTGCGCAAGGCGATGGATATTGCCAAAACAGTCCCCCAGCAGCAGGCCGTCCTGGAGGAAGTGCAGCGTTGCCATACTTTTATAGCCATGGTATTTGCCGGCAAATACCTGGATAACCCCGATCTCTCAGCCCAGGCCGCTTCCGCCGTAATGGATATCGCCCTTTCCCAGCACAGCTGGGTGGCAGAGGGAGCCCTGGTCCGCAGCCTGCTGGAAAAGACCATCACCCGGCTAAAAGGCGGAGACAGTCAATACCAGCAGCAGGCTATCCGCAAATTCCTACACGATATGCCCTCCGGCGAGGGCCTGGTCCCCCTGTTCAACGGAAAGGACCTCACCGGCTGGAAGGGACTGGTGGAAAACCCCATCAAAAGAGCCCAGATGGATGCAGCCACCCTGCAGAAGGCCCAGGAAAAAGCCGATGAGGACATGCGCAAAAGCTGGTCTGTACGGGACGGCATCCTGGAATTCAGCGGTAACGGGGAGAATCTCTGCACGGTAAAAAAATACGGCGATTTTGACATGTACGTAGACTGGAAGATCGACCCGGATGGCGATGCCGGCATCTACCTGCGTGGTTCCCCCCAGGTGCAGATCTGGGATACCTCCCGCCGCGATGTTGGTGCCCAGGTCGGATCGGGTGGTCTCTACAATAATACGGTCTATGAAAGCAAACCCCTGGTGCTGGCCGACAATGCCATCGGAGACTGGAACAGCTTTCACATCCTCATGAAAGGGGACCGCGTCACCGTATACCTCAACGGGGTGCTGGTGGTGGACAATATCATCCTGGAAAATTACTGGGATCGCAGCCTGCCCATTTTCGCGGAAGAACAAATCGAACTCCAGGCCCATGGCCGGCACGTATCCTACCGCGACATTTATATTGATGAACTGCCCCGGACAACCCCCTATGCGCTCTCCGATGAGGAGAAAAATCAGGGTTTCCAGCTGCTTTTCGACGGCACCAACATGCACCAGTGGACGGGCAATACCACCGAATATACCATTGAGGACGGCGCCATTGCCGTGCACCCCATTGGCGGCAACCACGGTAACCTATACACCAAAAACGAATACCAGGATTTCGTATACCGCTTTGAGTTTCAGCTCACCCCCGCTGCCAACAACGGCATCGGCATTCGTGCCCCGCTGGAAGGGGATGCCGCCTATGTGGGTATGGAGATCCAGGTGCTTGACAATGAAGCCGAGATCTACCGGAACCTGCATCCCTATCAGTACCACGGCTCCGTGTACGGGGTCATACCCGCCAAACGCGGATTCCTGCGGCCAACCGGCGAATGGAACGAGGAGGAGATCACAGCCGTTGGCACCCATATCAAAGTGGTCCTCAACGGAACCACGATCCTGGACGGCGATATTGCGGATGCCATAAAAAATGGCACGATGGACCATAAGGAGCATCCGGGCCTGGCTAACGTAAAAGGACACCTGGGATTTCTGGGACACGGCGATGTGGTAAAATTCAGGCACATGCGGGTAAAGGACCTCAGCCCGGCTCCCCCGGCCCCTGCCGATAAAAAGAAAACAAAAAAGAAAAAATAAGACCCCGGATAGGAATGCCGGCTTCCTAGCCGGACAAACTCCTTTCAATGGGCATCCCCAGTTTTAAAAGGCCGTCTCCTCTTTAGAGTGGAGACGGCCTTTTTTTGTGCCGGCATGGGTATTTTGAAGCACCGGTATTCTTTTCAGGCTGTTCAATGGACAGGCTTTGGATCATCGATGATTTTACCCGCTGCGCTGCCCGCCGGGGGCGCTGCGGGCTGACCGTTTGGAAAGCAGCCTGTTTTTTATTCCCATTTTGATAGATGCATTGATTGGGCTTTCACCCCAGCTTTTTGGCGGTATCGGGTTATCAGAGCCCAGAGCCGGCCGGCATTATATATGGCCAAACCGACCGGTATGGGGGATCTTAAGGGGTTCAATTCCCTTGCGGTCCGGCGCGAAGCATACCACCGGATTTTTAAAAAAGCGTTCCATTCGGCGGAAATGGATCAGTGAATAAAGCGCACTAGATACCCCTAAGGCAGCTTCAGTCATCCATAACCCGACTGCATCCGGCCCCCGCCGGTTAATCAATGAGGATCTCACTGATGAATAGCCGGGCGGGTTTGCCTTTGTTGGCACTCCATTCCGGCATTTTTTTCAGGGGTGTCACGACCATTCGCAGGCAGCGGACCCTGGTTGGGCTAAAGGAAAGGGTGTGCCCGGCAATGGCCAGGGTATCATCGCTGCTTTTAAGGGGGGCGGGGTTCCAGCTGCCCATCAGGTGCATTTGGGTCTTGCTGGGCCCTCCCCAGAGCTGAACCCTGGAAGGCGGAAAATTATCAAAATTTGGCTGCGTCAGCGTGTAGAAAACGATCCTTTTCAGGAGGGTATCCCTTTTCATGTAGATATAGTAGGAGGCCTCGTTTTTGCGGTAACCCAGCCAGGACCCGTCCTCGGAATTGAGCTTGAGGCCCCCGCTGGTATTTTCATCCTTTCCGATCCCGCCGTCATAGAGCACTTCGGGAGGAACGTTTTTATAAAGGGTATCTGGTTTATTGATAAAGCGGATCGAGTCCGGCTTGAGGGACTGCAGGTAATCCTGTTTAGACGGCCGGCTGGGATGCCAGCCCGGCTTAAAGGTCCTTGCCACCAAAAAAGTGGTGGTGTCAAATACCACCGGACCGCTGTAAATCTCACCATGATTGCTGTCGGGCAGCGAGCCGTCCCGGGTAAATTTGATCTGCACCCCCTTGTAGGGATGGTGCATGGTTACCCGGATGGCGGTTTTGAAAACGCTGTCTTCGACATCGACCAGCGGTGAGCTTAAGGTGATATTGAGGTGTCCGTTATCGACAAAGCCTTCTTCAATATGCAGTTTTTTGTATTTTTTTTGCAGGGAGCTGATCTGCAGGGTGTCAATCCGGGTATCCCAGACGTACACTTCGGTCAGGGACGGCAATCCCAGGAACTCCCCCAGGGCGGCTGCGCCGATGGCCGTTCCCGACAGGGAGACAGAGGTCAGTTTTTTGAGTGCTGCCAGCGTACGGAGTCCCTTGTCTGTGATATCGGTATAGTTGAGGTTGAGCTTTTGGAGGTTCTCCAGTTTGGAGACCGTGGACAGATCATTGTCGGATACCGGCATCCTGGCCAGGTTCAGTTCGGTGACCTGTTTTTTAATTTCCAGCAGTTCATCGAGTGATTTACCCGTAAAGACATTCCTGCCATAATAATGGACAGAAAGGGCGGGGGAATTGCGGCCCAGCGGTTCGATCACCCGGTAGTTGTTGCTTAAGGCGGCAATCTTTTTGTCATCGGCGGCTGAAAAATCATAGACCACCTGTTCTTCTTCATTATCCCCTGCCCGGAGCCACTGCTCTGCCAGCAGCCGGAAGCTGTCGCGTCCCGGGAGGCTGACCAGGGTATTGAGCATGGGAGCGCCCGCGCGGACCCAGTAGGTGATCAGTTTGGTTTCCTCGGCCGTCAGCTGGGACCTGGTGGAAGGGGGCATGTGTTTTTTTTCTTCCTCAGGAAGGTGAATGCGCTCCAGG
This sequence comes from uncultured Bacteroidota bacterium, assembly GCA_903906365.1. GTDB lineage: Bacteria > Bacteroidota > Bacteroidia > Chitinophagales > Chitinophagaceae > Puia. The sequence goes on along the minus strand of CAIVKC010000001.1, from coordinate 11,497 downwards.
ATCAGACTCAGATCGGGCTTGCCCGGCACGAAAAGTTTTCCGGACTTACCCCCTGAGAGCAGCCCCTGGATCTTGTCCATAACCAGTCCCCCTTTGGCGGTCCCGGAATTATGACATTTGACGCATTTTTCCTCCAGGATGGGCCGGATGACATGTTCATAGGCCAGGGCCTTTTCAGGCGCCACGTGGACACGGCCTTTTTTCATGACCGGGGCCAGCAGGTAGTCGTCCCCGTGGGTCAGGTTGCCGCCCCAATGGCCGGTCAGCAGTACAAAAACGGCTCCCAATACAGTCAGGGGACCTCCGAGTCTCCGGCTGGCCAGCAATCTGGGGTAATAAAAATAATACCCAGCCGCCAGCAGCGCTACCAGGGTGCCACCCCATTTATGCCAGAAAAGGACCGACCCCCCTCTTTCCCCGTCCAGAGAAAGAATCAGGCCCATAATCGCGGCAAACACAGCAGAAAGGGCTGTGATCAGGCGCAGCAGTTCCGCGCCCCGTCCCCTGGGATCGATGCCTCCTGTCCCCCGGTCGGCCGGAATCCAGTACAGCAACAGGACCAGCAGCACCAGTACGATCGGAAAATGTACAAACAGGGGATGGGCCCGTCCGGCTACCTGGAGCCAGGAGGGTACGTGGATCCATTGCTCAAATAACAGCAGGAAAAACAGGAATACCAGTCCGCCCAGCAACAGGCCTTCAAACCATTTCTTACTTGTCTGCATCTACAGGGATTGAAAAATCTTATACTCGGTTGAATTTATAGGGATATACTTTGCCGGAGGCCCATTGGGCAACATAGAGGTTCTCCTCATCATCCACGCATACGTCGTGGGGATGCACAAAAATCTTATCTGCCTGCGCCATTTGCTGCAGCTGCCCGTCGCGGTAAACCGGTTCGGTGCCGCCAATATTGGAGACCACCCGGTTATCCTTGTCCAGGATGGTGACAAAGCCCGTCTTTTCGGCATCCAGGTTGGGGGACCGCAGGACGGCCGCATATAAATGTTCCCCATGGATCACCGGCCTGCATACGCAGGCGCCGGGGAGTTTGATTACTTCCAGCAGTTTACCATCCATGCTAAAACGCTTAAAGCAGTTGCGGGTGCGGTCGGTTACCAGCAGGCTGGGTTCCCCCTTTCGCCTGTCCACGGTGATGCCATGGGCATTGTCCAGGTTTTCGTCCTTATCTCCCCCGCCTCCGAAAAAATGTTTGATCCTGCCCTGGTAGTCATAATGAATAACATACTGGGAACCATATCCGTCAGCGATATAAAAATCGCCATTGTCCAGTACCGTCGTTTCGGTGGGCACAAAATCCTCCTTGGCCTTGTATACGCCGGTTTCTGCCGGGTAATCGATGGTGAGCAGCAGTTTGCCCTCGATGGTGGTTTTGAAAACCTGGTGGCGGGCTGTGTCGGTGATGTACAGGGTGTCCTTCCCATCCTCCACATGCAGGGTCAGACCGTGGGCTCCGGGGAATTCATGTCCCCAGCTGGTGAGCAGCCGGCCAGATTTATTATAGACCAAAATATTGTTCTTCGTTTCGTTGGTAAGCAGGACGATCCTGCCCTGGCTGTCCTGAACCATTTCATGGCAGTCGTTGACCGGGTATTTGTCCGGGTTCAGCGCACCCCATTTGGCATCCATGCGGTAGGTCATTCCGTTGTGGCCGTAGACGGGCCCCTGCGGTCTTTTAAAAATATCCTTGGCAAGAACCAGCCCGCCGGCTGCATGCAGAAAATTACGCCTGTTCATCATCGTTATTCAGATTTTGTTTATGCTAAAATGGCTTTGACCACATTTCCCTCCACGTCCGTGAGCCGGTAGCGCCTGCCCTGCAGGCGGAAGGTGAGCCTTTCGTGGTCCAGTCCCAGCAGGTGCAGGAGTGTGGCCTGGAAGTCATGCACGTGCACCGGGTCAGTGACCACATTGTATCCGAACTCATCGGTCTCCCCATGCACGATGCCCGGTTTGATGCCGCCGCCCGCCATCCAGATACTGAAACTGCGGGGATGGTGGTCACGGCCGTAATTATCGGGGGTCATTTTTCCCTGGCAGAAATTGGTGCGGCCGAATTCGCCGCCCCAGATGACCAGGGTTTCGTCGAGCAGTCCCCTTTGCTTGAGGTCAGTAATGAGGGCGGCGGAAGCCTGGTCCACATCGACGGCCTGTTTTTTCATCTCCACCGGCAGGTTTCCATGCTGGTCCCATCCCTGGTGGTAGAGCTGCACAAAACGCACTCCGTTTTCAGAGAGTTTGCGGGCCAGCAGGCAGTTGGCCGCAAAGGTTCCCGGTATCATGCAGTCGGAACCGTAGAGTTTGACAATGTCATCGGACTCCTTGCTGATGTCCATGATTTCCGGAACAGCCGTCTGCATGCGGTAGGCCATCTCATATTGTTTGATCTTGGTGGCGATTTCGCCATCCCCGAACTGCTGGTAACTGATTTCGTTGAGGGCCGCGATTTTGTCGATCATTTTTCGGCGGCTGACCCTGTCCAGGCCATTGCGGTCGGTGAGGTACAGGACGGGATTGTCCCCGCTGCTGAACTGAACGCCCTGGTGGATGGAATCCAAAAAGCCGTTGGACCAGAGTTTGGAATAGACCCCCTGGCCATTGCCTTTTCCCTTGGAGAGCAATACGCAAAAAGCAGGCAGGTTCTTGTTTTCCGTACCAAGCCCGTAGCTCACCCAGGATCCGATACTGGGCCGGTTGCCCTGCTGGGCGCCCGTTTGGAAAAAGGTCAGCGCCGGATCATGATTGATGGCCTCGGTATGCATGGATTTGATGATGCACAGGTCGTCTGCCACTCCGGCCATATAAGGGAAGGCCTCGCTGATCCAGGCGCCGGACTGTCCGTGCTTGGCAAACTTAAAGGCCGATCCCACCAACGGGAATTTTTTCTGGTCCGAGGTCATGCCCGTCAGGCGCTGACCGTTGCGGATGGAGGCAGGCAGGTCCTGACCAATCATCTGGTTGAGCAGCGGCTTGTAATCAAAACAATCCAGCTGGGAGGGAGCCCCGTTCTGAAACAGGTAGATGACTTTTTTGGCCTTGGGGGCAAAATGCGGTATCCCCGGCACAAAATCCTTTTCCGACTCGGACCCGCCAAAGAGGTCCGGTATCAGCAGGGAACCGAGCGCGGCGGTACCCAGGCCAACGCTCAGGCTGGCTAAAAAACGGCGGCGGTTCAGGTTGAGTCCGTGCTCCAGTATTTCTTTTTCCATAATCAGGATTTTGTAATGGCTTCCTCCATGTTATAAATAATTTCCAGCACCTGCATCATGGCGGCTGCCCTGGGTGCAGGCTGGCTCTCGTCGACGGGGTATTCCCCTACATGCAGCAGGTCGGCGGCGGTCTGGGGATGGGCTTGAAGGTAAGCCAGCCGCTCATTCCAGTAGTCCACCAGCAGCTGGGTCTCGTTTTTCTGCGGCTCCCTGCACAGGATCCGGCGGAACGCTTCATTGATGGAAGCTTCCCCTGCCCCCGTGGTCTGCAGCAGGCGTACGGCCAGCACGCGGGCCGATTCCAGTACGGTGGTATCGTTCATCATGACCAGGGCCTGCAGCGGGGTATTGGTGCGCAGTCTCCTTACTTCGCACTGGTCGCGGTTGCTGGCATCAAAGATCATGGGTATGGGCGGGGGCACCGTTCTTTTGATAAATACGTACATCCCGCGGCGGTAGAGCAGGGGCCCATGGTCCTGCTTATAGGTCCTCAGCAGCCCTCTTCCGGAGGAGGCCAGTTCCCAGAGGCCCGGGGGCTGGTAGGGTTTGATGCTTATGCCGCCGATTTCACGGTTAAGCAGACCGCTGGTGGAAAGGACCATATCACGTATCATCTCCGACTGCATGCGGATGCGGGGTGCGTGGGAGAGATATATGTTTTCAGGGTCAGCTTTGATCTTTTCGGGTGTGCTCACCGCGCTCTGCCGGTAGGTGGCGGAGGTCATGATCTGTCGCAGGAGCCTTTTGATATTCCATCCGTGTTCCCTGAAATCCACGGCCAGCCAGTCCAGCAGGGCCGGATGGGAAGGGAGGTCTCCCTGCATGCCGAAGTCCGCTGCGGATTTGACAATCCCCCGGCCGAAAAGCTCCTGCCATACCCGGTTTACATACACCCTGGCGGTGAGCGGGTTGGCCGGATCAAAGAGCCATTTGGCCAGTCCAAGTCTGTTTTTGGGATAGGCCGGATTGAAGGGCAGGATCGAAGCCGGCGTGGAGGGTTGCACCTCCTGTCCGTGCATATCGTAGGCCCCGCGGGTGAGCACGTAGGTGGGCCTGACCGTATCCCGGTCTCCCATCACGGACACTTCGAGTTTGAGCGTGTCTTTTTTATGAATGAAATTCAGCACGCCCTGCAGGTCCTGCGGGGTAATCTGCATGCGCGGGTGTTTGGCGTAGGTCTCCGGTCCGCCGACGGTGCCTTCAATGCCCACTTCCCGAACGTTATTGAAAAAGGCAAACAGGCTGTAATAATCCTTCTGGCTGAAGGGATCATATTTATGGTCATGGCATTTGGCGCATTCGATGGATACCCCCAGCAGGGACCGGCCCAGCGTATTGGTGCGGTCTGTAACATATTCCACGCGGTATTCCTCATCGATCACACCGCCTTCCTCGGTGATCTTGTGGTTGCGGTTGAAGCCCGTGGCCAGCAGCGCCTCCCGGTTGGAATCGGGCAACAAATCGCCGGCCAGCTGCCAGGTGACGAACTGGTCATAGGGCATGTTTTTATTTAATGCATGGATCACCCAGTCGCGCCAGGGCCACTGTGAACGGTAATTGTCATCCTGGTATCCATGGGAATCCGCATAGCGTGCCACATCCAGCCAGGGGACGGCCATATGTTCGCCGTAGGCTGAATCGGCCAGCAGCTCGTCGACCATACGCTCATAGGCGTCGGGCCGGGAGTCCTGCGCGAAACGCTGCTGCAGCTCCGGGGAGGGCAGCAGGCCGGTGATGTCCAGCGAAATCCTTTTGAGCAGCCTGGCTTTCTCGGCTTCCCCGTTGGGTTCCAGCCCTCTTTTTTCCAACTGCTGCAGTATAAAATAGTCGATCTCGTTTTTGGGCCATGCCGTGTTTTTTACGACGGGCAGCTCCGGTTTACGGGGCGCGATGAAAGCCCAATGCGGTTCATAGACGGCGCCCTGCTCGATCCATCTGCGGATGGTCCGCTGTTCTTCCTCTGTCAGACCGGGCAGGTGGCTGGAGGCAGGGGGCATCTGCAGGGAAGTATCCTTAGCACTGACGCGTATGTATAATTCGGAGGATTCCGGCTTGAAAGGAACCAGCGCATGGGCATCCGGATGATCCTGCAGGGCCTTGTAGGCCTCTGCTGCAATATCCAGCCGGAGGCCGGCCTGGCGTTTGTTGGCATCCGGGCCATGGCAGTTAAAGCACTTGTCTGAAAGGATGGGCCGGATCTGGAAATTGTAACTGACTTTACCACCCTGCTCCGGTGCCGGATGATTGGAAGAGCCCCAGTGGCAGGAAATATTAACCAGCGCAAGAACCGACCCCAGAAGGATGGCTAAAATGAATGCTTTTTTCATGACGGCAAATTTGCTGACAATCAGAGTAATGTAAGTTAACAAAAAAATCCGGAACCTGGCCGGTTCAACCGGGCATCCGGCTTCAGCCTTAGCCGTTCTAGTGCTGCCTTTTTTTTGGCAGCCAGGACTAATTTAAGATTAAATGGTAAACTAATATAATATCAATCGATTGCGTGAATTTACCAGGAGGCCTTTTTGACCCGGGGTAAGTCAATGCTGCTCCAAACCAGGGAAGGAGACCCGCTGGCTTAGGGGCAAAAAAGGAAGGGGACGGTACAGGCGGAGGGCCGCTCCCATGGCGGGTCCCGGGGGCATAATGGCCTGTAGCCGCATTCAAAAGTTCCCTTTCACCGGAGGAGGGCTAAAGGGGCGGGGCGGCGCCCAACCATCAATTACCCAGAAATCCGGCCAGCCGCTCAATATGATCTGTATTGATCCAGTCCACGCCTGCCCCGATCAGTTGGAGCCAGCTGTTTTTAAAATCAGGGGCATCCCAGAAGCGAACCTTTTTACCCTGCCTGTGAATGCCCTCTATAATGGCGGACAGGGTCCCTGCCTGCCGGGAGGAGAGGGTTGATTTTCCATCCCATTTTATGAAATCCTCCAGGTCTCCGCTGATCATGGCAATCTTAGGCAGCAGGGCGGGGGGATAGGTCTGACCGATGCTGCCGTCAAAATATATGAAGGAAGGGTAATTCGGCCATGCATCCACTGGCGGCCTGTTTCCGGTAATGACGATGGACAGCCCCCGGCACCGGATAATATCCGGATAGGACCGAAGATGCTGCAGGAGGGCATCGAGGGTGGCGATGGAATCTGTTTTTATGTCCACCAGCAGCTGCAACCGACGGCTGGTATCTGCGTAGGGATACCCGCCATGCCGGCGGATATTGGCTGCCAGCGGATCCAGGTAGAGGGGTCGGAGCATCCGGTGGAGCTGGATATCTTCGGGTTCATGCCCGACAAAGAGCGAGTCGTGGGAAAGAAATATATCCACCTCGATGGAACCAAAACCTGCCGCGTAGGCGGCCGTAAACGATTTTTTTTTATGCTGGTAGTCGTTGTGGCTGTGCGCATTGGCCACGGTCCAGTCTGATTTTTTGTGAAGGGGAACATAAGCATTGGGATCGGCCTGCTGGGCATTTAACACAGAGGTGGCCAGCAGGGTTAACAGCCATACGGCAAGGCGGGGGATTGTATTCATATTTGCAATGTATCTAAATTTATCAAACCAGTTCCTGCACCCTGGTCAGTTCATCAAAAGTTCATACTGCCCCAGATGAACGAACCTTCCCCCCCCCACCGGCCTGTTGACAACAGCGGCTTGTGCCCTGCCAGCAGGATAAACCCGTCCTGGATGCGGGGGCAGGAGCGGTGGCCTGTTTATTGTTTCAGAACCCGCAGGAGCAATCCGGCAATTATTTCAAAGCCCTGGTCTGAGGGATGGAGTCCGTCATAGGTCATCCCGATGGCCTCCTTCGGGTATGGATAAGGGTCAGTACCCGGATGGAATGGAACGGTAGTAAAATCCGGATAGCGATAATTCCGGTACTGACCCGTGCGGGGGTCCCTGAGGTATTTGAACCGGACCAGTTGTTTGATATCCAGCCTGGGCTCATTGTACAGATCCACCACGGGAATATGCTCCAGTCGGCCGATCTCAGAAATGGCCCCGGCAAATTGGGCCAGGGTTTGCCCGTTTTTGGGTTTGTAGGAACCCCAGGCATTGTTGTTCATATCCCCGATGTATACAAAATCCGCGCGTTGCAGGGGTGTTATCAGTACGATCCGGGCCGCCGGGGACAGCGCCCGGATGCGGCTGATGATGATCGCAAAGGAACCATATAGGGTACCCGACCCCGTATGTCCGGTGTAGTCACGCAGGGTTCCCAGGGGACGGCCCTGCCACCAGTCGTTGGTGCCCAGAAATATGGAATATATATCGGCGGGTACAAGACCGATATGGTCAATGCTGTCCGCGATGTTGCGGGAGGTCCAGCCATTGTAGCCCAGGTTTGTGTAGTGTATATCCGGCATTTTTTCCACTACCCTTGTCATATAACCCTTGGTAATACGGTTCCCGGTCTCATCGGGATGTTCATTGAGGTAGGTGATGGAATCGCCGATGGCCACCCAGGTTCTTTGCTTTGGCCTGAAAAAGGCCAGCGTGCAAATAAGGGAAATCCCAAACAGGAAGCATTTCATGATCGAGGTATTTAATGGAATGGGGGGAATGCATTGATTCATCCAGCCAGTGAACAGGGCGGGGTGGGGGCGGCTTGGGGGACATCAAAAAGCCGGGAGCAGCATGCATTGTCTGCATGGCACTCCCGGCCGGGCATAGCAATCATCCGGACATTTGCCAGGACCCATCAGGCCGCTGGTTTACTTGCTGATCTTTTCGATTTCCAGGGCTTCGCCGGTGATGGTTCCCGTGATGGTAACCTTCTGGCCGATGAATTTGGAGACTTTCTTGGTATCGGTGATGGTGTATACCTTATCACCCACCACGAAAACCGGTAAAGCCCCATCCTTGATGCATTTGGCGGCACAATCGGCATGGCCTTCCTTGTTGCCTTTGGCACCACAATGGGAGTCGCTGATATAGCCCGTCCAGGTTCCCTTATCGCCTGCAAAGGCAAGGGCCATGGAACAAACCAGTACTGACAGCAAAAGATACTTTTTCATAAATAACACATTTTACGTGGTGATAAATTTAAGGAATTTATTACGTACCCGTCAATTAAATCCTTGGAAAGGGGCCGGACTTACGATGGATAACCGAAAATCCCTTCCGCTGCATTCCCCGGTTGTCAGGGCTGTTTGGGCCCCCTCCATTGGGAATGAATTTCCCAAAATTGGAAAACAAGTGGACTTGTTAAGTGTTTTAACCTACTGTATATCATAATTATACGTAAATGGCCCCTTGTTTGAATAAGGGTATTATCCGGCAGCCTACAAAAACTGCCTATCCTTAAAAAGATCATTCAAACGCCCAAAGCCTATATTATGAAAACGATCCGTACCCTTTTTTCCCAGCCTGCCGCTAAAGCCGCAGCTGCTTTACTGGTAAGCATTCTTTCCCTGCAGCAGCTCGATGCCCAGGTTTGCAGTGCACCCCTGACTACTATATATGGCCTGTCCAATTCAGGTAATATCCTGCCCATCACGGTCAGCAATGCCACGGTGGCGGCTGCCATGAACCCGGCCTATCCCGGGGGTTCTTCTTCGGCCAACGCCATTGGCTACAATGCGACCAACGAGACTTTTTACTTTTTTGAAAACGGCGGCAGCAGCGCTACCCAGAAATTTGTATCCTTTACCCCGGCCACCAATACCTATACCGTACTGGCCAACAGTCCCATTACAGCAGGGGTGAACAGGGGTTGCGTCAGTTTCAACGGCATGGCCTATTACTGCCTGGATGGCAATGGCAACCTCTGCTATTATGATATTCCCACCAACACCTGGACCCTGATAGGATCTGTATACACCGACCAGTTTAATAACAATACCTCCTCCAACTTCAGTTCGCTCACCAGCGGGGATATGGCCATCGACGGTCTGGGCAATATGTGGATCGTGGCTTCCAGTTCCGCCCATTGGGGTCTTTTCCGGATCAATGCCCCCCTGCCAACCTCCGTTACGGCCAATATTTCAGTAACCCAGCTGATCGCACCCACTACCACCACCCCGGGCGGAATTGTATTTGCCGGCATCGCTTTCAATACGACCGGACAAATTTATATGTCCACCCCCAACGACCTGTATTTGCTGCAAAACAACTATACCCTCTCCCACCTGGGAACCTTTAGTGTTGCAGGCTCGGGCGCAGACCTGACTTCCTGCAGCTATCCCATCGGGGTATTGCCCGTTTCATGGACTGGTTTTTCAGCCGTGCTGGAAAACAACGGTTCGGTATTGCTGAACTGGTCCGTGGACCAGCAGGTTAATAACCAGGGCTACGCCGTCGAGCGCAGCCGGGATGGCAGCAACTGGGAAAATATTGCCAGCCTGGATAACCAGCCCTCTGAAGGCCAGGTCAGCTATCAGGCTACAGATGCCAACCCCGCCGCCGGCATCAATTATTACCGGATCCGGCAAAAGGACCTGGATGGTCAAAGCAGCTTTTCCACCATTCAATCCATAGAGATCGCGGGCAGGGCAAAAAGCGTTCAAATCTGGCCCAATCCTGCCCGCACCCATATTCAGATCCAGACCCAGGCCCTTGCCTACGGGGAAAACATCCGGGCTCAGATCTTCAGCCAGTCTGGTCAGCCGGTATCCGTAACCCAGCTGCAGGGTAGTTCAAGTACCATTGACATCAGTTCCCTGCCGGTAGGCAATTATGTGGTGCATGTCAGCCTTCCCAACGGGGAGACGGTCAACCAGAAACTGGTAAAATTATAAACCGGTAATAAAAAGGGTCCAGGTACCCCATCCTGATAAAAGGTAGGATATCCGGACATCAGACCCAAACCAGCCGTTCCTCCGGGAACGGCTGGTTCCGTTTACCCACAAAACCAGGCCCTCCCCGGCCACAGCCATCCCCGGACCGGGCAGTTTCCCGGTAAATCCCTTCCATCCCATGCAGGGGCAGCCCTGCCGTCTGGTGTATTCATCCAATCCCCAACATACCTGATTTTTAAGTAAATATTGGTCTTTTATATACATACTAATACTTACAAAAAAGACGTTTAGGGGGGTGATGAAATTATACCTATCCGTTATAATCTTATTGCTATTATCAGGGCGTTCTAACGCCCAGAACCTCCTGGTGAACGGCAATGCGGAATCGGGTGACCCGGCCACCAACGGGTGGACGGTCATTTCCATCGCCACCACCGGGGCGGGTTGTTATAATGCCAGCGGATGGCGCATCATCCAAAACCTGAACGGATTTCCGGCAGCCGAGAACGGATCCTACTTTTTTTACCCGGGCTGCGCCCCTTCGGGTTCGGTTGGTACGGCCACCTATGAACTCGACCAGGACGTGAATGTCACCCTCAATGCGGAGGTTATAGACAACGGCTGGGATTATTTCACTTTTACCGGCTACATGCAGGTGTATAACCAGTCACCGGCAGATCAGTCGGAGATCATTGTCGAATACCGCAACGCCACCAAAACCACCGTGCTGGGGACCGCCTACAGTTCAGGCTTCCAGAGCAATATCAACGCCTGGAAACTCTATACCTTCACCACGCAGGCCCCCGTTGGGACCCGCTATGTCCGGGTAAGGCTGCTGGCCAAAAGCGTCAATGGAACCTCGGTGGATGGTTATTTTGACAACCTGACCCTGACAACCAGTATTCCCCTTCCGGTCGTGCTGTCATCCTTTGAGGTCCAGAGCGGCCCGGAAGCTGTGCAGATAAGCTGGGCCACTTCCGCCCAATTCAGTATAAGCCATTTTACCGTCCAGCGTTCCCGGGATGGTCTCTCCTGGCAGGACCTGCAGGAGGTAACCCCCGCGGAAAGCACGGCAAACAGCGGGCAGCATTATGCAGCCACCGACGCCCATCCCCTGGAAGGGCGTTCCTACTACCGCTTACGCATTACGGACCTTGACGGCAAGACTACTTTTTCCGAAATAAAACAGACCAGTCATTCACCGGGTTTTTCCGAAGTGGAGCTGTTTCCCAATCCCGCCCGAAATTATGTTACCATCCGCTCCGAAGGCCTGTCCTCCATGCAGGTGCGCCTGCTCAACAGTCTTGGACAATCCCTTTCCATCCCGGCCAGCCAGCAGGGCAATACCCTCACCTTAAATACCGGCGCGCTGCCCAGGGGCCTGTACCTGATAGAGCTCAATAATGGCCGGGCTACCATGATTAAAAAACTGAGCATTCAGTAAATAGCTGACCGGTTTTCCATCCCCTTTTCCATGAGCCCGCCCCGTTGTAATTTCCTGAGCGTAGGTCAAACAGATATTTTTCAAAT